>NZ_RCUV01000012.1 GCF_003667545.1 Mycetocola manganoxydans | reverse complement strand
TCGATCGGCACCGCCGGACGACCAGCCATAGCAACTCCCTGAGATCAGGGTGTTGCGTCACTTCCTTGAACCCGCCCTGGCGTGGGCGACCCTTTCGGACCGATCGATTGCGGTGAAGACTACCGGCGAGCTCGCGCTGCCTTCGGGCGCACAACCGGAACCGAGCCGGTCACGCTTCGCTCATCCGCCCAGCACTCGACGTTGCGCAGCTCAGGCAGACGATCGCGCGTAAAGACCGGGTCGAGCCCGCGCGACCGCTGCTCCGAGTAGTCCTTGAGGAGCTTGAAGGCCACGGTACCGAGCAGCCCGATGGCGGTGAGGTTCACGAGGGCCATGATGCCCATCAGGCCGTCGGCGGTGTTCCAGACGAGGTCGGCAGCGAGCACCGAACCCGCGAGCACCGCGAAGACCGCGAACACGCGATAGGTGGTCAGCCAGATGCGCTTGGTGGTGATGAACTCGATGTTCGACTCGCCGTAGTAGTAGTTGCCGAGGATCGAACTGAACGCGAGCAGGAACACGATCACACTGAGCAGGACGCCGGACCACGTACCGAGTTGGCCGGTGACCGCGTCGAAGGTGAGGCCGATACCCCGTTCAGCGTTGGCGAGGTCAGGCGTTGACACGAGGATGATGAACGCGGTGATCGAGCAGATGAGGAAGGTGTCGAAGTAGACGCCGAGGGTCTGGACCAGACCTTGCTTGACCGGGTGGGTGACCGCGGCGGATGCTCCGGCGTTCGGAGCAGAACCGAGGCCGGCTTCGTTCGAGAACATGCCGCGCTTGACGCCCTGCAGGATGATCGTTCCGATCGCGCCTCCGGCGATCTGCTGGAACCCGAACGCACCGGCGTAGATCTCGCCGAACACGCGGGGAACCTCGGTGATGTTCATGCCGACGATGAGCAGACCGACGAGCAGGTACAGCAGCGCCATGAGGGGGACGATCGCCTGAGTGACCGAGGCGATCCTGCGCACCCCGCCGAACACGACGAGGCCGGTGAGGAACGCGAGCGCGAGTCCGACGACCCAGGGCAGCCACGGGATGTCGACACCGACGGTGCTCACGACGGTCGCGCTGATCGTGTTGGCCTGAAGAGAACTGAAAGCGAACGGGAAGCAGCAGATCAGGACGACAGCGAAGATGATGCCCATCCAGCGGGCTCCGAGACCCCGCTCCATGTAATAGGCCGGGCCGCCGCGGAAGCCGTCTTTGTCCTTGGTCTTGTACAGCTGGCCAAGGGTGGATTCGACAAAGCTCGATGCGCCGCCGACGAAGGCCATGGTCCACATCCAGAACACAGCTCCCGGGCCGCCGATCGCGATCGCGGTACCGACGCCGGCGATGTTGCCGACACCCACACGGGAGGCCGCCGAGATGGTGAACGCCTGGAACGCAGACACCGACTGGGCCTTGCCGTCATCGTCAAGGGGAGTCTTGTTGGTCAGGGTCCGGAACATCTCCGGGATCAGGCGAAACTGGACGACTCCGGTGCGCACCGTGAAGTACAGCCCGAGCAGCGCAACCACCGGGAGCAGAACCCAGGTCCAGAGTCCGTCGCCGAGGGTGAGCACCAGGTCATTGATCGCGTCCATGGGGGAACACTAGCGCGCTGACGCGGAATCCTCCCCGTTCGGGGCACAGAAATCTGTAATCGGCGTCCAAAGGTTCTCGCTGGCTCTGGAACCGGAACCCTTCCGGCATCGAAGCAACCCCTACGAGGGCGGGGTGGCGGCACGGCGAAGTGGTGACGGATGCCCGCAGGGTCGGGTAAGTTAGTAGATCGATCCGCCAGTGCAGAAGTGGCGGTGGCAGCTGAATAGAGGGGTACCCCGGTGGACATCGATCTCAACGTACTGAAGATGATGGAGCGGGAAAAAGAGATCCCATTCGATGAGCTCGTCGAGATCATCGAACAGGCCATTCGCACCGCATACGTGAAGAGCCAGACCGAACCCGGTGAAGCAGAACCCGAGGTCCGCGTCGAGCTCAATCGCAAGACCGGCCACGTCGCCGTCCTCGTGCCCGAGCTCGACGAAGAAGGTGTCGTGATCGGTGAGGCCGAGTCGACGCCGGAGGACTTCGGGCGCATCGCCGCCTTCGCAGCCAAGCAGGTCATCAACCAGCGCCTCCGCGACCTCGCGGACGACGCGATCCTCGGTGAGTTCAAGGGCCGTGAAGGCGACATCGTCGCCGGCGTCGTGCAGCAGGGCCCCAACCCGCGCATGGTGCACATCGACCTCGGAACCATCGAAGGCATCATGCCCCCGGAGGAACAGGTCCCGGGGGAGGAGTACCGTCACGGTGCCCGCATCCGTGTCTATGTCACGAGTGTTTCGAAGGGAATGAAGGGACCGCAGATTACTCTCTCGCGTACCCACCCATCGCTCGTTCGCAAGCTCTTCGCGCTCGAGGTGCCCGAGATCGCATCGGGAGTCGTCGAGATCGTCTCGCTGGCCCGCGAAGCCGGCCATCGTACGAAGATCGCCGTTCGCGCGAACGACCCGAGTGTCAACGCCAAGGGCGCCTGCATCGGAGAGCTCGGACGCCGGGTCAGGGCCGTGACCGAGGAACTCGGTGCAGAGAAAATCGACATCGTCGACTACTCGCCCAATCTCGCGACCTTCGTTGCCAACGCGCTATCGCCGGCAAAGGTCACGAGTTCCTTCATTCTCGACGAGTCGACGAAGGCCGTCCGTGCCCTCGTTCCCGACTACCAGCTCTCGCTCGCGATCGGCAAGGAAGGGCAGAACGCCCGCCTCGCCGCGAAACTCACGGGCGCGAAGATCGACATCCAGCCGGACAGCATCCTCGAAGACGACTGACCTCTCCACCGCGCCGGGCAACCCCGGCCGAGTAGCAAACAGGGGGTGCTAGGATGGAACCCGTTAGAACGTGCGTCGGATGCCGCACGCGCGCCGACAGGTCCTCCTTGTTGAGGATCGTCGTCCAGGATTCAAAACTCGTGGTGGACCCCACCGCGACGTTGCCGGGGCGGGGAGCGTGGTTGCATCCGCAAATCCAGTGTTACCAACTCGCAGTGAAGCGGCGGGCCTTCGGGCGTGCCTTTCGCGAGAGCGGGAAGCTCGACACGGCAGCACTAGAAAATTCAGTACGAGAGAACAGGCTGAACGGCTAATGGACAACTAATGAGCGGCTCGAAATGAGACCCGTCCGTAACTAACGGTCTGCCCTGTCTGGGTGGACCCAGACAGGAGAATTGTGGCTGGAAAACCACGCGTACACGAGATCGCATCTGAACTCGGTGTCGACAGCAAGGTCGCCCTTGCGAAACTGAAGGAACTCGGCGAATTCGTCAAGTCCCCCTCATCAACGATCGAGCCCCCGGTGGCCCGGAAGCTTCGTGCTGCCCTCGAGGCAGACGGCGCAAAGCCGGCCGCGGCGGCTCCCGCAGCAAAGACCGCAGCGAAGTCAGCAGCCAAGCCGGGCTCGCGCCCGACCCCTGCTCCGGCGCCTGCACCCACTCCGGCTCCGGCCCCCGAGGTCAAGGAAGCACCGGCTCCGGCAGCACCTGCCGCTCCGGTTGCTCCCGCCGCCGAAGCCCCCGCCGCTCCGGCCGCCGAGGCCAAGGAAGCTCCGGCTGCCCCCGCGGCTCCTGCCGCAGCAGACGCGAAGCAGGCAAGCCCCGGCGGACCTCGCCCAGGTGCACCGCGTCCGGGTAACAACCCGTTCGCGAGCGCGCAGGGCATGGGTCAGCGCCCGGCCACGCCGCGTCCGGGTAACAACCCGTTCGCGAGCGCGCAGGGCATGGGCCAGCGCCCGGCTGCTCCGAGCCCCAGCAACATCCCTCGCCCGCAGGCGCCTCGACCGGGTTCACCCCGGCCGGGAGCACCGCGTCCCGGTGGACCCGGACAGCGTCCGGGTGGCTTCCAGCGCCCCGGCGGCGCGGGTCGTCCGGCCGGCGGTGGCTTCCAGCGTCCCGGTGCTCCAGCAGCGGGTGGCTTCCAGCGCCCCGGTGGCGCTCCAGGAACCCCTGGTTCGAACTTCGGCCCCAACCGCCCAGCAGGTGGCGGTGGCCGTGGCCGTGGCCCCGGCGGTGGAACCGCTGGTGCGTTCGGTCGCGGTGGCGGCAAGAGCAAGTCACGCAAGTCGAAGCGGGCCAAGAGGCAGGAATTCGAGCTCAGGGAAGCTCCGTCGCTCGGCGGCGTGAGCGTTCCCCGTGGCGACGGAAGCACCATTGTCCGTCTGCGCCGCGGTGCGTCCATTTCGGACTTCGCCGACAAGATCGACGCGAGCCCCGGAAACCTCGTCACCGTTCTCTTCCACCTCGGTGAGATGGCAACGGCGACGGAGTCCCTCGACGAGGCGACCTTCGGTGTGCTCGGTGAAGAACTGGGTTACCGGATCCTCATCGTCTCTCCGGAGGAAGAGGACCGCGAACTTCTCGAAGGCTTCTCCATCGACCTCGACCAGGAGCTCGAGAACGAGACGGACGAAGACCTTGAGGCTCGTCCTCCCGTTGTCACCGTCATGGGTCACGTCGACCACGGTAAGACCCGCCTGCTCGACGCGATCAGGAACGCGAACGTCGTCGCCGGCGAGGCCGGTGGAATCACCCAGCACATCGGTGCGTACCAGGTTCACGCCGAGCACGAAGGCGTCGACCGCGCTGTCACCTTCATCGACACCCCCGGCCACGAGGCGTTCACCGCCATGCGTGCCCGAGGTGCCCAGGTCACCGACATCGCGATCCTCGTGGTCGCTGCAGACGACGGCATCATGCCGCAGACGATCGAGGCGCTCAACCACGCCCAGGCTGCGAACGTTCCGATCGTTGTCGCGGTGAACAAGATCGACAAGGAAGATGCCAACCCGCAAAAGGTGCGCCAGCAGCTCACCGAATACGGACTGGTTGCCGAAGAGTACGGCGGAGACGTCATGTTCGTCGACGTTTCTGCTCGGAACAACATCGGCATCGACAAGCTCGTCGACGCCGTGCTGCTCACCGCAGATGCCGCCCTCGACATGCGTGCCAACCCAAACAAGGACGCCCGCGGCGTCGCGATCGAGGCCAAGCTCGACAAGGGACGCGGTGCTGTTGCGACAGTGCTCATCCAGTCGGGAACGCTGAAGGTCGGAGACCCGATCGTTGCCGGAACCGCTTACGGACGCGTTCGCGCCATGGCCGACGAGAACGGTGACGCGGTTGAATTCGCGACGCCGTCACGCCCAGTCCAGGTGCAGGGTCTGTCCTCGGTGCCTCGCGCCGGTGACACCTTCCTCGTCACGGACGATGACCGTACCGCCCGCCAGATCGCTGAGAAGCGTGAAGCAGCGGAGCGCAACGCTCAGCTCGCCAAGTCCCGCAAGCGCATCAGCCTCGAGGACTTCACCCGTGCACTCGAAGAGGGCAAGGTCGAGTCGCTCAACCTCATCATCAAGGGTGACGTCTCCGGTGCCGTCGAGGCGCTTGAGGAGTCGCTGCTCAAGATCGAGGTCGACGACTCGGTGCAGCTCCGCATCATCCACCGCGGTGTCGGTGCTGTCACGGAGTCGGACGTCAACCTGGCGACCATCGACAACGCGATCATCATTGGATTCAACGTTCGCCCCGACCCGAAGGCCCGGGAACGTGCCGCTCGCGAAGGTGTGGACATCCGGTTCTACTCGGTCATCTACAACGCCATCGACGATGTCGAAGCAAGCCTCACCGGCATGCTCAAGCCCGAGTACGAAGAAGTCCAGTCCGGTGTCGCCGAGATCCGCGAGGTGTTCCGCTCCTCCAAGTTCGGCAACATCGCCGGTGTCATCGTTCGCTCGGGAACCATCACGAGGAACGCGAAAGCTCGCGTCATCCGCGATGGTGTCGTGCTCGGCGACAACCTCGCCATCGAGTCGCTGCGCCGGTTCAAGGACGACGTCACCGAGGTCCGTACGGACTTCGAGGCTGGTATCGGCCTCGGCAAGTTCAACGACATCCAGATCGGTGACGAGATCGAAACCACAGAGATGAAAGAGAAGCCGCGCGGCTAGCTCACCATCGACGGCAGCGACAGCCCCCGCGCACTGACGGTGCAGGGGGCTGTCGCAGCCGGTTTTACCGATTCGACACGAACGGCTGAAGGAGAAGATCATGGGTGAGAACCCCCGAGCACGCAAACTGGCTGACCGCATCCAGGAGATCATCGCGAAGCGCATCGAGCGCGGCATGCGGGATCCCCGGCTCGGCTTCGTCACCATCACGGATGTCAGGGTGACCGGCGACCTCCAGCACGCGAGTGTTTTCTACACGGTGTACGGCTCCGACCAGGAACGTGCGGACTCCGCGGCCGCTCTCGAAGCGGCCAAGGGCATGTTCCGCAGCGAGGTCGGCAAGAACATCACCGCACGACTCACACCGAGCCTCGAGTTCATCCACGACGCGCTGCCCGAGAATGCGAAGCACCTCGACGAGTTGCTCGCACAGGCTCGTGAACGAGACGAGTCGATCGAGGCTCTCAAGTCGACGGCGACCTATGCCGGCGACGAGGACCCGTACGTCAAACCGCGTGTGATCGCGGAAGACGACGACCAGATCTAGAACTGCGTTCTCCCGGACAGGGCTGCGTGTTGCCTCAGGGCAGGACGTAGCCCTGTTCCTGTTGTACGGCGAGTCCGTCCGCGACGAGCCCGGCGAGTGCGCGATCGCGCTGCGCGGCATCCGCCCACAGCGAGTTGATCTCTCGAACGGTCACCGGCAGGTGGGCGGCCCGCAGTTCCGCCATGATGAGACCGCGGACGTGACGGTCGCTGCCCTCGTACTTCTTCTGCACCGTCTTGCGTTTGCCCTCGAACGGCGGGTAGCCCGCCCGGCGCCAGGCACAGGCATCCGCGATCGGGCAGTCGTCGCAACGCGGGTTCCGTGCCGTGCAGACGATCGCACCGAGTTCCATGATCCCCGCGTTGAATGCGTGGGCGTCGACGAGGTCGTCGGGCAGCAGATTCTCGAGTGCGGCGAGGTCGCGCCTGGCGGAGGGCGGACCGGGTTCGCCGTCACCGTCGATCGCCCGCGCCAGCACGCGTCTCGTGTTCGTGTCGACGACCGGATGCCGCGATCCGTACGCGAACACCGAAACCGCGCGAGCGGTGTAATCACCGACGCCGGTCAGGGCGAGCAAAGCGTCGACGTCGTCGGGCACGATCCCGCCGTGCCGTTCGGTGATCTCGACGGCCGCCTGGTGCAGCCACAGGGCGCGACGCGGGTAGCCGAGGTTCGCCCATGCCCGCACTGCCTCACCTGCGGGGACCTTTGCGAGATCTTCCGGGGTGGGCCACCGCTCGAGCCACTCGGCCAGCCGGGGAATCACCCGGGCGACCGGCGTCTGCTGGAGCATGAACTCGGAAACGAGCGTGCCCCAGGCCGGAAAGCCCGGCTCACGCCACGGCAGCTCCCGCCCATTCGCAGCGAACCAGTCGATGATTCGGCGGGGGATGTCCGGGGGAGTGCGCATCGATTCCAGCGTAAACGCTGAGCGCCCGTTCCCTTACCGCGCCAGACCCCAGCCGGTATGGTCGAGGCATGAGACTGGTCACGACTCCGCGAGTGGAACTGTTGCGCGAACTGCGGGCTGAGATCCTCCACAACTATCGGGTCGGCCGGGTGATCGTCGGCGTCGACGGGATCAGCGGTTCGGGAACGGCCGCGTTCGCTGATGACCTGGCCGAGGTGTTCCGTGAGGATGACCGCGCCGCGTTCCGGGCATCGATCGACGACTTCCATCGCCCGCGTGAGGAACGGTACGCGCGCGGTCGGGCCTCCGCCGAGGGGTATTACCTCGACTCGTTCGATTACTCACTGTTCCGCCGGGTACTCGTGGAACCGTTCCGTCTCGCCGGGAGTGCCGGGTTCCAGCTCGTCGGCTTCGACGAGCAGCGGAACGTGGGCGAGGAGATGCGCTGGGTCACCGGCCCCAAGGACGCCATCCTCATCGTCGACGGGGCGTTCCTGCTGCGGCCGGAGCTGCGGGGCATCTGGCACTACTCGATCCTGCTCGATGTACCGGTCGCCGAGGCGTACCGCCGCCTGCAGGCGTCGATCGGGGCAGACCCGCGACCGGATGCCGCGTCCAACGCCCGTTACGTCGGCGGGCAGAAGCTCTACGCGGCAGACGCGACACCGCGCGCCCACGCTTCGGTCGTGATCGACAACGCGGACGAGGCGCACCCGACGCGACAGTTCCTCGACAGCTGCTGAGCGGCATCCGCTCGCCGTACTGCGGCGAGAGCAGCACCCGCTGGATGCGTTTTCATCCACTGCGGACGGTTTCACGCGGCACGCCGGATGAAACCGACCGCATCGGGTGAAAACGTGGCGGCGGTCAGCGGGCAAGCCGCTCGAGGACCTCGGTCGGGCTCAGAAACATGCCCGTTCGCTCCACCTCGTGCACGAGCTCCGTGAGCGCCGCGTTCACCGGGGCGTCACGCCCGGCCAGCCGCGCCTCACGCACGACCGCACCGTTGAGGAAGTCGATCTCGGTGCGCTGCCCGCGCTTGAGCGACTGCAGCGTCGATCCCGGGTTCGGCACCGACCCCATACGCGCCGCGAACCGCAGCGGCAGCATCTGGCCGAGCAGCGCAGGCACCCGGGCGAACAGCCGCAGGTTGCGGTCGCTGAGCCCCTGCAGCGACCCGAAACGGATGCCCCTGGCAACGCCAACGCGGACGGCCTCCCGCATGCTCCTCGTCATCACCATCCGCAGACCACGGTCGGCGATCACCTCCTGCACGCTCCTGCCGGTGATCGCGGGAAGCGCGTTGAGCTGGTTCACGATCAGCTTCGTCCACTGCGCACCGACGAAGTTGCCGATCGCCTCGGCGGGGAACGCGGGCGCCAGTTCAGCGGTGAACCGCCGAACTTCGGCATCCGGCTCACCGGCCCCTCGACCGATGTAGGTCGGGGCGGGCGTGGTCACCGTCACCGACCCGGGCTCGAGATAGGACGCCGCGATGATCGACAGGGCACCGAAGCACGAGGATGTCGGCAGCGCCGCGCGTGCAGCGGATACACCGTCGAGCCCGTTCTGCACGACCAGAACCGGGATGCCGTCAAGCGTGCGGCCATGCTCCGCGAGCGCCGCGGCGGCATCCTGCGCCTTCACCGCCAGGATGGCGAGTTCCGCCGGCGTGTCGAGTGCGGGGACCGCAACGAGCTGTCGGGTTCTCCAGTCGCCGAAGCCGCCGGTGAGCCGCAGTCCGGAGGCCGTGATCGCGTCGAGCTGCGCGCCTCGAGCGACGAGGACGACCTCGTGCCCGGCCCGATCGAGCAGGGCGGCAAAGGTGCAGCCGAGTGCCCCGGCTCCGATCACGGCGATTCGCATTCCGCCAGCCTACGATCCCCGCCGTCGCCCGCTCGCACCGACCGCCTGTGGGAAGATGGTCTGTCGTCAGCAAGCAAAGGGAGTGCAGTGAGTTCCGGAATCCTCCTCGTGGACAAACCCCAGGGGATCACGAGCCACGATGTGGTCGCACGCACCCGCAAACTGGCAGGAACCCGCCGGGTCGGGCACGCCGGAACGCTCGATCCGATGGCGACGGGCCTGCTCATCCTCGGTGTGAACGCATCCACCCGGTTGCTGACCTTCGTGGTCGGTCGCGACAAGGAATACGTCGCAACCATCCGCCTTGGCCAGTCGACGACAACCGATGACGCCGAGGGGGACATCGTCGAGACCGCGAACACGGATGCCGTCGGCGCGATTTCGGATGCCGCCATCGCCGACGGGATCAGCGAGCTCACCGGCGACATCAGCCAGATCCCGTCGAGTGTCAGCGCCATCAAGGTCGACGGCAAGCGCGCGTATGCCCTCGTGCGCGCGGGCGAGACCGTCGAGCTGAAATCCCGCCCGGTCACCGTCTCCGCCTTCGAACTGCTGGAGCGCCGCGACGCCGCTGGCACCATCGATCTCGACGTGCGGGTCGAATGCTCCACCGGCACCTACATCCGCGCCCTCGCGCGCGACCTCGGAACGGCGCTCGGGGTCGGCGGTCACCTCACGGCGTTGCGCCGCACCAGGATCGGACCGTTCGACGTCGCCAATGCACCAACGCTCGACGACCTCGACGTTGCCGCCAGCCTCGTCGCACCGGCCGACGCGGCATCCGTTCTCTTCCCTGCCATTCCGCTGACCGAGAGCCAGGCCGTCGACCTCGGTCACGGCAAACGGCTCGACGCAAGCGCCCTCGCACTGCCAGGCGAGCCCGGTCAGGACGGGCTCTACGCCGCTGTCGCACCCGACCGCCAGCTCGTCGGCCTGGTCCGCATCACCGGTGGTGTGGCGAAAAGCGCGGTGAACTTTCCCGCGGATCCGACGGCGGTTGTTCCGGGCGGGGGAGCAGCATGATCGTCTGGTTCACGACGGCGCAGGTCGCGGTCGCCGTTCTCGCCGGGCTGCTGTGTCTCGCGCTCGGATTCGCAGGTCGCAAGCCCAGCGACCTGTCGCTCGGGGCACTCGCCGTCGTCGAACTCCTGTTGATCGCGCAACTGATCGCCGCGATCGTCGCGCCTGCGGTGGGCAACGAACCGGTCGGGAACATGCTCGAGTTCTACACCTACCTCGTGTCGGCATTGATCCTCCCGCTCGCAGCCGCATTCTGGGCGCTCATCGACCGGACCAGATGGAGCACGGTGATACTCGGCACCGCCGCCCTCGCCATCGCCGTCATGGTCTACCGGATGCAGGAGATCTGGGTCACGCCGCTCGGCTGAGCGGCTCGGGATCATGCAGCGATGGCGAATACACTGGGAACGTCATGATGAACAACACTGAGACGGCTCCGACGGCACACCCGACCCCGGAGGCGCAGCCGACTCGGATCTCGGGCATCGGGCGTGTCCTCGTCGCCGTCTACGGCGTCCTCGCCCTCGCGGCGACCGGCCGGTCGTTCGTTCAGATCGTCGGCAAGTTCTCGGAAGCGCCGCTCGCATACACGCTCTCGGCCCTCGCCGCCGTCGTCTACATCGTCGCGACCGTCGCGCTCATCCGGAGCGGCTCCGGCTGGTATCGCGTGGCGTGGATCGCCATCGGTTTCGAAATGCTCGGCGTGCTCGTCATCGGCCTGCTCAGCGTTTTCGACCCGCAGCTCTTCCCGCACGACACGGTGTGGTCGTACTTCGGCCGCGGCTATCTATTCATTCCGCTCGTCCTCCCGATTCTCGGCCTGTGGTGGCTGGCTCGACACCGTCCGGCTCGAGCCGCATGATCACGTTCTCCTCCCTCTCCGACGTCCCCGGCAGCTTCGGCCCGTCGGCTGTGACGATCGGCAAGTTCGACGGTGTCCACGCCGGACACCGGGCCGTCATCACCCGACTGCGCGAAGCCGCAACGGCCGAACAGCTTCAGTCGGTCGTCGTGACCTTCGACCGGCATCCGCTCGCGTTCCTCGCGCCGGAGAAGGCGCCTCCCGCCCTCGTCGGCCGGGACCAGAAACTCGACTTGCTCGCGAGCACGGGGGTCGACGCCACCCTGATTCTCCCGTTCGATCGCGAACTGGCGTTGCAATCCGCGGAGGACTTCGTCACGGGCATCCTCGTCGAGGCTCTCGCCGCACGACGGGTCCTCGTCGGCAGCGACTTCCGGTTCGGCCACAGGGGCGCAGGCGACGTGGCCCTCCTGACGGAACTCGGCCGCAGCCACGGTTTCACCGTCGAGGTCATCGACGATGTCATGCCGAAGGACGGCAGGCGCGTGTCATCCACCTGGATCCGGGAACTGCTCGCAGAGGGGCGGGTGGCGGATGCCGCTTCTCTCCTTCAGCATGCACCGTGCGTTCGCGGGATGGTCGTGCACGGTGCCAAACGTGGCCGGGAACTCGGGTACCCGACGGCGAACCTGTCACCTGCCAGCGAGGGGCTCATTCCAGCCGACGGCGTCTACGCCGGCTGGCTGCAGGTCGGGAACGTTCGGTACCCGGCAGCGATCTCGGTGGGAAACAACCCGACGTTCGACGGTGTCGCGCAGAAGCAGGTCGAAGCGTACGTTCTCGACGAGGACATCGACCTGTACGACCAGATCGTCGACGTGCAGTTCGTCGAACGGATCCGGGGCATGGTCGCGTTCACGGGCATCGAGCCGCTCATCGTCCAGATGGGCGACGATGTCGAGCGGGTCCGCCAGCTTCTTTCCTGAGCTCAGGCCAACCCGGGAGTCGGCGCTGGAGCGAATATGTTCGAGGGTTCGGGCGGTTGCATCGCCTTGCGCCCGTTGAGGAACAGGACGATGCTCGCGGCATCCGCGACGATCTCGGAACCCGAACCGATTCGCCAGCCGGCGTCGAGCGCGACGAGGGTTCGGTGCCTGAGCAGCGCCCGCGTCGACCGCTGCGCCTTCAGCGCGCTCATCGTCGCGACCCGGTGCGTCGTCTCGGCGGCGAAGGGCAGCGTCACCTGGAGCGGGTGCAGCGCGTCGTAGCCGTGGATGACCACTTCTGCGAGCTCGCCGATGTTGACCCGGCCACGGCCCGCCGCTCGGTCTTTCGCGATCGCGCGCAGTTCCCGCCGAAGTTCATCGGTACCACCACTGTCTGCGATGCCGCGCGCGATGTCGTCGAAGGACTCCATCGGGTTGAGGTGATGCCCGGCAACGGATGCCCGTACCACGTCAGTCGCGAGTCTCGCCGACCCGGTCCCCACCCGCCAGACGAGGTGTGCGATCGTGTCCTTCACGCTCCAGCCGTCGCACAGGCTCGGCGCGGCCCACTGCGACGCCGTGAGTGAATCGAGCCCGCCGGCGACGACCTCGAGCGCTTCAGCCAACCGGGCGCCGCGGGAGGAATCTGACTGCTGGGAGGAAGAATCGAACTCGGGCATAGCCTCACCCTAGGCCCGGACGTCGCCGCGGTCGAGGCCCGCCGAGCCTAAGCTGGGTAAGTGAATCCCGCCGCGCACCGACCCCTGCTGGCGGGTCGTCTCCTCGCCTTCATCGGCATCATCCTCGTCGCTGCGAACCTCCGCACGGCGGTCAGTTCGCTCTCGCCGATCCTCGCGCGGGTCTCCGAGGAGATCCCGCTGAACCCGCTCGCGATCGGGTTGCTGGGGGCTCTGCCTCCGATCTGCTTCGCCGTTTTCGGCATCGTCACACCGATGCTCGTCCGCCGGTCCCGGCTCGAACTCGTGCTCATCGGCAGCCTCGTCGCCATCCTGCTCGGTCATCTCCTCCGCGGCTCCGCGACGAACGTCGGCTTTCTCATTCTCGGAAGCATTTTCGCTTTCGCCGGGCTCGGCGTCGGAAACGTGCTCTTGCCGCCGCTCGTCAAGAAATACTTCCCCGACAGGATCGGGCTGCTCACCGCGCTCTACGTCACAACGATCTCAGTCAGCACGTTCATCCCGCCGCTCATCGCCGTTCCGGTTGCGGATGCCTCCGGCTGGCGGGTCTCGCTCGGCATGTGGGCGGTCTTCGCGGTGCTCGCAATGATCCCGTGGATCGGGGCGCTCGCCCGCGGCATCCACCTGGATCGTGGCATCCCCGTCGAGGAGGCCCGCGCGGATGTCGTACGGAACCTGTGGAAGTCGCCCCTCGCGTGGGCGCTCGCCGCTGTTTTCGGTCTGTCTTCCCTCAACGCCTACGCCATGTTCGCCTGGCTCCCGGTGATGATCCAGGAGATCGCCGGAGTCGACGAGGCGACCGCCGGAGCCCTCCTGTCTGTTTTCGCCTTCATGGGATTCCCGGCCGGGCTCCTGATTCCGCTGATCGCCGCACGGATGAAGAATGTCGCCGTCCTCGTCTACGTCGCCGTCGGCTGCTTCGTGATGGGCTACTCCGGGTTGCTTCTGGCGCCCGCGGTGGCACCGGCACTGTGGGTCGCGCTGGCCGGACTCGGACCGATCCTGTTTCCCCTCGCTCTTGTGCTCATCAACCTCCGCACCAGGACGCACCAGTCGGCGATCGCCCTCAGTGGTTTCGTGCAGAGCATGGGCTACGTTCTGGGCGCGATGGGGCCGCTTGCGTTCGGGATCCTCCATGACCTCACCGGCAGCTGGAGCGCTCCGCTGATCCTGCTCATCGTTCTGGCGCTCGGCGGAATCGCTGCCGGTGCCATCGTCGCGCGGGGCAAGATGCTCGAAGACGGGGCGTGACTCCAACATTCGCTGATGATTTTCCGGCGCTCTGCTCATATGAGCAAAAAGGGCTACGAGTGTTGAAATGAGCACGGGGGCAACCTACGCTGGTCGAAGCGAGAGGAGAGCCGTGGAAATCACCGATAACGACGAGTTGCTGTCCATCCGTGCCGCCGAACTCTATTACGACGAGAACAAGACGCAGGACGAAGTCGGCGCCATACTCAAGCTCACCCGCTGGAAGGTCGGCCGTCTCCTCGCCTCGGCGAAGGACAAGGGCTTCATCCGGATCGAGATCGTTCACCCACGAGCGCGGCGCCTGTCCCTCGAACGCGCGATCAAGGAACGATTCTCGCTCGCCGACGCGATCGTCGTTCCCACAGCCGGAACCCGGGGGCAGGACGACCTTCGGGCGCGAGCGGCCCAGGGTGCCGCTGACTACCTTGCGAGCCTTCGCCCTGTTCCCCGTACCCTCGGTATCAGCTGGGGTCGTACCCTCCATGACGTGGCCGAGCATCTCGCCGAAGGGTGGGCAACCGGAGTCAACGTCGTTCAGATCAACGGCGGCGTGAGCGTCAACCAGCGGGCGGGAACCGCGGCCGCCACCGCCTTCGAGATCGCGCGGAAAGCATCCGGTCAGGCGACCCTGCTGCCGAGCCCCGCGATTCTGGAGCGGCTGGAAACCAAGCAGAGCATCGAGTCCGACCGGACCGTAGCCGGCGTCCTGACAATGGCGGCCAACGCGTCGGCGTACCTTTACAGCGCAGGCGTCGCCGGCGCTGACTCCGCCCTGGTCGAGAGCGGATACCTCACGAGTGGCGACGTCGACGAACTTGTGCGCCGCGGCGCGGTCGGTGACGTTGTCGGTCGTTATATCGACGCGGCAGGCATGATCGTTGACCCGTCGCTCGACGAGCGCACCGTCGGCATGAGTCTCGATGCCCTCCGCAGCGCGGAGACGAGCATCGCTGTGATCGCCGGTGAGGGCAAGCATGCCGTCGCTCGTGCGGTCGTCACGAGCGGGCTCTGCACGGTACTCGTCACCGACGAGGGCACCGCCCTCGACCTGCTCGACACGAACTTCCCGGCCTGACCCGGCCGGTATACAGGAGGAATCCATGACAGAAACCCAGAAGGCCCTCGTTCCGAGGCCGACAGCGCTCGAGCTGTTCGACGGACCGGTGACCGACGCGAGCCTGCGCCGCTACCTCGAGGGCATCCCCGGCGTCGACGCCGTCGGGCTTGAACAGCGAGCAGCGAATCTCGGTTCCCGCTCGATCAAGACGACCTCGAAGAAGTGGGCGCTCGACAAGATCATCGAGCTGATCGACCTCACAACGCTCGAGGGAGCAGACACCCCCGGCAAGGTCCGGTCGCTCGTCGCCAAGGCCATCACCCCGGATGCTTCGGACTCGTCGACGCCGCGGGTCGCCGCCGTCTGTGTGTACGGCGACATGGTGCCGTACGCCGTCGAGGCGCTCGGTGTGCACCACGCCAAGGGCACCGACTCCGGCATCAACGTCGCCGCTGTGGCGACGGCGTTCCCGTCCGGACGGGCGTCGCTCGCGATCAAGCTGAGCGACACCGCCGACGCCGTCGACGCTGGAGCAGACGAGATCGACATGGTCATCGACCGTGGCGCGTTCCTCTCCGGCCGGTACGGCCAGGTCTACGACGAGATCGTCGCCGTGAAGGAGGCGTGCCGCCGCTCGGACGGCAGCTACGCCCACCTCAAGGTCATTCTCGAGACCGGCGAACTCAACACCTACGACAACGTGCGTCGGGCGTCCTGGCTCGCGATCCTCGCTGGCGGCGACTTCATCAAGACGTCCACGGGCAAGGTCGCGCCAGCTGCCACACTCCCGGTCACGCTCTCGATGCTCGAAGTGGTGCGCGACTGGCACCGCCTCACCGGCGAGAAAATCGGCGTGAAGCCGGCCGGAGGCATCCGCACCTCTAAGGACGCCATCAAATACCTGGTCACCGTTGCCGAGACCGTCGGCGAGGAGTGGCTCCAGCCGCACCTGTTCCGGTTCGGGGCCTCGAGCCTGCTGAACGACGTGCTGCTCCAGCGACAGAAGATGACCACCGGGCACTACTCCGGCGCCGACTACGTCACGATCGATTAAGGATGACAATGAGCTTTCTGGACTACGCACCGGCCCCCGAGTCGACCGCGATCCTCAACCTGAAGAGCGACTACGGTCTGTTCATCAACGGCGAATTCGTGGACGGCCACGGAACTCCGTTCGCCACCATCTCGCCGGCCACCGAGAAGACGATCGCGACGATCGCGTCGGCCAACGATGAAGACGTCGACCGCGCTGTCGCCGCCGCACGTCGTGCCTACGACAAAACCTGGTCACGGATGTCCGGCGCGGACCGAGGCAAGTACCTGTTCCGCATCGCGCGACTCGTCCAGGAGCGCGCCCGCGAGCTCGCGGTGGCCGAGAGCCTCGACAACGGCAAGCCGATCAAGGAGAGCCGCGACGTCGACGTTCCGCTCGTCGCCGCGTGGTTCTTCTACTACGCCGGTTGGGCAGACAAGCTCGACTACGCCGGTGCCGGCGCGAACCCCGCATCGCTCGGTGTTGCCGGGCAGATCATCCCGTGGAACTTCCCTCTGCTCATGCTCGCGTGGAAGATCGCTCCCGCACTCGCCGCCGGGAACACCGTCGTTCTGAAGCCTGCAGAGACGACGCCGCTCACCGCGCTGCTGTTCGCCGAGATCCTGCAGCAGGCCGACCTGCCGCCCGGAGTCGTCAACATCGTCACCGGAGCAGGTGCGACCGGTTCCGCGATCGTCAACCACCCGGATGTCAACAAGGTCGCGTTCACCGGTTCGACCAACGTGGGCCGCGGCATCGCCAGGGCCATCGCTGGAACCGACAAGCGCGTCACCCTCGAGCTCGGTGGAAAGGCCGCGAACATCGTCTTCGACGACGCGCCGATCGACCAGGCCATCGAGGGCATCGTCAACGGCATCTTCTTCAACCAGGGCCACGTCTGCTGCGCCGGATCCCGGCTCCTCGTGCAGGAGAGCATTCACGACGAGGTCGTCGACCGGCTCAAGGAGCGACTGTCTACGCTGCGCCTCGGCGACCCGCTCGACAAGAACACCGACATCGGAGCCGTCAACTCGGCAGCCCAGCTCGACCGCATCCGCACCCTCAGCGACATCGGCGAGGCCGAGGGCGCCGAGCGGTGGAGCCCGGATTGTGTCATTCCCACCGACGGATTCTGGTTCCCGCCGACCATTTTCACGAACGTGTCGACGAGCCACAGGATCGCCCGCGACGAGGTCTTCGGCCCGGTTCTCTCCGTGCTCACCTTCCGCACTCCCGCCGAAGCGATCGCCAAGGCGAACAACACGCCGTACGGTCTGTCTGCCGGTATCTGGAGCGACAAGGGCAGCCGCATCCTCGCGGTCGCCGACAAGCTCCGCGCCGGCGTGATCTGGGCGAACACCTTCAACCGATTCGACCCGGCCAGCCCGTTCGGTGGTTACAAGGAGTCCGGCTACGGTCGCGAGGGTGGCCGCCACGGTCTCGCCGCGTACCTCAAGCCGGCAGGAACCGCCCGTACCGTCACCGCATCACCCGCATCGGATGCCACGGATTCCGCCATCACGACGACAAAGGAAAGCGCCAAATGAGCCGCCTCGCCGTACCCAAGACGTACAAGCTCTACATCGGGGGAAAGTTCCCCCGCTCGGAGTCCGGCCGCACCTACGAGGTCGTGACGAAGAGGGGCGCGTTCCTGGCGAACGCCGCGAAGGCATCCCGTAAGGACGCCCGTGACGCGGTCGTCGCCGCTCGATCCGCGTTGTCCGGCTGGGCAAATGCCACCCCGTACAACCGGGGCCAGGTGCTGTACCGCATCGCAGAACTGCTCGAAGGGCGTCGCGCCCAGTTCGTCGACGAGATCGTTTCGTCCGAGGGGGTCTCGGCATCGGCTGCGACCCGTCAGGTGGACGAAGCCATCGACCGCTGGGTCTGGTACGCCGGCTGGGCAGACAAGTACGTTCAGGTCACGGGAAACGCGAACCCGGTTTCGGGCCCGTACTTCAACCTCTCGGTTCCTGAACCGACCGGTGTCGTCGCGATCGTCGCGCCGCAGGACTCGTCGCTGCTCGGGCTCGTGAGTGTCGTCGCTCCCGCGCTCGTCGCCGGAAACACTGTTGTCGTCATCGCATCGGAGCGCCTGCCGCTCTCCGCGATCAGCCTCTCCGAGGTTCTCGCGACGAGCGATGTGCCCGGGGGAGTCGTCAACATCCTCACCGGGTCTGCCGGCGAGATTACGCCGTGGCTCGCGTCGCACGCCGACGTCAATGCGCTCGACCTCACCGGTGCGGCCGCACTCGACTGGGTCGACCTGGAGATTGCCGCCGCCGACACGCTCAAGCGAGTGCTCCGGCCCGAGGGCGGCACGGACCTCGCCGCGCCGAGCCTCGACCGGATCACGGCGCTGACCGAGACCAAGACGGTGTGGCACACAAAGAGCTTGATTTAGGGGTGCGGGGCTGAGGAGTGTCTGCTCCTCAGCCCAGCGGGTGGCTGGTCGGGGCGAACGGTCCCTCAGGGTCGTTCGTCGAGGCCGCGAGTGACCTTTTCGGACCGATCGGTTGTGCGAGTGACCCTTTGGGACCGATCGATGTGCCGAATCGCCACAATTCGTCGCTCGCATGAGCTTTGAACGACAACGTGTGGTGAATCGGCCCGGTCTTCAGCGTTTTGCGGTGAATCGATCGGTGCGTCAACGGGCTGGGGGCGCTCCGCGGTGTGTGGCAGGGTGTCCGCATGGAAGACGAAACCCGCGCCACCGATATCAGCGAAAGGTACACGCGCTTTGCGGAGGTCGAAGCCGCCCCGCGCTCACCGCTGTATGCCGGGTGGGCGCGTGGCGTGGCATCCGACGACGATGTGATCGCCCGGATCTCGACGCTTCCGACCCTCAAGCAACAGGCGAATCTCGTGTTTGCGAGTGCTCGATTCGCCGGCATTCCGCCCGAGCCGTGGGCCGGGGTCCGCGACTCCCTCCTTGAATCGTGGGATGCCATCGCGGCGTTCGCTTTCGACCGGAGTACCCAGACCAACGAAGCCAGGCGGCTCGCGACCCTGCTGCCCGCGTTCGGTTCGGCTGCGTCGGATGTCGCCCTGATCGAGGTGGGTGCGTCTGCGGGACTGTGTCTGCACCCCGATCGCTGGCGCTACGACTTCGGAGACGGACGCGGAGTGGGCAGCAGTGGCGCACCCGTGCTCAGCACTCGGGCGAATCGGGCAACGCCGATTCCCGCGCGCCTTCCGCGAGTGGGATGGCGAGCCGGCATCGACCTCAATCCGCTCGACGTGTCGAAGGACGAGGACCTGCGCTGGCTCGAAACCCTGATCTGGCCCGTCGGCGACGGCGATGAAGACGCCGAGCGACTCGACCGCCTCCATGCGGCCGCGGATATCGCCCGATCGGACCCACCGCGCGTCGTGCAGGGAGACCTGCTCTCAGATACGAAAGACCTCATCGCAGAAGCATCGCGGAACGCATCAGAAGTGATCGTGTTTCACTCCGCGGTGCTCGCCTACCTGACCGCGAACGACCGCCAGACTTTCGCCGACCACATGGCGGAGTCCGGCGTCACCTGGATCGCGAACGAGGGAATCGGGATCGTGGCAGGGACCGAGAACACAGCAGCGGATGCTCCGGATGGTGCGTTTGTGATCACGCGAAACGCCGAGCCGGTCGCCTTCGCCGACCCCCACGGAGCATGGCTCACCTGGCTCGAGCCCTGACTCACCCGATCGATTCGCCCCAAAACGCGCTTCCGCCGGCAGATGAGCGACACTGTGGGCGAACTCGATCCTCCGACCGGCACTTTGGGCGAACTGGAGGCTCCGGGGTATGCCGAGCGAAGAGATGGTGAGTTCGCGCAGTTCGTCACCGAGGCGGCGTCCCGGATGCTCCGTGCCACCACTCCACGGGGGAAAGAGGACGGGGAGGAAAAACGTCCCCCGCACTGGGGTCTGAATCCATCGACGAAAGATAACAAAACGGTAACGGTGCTCTCGTAGAGTGAAGGCACACCCATTTCTGCCCGAAAAGGAACAGGTGGTCAATGACGACAACCAGAACGCATCGCACCGCTGTCTTCCCCCTGGGGGTCAGCCTTCTCGCTGCGGCCGCGATAGTCCTGATGCTCCTGGTCAATCCGGCCGGAACGCCGGTCTACGCGAGCGACATGTTCGGCTCGCTGCGCCAACCGGGCGAGCCCGCCTTCGTCGCCGGTCATCGGGGCGACCGGTCCACTGCTCCGGAGAACACGATGGCAGCACTCAGGAACGCCATCGCCTCTCCGCTGGAATTCGTGGAAACGGACGTGTCGCGATCGTTGGATGGCGTTCCGGTGCTGTTCCACGACCGCACTCTCAAGCGGACAACGAATGGGACAGGTCCCCTCGCCGAAAGGACACTCGCGGAGCTCAGGCAACTCGACGCCGGGTCCTGGTACTCGTCGACGTTCACCGGGGAGAAAATCCCTACCCTCGAGGAATTCCTGACAATTCTCGCACCGACGGAAAAGAAGGCTTTGCTCGAGCTCAAGGGCTTATGGGCGGTCGGGGACCTGGCCGTCGTCACCGATTTGATCGAACGCTTCGAGCTGGACGACAGGATCATCTTCATGAGCTTCAACCTGGGTTCGCTGTCGAGCGCCGCCGACCTCGCACCAGCGACACCGCGGGTGGCGATAGCCAAGTCGCCTCCAGACGACGTCGTCGGGTTCGCCCGGTCATTCCGGGTCATCGGCATCGTGACCCGGGCCAAGGTGATCGAAGAGCGCCCCGAAATTGTCGACGACATGCATGCCGCGGGCCTCGGCGTGATGGTCTACACGCTGAACTCCACGAAGACCTGGGCGCAGGCGCGGGCACTCGGCGTCGACGGGATCATCACCGATAAGCCATCGAGCCTGGATCGCTGGCTTGCCGAAAACGCGCCGGGTACCTGAATTTGCCAACGATACCCCCTAGGGGTATCGTCGAGCCCGGGTGCGGATCCGCTCCTGGGAGGGCGACATGGTCGAAAATACGGCAACACTCGAGATCACCGGGATGACCTGCGCGAGCTGCGTCGCCCGCGTCGAGAAACGTCTGGGCCGTCTCGACGGCGTCGAGGCGGAGGTCAATCTCGCGACCGAGAAAGCGAGCGTGCGTTTCCCGGACGCCGTCACGACCGACGACCTCCTCGCTGCGGTCGCCGCTGCCGGGTACTCGGCCGCCGTCGTCCCGGAGAAGCGGCAGCGGGCATCCGCTCCGACCGACAGCGCAGACGGAACCGTCCCGCTCAGCACACGCCTTCTCGTGAGCGCTGCGCTCAGTGTTCCGGTGATCCTGCTCGCGATGGTCCCCGCGTGGCAATTTCCGTATTGGCAGTGGGTTTCGCTTGTGCTTGCGATTCCTGTCGTCGCGTGGGGCGGGTATCCGTTCCATCGCGCGACATGGGTCAACCTGCGCCACGGCGCCCTCACCATGGACACCCTCATCAGTCTCGGCACCGGGGCTGCGTTTCTCTGGTCGGTCTGGGCCCTCTTCTTCGGCACAGCAGGTATGCCGGGGATGACGCATGAATTCCGGTTGTTCACCCCAGACGCGGATGCCACGTCCGCCATCTACCTCGAAGTCGCGGCGGGCGTCACCGTCTTTCTCCTCCTCGGCCGGTACCTTGAACAGCGCGCCAAGCGGACGGCTGGAGCCGCTCTTCGTGCACTGCTCGAACTCGGCGCGAAGGATGTCACGGTGTTGCGTGTCGAGGACGGCATCGACGTCGAGCGCACGGTTCCGATCGACGATGTCACCGTCGGGGATCGCTTCATCGTCCGCCCGGGGGAGAGGATCGCGACCGATGGAGTGATCGAATCCGGCACCGCGAGCGTTGACGCGAGCATGCTGACCGGAGAATCCATCCCCGTCGACCTTGTGGCCGGAGACGCAGTGACCGGCGCGACGATCGCGAGCGGCGGGCACCTGATCGTGCGTGCCACCAGGGTCGGAAGCGACACCCGTCTGGCGCAGATGGCCCGGCTCGTCGAGGCGGCGCAACTGGGCAAGGGGCGCGCGCAGCGACTCGCCGACCGGATCTCCTCCGTCTTCGTGCCTGTCGTAATCGTGCTTGCCGTTCTCGTTCTGGTCGCCTGGGTGCTCACGGGCAATCCGCTCTCGTCTGGTTTCACCGCCGCCGTCGCCGTTCTCATCATCGCGTGCCCGTGCGCCCTCGGGCTGGCGACGCCGGTCGCCCTGCTCGTCGGCACGAGCAGGGGTTCCCAGTCGGGCATTCTCATCACCGGGCCGGAGGCGCTGGAGAACGCTCGCGGCATCGACACCGTCGTCCTCGACAAAACCGGAACCGTCACCACCGGGGTGATGACGCTCGGGCGCGTCACAGCCACCGACGATTCCGCGCTGCGGCTCGCGGCGTCCCTGGAAGCGTCGTCGGAGCATCCGATCGCCCGGGCAATCGTTGAGGGTGCCGCGGAAGAGAAGCTTTCTCCCGTCACCGGTTTCGCCGCGTCGTCCGGTCTGGGCGTCACCGGAACCGTCGACGGGGTGCGTGTGGTCGTCGGCAGGCCCGCCTTTGCGGCTGAGAACGGGAGCGTCATGCCCGAGTTGCTCGCGACCGCGGTCTCGGAGGCCGAGGACGCTGGAGCCACGGCCGTCGTCGTCGGCTGGGATGGTGCCGTGCGCGGGGTGTTCACCGTCTCCGACCGGGTGAAGCCGGGCGCCCGTGCGGCCATCGATCGATTGCGCAGGCAGGGACTCGCCCCGGTTCTGCTCACTGGAGACAACGAGCGCGCCGCGAACCGAGTCGCCGCTGAAGTCGGAATCGACCGGGTGATCGCCGGAGTGCTGCCCGAACAGAAGGTCGACGAGATCCGGCGGCTGCAGGCTGAAGGGCACAGGGTCGCCATGGTCGGCGACGGGGTCAACGACGCCGCAGCGCTCGCCACCGCGAACCTCGGGCTCGCCATGGGCACCGGAACGGATGCCGCGATGTCGGCGGCGGACATCACCCTCGTTCGCGCGGAACTCGGGGCTGTGGCGGATGCCATCGCGTTGTCCCGCAGAACCCTCGGCACCATCTCCGGCAACCTGTTCTGGGCCTTCGCCTACAACGTCGCGGCTCTTCCGCTCGCGGCGTTCGGATTGCTCAACCCGATGATCGCCGGCGCGGCCATGGCTTTCTCGAGTCTGTTCGTCGTACTGAACAGTTTGCGACTGCGCCGGTTCACGCCCGGAGGCTGACGTTCCACGGCACCACGCCGTGCGCGAAATCCTGCGGGATCACAGGCGCCCATGCCCTACAATTGGTATGCGCCCGCTTTTCGCGGTGTGTCGATCCGCACAATTCTCGCGTTGATCGGCCACCGAACCAGCGCCCGCATGTCTCGGCCACCGGCATCCGCCTGGTCATTCGACTGCTCAGGAGGAGCATGCCGCACACCGGTACACGACGTTCATCCGGCCGACAGGGCACTCGCGGCTCATCGTCACGGAGTTCTCAGTCGCGCAATTCACCGTCGCGTCACGACGACGAAGCTCCCATCATCCCGATCCTCGCCCGCAAGGTGCGCGAGGTCGAGGCGAAGGCCCAGAAGGGCAAAGTCGGGCCGACCAACCGGACCAAATTCCAGGTCATCGCGTTCCTCGTTCGTGAGGAACGCGCCAAGGTGAAGGCAGACAAAGACCTCAGCGACGCGTCACGGGTCGAGCTGCTCAAACGCCTCGACGGAGTCGCGACGATCCTGGCCAAGACAGCCGCCCGCGACACCTCGCTCATCACGCTTCTCGAAGCGGATGCCGCGACGACCCCGGTCGCGCAGAAGCTCCGCCGCGACTGGCTCCTGGAGTCCGGCGCTGAGCTCAGCCCCGACGAACTGATCATCACCACGAACAAACCCGCCGTTGAAGAGGTCGTCCCGGCGGAACTCGCCGAGAAGCAGGTCATCCCGCAGTCCGTGAAGTCACGACTGCTCGCCAACCCGTTCCTGGCTCCAGACCTCGACAAGCCGGTGCCGCCGCAGCCCGTCCGCGGACGCCTCGGCAACTGGGAGCTGATGGGACCGCTGTACAAGGCATTCGAGCAGGGGTCAGGCGGCCGAGCCGCAAGCATGGACCTGCCCGAAGCACCGAAGATCGATCGGCTCTCGCCGAAAAACCTCGAGATCATGCGTCACCAGGCCCGCTTCGTCGAGGCGGTGCGCGGTGGTCACCGCACGTTCCTGCTCGCCGACGAGCCAGGCCTCGGGAAGACCGCGCAGTCGGTTCTCGCCGCCTCCGTCGCGAACGCGTACCCGCTCCTCGCCGTCGTGCCGAACGTCGTGAAGATGAACTGGGCGCGAGAGGTCGAGCGTTGGACCCCGAACCGCCGCGCCACCGTCGTGCACGGAGACGGTCGCGACCTCGACGCGTTCGCCGACGTCGTCATCGTCAACTACGAGGTCCTCGACCGCCACCTCGCGTGGCTCGGTACCCTCGGGTTCAAAGGCATGGTCGTCGACGAAGCTCACTTCATCAAAAACCTTCACTCGCAGCGGTCACAACACGTTCTGTCGCTCGCGAACCGGATCCGCAAGCAGACGCCAGGCGGTAACCCGCTCCTCATGGCCCTCACCGGAACCCCTCTGATCAACGACGTCGAAGACTTCAACGCCATCTGGCAGTTCCTCGGCTGGACGCAGGGCGACAAGCCCGCGCCCGCGCTCATGGAAAAGCTTGAAGAAACCGGCCTCACTCCGGCCGAACGCGAGTTCTACCCGGAGGCCCGCAGCGCGGTCATCGACATGGGGATCGTTCGTCGCCGCAAGGTCGACGTCGCCAAGGACTTGCCGTCCAAGATGATCGCCGACATGCCAGTCGAACTCGACGACGACCTCGGCCGGTCGATCCGCGATGCTGAACGCGAACTCGGTGCGAGGCTCCTCGCAAAGTACCGCCGGATCCTCGAAGCCCGCGGAGAGCGTGCCTCGTTCGCCGGCGGCCCGGACACCGACATCATGCGGCTCGTCGCACAGGGAGAACTCGACGAATCCAAAGCGTCGGGCGGGGCAGAGAACGTGTTCACCATGGTGCGCAAGATCGGGCAGGCGAAGGCGGTGCTGGCATCCGACTACACCGCACAGCTGGCCCACTCGGTCGGCAAGGTCGTCTTCTTCGCCAAGCACATCGATGTCATGGACACCGCTGAGCAGGTCTTCGCCGGTCGTGGGCTTCGCACCGTCTCCATCCGTGGAGACCAGTCGACCCCCGCCCGCCAACTGGCGATTGACGCGTTCAACAACGATCCCGGCGTCGCTGTCGCCGTCTGTTCGCTCACGGCGGCCGGTGTCGGCCTCAACCTGCAGGCAGCATCGAACGTCGTACTCGCCGAGTTGAGTTGGACGGCGGCGGAGCAGACCCAGGCGATCGACCGCGTTCACCGTATCGGCCAGGAGGAGCCGGTCACCGCGTGGCGGATCATCGCAGCGCACACCATTGACGCCAAGATCGCCGAACTCATCGACAGCAAGCAGGGTCTCGCCGCTCGCGCACTCGACGGCAGCGATCAGGAGATCGAGTCGAGCGACTCCGTGCAGCTCAACGCGCTCATCGCGCTGCTCCGCGACGCTCTGGAGGCGTAGCGGTGGCGAAGGCAGTACCCGCGAGACCGGACTTCACCCGCCCGGCCCTCGCCCCTGGCATCCTCGCCGGCATCGTCCTGTTCGTCGGCGTCGCTCTGATCGACAGCACGTGGTTCATCGTCGTGCATTACGTCGTCACCGTGCTGGCCGTGATCATCGCGTGGTTCGCGATTCAGGCACGCATGTGGTGGTGGCTGCTCGTGCTCGTGCCGATCATCGTGCTGTGGAACCCGGTTCTCCCGCTCGGGTTGAGCGGGGTCGGCTGGATGTCCGCACAACTGATCGCGCCGATTCTCTTCGTCGCTGCGGGACTGATGATCCGGGTCCCGGTGTCCGCGAGCGGTGCAGCCGCGCGCTGACAACGATCGAGCGCGCTGCTACGCCCCGGGTTCCGGCGTGAGGTCTTCTGCCTCTTCCGGGGTCCCAGCGTCCACAGCGGGGTTCTCCGCAACCCGGTCGGCGTCCTCGCCCGTGTCCTCGGCGACCGCTCCGCCTCCGTCACCCGTTCCCGGGTCGTCGGCGACGATGTCTGCGTCCTGAGGAATCGAGAAGTCGCTGAGAGGGTCGTTGCTTTCGGTGTGTGTCATGGCTCGAGGCTACGCCCGCGACCGGCGTGCACCAAGGGCCTTGCGCTCGTGCTCGCCGGTCAGGCGCCGAGGGCGGCCTTCACCGCGAGAAGCGACGGGTTCGTCGCAGACGTGCCATCCGGATAGATCACCGTGGGAACGGTCTGGTTGCCGCCGTTGAGACTCGCGACGAGCTCTGCCGTACCGGGAACCTCTTCGATGTTCACCTCGGTGTACCCGATTCCGGCTTTGTCGAGCTGTGACTTCAAACGGCTGCAATAGCCGCACCAGGTGGTCGAGAACATTGTGATCGTGCCGTCGGCGGGAACGAAGTCCATGGGGAAAATCCTTTTCGGGTGAGGCGACTCGGGGCGCGGAGGATGCAGGCCAGCAGAGTGACCTCGTCTCACGCTATCCTCGATGCAGCAACGTCGCTGCCCTTTTCATTCCCCCGGATCCACGAGGAAACCTAACTTATGCGAATTGGTGTGCTCACCAGCGGCGGCGATTGCCCCGGCCTGAATGCTGTCATCCGAGGTGCTGTGCTCAAGGGCACAAAGATCCACAACCAGGAATTCGTGGGAATCCGCGATGGCTGGAAGGGCGTTGTCGAAGGTCTGACCATGCCGCTTGACCGTCACAGCGTCCGCGGCCTCGGCAAACAGGGTGGCACCGTCCTCGGCACGAGCCGCACCAACCCGTTCGAAGGACCCCACGGCGGGCCGGAGAACATTCAGGCGACGCTCGACCGCCTCGGAGTGAACGCGCTCATCGCCATCGGTGGCGAGGGAACCCTGGCGGCCGCGAAGCGGTTGACGGATGCCGGCCTCAAGATCGTCGGCGTGCCCAAGACGATCGACAACGACCTCGACGCCACCGACTACTCGTTCGGCTTCGACACCGCCGTCGAAATCGCCACCGAGGCGATCGACCGGCTCCGCACAACGGGAGAGTCTCACCGCCGCTGCATGGTCGTCGAGGTGATGGGCCGTCACGTCGGCTGGATCGCATTGCACGCAGGCATGGCCGCGGGTGCCCACGCCATCCTCATTCCCGAGCAGCCGCAGTCGGTCGACCAGATCTGCGCCTGGGCCAAGAGCGTCGGCGACCGGGGCCGCGCCCCCGTGATCGTCGTGTCGGAGGGATTCACCCTCGACACCATGGAGAGTGCGCACTCCGAGAAGGGTCTGGACGCGTTCAACCGCCCCAGACTCGGCGGCATCGCGGACGTTCTCGCCCCGATCATCGAGGAACGCACGGGCATCGAGTCCCGCGCGACCGTGCTCGGCCACCTGCAGCGCGGAGGTGTCCCGAGTGCATACGACCGGGTGCTTGCCACCCGTCTCGGCATGGCCGCGATCGACTCCGTCATGAAGGAAGAGTGGGGCACCATGGTTTCGCTTCGCGGAACCGACCTCGTCAACGTCCCGTTCGAAGACGCCCTCGGCGGGCTCAAGACGGTGCCGCAGGAACGCTACGACGAGGCCGCGATTCTCTTCGGTTAAGCCAACCCGAGTACGTCCAGCACCCACGCCAGTTCGAAGGCACGTTCGCGCCATGCGTTGTACCGTCCGCTCACTCCGCCGTGCCCCGCGCTCATCTCGATCTTGAGCTGCACAGGAGCACCCACGTCCCGGAGCCGCGCGACCCACTTCGCCGGTTCCACGTAGAGCACGCGGGTGTCGTTGATGCTCGTCACCGCCAGAATCCGCGGGTAGGTGACGTCGTCACGCACGTTCTCGTACGGCGAGTACGACTTCATGTATGCGTACACCTCGGGATTCTCGAGCGGGTTGCCCCACTCGTCCCACTCGATCACGGTCAGCGGAAGATCCGGATCGAGGATGCTCGTGAGCGGGTCGACGAAGGGAACCTCGGCGAGGATTCCCGCGAACAGCTCCGGTGCGAGATTCGCGACAGCACCCATCAGGAGACCGCCGGCGCTCCCGCCCTCGGCGACGAGGGCATCCGGCGTCGTGTATCCCGCGTCGATCAGGTGCCTTGCAGACGCGACGAAGTCCGTGAAGGTGTTCTTCTTGGTGAGCGTCTTGCCATTCTCGTACCAGGCACGGCCGAGTTCTCCTCCGCCGCGTACGTGGGCGATCGCGAAGGTCACGCCACGGTCGAGGAGGCTCAGCCGGGCGATCGACATCGCCGGGTCCATGCTCGCCTCGTACGAGCCGTAACCGTAGAGCAGGAGCGGTGCCGGTCGCGGCGTTCCCCGCTTCCAGACCAGCGAGATCGGCACGAGGGTGCCGTCCTCCGCCGTCGCCCACTCGCGAGCCTGCTCGTAGTCGCCTGGCGAGTATCCACCGAGCACCGGCTGCTGCTTGAGCTGCGTGAGTTTCTGGGTCGCGACGTCGAGGTCGTACACGGTCGCTGGGGTGACGAGCGAGCCGTAGCTGAGGCGGACGTTCGGCTGTTCCCACTCGGGGTTCGCCGACGCGCCAACCGTGTACAGGGGCTCGTCGAACGAGACCTCGTGGATATCGATCGCTTCCGGAGAAGTGACCCCGTCCAGCACGGTGATGCCTAGGCGGGAGAGACCCTCGCGCCGGTAGCCGAACACGAGGTGGCCGGCGAACGCTTCGACGTCCTCGAGCCGCGCCTCGTCACTGTGGGCACGCACGACCGTTGCATCCTGTGGGCCGGTGCCCGTGGCATCCGGTCGAACGGCGACGAGTTCGAAGTTGGGAGCGCCCGAGTTGTGCAGCACGAGGAGCCAGTCCTCGCCACCGATCACGGCGTGCTCGACCGAATACTCGACGTCGTCCTGGCGCGGCCAGAGGACGCGGGGCTCGGTCGTGGCATCCTGCCCGTCGATCAGGAGCCATTCGCTCGTGACGCTCGACGACACCACGACGACGATGTAGCGGGCGCTGCGGGTCACGCCGACACCGACCCAGAACCGCTCGTCAGGCTCTGAGAGGATCACGACGTCTGCGCGGGTCGGCGTCCCGACCTCGTGCCGCCAGAGCGTGTCAGGGCGCCACGACTCGTCGACCGTCGTATAGAACACGAAACGACCGTCGGGGGAGAAGGTGGCCCCGTGCGACGTGTTGTGGATTTCGTCCGGGAGGTCCTCGCCGGTCAGAAGGTTGCGGATTCGGAGAGTGAACCGTTCGTCGCCTTCGGTGTCGACCGCCCACGCGAGCAGTTCGCCGTCGCGGGAGACGTCGAATGACCCGAGTGAGAAGAAGTCGTGGCCTTCGGCTTCGACGTTCCCATCAAGAAGAACCTGTTCGCCGGGGACGTCGACGCCAGGGGTGAGAACAGGGGGAGCCCAGTCGTCGGCGTCGGTGATCGGCGCGCGGCAGTGAATGCCGTATTCCTTTCCCTCGACGCTGCGGCCGTAGTACCACCAGTCGCCTTCGCGCACAGGAACACTGAGATCCGTCTCGAGGGTTCGGTCCTTGATCTCACCGAAGATCTGCTGACGCAGTCCGTCGAGGTGGGCGTTC
Source organism: Mycetocola manganoxydans (assembly GCF_003667545.1). Classification (GTDB taxonomy): domain Bacteria; phylum Actinomycetota; class Actinomycetes; order Actinomycetales; family Microbacteriaceae; genus Mycetocola_A; species Mycetocola_A manganoxydans. The sequence continues at coordinate 108,663 of NZ_RCUV01000012.1, read as the reverse complement.
TCCTGCTCGGTGTACGCGTTCTCCGCGGTGAGGTGGGTGACAACGTCGTCGCTGTCCTTGTTGCGGAGCCATTCGTAGTTGTCGATCACCCGGTCGCCGTGGTGAAGCCGTTCGGTGGGACGAATCGCCGCGCGCGGCGGCACAAGAGAAGCCATGCCCCAACGCTACCGGCGTAGGGTCGGGGCATGAGCACAATGCGAACTCTCCCGCTGTCCGACGGCAACTCCATTCCCTCGATCGGGTTCGGAACCTACCCGATGAAGGGTCAGGAGGCGACGGATGCTGTCGCCAGCGCACTCGACATCGGCTATCGGTTGATCGACACAGCGGTCAACTACGGCAACGAGGATGCTGTCGGCGCGGCAATCCGCAAATCCGACCTGCCGCGCAATGAAATCATCGTCACGACCAAACTGCCCGGCAGAGACCACGGCTACGACGAGACCCTCCGCTCCTTCGACGCGTCGATCGCGGCGCTCGGCGTGGACACCATCGACCTGCACCTCATCCACTGGCCGAACCCCGGTGTCGGCAAGTACACGGAGTCATGGAAGGCGATGGTGCAGCTGCAGAAGGAACATCGGATTCGCTCGATCGGAGTCTCCAACTTCACCCGCGACTTCATCCAAAGACTGGGTGCTGAGACGGGTGTGCTTCCGGCGGTCAACCAGATCGAGCTCCACCCGTACTTCCCGCAGGAAGCGCTCGTCGCCTTTCATGCAGAACACGGCATCGTGACCGAGGCGTGGAGCCCGCTCGGCAAACGGGCGGCGCCGTACTCGGAGCCCCTCATCGAAGAGATCGCGACAGCCCATGGCATCAACGCCAGCCAGGTCGTGTTGCGCTGGCACGAGCTGCGCGGCGTCGTTCCGATCCCCAAGTCGGCGAACCCGGACCGTCAGCGGCTCAACTTCGAGATTCCCGAGGTCGAGCTGAGCAGGGAGGAGATGGCGGCGATCACCGGACTGGGTCGAGTGGACGGCCGACTCTTCGGCGGCGACCCGAACTCTCACGAAGAGATGTAGGCCTTCTAGGCTGGGTGCATGACGCTCCAGCCGAGAACTGTCCCGCGACCGACCGTCCGATCCTTCGCCGCGCGCGTCGCGGCATCCGTCGGGATTGTCGGTGCGGTCCTCGCCGGGGCGATGCTGTCGCCGAACTCCGCGGCGACAGCGGCTCCCGCCATCCGTTCGGACGTTTCCGACTTCACCTTCAGTGCGTTCGAGGGCGAGTACACGCTCGGGATCGACGGCGAGGGGCGATCCACCCTGCGAGCGGTCGAAACGTTCGTGGCCGAGTTTCCCGACTTCGATCAGAACAAAGGCATCATCCGGGCCATCCCCGAGGGCTACCTCGGGGTCGACCTGCACACCCAGATCGTGTCGGTGACGGATGCCGACGGGAACCCTGTCGAGTACGACGACGGCGAGACGGAGGATGGCTTCGTCCAGCTCGCCCTCGGGACCGACGACTACGTCCAGGGCACGCAGACCTACGTCATCGAGTACACGCAGCGGGATGCCGTTCGGGCCTTCGCGGATACGGAAGTGGACGAGTTCTACTGGGACGCACCGGGTGTCGGTTCTGAGCAGCCGTTCGCTGAGGCTCAGATGCGTGTCGTCGTTCCTGAAGAACTCACCGGAGCGCTGACCGGAGCGGCGGCATGCTACGTCGGGGAACAGGGGTCTGAGACCACGTGCGAGGTCTCGGAGACCCGCGGGGACGGGGCAACGGTCTTCTCATCACCGGAGTCGGAGCTCGGTCCGGGCGAGACGTTCTCGCTGGCCATCGCGTTCGAGAAAGGCACGTTCGTCGCGCCCGAGATCCCGTCGACGTGGCCGGTGTTCACCGTGGTACCCGCCGGCGTCGCCGTCGTCGGGGTAGGAGCCCTCGCTGCTGCACTGGTGCTTCGCAGGAAGAGCGCCGGAGATGCTCCCGGCCGGGGAGTCATCGTGCCGCAGTACACGGTCCCGAAGGGGCTCGACATCTTCGTCGCCGCGGAGCTGATCGGGAAAACAGCGAAAGCCATGCCTGCTCTTCTGCTCAGCCTCGCGGTGCGTCGCAACCTGCGGATCATCGATGAGGGGGAGGAGACGGTCTTCCTCCAGGGAAAGAAACGCGAGTACCGCCTGCAGTTCGTGTCCGACGACGGCGCCTCCGCGGCCGACCTCACGGTTCTCACAGCGCTGTTCGGAAAGAAGCGCCAGCCGGGAGCCATCAAGGACCTGAGCGCCAAGGACGAGAAGCTGGCCAAGAAGGTTCAGGCACTCGTGGCCGCCGCACCCGAGGCATCCGTCGCCGGCGGGTATCGGGTGAAGAAACGGGTTCGGGGCGCCAAGGTGTTCGTGCTTCTGGCGTCTTTCGTGATTCTCGGCCTCTTCGGACTCATCATCGCCGCTGCCGCACTGTACGGCGTCAATGCCTGGCTGGCGCTTTCCCTCATGATCGGTCTCGTCGCCGCGATCTGCACGTACATCGCCGCGACCTCGCGGAAGGCACTCACCGCGAAGGGGGCGGAGACACGTGAGTACCTCCTCGGCCTCCGGGACTACCTGGCGCTCGCCGAGGCTGACCGTATCGCCATGTTGCAGAGTCCCTCCGGTGCCGAACGGGTGAGCGTCGAGGATGCTGTCGACCCGGGCGACACGATGCAAATGGTGAAGTTCTACGAAAAGCTGCTGCCGTTCGCCGTGCTGTGGGGAATCGAGAAGGAATGGGCAGCAGAACTTGCGCGGTACTACGAGCAGACGGGTGCAGGCCCCGAGTGGTACGCGGGCAGCTCCGGATTCCACGCCGCTGCGTTCACCTCCGGCCTCGGCGGTTTCGCCTCGTCGTCGGGATCCACCCCGTGGTCGGCGAGCGCGACGGCGAGCGCCTCCGGAGGTTCGTCCGGCGGCGGCTTCGCTGGTGGCGGTGGCGGCGGAGGAGGGGTCGGAGGACGCTGAGCGTTCGCCGAACCGGGGGTGTCAAGTTGACGCGCTCTGGTCAGGGTGTAATCATTCTTACGGCCGCCTCAACTGGCAACCTCGTATCCATGAACTCCCGGTGAATTTTCTCCGGGAACACGTGTGCGCGGGGGAGTCCCTACTCAGAGAACTATGCCGGTGGATATCACCCTCATCATTGTGCTTGTCATAGCACTTGCCCTCTTCTTCGACTTCACCAACGGATTCCACGACACAGCGAACGCGATGGCGACACCCATCGCAACGGGCGCGCTGAAGCCCAAGGTCGCCGTGGGACTCGCTGCAATCCTGAACCTGATCGGGGCATTCCTCTCCACCGAGGTGGCGAAGACCATCTCAGGCGGGATCATCCGTGAGGGTGACGACGGGGTGCTGATCACCCCTGAGCTCATCTTCGCCGGGTTGATCGGTGCGATCGTCTGGAACATGCTGACCTGGCTGCTCGGTCTGCCGTCCAGCTCGTCGCACGCGCTCTTCGGCGGACTCATCGGAGCGGCCCTCGTCGGCTTCGGCACCGGTGCGATCGACCTCGGCGTGCTTCTCTCCAAAGTGATCCTCCCGGCGCTTCTCGCGCCGCTCACCGCCGCTCTCATCGCGTACATCGCGACGAAGCTCGCGTACGGGGTCACCCGCCGCTACGACAACAAGCCCGATGGCCGCTCTGGCTTCCGCTACGGCCAGATCTTCTCGTCGTCGCTCGTGGCTCTCGCCCACGGCACCAACGACGCTCAGAAGACCATGGGTGTCATCACCCTCGCCCTCATCTCGGTCAACCTTCAGTCGCCGAGCGACGGCGTGCAGTTCTGGGTGGTCGTGGTCTGCGCGCTCGCCATCGCCCTCGGCACGTACGTCGGCGGCTGGCGCATCATCAAGACCCTCGGAACCGGCCTCACCGACGTCAAGCCCGCTCAGGGCTTCGCCGCTGAGACCAGCACCGCGGCCACGATCCTCGCCTCGAGCCACCTCGGTTTCGCCCTGTCGACGACCCAGGTCGCCTCAGGATCCGTCATCGGCTCCGGCCTCGGACGCCGCGGCTCGAGCGTGCGGTGGAAGACAGCGGGACGGATCGCCATCGGCTGGCTGCTCACCCTGCCGGCCGCCGGAGTGGTCGGTGCGCTTGCGGCGCTCGTCGCTCACCTCGGCACGTGGGGAATCATCGTGGATGCCGTCGTCGGCATCGGCACGATCCTCTTCATCTTCCTGTGGTCGCGTCGCGACAAGATCGGGCACCACAACGTCGTCAGCGATGTCGCGGCATCCGGTGAAGCCGTTGTCATCGCCGCTGAGCCCGAGGCTGAACCGAAGAAGGTGGCCAAGTGATCGACTGGATGGGATTCGTCATCGTGCTCGCGGCTGCCCTCACGGGAACCGTCGTCGTAGTCGGCTTCTACTCGCTCGGTCTGAAGATGCTCGTGCGCGCCGGTCGCGTGCCCGTCGTGAGCCCTGCGACCTTCACCGATGCCATCACGGTGCTCACGGCAGCGGAGATCAAGTCTGCGGAGAAGAAGGCAGCGAAGGCAGCACGGAAGAACCCGCTGTCCCCGCTGCAGAAGCGCATCGCGCAGTTCGCGGCATACGGATGCTTCGCCGTCTGTGCTGCATCGGTCCTGTTCGGTATCTACCTCATCGTTCCGGCTCTTCACGGCTGATCCCTATGGACGCCGAAACGGCGCGGGCCCTGTGGGGGTCCGCGCCGTTTCTCGATTCAGGGCCGTGCATTCATCCGTTGCGGTCGAATCCACCCGGCGTACCGGGTGTTTCCGACCGCAACGGGTGAAAACGTCTCGGACGAGGCAGGTCAGTCCGTGCCGCGGACCCGTCCGAGCACGTTCATCAGGTGGTAGATGACGATCGCAGCGATGGTGCCGAGGGCGATTCCGTTGAAGACGACGTCACCGAACTGCCAGGTGTAGTTGGCGATACCGATGATGAGCGCCGTCGCCGCGGTGAACTGGTTCTTCGGCTTGGAGAAGTCGACCTTGTTGTCGAGCCAGATCTTCACACCGATGATGCCGATCAGGCCGTACAGGGCCGTCGTCACACCACCGAGGACGCCGGCGGGGATCGTATTGATGACCGCGCCGACCTTGGGCGAGAGACCGAGGAGGATCGCGACGATGCCGGCGACCCAGTACGCCGCTGTCGAGTACACGCGGGTCGCAGCCATGACGCCGATGTTCTCGCCGTACGTCGTGGTCGCCGAACCGCCGCCGAAGCCGGCGATCACGGTCGCAAGGCCGTCGGCGAAGAGTCCGCGACCGGTGAGCTTGTTGATCGACTGGTCGTCCACCATCTGTGCGACCCCGCGGATGTGGCCGACGTTCTCCGCGACGAGCACGAGCACGACAGGGAGGAACGCGGGCAGGACCGCCCAGAGTTCGGGATTTGTGAACGGGTTCGACGGGCTGTTGAATTCCGGCAGCCCGATCCACGCCGCCTTTCCGACAGCGTCGAAGTTCACCTCACCGAACAGGACCGCGGCGATGTAGCCGACGACGACACCGACGAGAATCGACATCCGCCCCAGGATTCCCTTGAACAGGACGGATGCCAGGACGACTGCCCCGAGGGTGATGGTCGCGGTGAGCGGCGCCACCTGGAAGTTGTTCCATGCCGCAGGGCCGAGGTTGAAGCCGATCAGCGCCACGATGGCACCGGCGACGACGGGCGGCATGAGGGAGTTGATCCAGCCGATACCCGTGACCTGCACGAGCAGGCCGACGAGAGCGAGGAGGATGCCGACGATGACGATGCCGAACAGCGCGCTCCCCATGCCTTCCGCCGTCGTCGCGACGGTGATCGGCGCGATGAAGGCGAACGATGACCCGAGGTAGCTGGGAAGCCTGTTCTTCGTGATGAGCAGGAACAGGATCGTGCCGAAGCCGGAGAACAGCAGTGTTGTCGACGGTGGGAAACCGGTGAGGATGGGGACGAGGAACGTCGCGCCGAACATCGCGACGACGTGCTGGGCACCGAGTCCGATCATCCGTGGCCAGGTGAGGCGTTCGGCGGGGCCGACCACCTCGAGGGCTCCGACGTTCTTTCCGTCGCCGTGCAGTGTCCAGGGCAGCGCCATGCGTACTTCTTTCAGGGAAGGGGAGGAGGGCGGAAGCCCTCCGATACCGTACCGACAATTCAGCGTTGTGCGCAGACGAGCATGCGGCTGGCAATAAGCTGTTCCTCGGCGCACCGCGAGAGCTTGGGCTGGTGTCGCCCCTCACCCCATTTTCCTGAAAGGGACCCTTCGTGGCATCGACAACTGCGCCCACACTCAAGAACCGCATCGACGGCTTCTTCGAAATCACAAAGAGGGGCTCGACGTTCAGCGCCGAGGTGCGCGGTGGCCTGGTCACGTTCGTGGCGATGGCGTACATCGTCATCCTGAACCCGATCATCCTGTCGAGCGGCGTCGACATCGACGGAAACTCGCTCGACTTCGCCCAGCTCTCCGCCGTGACGGCACTCACCGCCGGTGTCATGACCATCCTCTTCGGTCTCGTCGCGCGTCTGCCGTTCTCGTTCGCCGCCGGACTCGGCATCAACTCCTTCCTCGCGTTCAGCGTTGTCGGCCAGGTCACCTGGGCCGAGGCGATGGGCCTCGTCGTCATCAACGGTCTCTTCATCGTGTTGCTCGCAGCAACGGGCCTTCGTCGCCTCATCTTCGAAGCGGTCCCAATCCAGCTGAAGATCGCGATCACCGTCGGTATCGGCCTCTTCATCGCCTTCATCGGCTTCGTCAACGCTGGTCTTGTCACCTCCACCGGCCAGTCGTCGCCGCCGGTCGGCCTCGGTTCAGGCGGATCGATCGCGACGCTTCCCACCGTGATCTTCGTGCTGACCCTCCTCGTCAGCGGTGTTCTCGTCGCGCGCAAGGTCAAGGGCGCGCTGCTCATCGGCATCCTCGTCGGCACGGTCCTCGCTCTCGTCGCCGAGACGCTCATCCCGGTCGGCGCCTCCAACGGTGGCGAGAACCCCGGCGGGTGGGGACTCACGGTTCCCGCGCTGCCCACCCAGATCTTCAGCGCTCCTGACCTCGGACTCATCGGCGCCTTCAACTTCGGCAGCTTCGAGCGCATCGGCGTTCTCGCCGCTCTCATGCTCGTCTTCACCCTCGTCTTCACCAACTTCTTCGACGCCATGGGCACGATGACCGGCTTGAGCAAGGAAGCAGGCCTCGCCGACGAAAAGGGAAACTTCCCGCGTCTCAAGTCAGCGCTCATCGTCGAGGGCATCGGTGCCGTCGCCGGTGGTGCGACCTCGAGCTCATCGAACACCGTCTTCGTCGAGTCCGGCGCCGGTATCGGTGAGGGCGCGCGCACCGGTCTCGCCAACATCGTCACCGGTGTTCTGTTCGTCCTCGCCATGTTCCTGACGCCCCTGACGAGCATCGTGCCGAGCGAAGTGGCATCCGCTGCCCTCGTCATCGTCGGTGCGATGATGATGGCGCAGATCCGCGACATCCACTGGACCGAGTACTCGTCGACCCTGCCCGTGTTCCTGACCGTCACGATCATGCCGCTCACCTATTCGATCGCCAACGGCATCGGTGCAGGCTTCATCGCGTGGGTGATCCTGCGCGCGCTGAGCGGCAAGGCCCGCGAGATCAGCCCGTTGCTCTGGGTCGTGGCTGTCGGATTCCTCGTCTACTTCGCTCGTGGACCGATCGAGATGCTTTTCGCCTGATCCGCGTCGGAGGTGCTGGTTAGGCTGGGCGCATGTCTCTTCAGCTTGGCCAGTACCCCCCAGCGCGCCAGGTGATCGTGCACCTGAGCGACACGCACTTCCTCGCCGGGGGCACTCCACTGCACGGCGGCATCACGACGGAGTCGAACCTGGAGCGCGCGCTCGCCCAGGTCGAGGCGACCGGTATCCGGCCGTCCGCCCTCGTGTTCACCGGTGACCTCACCGACCTCGGAGAGACGGATGCCTACGCAAGGCTCCGCGAGCGGGTCGAGCCGGTCGCCGAGCGGCTGGGCGCTCAGCTCATCTGGCTGATGGGCAATCACGACGAACGCGGACCGATGCGGCGCGAGTTGCTGCGGCAGGAGGCATCCGATGCGCCTCTCGACCGGGTCTGGAATCTCGGTGGGTTGCGCTTCATCGGCCTCGACTCGAGTGTGCCCGGCTTTCACCACGGAGAGCTCGATGATGCGCAACTTGAGTGGCTCGCTGCTGAACTGTCGACCCCGGCCGAGCTCGGCACGATCGTGGGTCTGCATCATCCGCCGGCGCCGGCGCCGCAGCCGCTGTTCGATCTGCTCGAGTTGCGCGACCAGTCCGCGCTCGAAGCGGTGCTGCGCGGGACGGATATCCGCGCCATCCTCGCCGGGCACCTGCACTATGCGATGACGTCGATGTTCGCGGGTATCCCGGTATCGGTCGCTGCGGCCACCTGCTACACGATGAACCTCGGCAACCCGCCGCGATCGACCAACGGTATGGACGGCGGGCAGTCGTACAACCTCCTGCATGTGTACGACGACCGCATCACCCACTCGGTCGTGCCGATCGGTGACTTCGCGACCTCCGACTTCTTCACACAGGAGTTCATCGCTGAGATGGAGGCGTTGAGCCCGGAAGAGCGCGTGGAGGCGTTCTCGCGCAAGCGCTGATCCCACTCGCGATCCATTAAGCAGTAGATGCTCCAATATCCCGGGTTTTGGAGCGTCTACTGCTTAATCGATCGCCGTGCTGCGATGAGCGCCTGGGTGCGTTGGATGAATGCGAGCGGCTGGACGTAAAGATCATCGCTCGTCACTCGTACGGTTCGCCAGCCTTCCGTTTCGAACCGCTCACGCCGTGAAATGTCCCGGCGGAACTGGGCCGGGTCGGTGCGATGGTAATCGCCTTCGTACTCGAAAAGCAGCTTGAGGCGTGGATAGGACAGGTCGGGCCGTCCAAGATATTCGCCCGTCGCGGAGTAGATCGGTCGGTTCACCAGTGGCTCGGGCAGTGAGTGGGCAAGAAAGAGCAGGCGAAGATGGCTCTCTGGCCTGGAGTCGACGGCGGTTCGCACGAGCGGCAACGCCCAACGAAGCTTCGAGATGCCGCGCACGCCCTGAGAGGCGCGAACGACCGACGCGAGTTCGTCGATCGTCGATAACACTGGCTCGCGTCCAGCGGCCGCCACCCGGCCGGAGACAAGGAAATCGCCTACCGCAACCAGATCCTCACGACTCAAGACAGAAGCCAGATGCACCCAGGTTTCCACTGGGTCCACCAGCGGTATCTCAGCGGCATGCCAGCGCGGTCGGTGCAGCGTCAGCGCGTGCCCGGTGACGCCGCGCACTCGCGGCGGCTGATGACCTCGAGGAACCGCGACATGGAGTGTCTGGGCGTTCTCGAGCGAGCGAGGAAGTGGCATCCGATAGACCAGCGCAGCGGTCACCGAACAAACGACACCGTCCGACGGCATCAGTGGCGCGAACATCCGGCAGCGATCGAGAACGGATGCTGCGCTCAGCTCAACAGCACGGACCCCTCGGTGAGGCGCCTGGAGATCCGAACCACGAAGCCGACCCGGGGATAACCCGTGGTCATCGGATGTACGGAACGCGACACCTCGCTGCTCCGGCGGAAGGGGAGTGCGTCGAGGCATGGCGACCACCTTGCCACGCGGGATGCCGCCGATCGCGTTCTTCACAGGTCCACCCCGCGTGACAGTGTGGCGATCGCGCCGACGCCTTCTGCCAGTCGGGCCAGCACTCACGGCGCGCAAGGCGGGTAAAGTCGGGAGGGTCCCGCCACAAGCACTCGACGACAAGGCAATGGAGCCACAGTGAGACTGATCACACCCGCCAACCGCGGCCTGGAGATAGAACCACAGGAGAGGGAGTTCCCAATGACGACGGACGAAAGAACCCGCACCGAGACCGATTCGCTCGGCAGCATGGAGATTCCCGCGGATGCCTATTGGGGCATCCACACGGCGCGAGCGCTGGAGAACTTCCCGATCTCGAAGCGACCCATCTCGGTCTACCCGGCGCTCATCGTCGCCATCGCCAGTGTGAAGCAGGCAGCGGCGCGCACGAACGTCGAACTCGGGGTTCTCGGTGCCGAGAAGGGTGCGCTGATCGACCAGGCCTGCCAGCGGATCATCGACGGTGAGTTCCACGAGGAGTTCGTCGTCGGCGTGATCCAGGGTGGCGCCGGCACATCTACCAACATGAACGCGAACGAGGTCATCACCAACGTCGCGCTCGAGATCGCGGGCCGGCCGAAGGGCGACTACGGCTTCATCTCACCGATCGACCACACCAACCGCAGCCAGTCCACCAATGACGTGTACCCGACGGCGATCAAGATCGCACTGTCGTTCTCGCTGCAGACGCTCCTCGACGAACTCGCCCTCCTGCAGGACTCGTTCTCGCGCAAGTCAGCCGAGTTCCGTCACTTGCTCAAGGTGGGACGCACCCAGCTTCAGGATGCCGTTCCAATGACGCTGGGGCAGGAATTCCACGGTTTCGCGACGACTCTCGGTGAGGATCACGCTCGCCTCATCGAAACCCGCTGGCTGCTTGCTGAGATCAACCTCGGCGCCACAGCCATCGGAACCGGGATCACCGCGGACCCCCGCTACGCCTCCGTCGTCGTTGGTCACCTGAACATGATCACCGGCCTGAGCCTCGAAACAGCGCCCGACCTGATCGAATCGACGAGCGACGCCGGCGGCTTCATGTCGTTCAGCGGCACCCTCAAACGCTCGGCGATCAAGCTCTCGAAGATCTGCAACGACCTGCGGCTGCTTTCCAGCGGGCCACAGGCCGGATTCGGCGAGATCAACCTTCCCGCCGTCCAGGCCGGATCGAGCATCATGCCGGGCAAGGTGAACCCCGTCATTCCGGAGGTTGTCAACCAGGTCGCGTTCTCGGTTGTCGGCGCGGACATGACGGTCACCATGGCGGCCGAAGCGGGCCAGTTGCAGCTCAACGCCTTCGAGCCGGTCATCGCCCACTCGCTCATGCAGAGCATCACGTGGATGGCGCAGGCCTGCCACACGCTCCGGATCAACTGCATCGACGGGATCACCGCGAACGAGGAACGGCTCGAGACGATGGTCGGTTCATCGGTCGGAGTCATCACCGCCCTGACGCCGTTCATCGGCTACTCCGCTGCCGCAGCTCTCGCGAAAACGGCCTTGCTCACCCGGCGCAACATCGCCGACCTCGTCGTCGAGTCGGAACTGATGACGCGCGAAGAAGTGACCAGGCAGCTCTCACCGGCACGGCTCTCCGGCCTCGAGTCGATCACGACCGCCATCCCGGTCATCGACGGATTCGTGGAGGAGAGCACCGACGGTGAAGTCCACACGAGTCTCGAGGGAAGCGGCCAGCCCTAGGGGGCTCAGGTCATCCGGCAGTGGGTGGTGAGGCGGCCGAGGCCTTCCACCGACACCGTGACCGTCGACCGGTCGCGGAGGAACACTTGCGGATCACGGGAGTACCCGGCGCCGCCGGGGCTCCCGGTCGAGATGAGAGTACCGGGCAGCAGGGTCGCCGAACGGGACAGGTACGACACGAGCGTCGCCACCGAGCGGATCATCAGCGCGGTCGACGAGTCCTGCATGAGGTGACCGTCGAGCACCGTCGAGATGTGCAGGTTCTGAGGGTCCGGCACTTCATCCCGCGTGACGACGACCGGTCCGGTCGGGGTGAAGCCGTCGAACGACTTGCACCTCGACCACTGCGCCTCCGAATACTGGATGTCGCGGGCGGTGATGTCGTTGACGACCGTGTACCCGAAAACGTAGTCGAGGGCATCCGCCTCTGACACGTCCTTGGCGGGCTTGCCGATGATGACCCCGAGTTCTGCTTCGTAGTCGATCGATTCGCTGAGCGATCGCGGCCACGATGTCGTGCCGTCGTGACCGGTGAGGGAATTGGGCCAGAGCGAGAAGACGGTCGGCGCCTTGTCGGCCTTGAGGTTGAGTTCGCTGGAGTGCGCCGAGTAGTTGAGCCCGATCGCGATGACCTGCGGCGTGTTGTTGAGCACGGCCGAAGCGTGGCGAAGATCGGCGACGGGCGTGAGCTCAACACCCTGGCCGATTACGAGCTCGGCGTGGTTGCGCACGCGCTGCAGCTCGTCGTCGCCGCGCTCGATCAACTGCTGCAGCGAGGCGGGAGCGTCGTCGAGGATCTCGTCGAGGAACAGGGCGCCGTCGCCGTGGACCATCGCGAGCCGGATGGGGGAGTGGGTGTTCGTCTCATCGACGAAATGCGAGAATCTCACCCGTCTAGGCTATCGGACCCACGGATGCCGGCCGGCGGCTCCCGCGGGCAGCGGGCCAGCCATTACCCTGTTCCAATGTCGTACTCGCCTCCTCCTCTTTCCCGGCCAGCCAGAGCCCCCGAGCCGGCGCATCCGGTCTGGAGCAGTCCTGTGCCCCCGCGACCGACCGGTGCGCTCCTCGGCATTCTCGGTGTGGCGATCCTCGCGGTCGTTCTGCTCGTTGTTTTCGGATACCTCACGGTGTTTCTCGGGCCCGGCGCCGTCATCATCGGTTTCGTGGCCGCCCTCATCCCGCTCGCCGTCGTTCTCGCCGCCGTGGCGTGGATCGACCGCTGGGAACCGGAGCCCAGGCTTGCCCTCGTGTTCGCGTTCCTGTGGGGCGCGGCGGCATCCGTGGCGATCGCCCTGCTCGTGGACCTGGGAGTCCAGATCGCCGCGCTCCTCACAACGGGTCAGCCCACCGAAGCCGTCCTGAGTGCGACGCTCCAGGCGCCGATCGTCGAGGAGATCGCGAAGGGCCTCGGGCTCGTCATTCTGTACTTCGCGGCTCGCAGACACTTCGATGGCGTGGTCGACGGGCTGGTCTACGCCATCGTCATCGCTGCGGGTTTCGCATTCACCGAGAACATCCAGTACTTCGGCCTCGCCCTCACCGAGGGCGGCCCGGCAGAGCTGGGCCTCACCTTCTTCATGCGGGCGATCATGTCGCCGTTCGCTCACGCCACCTTCACCGTCCTGACCGGGATCGCGCTTGGCCTCGCGGCGCGGAGGCATCTCGGCTTCGGGGCAATCGGTTACGCGCTCGTCGGACTCGTCGGGGCGATCTTCCTGCACGCGCTCTGGAACGGGGCCACCTACCTCGTGAACTCCTTCGAGTCGTACGCGGCTTACTTCGTCATCGTGCAGGTGCCGATCTCCATCGCCCTGATCACCATCACCGTGTTGGTGAGGCGCCACGAGATCCGCCTGACCCGCGCGAGGCTGGGGGAGTATGCGGCTGCCGGCTGGTTCACTCCGGCAGAAGTCGACATGCTTTCGACCTGGCCCGGCAGGCGGCAGGCGAAGGCGTGGGCACGGAGTCTCCCCGGCAACCGTGGCCAGGCGATGGCGGTCTTCACCCGGGATGCCACGCGGCTTGCCATGACGCGCCAGCGGATGATCACGGGTCGGAACGAGCTGGTTCACCGAACGTCTGAGGCCGAACTTCTGGCTGCGGTGACGGAGGCACGGCGTCGGTTGCTTGCGCCGTGACGCTTGAGAAAAAGCCCCGTTAACCAACTCATCGCCCTGTGCCGCGGCACTGCCTGCAGGTCGACGGGGCGATGAGTTGTTCTGTTCTCAGCATGCACCGACTTGGCCGCGAGTGCAAGGATTTTTTCCGCTCAGAACCGCGCCGGGAGGACCCGGAAACCAACTCAGCTCGATCGGGGACTATTGGCGCGCTCGCTTTGACGCGTGGGCGACGAGGGGGTTTGATGGTCCCATGACCGAATCGCAGAACACCAAGCCCGAAATCGACGCCCCAGAGGGCCCAGCCCCCACCGAACTCGAGGTTGTCGACCTCATCATCGGCGAGGGCGACGAGGCACAGGCCTCCTCCACCGTCAACGTGCACTACCTCGGCGTCTCCTACGACACCGGCGACGAGTTTGACTCCTCCTGGAGCCGCGGCGAATCGATCAACTTCCCGCTCCGTAACCTCATTGCGGGCTGGCAGGAAGGCATCCCCGGCATGAAGGTCGGCGGTCGCCGCAAGCTCACCGTTCCGCCGAGCCTCGCCTACGGTGCAGCGGGCGGCAACCACCCGCTCTCGGGTCAGACGCTCATTTTCGTCATCGACCTTCTCGGTGTGAAGTAACGCTTGAACGTCTCTGAACTCGTTCTCGAACGAAGCGACACGATCCCGGACTTTCCGAAGCCCGGGATCGTGTTTCGTGATCTGACGCCCGTCTTCGCCGATGCGGATGCTTTCGCAGCCGTCATCGATGACCTCGCGGCTCGATTCTCCGGTCGTTTCGACGCGGTGGCGGGCGTTGAAGCCCGTGGCTTCCTCCTCGCCGCCGCGCTTGCCTACGCCGCCCACAAGCCTCTCGTTGCGGTGCGCAAGGGAGGCAAACTCCCGGGTGACGTCCTCAGCGAGGACTATGCGCTCGAGTACGGCTCCGCGACGCTCGAGATCAAGCCGGGCCAGCTCGCAGCTGGTTCGCGCGTCCTCGTGCTCGACGACGTCCTCGCCACCGGCGGCAGCTGTTCGGCAGCCGCACGGCTGATCGAACGCGCCGGCTATTCAGTGGCCGGCATGGGGCTCGTGCTCGAACTGGAAGGGCTCGGCGCCCGCGACAAGCTCGCCGGCTACGACGTCTACGCGATCGTCGCTGAACCGGCCTGAGTTCAGTGCTCGGTCGTCCAGCTCACGATGTACAGCACGACGGTGATGAGGGGGAACACTCCCTGAACCGACGCGGCGGTAAGCCGCCCGCGACCGCTCGTGACCAGAACGATCGCAGCAGCGAGCATGCACGACACCGAGAACAGCCCGAGGGCGAAACCGGCGTCGGTCGCCCCCAGACCGTAGAGTACTGACCCGACAAGCGCACCGACGGCGAGGAACAGGTTGTAGAAGCCCTGGTTGTACGCGAACGCCCGCGTCGTCTGTGCGTCTTCGGCACTCGCGATCCCGAATCGTTTCCATACCGCCGGCCGGGTCCATGCCACCGATTCCCAGTAGAAGATCAGCACGTGGATTGCGGCCGACAGTGTTGCTGCGATCGTGATCAGGATGGACATGCGGCTGAGCCTATTGGGACGCCACCGGGTTTGTCAGCATTCCCGGGCGGATGCCGTCGGCGGGCAGCGCGTCCAGCGCACGCAGCAGGTCGGTCGCGAGGTCTTCCACGTGCTCGAGCCCGATCGAGAGCCGGACGATGCCTGCTCCCGGTCGAGCCTCCTCGGCAACGGGTCGGTGCGTGAGCGATGCGGGGTGCTGGACGAGTGAGTCGACCCCTCCGAGCGACACGGCGTGTGTGATGAGGACGCAGTTTTCCGTGAACGCGCGAGCGGCGGCGAACGTGCCGAGATCGAGCGCGAGAATCGAGCCGGGGCCGGCGAGCTGGCGTCCGATGAGGGCGCCCGGGTCGTTGCCGGGTAGGCCGGGATAGAGCACCCGCACAACCGCAGGATGCTCGCCGAGACGGATCGCGAGAAGTGCCGCCGTCTCCTGCTGGGCGCGCACTCGAACGGCGAGGGTCCGCAAGCCGCGGTGAAGCAGGTAAGCAGCCATCGGATGAAGCACCCCACCGGTCAACGCGCGGACCTGGCGCAGGGACTCCAGCCACGACTCCGGCCCGGCGACCACACCGCCCATGACGTCACCGTGCCCGCCGAGGAACTTCGTGGCGCTGTGCAGCACGAGCGTGGCCCCGTGCCGGATCGGCTGCTGCAGAACGGGGGAGGCGAAGGTGTTGTCGACCATGACGGGAACACTTCCGGCCTGGGCGACGACATCCGCAATATCGAGCAATTCGAGGGTCGGGTTCGCCGGCGTCTCGACCAGGACGAGGCCGGTGTCCGGACGGATGGCCGCCGCGATCTCGTCAGGATCGCACCAGGTGACCGTGGTCCCGAGCAGCCCTGATTCGAGAACGTGGTCGGTTCCTCCGTACAGCGGGCGCGAAGCGACGATGTGACCGGTGCCTCGCCGAACACAGGCGAGCAGGACAGCGGAGAGCGCAGCCATCCCCGTGCTGAACGCGACAGCACCCTCGGCGCCCTCGAGCGCGGCGAGCGACTCCTCGAAGCGAGCCACTCCCGGCTGCCACAGCCGCTGGTACACGGCGGACGCGCCCGGTTCGAGTGGATGCCCCGTCGCCAGGTTCTCGTAGGAATCACCGCCGCTCAGGATTCCCATGAGGGGATTGGTGGTGGAAAAATCGATGGGAGGAACGTGCGATCCCGCGTCGCGCAGTCCGTCCATTCCGCCGTGGACCGCGAGGGTCTCGAATCGTGCATCGTCGCTGAGCATGCCCGAATTTCAGCACCATCTTCGATCCCACGCAAGTGGTCTGCAAGGTACTCTGATAAGACGGCGCTTCTGCCGCAGATGATGCATAGCTCCGATGGGAAGCAGTCATGGAACCGAAGAAGGCACAACTCGACAGCACCGACCGCGCTCTCCTGCGTGCCCTGTCCACGAACGCGAGAGCATCGGGTTCGCAACTGGCCACCGACCTCGGGCTCGCGGAATCGACCGTATCGCTCCGGTTGCGTCGGCTGCACCAGTCCGGCCACATCACGGGGTACCACGCAGACATCGACCTCGCCGTGCTCGGCGCTCCGCTGCAGGCACTCATCGCCGTTCAGCTTGCCCAGCACAACCGTGCGGACATCCAGAAGTTCCGGCGGGAGGCTCCGACCTGGCCCGGGGTACTCTCCATGTTCCACATGGGAGGCCGCGACGACTACCTGATGCACGTCGCCGCACGAAGCACCGCTGACCTGCGTGAGTTCGTGGTCCAGTACCTGACCGGGCATCCGGCCGTCGCACATACCGAAACGAACCTCGTCTTCGAACACGCGGCCGGCACCGGCTGGCAGCAGTTGCTCGCCTGAGAAAGCCGGATGCCGTAACCGCTCGCGAGCGAAAGCATCCGTCCCGGGAATGAAGAGCAGGCGTCCGGACTTGGACCTACCGAAAGGTTGTGTGTGTGAAACTCTCTGTTCTTGATCTCGTCCCCGTCCGTTCGCGGCAATCCTCCGCTGAGGCGCTCGCCGCAGCCATCGACCTCGCTCAGGTCGCCGATGAGCTCGGCTTCGAGCGGTACTGGGTGGCCGAACACCACAACATGCCGTCGGTGGCGTCGACCAACCCGGCCGTGATCATCGGTATTCTGGCCGCCCACACGAAGCGGATCCGGGTGGGATCTGGAGGCGTCATGCTCCCGAACCACGCGCCGCTCGTGGTCGCTGAGCAGTTCGCGCTCCTCGAGGCAGCCGCACCGGGACGGATCGATCTCGGTCTCGGGCGTGCCCCCGGAAGTGACCCCGTCGTCACCGCCGTACTCAACCGATCGGGAGCAACGAGCGACGTCAACAGCTTCCCGAACTACGTCAGCGACATCGCCGCTCTCCTCAGTGAGGACGGAGCGACGGTTCGGCTCACGAGCGGAACCGAATACGAATTGCGCGCGACACCCGCCGCGACGAGCACCCCGAACATCTGGCTGCTCGGTTCGAGCGATTACTCGGCGACCCTCGCCGCATCGCTCGGGCTTCCCTACGTGTTCGCTCACCACTTCGCCGGTGCCGGCGCGGAACGGGCGCTCGAGATCTACCGCTCACAGTTCCAGCCGTCACCCGTGCTCGACGCCCCACGCACGTTCGTGACCGCGAACGTCGTGGCCGCGCCGACAGCAGCCGAAGCGTACGATCTGGCTCTCCCGAACCTGCAGATGATGGCTCGTTTGCGTACCAACGAGCAGCTCGGCCGGCTCGCCACGGTGGAGGAAGCGAAAGCGACCACGATGACGCCGCTGCAGGACGAGTTCATCGCCGCATCTCTCAGCAGCTGGATCATCGACGAACCGGAGGCCGCTGCGCGACGGGTGCGTGAGCTCGCGAAGAGGTTCGACGTCGACGAGGTCATGGTGTCCCCAGGCGCATCTGCGCACGACGCGGATCCGGCCAACCGTACCCCGGGGAGGGCCAGCACGCTGCGTCTTCTCGCGGAGCAGTTGGCGCTCGTCCCGGCTGCCTGACCGCCAGCGGGCCGGACACGGGGCAGAATAATGAGATGACCGAACCCGAAAGCCCGACCTCGCGGTTGTCCCGGCTCGACGCTCTGCCGTTCACGAAAGAGCATCGCAAGCTGCTCGTCGGTTCCGGTATGGGATGGGCCCTCGACGCGATGGACGTCGGACTCATCTCCTTCGTGCTCGCACAGCTCGCGGTCACCTGGAGCCTCACCGGTTCCGAACTGAGTTGGATCGCCTCGTCCGGGTTCATCGGCATGGCGATCGGGGCAAGCCTCGGCGGGCTCCTCGCCGACCGGCTCGGCCGGCGCCAGGTCTTCGCGATCACGCTGCTGATCTTCGGCATCGCGACCGGCGCCTCGGCGCTCTCCTGGTCCGTCGGCGTGCTGATCGCGCTCCGCTTCGTTGTCGGCCTCGGACTCGGCGCCGAGCTTCCCGTCGCATCGACACTCGTCTCCGAGTTCGCTCCTCCCCGAATCCGCGGCCGCATCATCGTGCTGCTCGAAGCATTCTGGGCGGTCGGATGGACGCTCGCGGCCATCATCGGTTTCGTCGTCGTACCCGCGAGTTCCGAAGGCTGGCGCTGGGCGCTCGCCATCGGTGCCATTCCGGCGCTGTACGCGGCCGTCGTCCGGTTCGGTCTGCCCGAGTCCGTCCGCTTCCTCGAATCGAGGGGACGCATCGCCGAGGCCGAGTCGACGGTTCAGCGGTTCGAGCGCTCCGCGGGGGTCGTGCCCCCAGCGCAACCGGCCGAGACCGTCGATGTGCCTGCGAAGCCACGACTGACGGCACGACGCCAGGTCGCCGCGCTCTGGGCGCGACCTCACCGGGTGCAGACCGCCGCCCTCTGGCTGGTCTGGTTCTGCGTGAACTTCTCCTACTACGGCGCGTTCGTCTGGCTGCCGACGATCCTCGTGGCATCCGGGTTCTCGCTCGTCCGATCCTTCGGATACACGCTCATCATCACTCTCGCGCAGTTGCCCGGGTACCTCGTGGCGGCATGGCTCGTTGAGAAGTGGGGGAGGAACAAGACCCTGGCCGTCTTCCTCACCGGCTCGGCCGTCTCAGCGGTGCTGTTCGGGCTCGCCGGGGCCGAGTGGCAGGTCATCGGCGCAGGGATGCTGCTGTCCTTCTTCAACCTCGGGGCATGGGGCGCGCTCTACGCGGTGACTCCTGAGCTGTACCCGACCGAACTCCGCGGCACCGGAGCCGGCTGGGCGGCCGGCATCGGGCGGATCGCATCGATCATCGCTCCTCTTGCCGTTCCACTGCTGACCGGGTTCGGCGGCAACGTTCTGCTCTTCAGTGTGTTCGCCGGGTTCTTCCTCATCGCGGCGGGCGCTTCGCTGCGACTCGCCGACAAACGCGGCAAGTCGCTCGACGAGTTCGTTCCGCCCGAGGTTTTCCGGGTCTGACCTCCGGCGGCGCGATCCTCAGGTGTTGTCGTCGGGCGCGGCGGCCGGGCGCAGTTCCCGTTTTTCCTCATCACGCTCGCGGACCCGGTCGACGAGTTCGCGCCACGGTCCGGTGAGGCGCTGCTCGGGAATGACGGCTTCCCGCGGTTCGGGGAGGATCCGCTCGGGTGCGTCGCGACTGTCGGGCCGGTCCGTGCGTGCGCGCGGTTCGCAATTGATCCGGTAGAGGTAACGATCCGGTTGGCTCGGCTCCCGGGTCACCTCGTCCCAGGGCAGCTTGCGGAGCAGGACCACCCACGACTCTTCGTCGGGTTCACGCTCGACGAAGACATGCCAGCTGCGGGTAATCCCGGCGAACCCGCCGCTTCGGGTGACGGTCACTTTCATGCCCGTGATCGTACTCCCCTCAGCTCAGCACGCCCACCTCTCCCCACGCTGTGCGGACAGCCGCAGTTTCGGGCGATTCGGAACCGTAGAGCCTCACCGCCACGGCGATAGTCGCGTCGGCGAAGCCTCCGAAGTCGGTGGTGGCCTTGATTTCGCCGGTGAGGGTCTCGTACCAGATGCGGCCCGCGCGCTCCCAGGCGTTGCCGCCGATCGACGTGGCCGCAAGGTAAAACGCCCGGTTGGGAATCCCCGAGTTGATGTGAACGCCGCCGTTGTCGTCGTCGGTCTCGACGAAGTCGTCCATGTGTGCCGGCTGGGGATCCTTGCCGAGCACGTCGTCGTCATACGCGGTGCCGGGAGCCTTGAGCGAGCGAAGTGCTGTGCCCTCCACCTCATCGGTGAAGATGCCTTCGCCGATCAGCCAGCTTGCCTCGGTCACGTCGTGTCCTCGTGAGTGCTGCTCGACGAGAGCACCGAAGACGTCGGATACGGACTCGTTCAGGGCGCCGGACTGTCCCGAGTAGACCAGGTTGGCGGTGTATTGGGTGACACCGTGGGTGAGTTCGTGCCCGATGACGCTCAGCGATGTCGTGAACCCGGCGAACACCTGCCCGTCGCCGTCGCCGAACACCATCCGGGACCCATCCCAGAAGGCGTTGTCGTATGCATCTCCGTAGTGCACGGTCGCCTCGAGCGGCGAGCCGGCACCGTCGACGGATGCGCGCTCGAACGCGTCCCAGAACAGCGCGTGGGTGTGACCGAGCCCGTCATACGCCTCGTTGACGCTTGCGTCGTCGACGGCGGGCTCACCCTCGCGGCGCACGATGCGACCGGGCAGGGTTTCAGTTCCACCGGCATCCGATATGGCGCGATCGGGTTGTGAGGGATTGGCGACCGGACCGGTTCGGGGCCGCACGACGGGTGGCCGCATCGTGGGCGGCTCGCCAGGGCGGACAGAGTGGCTCACGTGCTCGCTCTCGAGGACGTGCCTCGCCGCCTCACGGGCGCGGTGTAGCCGGGGATCCTCGAGCGAGGCCAGCTGGGCAAGCAGATACGGCGGCACGATGAAGCAGCGGTGCTGGGAGTGGTGCGCAGCGGGGCGAGCGGATGCCGGTGGCACGGTCGGTGCGGGTTGCGGTCGCGTTCTCATATCTGGAATTCTCACATCCGCCCCCGACATGGTGCGCGGCCGGCGGCGGCGCGGGGAGGATTCGCCGCCGACCGTAGACTCGGCGCATGCGAATCGGAATCACGATCCTGCCCCAGGATCCCTGGCCTGTTGCCCGGCGCAAGTGGGGTGCGGCCGAAGAATACGGGTTCGACGGGGCCTGGACCTACGACCACCTGTCGTGGCGTTCGCTCGCGGATGAGCCGTGGCACGGAACAGTCCCGACCCT
This sequence comes from Mycetocola manganoxydans, assembly GCF_003667545.1. GTDB lineage: Bacteria > Actinomycetota > Actinomycetes > Actinomycetales > Microbacteriaceae > Mycetocola_A > Mycetocola_A manganoxydans. Next base: position 87,523 of record NZ_RCUV01000012.1, on the reverse strand, counting down.
CACCGCCGCGGCACTCGTGACCAGCAGCATCCCGATCGGGGTGATCGTCGCCTCGCCGAACTACCGGCATCCCGTCCCGTTCGCCAAGGAGATCGCAACTCTCGATGAGATCTCCGGCGGCCGGTTCCAGCTGGGCCTCGGCCCTGGTGGCACCGGTTTCGACGCCGCAGTTCTCGGCGCGGCCGAATACTCGCCCCGCGAGCGTCACGACCGATTTGCGGAGTTCGTCTCAGGACTCGACCTGCTGTTGCGCCACGAATTGCCTGGCAGTGGGGGAGTGAGTTTTGACGGGGACTGGTTCACAGCGGTTCGCGCCCGTATGGTTGGCGCTCCCGCACACCACCCGCGCGTGCCCTTCGTGATTGCGGCGAACGGGCCCAAGGGGATGCGGCTCGCCGCCGAGTACGGGCAGGGCTGGGTGACCACAGGGCGGGATGGAGCCGTGGGGGAGGACTGGTGGACGTCGGTGGCCGACCTCGCTCACCGGTTCGAGGACGCAGCGCTCTCGGTCGGAACAGACCCGCTCGGGCCGGACCGCTACCTCATGATCGACTCGGGTGGGAGCTACGCGCTTGACAGCATCGGTCGATTCGACGACGTCGTCGGCCGCGCGATCGAGCTGGGCTTCACCGACGTCATCACCCACTGGCCGCGCGCGGACGGAATCTTCGCCGGCTCCGAAGACATCCTCGATGACGTCGCTGCGCGGCTTCCGGCGCTGCATGAGCACGGTGGAGTGATCCCTAAGCTGGGCTGATGAACCTTCTCGATGACGCCGGCACCAGCGGTCTTTCCGGTCTTGAACAGTTGCAGGGCCTGATCGCGTCAGGGAAGCGGACGCCGATCGGGGAGGCTCTGGGATTCGGGCTCATCGAGGTCGGCAAGGGATACGCGGTGTTTGAGGGCACCCCTGGCCCGTCGGTGCTGAACCTCACCGGAACGGTTCACGGCGGATTCGCCGCGACGGTGCTCGACTCGGCCTGTGGCGCTGCCGTGCACACCCGGATCTCGCCGACGCAGGGCTACACGACTCTTGAACTGAAGACGTCGTTCCACCGCCCGATCACCACCGAAACCGGGCCGGTGCGTGCCGAAGCAAGTCTCATTTCGTTCGGGCGCAGGGCGGCTTTCGCGTCGGCCGCGCTGACGGATGCCGCTGGCCGGGTTCTCGCGACGGCGACGTCGTCACTCCTGGTGTTCGAGCGGAGCGACTAGCCGCTCTTCCGGCGGAACTCACGCTGGTGCGTCGCTGGCCCGTGCGCGCCGTGGATCGCTGAATCGCCGTCGAGGTGGTCGGTGCCCTTGCCCTGCGACTGCTGCTTCTTGCGTTCGAGGGCCTCACGGAACTTCCGTTTCGTCTCCTCGGAGGCGCCGGTGTCGTCTGCATTCGCTTCTGGTTTCTCGGAAGTCATGGTGTCCTCGCGATCTGGATCGGATGCCGTCCCAGTGTAAACAGCAGCGGCGGTCACGGCCAGAGCAGGCCGTGTTCCCAGTCCCGGCCGTGCCGAGAATAACGCAGACGGATGTGGGCGCGGTCCGGGGACGCCTGCCAGAACTCGACGGAGTCGGCAGCGACCGCCCAGGTGTTCCAGGTGCGGGCGACGAGGTGAGGGTCATCGGCGACGCGGGCGACGGCATCCGCGTGGGCGGACGCGTACTCGTCGAGTGAACCGAGTGGTTCGCTCTGGTGCCCGACGAACGCCGCTGCCCTGGCCTCGACGGGGCGGGCGAGAAAATCAGCTTCTCCTTCGGCCTGGGGGCGTTTGCGGACCGGGCCGGTGACCCGTACCTGACGCCCGAGCGCGGGCCAGAAGAACGTGAGGGCGGCGAAAGGATTTGCTCCGAGATCCCGCGCCTTCGGGCCGTCGTCTCGCGACGCGAAGAGCCAGCCTCGTTCGTCGATGTCCTTGAGGATGAGGGTGCGCGCGGTGACGACGCCGTCCGGTCCGCTCGTCGACAGCGTCATGGCGTGCGGGGCAAGAACGCCGGCGTCGGCTGCTTCACCGAGCCAGGTCGTGAACAGCTCGACCGGGTCTCCGGGGGCGGCGCCCACCGCCAGGTCAGGGAGATCGTCGGGGAAGCTTCGCAAGGCACGTAACGTTGTCGCGAGAGAGTCAGTCATGGCATCCTTTCGAACGGTTCCCAACCGCGCCGCGTCGCTGCGGTCGAGGCGTTCACCCTACCGCCGTCCGGAGAACTGAAACCTGCTAAACTCTTGAGGTTGCCGTCAAACGGCCGCGGATAAAGAGAGCCTGCACATTCTGTGACGGGCACCGCGCAACGAGAGAAAAGGGGATCAACCTATGGCACTTGAAGGCGAAGCCAAGAAGGCGATCATCGAAGCGTACGCAACCCACCCAGGTGACACGGGATCCCCCGAGGTCCAGATCGCTGTGATGACCCAGCGCATCAAAGACCTCACCGAGCACCTCAAAGAGCACAAGCACGACCACCACTCACGTCGTGGCCTGCTTCTCTTGGTTGGTCAGCGTCGCCGTCTCCTCGGCTACCTGGCTGATGTCGACATCAACCGCTACCGCGCGCTCATCGAGCGTCTCGGACTGCGTCGCTAATTCAGTCGGGCAGTTTCGGAGTCGATTGACACCGCGAACTTCTTGAAAAACGGGCCGTTCACCGCGAGGTGAACGGCCCGTTTTTGTGCCCGGATGCCACGGGGCGCGCTGGTCACAACCGGTAGAGGCGTGCCTCCCACGGGCGCAGGGGCCCGCCGGTGTCGTTCGCATAATTGCCCAGGACGAGTCCTGCTCCCGTCACGTCCACCGGAAGGTCCCCGTCGAATGCGTCGTCCGAGACGTTGGCGACCACGAGGAGAGTTTCGGTTCCGCGCGTGCGCGTGAACGCGTACAGGGTCGGATGCGACGGGGCGAGCAACTCGAAGTCGCCGAGGGCGACCGTCTCGTTCTCATGCCGAAGGGCAATGAGTTTGCGGTAGAAGTCGAAGACACTCGAGGAGGACGCCCGGTCCGCCTCCACATTGATCTCGGGGTAGTTCGGGTTCACTTCGATCCACGGCTTTCCCGTCGTGAATCCGGCGTGTTCGCTCGCATCCCAGTGCATCGGCGTCCGCGCATTGTCGCGCCCGCGAGCGTGAACTCCCGCGAGGACGCTCGCGGGGGAGGCGTCGAACTCCTCCACGGCTTCACGATAGTGATTGATCGATTCGATGTCGCGGTAGTACTCGATCGACTCGAACCGCACGTTCGTCATGCCGATCTCTTCGCCCTGATAGATGTACGGCGTCCCGCGGTGCAGGTGCAGCACGAGCCCCCACAGCGTCGCGGACTCGACCCGATACTGTTCGTCGTTGCCGAATCGCGAAACGAGCCGCGGCTGATCGTGGTTGTTGAGGTACAGGCTGTTCCAACCGCGCTCTGCGAGCCCGTCCTGCCACCGTGCGAGATTGGTCTTGAGCGCCACGAAGTCGAGCGGAATCGCGTCGAACTTGTGGGCGCCGGAGTCCAGGGACACGTGCTCGAACTGGAACACCATGTCGACCTCGGCGCGGTCAGGATCGGTGAACAGGACGGCATCCTCGATGCTGACCCCCGGCATTTCGCCGACGGTGAGGTACTCGCCCTCCCGCCCCGCGAAGACCTCACGGTTCATTTCCTGCAGGAACTCGTGGATCTGCGGTCCCATCGTGAACCCGAGCCCCGCGCCCCTGTTCTCGCCGTCGATGAACTCGGCGCGCTTGGCGATGAGGTTGATGACATCCATCCGGAATCCGTCGACGCCTCGGTCGAGCCAGCGGCGCATCATCGCGTACACCGCCTGCCTCACGTCGGGGTTCTCCCAGTTCAGGTCAGGCTGCTGTTTGGCGAACAGGTGCAGGTAGTACTCGCCGGTTGCCTCGTCGAGCGTCCAGGCCGGACCGGAGAAGGCGCTCGTCCAGTCGTTCGGTGCGCTCCCGTCCTCGCGCGGCGCCCGCCACCAATACCAGTCCCGCTTCGGGTTGTCCGTCGACGACCGGGATTCCTGGAACCAGGCGTGCTCGTCGCTCGTGTGATTGACGACGAGGTCCATGACGATCCGGATGCCACGGGAGTGGGCATCGGCGACCAGCTCATCGAAATCGGAGAGAGAACCGAACACCGGATCGATGTCCTCGTAATCCCGGATGTCGTATCCGTTGTCGTGCTGCGGCGACGGGTACACCGGTGACAGCCAGATCACGTCGACGCCGAGTTTGGCCAGATAGCCGAGCCTGGAGCGGATGCCGCCGAGATCGCCGATCCCGTCGCCGTCCGAATCCGCAAAACTCCGCGGGTAAACCTGGTACACGACCGCCCGCGTCCACCACGGGGCTGCGGTGCTGGTGTCGTCCTTCGTTCCGTTCTCAGTGGCATCCGTCATGCAATCGATCTTCTCACTCTCGACGCGCGACGCGAGTTCTGGCATTGTCGGTACGTGCCCTGTTCGGGTCACGGATCTGGAGGAGATCATGAGTCTCTGGCGCACGAAAAGCATCGAGGACTCCCTCGCGGATTCGCACCTCGAACACCGCAGCCTGAAGCGCACCCTCGGGACCTGGGATCTCATGGTCATGGGCGTCGCCGTCGCGGTCGGTGCCGGAATCTTCTCGGTGGGCGCGCGGGCAGCAGGCGACTACGCCGGCCCGTCGGTGAGCCTGGCGTTCGTCCTGGCCGCCGTCACGTGTGCGCTCGCGATCATGTGTTACGCCGAGTTCGCGTCGACGGTTCCCGTCGCCGGTTCGGCTTACACCTTCACCTACGCGACCCTCGGCGAACTGCTCGCATGGATCATCGGCTGGGACCTCATCCTCGAGATGCTCACGGCGGCTGCTGTCATCGCCAAATACTGGGGCATCTACCTCTCCCTGGTGTTCGAGCTGTGGAACTGGAACGTCCCGGACACGATCAACGTTCTCGGTCTCGAGGTGAGTTGGGGGCCGTTCGTCATCGTCGCCGTGTTCACCACTCTCCTCGTTCTCGGGACCCAGCTGTCAGCACGTGTGGGTGCCGTCTTCACGATCATCAAGGTCGCGATCGTGCTCTTCGTCATCGTCGTCGGTGCCTTCTTCGTCAAGGTGGAGAACTACAGTCCCTTCATCCCGGAGGAGCGCCCGACCGAGGGCGGTACCGGTGACGCGTGGTCGCAGTCGCTGTTCTCGTTCCTGACAGGGGCTGCGCCGGCACAATACGGAGTGTTCGGACTGCTGGCAGGCGCGTCCCTCGTGTTCTTCGCCTTCATCGGGTTCGACGTGGTCGCGACGAGCGCCGAAGAGGTGCGTGACCCGCAGAAGAACCTCCCACGCGGGATCTTCGGCGGTCTCGCCATCGTCACCGTGCTCTACATCGGCGTCAGCCTCGTCCTCACCGGAATGGTGCCGTACACAACCCTCGCCGAAGCGGAAGATCCGTCGCTCGCGACCGCGTTCGTCGCCGTCGGGGCCGACTGGGCCGCCCAGGTGATCTCGGTCGGCATCCTGGCCGGGCTGACGACCGTCATCATGGTGCTCCTGCTCGGCCTCGCCCGTGTGCTCTTCGCGATGAGCCGGGACGGACTCCTGCCGAGGTCGCTCAGTGTCACGAGCGACAAACGACGCACCCCGGTGCGGATCCAGATTCTCACCGGCGTCGTCGTCGCGCTCATCGCGGGACTGACCGACGTCGGCCTGCTCGAGGAGATGATCAACATCGGAACCCTCAGCGCCTTTGTGCTCGTGAGCATCGCCGTCATCGTTCTCCGGAAGAAGCGCCCGGACCTGCCACGGGCATTCAAGGTGCCTCTTTCACCGTTCCTGCCGATCCTGTCTGCCGTGTTGTGCCTGTGGCTCATGCTCAACCTCACGACCCTGACGTGGGTGCGTTTCGGGATCTGGCTGGCGATCGGACTCCTGATCTACTTCGTGTACGGGCGCAGGAACTCGGTGCTCGGGCGTGAGCAGGCCCGGCTTGCGTCGACCGCTCCCGATCCTGCTGCAGACTAGAGGGATGCTTCACCGCCACCCGATACTCGGATTCTTCACGCTCGCGTATCTGGCGTTCGTCGGGTGGGTCACGCTCGGGCCGCAGCCGCTCGATGACAACTCGAACGGACTGTTGTTCCGGCTGTTAGGGTTCTTCGATCGCCACGAGGCGACCTCCTGGATCACCTACAACGGGATCGAGTTCGCCGCGAACATCGGGATGTTCCTCCCCATCGGACTCTTCCTCGTGTTGCTGTTCGGCCGCAAGCTGTGGTGGTTCGCGATGGCGCTTGGTTTCGGCATCACCGTCGCCATCGAAACGGCTCAGCTTTTTCTGCCGACTCGCGTGTCTGATCCGAGAGACATCGTGGCCAACACCGCCGGCGCCGTCATCGGGGTGCTGGTCGGGCTCGTTCTCACGGCACGCAAGGCGCGCGAGCTCCGGCTCGCTCGGGCACGCAGGGCCGTGCCCGCAACGCGCTGAGCGCAGGCGAGGTCAGCGGAACGACGGGGGATCCGGATGGCGCGGGCGCTCTGGTGCGACCGCGCGCATGGCTCCCGTCGGATCCCGCCTGGACGGCCCGGCAGGCGTGTCCTCGGAATCGGCGAAAAGCCAGCGCGGTTTCGGCTCGACGAGAGGGCGGAACAACCGCCGGACCGGGCGACTGGAGAGCACGATCGCGATCACAAGCGAGAAGACCAGCATCGCGACCAGGTAGAGCTCGGGGAGTTCTTCGCCGCGAAGCACTCCGCTTTCACGGAGCGGGTAGAGGACGAAGCTGTGGAGCAGGTACACATACATCGTGTACTGCCCGAGCGTGGTCATCCAGGTTTCCCGCCGGGGGAGCAGCACGAAGAAGGCGGCGCTGAGCAGAGCCGCGAGAACGATGAGACCGAGCCGGACTCCTCCTGCCCACCACTGGTCACCGCCGAGGCCTGAGTAGGACTGGTCGTAGAAGAACCAGTAGCGCAGGTCGATGGCCCGCCAGAGGTCGATGAGAGGCACGAGTACGGCAAGCCAGCCGAGGAGCACGACGATGGCGATTCCGCGGATCACCCAGGTCTGGCGTTCGACCACCCGCCACCGGTCGACGAGTTTCCACCGGTGCAATTGCCAGCCGAGGACGAAGAACGGCAGGATGCCCAGTGCCCTGGCGAGTGAGAAGGTGCTGTCGACGTTGTCCAGGTACCCCACGCCGACGGAGATGATGAGCGACACCGCGAGAGGCCAGCGCAGGAGTGCGAGGTACGGCAGCACGAGCCGGAAGATCCCGAGGGCGAGCAGGAACCACAGCGTCCAGCTCGGGCGCGTCGGGTTCAGTTCACCCTTGCCCTCGACGAGGAACTGAACGAGCGTCCAGATGGTCTCCATGATCGCGTACGGAACGAGGATGTCGGTGATCACGCGCTTCATCTGGCGAACGCTCGGCGACCCGCTTTTGGTGAAGTAACCGCTCACGATCGCGAAGGCGGGCATGTGGAACGCGTAAATCCAGAGATACGTCACCAGCGCGGCATCCGAGTCGTAGGTGATCCGCTGGATCGCGTGTCCCATGACGACGAGGACGATGCAGGCGAACCGGGCGTTGTCCCAGAAAGGTACCCGCGGTTTCGGAGCAGCTGTCGTCTGCTTTCCCGCCGCTTCCGCGCTCATGCTGCTCCCTCGCTCGCTGCCGGACTCCACCCTATTCTGCGAAAGTGGTTCGACTGTGGAATAGATGGCGATCAGCCTCCGTTACACTCGATATCCATTCATATGAATAAACATTTCTTCGCTGGAAGGCAATCATGCAGTTCGGAATCTTCAGTGTCGGCGACATCACCACCGACCCCACCACCGGTCACACCCCGACCGATGCTTCGCGACTCCAGGACATCCTGACCATCGCCCAGCATGCCGAAGCGGTTGGCCTCGACGTCTTCGCCATGGGTGAGCACCACAACCCCCCGTTCTTCCCGTCGAGCCCTGTTGCGATCAACAGCTTCCTCGCGGCACGCACAGAGCGAATCATCCTCTCCACAGCGACAACGCTCATCACGACCAACGACCCTGTCCGCCTCGCCGAGGACTACGCGACGCTTCAGCACCTGTCTGGCGGACGCATGGACCTGACGCTCGGCCGCGGCAACACCGGCCCCGTCTATCCCTGGTTCGGCGAGGACATCCGCCAGGGCATTCCGCTCGCGCTCGAGAAGTACGCGCTCTTGCGCCGGCTCTGGCGAGAAGACGTCGTCGATTGGGAGGGAGAATTCCGCACTCCGCTTCAGGGTTTCACGGCCACCCCACGGCCGCTCGATGGTACGCCGCCGTTCGTCTGGCACGGGTCGATCAGGAGCCCGGAGATCGCGGAACAGGCAGCCTTCTACGGTGACGGTTTCTTCTCGAACCACATCTTCTGGCCGGCTTCGCACACCCAGAAGATGGTGGCGTTCTACCGCCAGCGGTTCGAGCACTATGGTCACGGTCGTGCCGACCAGGCCATCGTGGGGCTCGGCGGCCAGGTGTTCATGCGCAAGAACTCGCAGGATGCCGTCCGCGAGTTCCGGCCGTACTTCGATAACGCGCCGGTCTACGGCCACGGTCCGAGCCTCGAGGACTTCACGTCTCAGACGCCGCTCACCGTCGGCAGCCCGCAGGAGGTCATCGACAAGACGCTCGGCTTCCGGAACTACGTCGGGGACTACCAGCGCCAGCTGTTCCTCATGGACCACGCGGGCCTCCCGCTCAAGACCGTTCTCGAGCAGCTCGACCTGCTCGGCGAAGAGGTCGTTCCCGTGCTCCGCCGTGAATTCGCGAAGGGCCGCGCCGCCGACATCCCTGATGCTCCCACCCATCGGTCCCTCGCGGCCGCGTCCGCGTCGGCTCCCGTTCTCGTCGATTCCGAGGTGAAGTAATGACCGCACGAAAGCTTGTCGTCGTCTCCGCGGGACTCAGCCAGCCGTCATCGACACGGATGCTCGGGGACCGCCTCGCGGATGCGACCGTCGCCCGGCTGCGAGAGCACGGTGCAGAGGTTGAGGTAACGACCGTCGAACTGCGCGACGTCGCTTCCGACATCATGAACAACATGCTGACCGGCTTCGCGAGCCCGAAGCTCGAGGCGGTCATCGACGCGGTGACCGGCGCTGACGGCCTGATCGCCGTCACCCCGATCTTCACGACGAGCTACAGCGGACTGTTCAAGTCGTTCTTCGACATCCTCGACAACCGGTCCCTCACCGACATGCCCGTGCTGATCGGTGCGACCGCGGGAACAGCGAGGCACTCACTCGCCCTCGACTATGCGATCCGGCCGATGTTCACCTACCTGCATGCCGTGGTTGTACCGACGAGCGTCTTCGCGGCATCCGAGGATTGGGGGAGCGGAGCCGACACGGTCAAGACGTTGCCCGACCGGATCGACCGCGCGGCCGGCGAGCTCGTCCCGCTCGTGATCGCGTCCGAGCGATCCACCAGCGTGCGTGACCCCTTCGGTTTCGACGCGGCGCTCAGCCTGATCGGTGGCTAGAACCCGGACGGATGCCGCCACGTGGCGGCGGGCGGCATCCTAGTCCCGCCGACGAGTAGCCGCCTGGTGTGCTCAACTGGTGGCATGAAGACTTCGACCAAGAACCTCGTCATCGGCATCATCGTCCTGATCCTCGCCATCGTCGTGGCATCCTGGATCGTCAACATCGCGCTGTCGTTCCTCGCGGTGGCGATCAAGTTCCTGCTCATCGCTGTCGTGGCCCTCGTGTTGATCGGCGTGGGCTGGGCCTGGTGGGCGAGGGTTCGCGCGCGAGATTGAGAGTGACTTCGCGGTGAGTCGGCGAGGCGCCATGCGGCATCCGTTCACCCGATGGACACGCGAAAATGTCACGCAAAGGGGGTGAAAAACCGCCTCTCTGCTAGTCTTTAGTGGGCCCGATAGCAATATCGGGCACATTCACGGAGCAGGCCGGCAGGAAGCTGGTCCTCGGTGGTGAATTTCTCTCTCGTCGGGACCCCGGCGATCCTCCCTTCGGTGCACCAGCGCCACGGAAGGCCCGAGGGCGATTTTCTACTGGAGATCAGCCAGACCAAAAGGTCTGAGTAATTACTGCCTGTTCCTGCTCCTATGCAGAGCGTGCGCCCACACGGGGCGGCGCTAGACGTAAGGAGAGACCTATGGAAGGTCCAGAAATCAAGTTCGCCGAGGCAGTCCTCGACAACGGCAAGTTCGGTAAGCGCACGGTCCGGTTCGAAGCAGGGCGTCTCGCCCAGCAGGCACAGGGTGCCATTGCTGCGTACCTCGACGAAGAGACCATGCTTCTCTCGGCCACGAGCGCCGGTAAGCACCCCAAAGACCAGTTCGACTTCTTCCCCCTCACGGTGGACGTCGAAGAGCGCAGCTACGCTGCAGGCAAGATCCCCGGTTCGTTCTTCCGTCGTGAAGGCCGTCCGTCGACCGAGGCAATCCTCGTCTGCCGTCTGATCGACCGCCCGCTGCGCCCGTCATTCGTGACCGGCCTGCGCAACGAGGTCCAGATCGTGATCACCGTCCTGAGCATCGCTCCGGACGAGTTCTACGACGCCCTCGCGATCAACGCGGCATCCATGTCGACCCAGATCTCGGGACTTCCGTTCTCGGGACCGATCGCCGGCATCCGCCTCGCGCTCATCAACGGCCAGTGGGTCGCGTTCCCGAAGGCGTCGCAGCTCGCTGACGCCGTCTTCGACCTCACCGTCGCCGGCCGCCTCATCACCGATGAGAACGGCAACGAAGACATCGCCATCATGATGGTCGAAGCAGAAGCAACCGAAGGCGCATGGGGTCTCATCCAGGCCGGCGCCGTCAAGCCGAACGAGGACATCGTCGCCGAGGGCCTCGACGCCGCGAAGCCGTTCCTCCTCCAGCTGGTCAAGGCTCAGTCCGAGCTCGCTGCCCAGTCGGCCAAGGAGGTCCGCGAGTACCCGGTCTTCCTCCCGTACACGGACGAGACCCTCGCCGCTGTCTCCGACCTGGCCAAGACCGAGCTCGCCTCGATCTACCAGATCGCCGACAAGACCGAGCGTCAGAACGCCGACGACGAGCTCAAGGACCGCGTCAAGGCTGCCATCGCTGCCAAGGTCGAAGCCGGCGAGCTGCCCGCTGAGACCAACAACCAGGTCTCTGCTGCGTACAAGTCCGTCACGAAGAAGATCGTGCGCGACCGCATCCTCACCGAGGGCGTCCGTATGGACGGCCGTGGCCTCGCTGACATCCGTCCGCTCGACGCCGAGGTGCAGGTCATTCCCCGCGTCCACGGTTCGGCTATCTTCCAGCGTGGAGAGACCCAGATCCTGGGTGTCACCACGCTCAACATGCTCAAGATGGAGCAGCAGATCGACTCGCTGAGCCCGATCACGAAGAAGCGCTACCTGCACCACTACAACTTCCCGCCGTACTCCACCGGTGAGACCGGTCGCGTCGGTTCGCCGAAGCGTCGCGAGATCGGGCACGGCTTCCTCGCCGAGCGCGCCCTCGTCCCGGTTCTGCCGAGCCGCGAGGAGTTCCCGTACGCGATCCGCCAGGTGTCCGAGGCTCTCGGATCCAACGGTTCGACGTCGATGGGTTCCGTTTGCGCTTCGACCCTGTCCCTGCTCAACGCGGGCGTGCCGCTGCGCGCCCCGGTCGCCGGCATCGCGATGGGCCTCGTCTCCGACGAGGTCGACGGCCAGACCCGCTACGCCGCTCTCACCGACATCCTCGGTGCTGAAGACGCACTCGGCGACATGGACTTCAAGGTCGCCGGTACGAGCGAGTTCGTCACGGCGATCCAGCTCGACACCAAGCTCTCGGGGCTCCCAGCCTCGGTGCTGAAGGCCGCGCTGACCCAGGCCAAGGAGGCTCGTGCAACGATCCTCTCCGTCCTGAACGCTGCGATCGACGCCCCGGACGAAATGGCACCGACCGCGCCTCGCGTGATCAGCGTCAACATCCCCGTCGACAAGATCGGTGAGCTGATCGGCCCCAAGGGCAAGACGATCAACTCCATCCAGGACGAGACCGGCGCGGACATCTCGATCGAAGAAGACGGCACCGTGTACATCGGCGCTGTCGACGGACCGTCGGCTGAGGCCGCACGCGCCCAGGTCAACGCGATCGCCAACCCGACCAACCCTGAGGTCGGCGAGCAGTTCCTCGGAACCGTCGTGAAGATCGCCACCTTCGGCGCCTTCATCTCGCTGCTCCCGGGCAAGGATGGCCTGCTGCACATCTCCGAGGTGCGCAAGCTCGCCGGTGGCAAGCGTGTCGAGAACGTCGAAGACGTGCTCGGCGTAGGCCAGAAGATCCTCGTCCAGATCACCAAGATCGACGACCGTGGCAAGCTCTCACTCGAGCCCGTGATCGCTGAGTCGGCTGAGGACGCTCCCGCTGCGGACGTCACCACCACCCAGCGCGTTCACACGGACGCTCCCGCCGAAGGCTAAACCCTTCTGCTGGCTGAGTCAGCTGCATACGGATGCCCCGCCTCGAGAAATCGAGGCGGGGCATCCGTCGTTAACGTGGTGCGGCGGGTCCTGATCGACGGCGCGCGATCGACCGGGCCCAAAGGGTCGCTCAGGAATTCGATCGGGCCCATAGGGTCATTGACGCTCGACGGGAGTGACCCTTTCGGACCGATCGACGGCGGAAAACGATCAGCGCCGGAACGTCACGCGTTTTGTTCGCGCTCGAGAAGCGGCTTGGCCCGGAAGGGAATGAGTTCCCCCATCGCAAGCGAAGTTTCCGCGCGCTCGACACCCTCGCACTCGAGGATGAGCCCGGTGATGCGAAACAGGTCGTCGGCGTCGGTGCACACCACCCGCACGAGCAGGTCGCTCGTGCCGCTGAGGCCGTGGGCCTGAACGATCTCCGGAATGTCGCTGAGCTTCTCGACGATCGTGCCGAGCTGTTGCTGCTGCAGGTGCACCGAGATGAACGCTGTCAGAGGGTAGCCGAGGGCGACCGGGTTGATCCTGCGATCGAACGGGTGGAGAACATTGGATGCATCGAGCGCACTCATGCGCGCCTGCACCGTGTTCCGCGACAGACCGAGCTTCTCGGCGAGTGCGACGATCGTCGACCGCGGGTCCTCTGTCAGCGCGAGGAGCAGTCGCGTGTCGGTGCGATCCAGCTTGTGCATAGTGCCCGACCTTAGCAGGGTGCAACCGCGCTGGATAGAGCAGAATGTGCAACCCCCGTCGGGATGGTTGTGCGCAATGGGTAACCGGCGTACCGTCGAGGGTACTTTCGGCAACGGCGCCGGATGCTGTGGGCAGCTGCGATCCAGACGCCCGCAGAGCACGAGAGAAAGTTGCGTGTCAGACGTGTCCACAACCCATGAACACACCAGAACCTCTTCCCCGGCAGGCGGTTCCCCTGAGGACCTCCACCCCGGGCAACTCGAAGACATCGTCCAGCTGATCTGCCCGGATGGTGCCCGCACAGCGAGCCCCGGCTTCGACCCGTGGGTCGCCGACGTCACCGACGAGGACCTGCTCGGCCTCTACGAAGACATGATCGTCGTCCGTCGCATCGACACCGAAGCGACCGCGCTCCAGCGACAGGGCGAACTCGCGCTCTGGGCCCCGCTGCTCGGGCAGGAAGCCGCCCAGATCGGTTCGGGTCGTGCACTCCGCTCGGACGACTTCGTCTTCTCCAGCTATCGCGAGCACGGTGTCGCCTACACGCGAGGGGCCCGCTTCGGTGACCTCCTCTCGTTCTGGCGGGGCACAACGGCCTCCGGCTGGGACCCGTATTCCATCGGTATGGCCACACCCGCCGTGATCATCGGCGCACAAACACTGCACGCCACCGGCTACGCCCTCGGCTGCAAGCACGACGGCGTCGACTCTGTCGCCGTCGCCTACTTCGGCGACGGCGCCACCAGCCAGGGCGACGTCAACGAGGCGATGGTGTTCGCCGCCAGCTTCCAGGCGCCCGTGATCTTCTTCTGCCAGAACAATCAGTGGGCCATCTCAGAGCCGGTCGGACTGCAGGCACAGCGCCACATCTCCGACCGGGCGCCCGGGTTCGGCATCCCGAGCATGCGGGTCGACGGCAACGACGTGCTCGCCGTTCTCGCCGCGACACGCATCGCCCTGGACCGTGCCCGCCGGGGCGGCGGCCCCACCTTCATCGAGGCCGTCACCTACCGGATGGGCCCGCACACCACCTCGGACGACCCCAAGCGTTACCGGCCGACGGGCGAACTCGACGAATGGGCCGCGAAAGACCCGATCACACGGCTCGGCCGGCTGCTCGAGGGCCGCGGGGTGCTCACCGAGGACGTTGCCACCCGGGTCCAGCAGAAAGCGGATGCCGTCGCGTACGAGATGAGGGCAGCATGCGTCGCCCTCGAACGGCATCCGGACCCACTCACCGTGTTCGATCAGGTCTACAGCGGCCCGCACTCGGGACTGGAACGGCAGAAGAGCCAGTACGCGGCGTATCTCGCCTCGCTCGACGGAGCGCAGTCATGACGGAGATGACCCTCGGCGCTGCCCTCAACTCTGGCCTGCGCCGGGCCCTCGCCGACGACGACAAAGTCGTGCTCCTCGGAGAAGACATCGGCAAGCTCGGCGGCGTGTTCCGGGTGACGGACAAACTGCAGGAGGAGTTCGGGCCACGACGGGTGATCGACACGCCCCTCGCCGAGGCCGGCATCATCGGCACCGCGGTCGGGCTGGCTTACCGCGGGTACCGACCCGTCTGCGAGATCCAGTTCGACGGGTTCATCTATCCCGGCTTCGACCAGATCGTCGCCCAGGTCGCCAAGCTGCACTACCGCACCCGCGGTGCGGTGAAAATGCCGATCACCATCCGCGTACCGTTCGGCGGGGGAATCGGGGCGGTCGAGCACCACTCCGAATCGCCCGAAGCGTACTTCGCACACACGGCAGGACTCCGGGTCATCTCGTGCTCCAACCCGCAGGACGCCCACTCGATGATCCGCGAGGCCATCGCGTGTGACGACCCCGTGCTGTTCTTCGAGCCGAAGCGCAGGTACTGGCTCAAGGGTGAGGTCTCCGACGACGCGGACGGACTCCCGATGGGCAATGCCCGCGTGCTCACCGAGGGATCGGATGTGACGCTCGTCGCGTACGGACCCCTCGTCCCCACCGCTCTGGATGCCGCGGCCGCGGCGGCAGAGGACGGCACCTCGATCGAGGTCATCGACCTCCGCTCACTCTCACCGATCGACTTCGCGCCGATCGAAGCCTCGGTACGCAAGACCGGCCGTCTCGTCATCACCCACGAAGCAGCACAGTCGGGCGGGATCGGTGCCGAACTCGCCGCGGCGATCACGGAGCGCTGCTTCTTCTGGCTCGAAGCCGCCCCCGCTCGAGTCACCGGCTTCGACACCCCGTACCCGCCTGCTGCGCTGGAGGACGCGTTCCTGCCCGACCTCGACCGGTTGCTCGACGCCGTCGACCGGGTCATGGGCAGGCGTAACTCCCTCACGGGATGGAAGGCGAGCGCATGAGCACGAAACAGTTCGCCCTCCCTGATCTGGGTGAGGGGCTGACCGAGTCCGAGATCGTTGAATGGAAGGTTGCCGTCGGCGACACGGTGACGCTCAACCAGGTCATCGCCGAAGTGGAGACGGCCAAGGCGCTTGTCGAACTTCCGTCGCCGTTCGCCGGCGTCGTGTCAAAACTCTTCGCCGACGAGGGGTCGACAGTGCAGGTCGGTGAACCGATCGTCGAATTCGACATCGGCGGGGATGCCGCGCCCGCGTCGGCCGCGAGTGCGCCGCAAGCCACGCCGGCATCCGAATCCGCGGCTGATGCGGCTGCAGACGGTGTTCCTGCCCAGCTCGATGGTCAACTCGCCCCGGCTGTGCCCGAACGGCAGTCGGTCCTCGTCGGGTACGGGCCGCGGGTCGAAGGCGGTGCCCGCCCCACCCGGCGGGCACGCTCGTGGGCCGCCGAGCCCGAGGAACCCGCCGAACCCGCCGAATCCGCCGAACCCGGTGAAGACGCGCCCGCGTCCGGGGCGCCGCAGCCGGAGCAGGTCGGCGAGCTTTCGTCTGCACACGCGCCGGAGCGCCCGCGGTCAACGCCGCCGGTCCGCAAGCTCGCGCACGACCTCGGTGTGGATCTCCGGGCCGTGACCGGCACCGGCGACGAGGGACTCATCACCCGCGACGATGTGCGGCGTGAGGCCGACGCCCGGCAGGAGGCATCCGTTCTGGACGCCGGCGCAGGGACCGGGCCGTCCGCCGAGAGTGCCGAGGCCGCCGGGGATGCCGGGCGAGACGTCCGGATTCCGATTCGCGGCGTGCGTAAGGCGACGGCGACCGCGGTGGCAGCGTCGGCGTTCACCGCGCCGCACGTCACCGAGTTCCTCACGGTCGACGTGACAGCGGGGATGGACCTCGTACGTTCGCTCGCGGCGAGCCCAGAGTATGCCGGCAAGCGGATCACCATTCTCACCCTCGTTGCGAAGGCGCTTCTCCTTGCGGCGAAGCGGACGCCCGAGGTGAACTCCCAGTGGGACGAAGAGGCCCAGGAGATCGTGCAGTTCGGCTCGGTGAACCTGGGGATCGCGGCGGCGACCGGGCGTGGCCTGATCGTGCCGAACATCAAACGTGCAGACGCGCTCAGCCTTGCCGACCTGTCCGGTGCGATCGCCGACCTCGTGGGCTCGGCCCGTTCCGGCTCGACGAGTCCGAGGGACCTCACCGGCGGAACTCTCACCATCACCAACGTGGGAGTGTTCGGTGTCGACGCGGGGACCCCGATTCTCAACCCCGGCGAAGCGGTGATTCTCGCGATGGGCGCTGTCCGGCGGATGCCGTGGGAGCACCGCGGCGACATCGCGCTGCGCGAGGTGATGACGCTGAGCCTGTCGTTCGACCACCGGCTCGTCGACGGCGAGCAGGGATCCCGATTCCTCGTCGACATCGGAACGATTCTCCGTGACCCAGGGATGGTCCTCACGATGGTGTGACGTGGCAGGAATTCGTCGGGAATTGGCGTAGAGAACCCGCTGACGCGAGGGGCACGCAGGAATATCATCGAAAAATGCCGGAGATCGATTCGGATGCGACAACCCAATATCCCCCACAGAGAATCCGGCTCCCACACGCACTGAGCCCGTTCCGCCTGGGGCAGTACCGCCTGCTGGCCGGCGCCCTGACACTGTCTCTCCTCGGCGCGGGCATGTGGATCGTCGCCGTGGTGTGGCAGGTGATCGCGCTCGGGGGAGGACCGGCCGAGCTGTCGCTCGTCGCAACGGGCAACGCCATCGGGATGCTCGTCGCAGTGCTGTTCGGCGGCGTGCTCGCCGACCGGGTCCCGCAGCGCAACATCCTGCTCACCGTCGAGGCGGTCAAGACGGTGTTCATCACGGCGACCGCGTCCCTCGCGCTCTCCGGGCTGCTCGAACTGTGGCATCTCGTCGCCGTCACCTGTGTCCTCGGGCTCGCAGACGGATTCTTCTATCCCGCCTACTCAGCTCTGCTCCCGGCGATCCTGCCCGCCGGGGAACTGCTCGCCGCGAACGGCGTCGAGGGGATGCTGCGTCCCACGATCATGCAGGCCGCAGGTCCCGCCCTCGCCAGCGCGGCGATCGCCGCCCTGAACCCCGGGCTGGCATTCGCGCTCGTCGCTGGGGCCCAGGCTCTCGCGGTCACGGGCCTGGTCCTCATCCGTACGACACCGGTGAGGCGCGAGATCGGCGAGCCACAGCATCCGCTCGTTGCCCTCGGAACGGACCTGCGCGAGGGCTTCATCTACATGTGGAGAACGCCCTGGCTGCTCGGAACGTTGCTGTACGCCTGCCTGCTGATCCTCGTC
This sequence comes from Mycetocola manganoxydans, assembly GCF_003667545.1. Lineage (GTDB taxonomy): Bacteria > Actinomycetota > Actinomycetes > Actinomycetales > Microbacteriaceae > Mycetocola_A > Mycetocola_A manganoxydans. Next base: position 69,785 of record NZ_RCUV01000012.1, on the reverse strand, counting down.
ATCATGGGCCCGATCGAGGTCCTGCTCCCGTTCGCGGTTCGCGACCAGACCGGGGGAGGCCCTGCGGCATTCGCGCTCGCGCTCGCCGCGTTCGGAATCGGCGGCGCCATCGGTTCGCTCGTCGTCGCGTCGATGAAGCTGCCGAGGCGTTACCTCACCATCATGAACCTGCTCTGGGGTGCCGGGTGTCTCCCGCTCGTCGTTATCGGAATCACTTCGCAGCTGTGGCTCATGGTTATCGCCCTGTTCATCGTCGGATTCACGTTCTCGGCAGCGACCGTGATCTGGGGCACCCTTCTCCAGCGCCGGGTGCCTCCGTCGCTTCTCGGCCGGGTGTCGAGCCTCGACTTCTTCGTGTCGCTCACCCTCATGCCGGTGTCGATGGCGCTCGCCGGTCCGGTGGGTGAGGCGATCGGGCTGACTCCCGCGTTCTTCGTCGCCGGTGCGGTTCCCGTGGTTCTCGCGGTCGCGACGATCCTGCTGTTCCGATTGCCGCGCGACGAGATCCAGCATCCGCTCGACGCGGATCCGGATGCTCCGCCGGTCGCGTCGGAGGAGGTCGGCGAGGACCAGGCTCCCCTTCCGGAGCCTGGGCCCCGCCCCGAGTGAGCGTCATTTGCGACGACGACGGCCGTTTGCAATACTGGAGCGTCCTGTCCCCGACGTAAGGCACACCAGTGAAGTTCGAAGGTTCCGCGCCAGTCCCCGCGCGCTGACGACCTTTCTCTTCGCCTTTTCCCGGCTCCGGTCTTCAGCGCTTCCGCTGAACACTTAGGAGTTGTATGCCTTTACGCACGATGACGTCCGTCACGCTGACGGATCTTTCTTTCGCCTGGCCGGACGGCGAAATCGCCCTCGCCGGAATCACCGGTTCTTTCGGTACCGGCCGCACCGGTCTCATCGGCGCCAACGGATCAGGCAAGTCGACTCTCCTGCGCCTTATCGCAAGAGAGTTGACCCCGACATCCGGTTCGATCACGACCTCAGGTGAGGTCGGCTACCTTCCCCAGTCGTTGACGCTCCGGGTGGAGTCGACCGTCGCCGAACTCCTCGGCGTCGCCGACAAGCTCTACGCCATGCGGGCCATCGAGTCCGGCGATGTCTCCGACCGGCAGTTCGATGTGCTGGCTGACGACTGGGACATCGAGTCCCGGTCGCACGCGGCGCTCGAGCAGGTTGGTCTCCCGGCTGACGCGCTCGAGCGGAGGCTCGACCGGATCTCGGGCGGAGAGGCGATGCTCGTGGCGACGGCGGGGCTCCGGCTGCGGCGCACGCCGATCACTCTGCTCGACGAACCCACCAACAACCTCGACCGGAGGGCGAGGGCGCGACTCGGTTCCCTCCTCACCTCGTGGCCGGGCGCGTTGATCGTCGTCAGCCACGACGTCGCACTCCTCGATCGAATGGATGACACGGCCGAGCTCTACGGTCACCGCCTGTCCGTGTTCGGCGGCGGCTACAGCGCATGGCGTGAGCACCTTGACATCGAACAGTCCGCTGCCGCCCAGGCGGCGCGCACAGCGGAGCAGGCGGTGAGAGTCGAGAAGCGGCAACGGATCGAAGCCGAGGCAAAGCTTGCGACCCGGACGCGGATGGGGCAGAAAGCGTACGAGAACAAGCGTGCGCCGAAGATCATCATGAACAGCCGCCGGTCCGAAGCTCAGGTGTCAGCGGCGAAGCTCCGCGCCGGACTCGATGCCGACGTTCAGACTGCGCAGGCCACTCTGGACGCTGCCGAAGCTCGCCTGCGGGACGCGAAGAGCATCCACGTCGACCTTCCCGACCCCAGCGTGTCGGCCGGCAGGCGCATCGCTGAATTGCGCGCTGCCAACACCACGGTGATCCTGCAGGGTCCGGAGCGCATCGCGCTCGTCGGTCCCAACGGGATCGGCAAGACGACACTGCTCGAGGATCTCGTCTCGCAACGGATGCCAGGGGCCGGGCCGGTACGAACACACCTGGGAACCGACCGGGTCGGGTACCTCCCACAACGGCTCGACGGGCTGGACGAGCAGGCGAGCATGCTCGAGAACGTCGAGCGTGCGGCGCCTGGCGTTCCTCCAGGCGAGCTGCGCAACCGGCTCGCCCGGTTCCTGCTTCGGGGCGACAGCGTCCATCGTCCGGTCGCGACACTGTCCGGCGGGGAGCGATTCCGCGTCTCGCTCGCGCGGCTCCTGCTGGCCGACCCGCCCGCGCAACTTCTCGTGCTGGACGAACCGACCAACAACCTCGACCTCGACAGCATCGATCAGCTCGTCGATGCGCTCCGCAGCTACCGGGGAGCCCTTCTTGTCGTGAGCCACGACGATGCGTTCCTCGAGCGTCTCGGTCTCGACGCGGTGTGGGAACTCGATGTCGACGGCAACCTCACCGAAGCGGATGCGACGTGACCGTCAGCGGTCGGGGTCGGGGTCGCTGTCGGGGTCGCGCTGGGCGCGGCGAACTCTTTGCTCGTCACGCAACAGGAGCACCAGGCCGGCCATCCCCACCGCCACCCCGACGATGAGGAGCCACGCGAGGATGGTGCCCAGATTCCGGACGATCAGGTCCGCGAACAGGACGAGAAGGATGGTTGCGATCGCCAGCCCGCCAAGGATCCCGAGCGCGATGTTCACCCATTGCGGTCCAGAACACTCGGCACGCCGGGTGAATCGGTCCGGGCCGGGTGAAAACGTGTCGTCCGCGGGCGCGCAGGGGTGGGCGGATGCGACGCCTTCGTTGGCGGTCCGGGGTCGCGTCGAGGCGGCACGCCAGCCGCGTTTTCACCCACTGCGGTCCAGAACACTCGGCACGCCGGGTGGATCGGTCCGGGGCGGGTGAAAACGCGACTCCGCGGGCGGGCGAGGAACGGATGCTGGCCGGCTCAGCTGAGTGCGGCGAACGCCATCCGCTCGAGTACTTCTCGCAGCTCATCGCGGGGGAGTTGCTGCCCGCTGTACGGTGTCGAGTTCATCAGACCGAAGGTTGCGTGGGCGCGGATCCGCAGTACGGCGACCTTGGTGTCCGGCTGCATCCGCTGCAGGATGTCGACCCACAACTCGACGTACCGTCGCTGAAGCGAACGGACCGTGTGGCGGTCTTCCTCCGACAGGCTGTCGAAGTCGCGGTCCTGCACGCGGATAACATCGGGGTTGCTGAGGGCGAACCGCACATGGAACTCGACGAGGGCGCGGAGGGCGAGCTCGCCATCCGGCGCTCTCTCGACGACAGTCGTGCCGCCGTGCAGCAACTCGCGGCTGACGTCGATGAGGATCGCGGCAAGAAGTGCCTGCTTGCTCTCGAAGTGACGATAGACGGCGGGCCCGCTCATCCCGACCGCTGAACCGAGGTCTTCGATCGATACCCCGTTGAACCCGCGCTCGGCGAACTGGCTGGCCGCTGCATTCAGCAGGGCCTCGCGCCGCTGGGCTTTGGCCTCGCTGCGACCGACGCGAATCGAGCCCGAGTCAGAGACGTCGGGCCCGCGAACCAGTTGGGTGTCGTCGACCATGGCGTACTCCCGAAAGCGAAGCTGAACATTTGAGTTAACCGATACTAACCCCAATCGGAACACCATCGTCTGGACATTTCAGTTAGCTCGCACTAACCTCAATACCAGTTAGTGACGCCTAACCGAACGGTTCCGGCGTTGTCGCGCACAAGGGACTGTCAATGCAGACACTGATCTCGTCGATGTCATCGTCGAGCGAATCGTTTCGCCGGAACGCCGATGAGCAACGTGCTCTCGTCGATGCCCTGAGGGCGCGGCTCGCTGCTTCGGCGAAAGGCGGCCCGGAGAAAGCCCGTTCCCGTCACGTGGACCGCGGCAAACTGCTGCCGCGCGACCGCATCGACGAGCTCCTCGACGAGGGCAGCCCGTTCCTCGAGGTCGCGCCGCTCGCGGCATCCGGACTCTACGATGACGAAAGTCCGGGAGCAGGGGTGATTGCCGGGATCGGCCTCGTCCACGGTCGGCACGTGATGGTGATCTGCAACGATGCCACGGTCAAGGGCGGCACCTACTACCCCCTGACCGTGAAGAAGCACTTGCGCGCGCAGGAGATCGCCCTCGAGAACCGGCTTCCGTGCATCTGCCTCGTCGACTCCGGGGGTGCGTTCTTGCCGATGCAGGACGAGGTGTTCCCGGATCGCGATCACTTCGGCCGGATCTTCTACAACCAGGCGCAGATGTCGGCGCGGCGCATCCCGCAGATCGCCGCGGTGCTCGGGTCGTGCACTGCAGGAGGCGCCTATGTGCCCGCGATGAGCGACGAGACGGTGATCGTGCGCAACCAGGGCACGATCTTCCTCGGCGGACCTCCGCTCGTGAAAGCGGCGATCGGAGAGATCGTCACGGCCGAGGAGCTCGGCGGTGGTGAACTGCACGCGAGCGTGTCAGGAGTGGTCGACCACCTCGCAGAGGACGACGCCCATGCCCTCGCGATCGTGAGGGACATCGTCGCGACTCTGCCACCGGCATCCGCCCCGGACTGGTCCGTGATCGACAGCCGGGAGCCCGAGGTGCCCGCCGCTGAGCTCTATGGGATCGTCCCCGTCGACGTGCAGGGGTCATATGACGTGCGCGAGGTGATCGCGCGGCTCGTCGATGGGAGCGAGTTCTCCGAGTTCAAGAAGGAGTACGGGACCACCCTGGTCACCGGATTTGCGCGCTTGCACGGACACTCCGTCGGCATCATCGCGAACAACGGTGTGCTCTTCTCCGAATCGGCGCAAAAGGGTGCCCACTTCATCGAACTGTGCGACCAGCGCGGCATTCCGCTGATCTTCCTCCAGAACATCTCCGGCTTCATGGTCGGCCGTGACTATGAAGCGGGCGGGATCGCCAAGCACGGCGCGAAGATGGTCACCGCCGTGGCGACAACTCGGGTGCCGAAACTGACCGTCGTGATCGGCGGATCGTTCGGAGCAGGCAACTATTCGATGTGCGGCCGCGCCTACTCGCCGCGCTTTTTGTGGATGTGGCCGGCGAGCCGCGTCTCCGTCATGGGTGGCGCTCAAGCCGCGGGAGTCCTCGCCACGGTGAAACGCGATGCACACGAGCGCGCCGGAACCGAGTGGACCGCCGACGACGAGGAAGCGTTCAAAGCGCCCGTCCGCGAACAGTTCGAGCAGCAGGGCAGCCCCTACTACTCGACGGCTCGGCTCTGGGACGACGGCATCATCGACCCCGCCGACACCCGCACGATACTCGGCCTCGCCCTCGACGTCTGTGCCAACGCCCCGCTGCCCGAGCCAGGCTTCGGCCTGTTCCGGATGTGACATCGTGAATACCAAGACCCCGTTCGGCACCGTCCTCATCGCCAACCGTGGCGAGATCGCGTGCCGCATCATCCGCACTCTCCGCACGCTCGGCATCCGCTCGGTCGCGGTGTACAGCGACGCCGACCGCGACGCGAAACACGTGACGGATGCCGACGCCGCCGAGCGCATCGGGCCGGCGTCTGCCGCACAGAGCTACCTCGACATCGATGCGGTGATCCGCGCCGCGACAGCGAGTGGTGCAGACGCGATCCACCCCGGCTACGGTTTCCTGTCGGAGAACGCCGCCTTCGCCCGGGCGTGTGCCGACGCGGGCATCGTGTTCATCGGACCTGGCGTCGACGCGCTCGAGGTGATGGGCGACAAGATCCGCTCCAAGAACCACGTCGCCGCGAGCGGGGTGCCCGTGATCCCCGGGGACTCACGACCGGGGCTGAGTAACGCCGAACTCACCGAGGCCGCTGAGGAGGTGGGCTACCCGCTGCTCATCAAACCGTCCGCGGGTGGTGGGGGCAAGGGAATGCACTCCGTCTCGGATCCGTCCGAACTGGAGGAAGCGCTCATCACCGCTCGCCGGGTGGCAGCGGCGGCGTTCGGCGACGACACCCTCTTCCTCGAGCGACTCGTCCCGAGCCCGCGCCACATCGAGGTGCAACTGCTCGCAGACACGCACGGCGGCGTCATCCACCTGGGGGAGCGCGAATGCTCGCTGCAGCGCCGGCACCAGAAAGTGATCGAAGAGGCGCCGTCCCCGCTCCTCGACGACGAGACCAGGGCGAGGATCGGTGAGGCCGCCTGCCGCGTGGCCGAGAGCGTCGGCTACGTCGGCGCAGGAACGGTCGAGTTCCTGGTCTCCGCCGAGCGACCGGACGAGTTCTTCTTCATGGAGATGAACACGCGGCTCCAGGTGGAACACCCGGTGACCGAGGAGGTGACCGGGCTCGACCTCGTCGCGGAGCAGATTCGCATCGCCGCGGGGGAGCAGCTGCGACTGGCCCAGTCCGATGTCAGCCTGACCGGGCATGCGATCGAAGCGCGCGTCTACGCGGAAGACCCTGAGCGCGGGTTCCTTCCGGCGACGGGCACCATCCTTGCCCTGCGCGAGGCGACCGGTGCCGGCGTGCGCGTCGACAGTTCTCTTCATTCAGGGCTCGTCATCGGCAGCGACTACGACCCGATGCTGGCGAAGGTCATCGCGCACGGTACCGATCGAGCCGAAGCGCTCGTGCGGCTCGACCGGGCGCTGGCAGACACCACCATCCTCGGCGTTCGCACCAACATCGAGTACCTGCGCCTGCTCCTCGCCGACGAGGATGTCCTGGCAGGACGCCTCGAAACCTCGCTCATCGACCGGCGCCTTTTCGGGCTCACGTTCCGCCGCCCGGAAGACGAACACCTGGCGGCTGCGGCGCTTCTCCTGCACGCCGAGCGCGAGAAGCGGTCGACCGGGTCCCCGTGGAGCCGCCCCAGCGGGTGGCGACTCGGCGACCACCGCCCGACCTCCTACCTCTTCGTCGGTGGAACCGAGGGCAGCGAACCCGAGGCCGTGCGCGTCCTCGGCGACGCGCGCGGAGCATCCGTCACCGTCGGAACCGGACCGGCGACCGCCGCCGCCCTCCGCCGGGTGAACGGCGACGACTACTCGGTGGTGTGGGGCGACGAATCCCGGATGCTCCGCCTCCTCTCCGCGGGATCCTCCGTCTGGGTCCACGACTCCGGTTTCAGTGCGGAGTTGCGTGTGCTCACGCGTGAGCAGGTGCTCGCCACCCGCCTCGCGTCGATCGAACGGGCCGGTAAACCGGAGAGCCCCGACGTGCGCTCGCCGATGCCGGGAACGGTGATCAGCGTCGAGGCGACCACGGGCGACAGCGTCGAAGCGGGGGCTGCTCTCGTCGTCGTCGAGGCGATGAAGATGGAGCACAAACTCACGGCATCGGTGGCGGGTACCGTCACCGTTCACGTCGCACCCGGAGACCTCGTCAAACTCGACCAGGTCGTCGCCACCCTCAGCCCGCCCGCTTCGCCCTCGACTGTCGAAGGAGACACCGAATGAACACCGAACTCAACGAAGCCCAGCAGAGAATCGTCGACGAGGTGTACGACTTCGCCACGACCGTCGTCGCCCCCGCCGCCTACTCGTATGACACCGAACGCCGCCTTCCGATGGAGATCATCGCCCAGATGGGCGACATGGGCCTGTTCGGGCTTCCGTTCCCGGAGGAGTACGGCGGGCAGGGCGAGGACTACTTCACCCTCTGCCTCGCGGTCGAGCAGCTCGCCCGCGTCGACCAGTCGATCGCGGTCACGCTCGAAGCGGGGGTCGGACTGGGTGCGATGCCGGTGTTCCGGTTCGGTACCGACGCGCAACGCGAGCAATTCCTGCCGATGCTTGCCAAGGGCGAGGCGCTCGCCGGGTTCGGGCTGACCGAGGCCGAAGCCGGCTCGGACGCTTCGGCGACGAAGACCTCGGCGACGCTTGATGGCGGGGAATGGGTGATCAACGGCACGAAGCAGTTCATCACCAACTCGGGTACGCCGATCACCCGCCTCGTCACGATCACCGCGGTGACCGGTGAGAGCGAGCGGCCGGACGGCACGATCAAGAAAGAGCTGTCGACGATTCTCGTCCCGACTCCGGCGGAGGGATTCACCGTCGAGCCCGCCTACGACAAGGTCGGCTGGCACACCTCGGACACCCACCCGCTCACGCTCCGGAACGTCCGCGTTCCCGAGGTGAATCTTCTCGGCAGGCGTGGCCGCGGCTACGCCAACTTCCTTGAGGTCCTCGATGAGGGCCGCATCGCATTCGCCGCCCTCTGTACGGGCGCCGCCCAGGGTTGCGTCGACGAAGCGGTGCGGTACGCGGCCACCCGGAACGTGTTCGGCCGCAACATCGGTTCCAACCAACACATCGCGTTCAAGATCGCGCGGATGGAGGCCCGTGCCCTGTCTGCGCGGATGGCGTACTACCACGCGGCATCCCTCCTGCTCGCGGGGAAGCCATTCAAGAAGGAGGCGTCGATCGCGAAGCTGATCAGCAGCGAAGCAGCGATGGACAACGCCAGGGATGCCACGCAGATCTGGGGCGGGTACGGGTACCTCAACGAGAATCCGGTTGCCCGCCACTACCGCGACTCGAAGATCCTCGAAATCGGTGAGGGAACGAGCGAGGTGCAGCTCATGATCATCGCGAGGGAACTGGGTTTCGAGGCCTAGGCTGTGGCGATGACTGAGCAACGGCGCACGATCGAACAGCGCGGACTGTACTTCGAGGAGTTCGACCTCGACGCCAGGTACCTGCACCGACCGGGGCGAACGGTGACCGAGGCCGACAACGTGTTCTTCACGACGATGACGATGAACACGCAGTCGCTGCACCTCGACGCCGCGTGGAGCGAGGAGCAGCCGTTCGGGCAGCGCCTGGTGAACTCGATGTTCACCCTCTCCACGGTCGTCGGTGCATCGGTGGCACAGCTCACCCAGGGCACCATCGTCGCCAACCTGGGGTTCGACTCGGTGCGGTTTCCCGCGCCGCTGTACCACGGCGACACCCTCTACTCCGAGACGGTCGTGCTGGGCAGGCGTCTCTCGGCATCCCGGCCGGGCCAGGGCATCGTCACCCTCGAGCACACCGGGCGTAACCAGCACGGCGACGTCGTCGTCACCGCCGTGCGAAACACTCTCGTCCTCTGCCTCGAGGGCGCCGGATGAACGGGTTCGAGCTCGGTCCCTCGCTGTTGTTCTGCCCCGCTGACCGGCCGGACCGGTTCGAGAAGGCGGCCGCGCGGGCGGATGCCGTCATCCTCGATCTCGAAGACGCCGTCTCGCCGGAACGCAGACCGGATGCGCGGCTGGCCCTCGCGAAGCATCCGCTCGACCCCGAAGCCACCATCATCCGCCTGAACCCGGCCGGCAGCGCCGACTTCGATGCAGATCTCGAGGCTGTCGCAGCGACCGACTACCGGCTCGTCATGCTCGCCAAGACAGAGTCCGCTGCCGACATCGATCGGGTGGGTCCCGGTTATCGCGTCGTCGCGTTGTGCGAGACCGCCCGCGGGGTTCTGGCTGCGCAGGACATCGCCGAGCATTCGTCGACCGTGGCCCTGATGTGGGGTGCAGAGGATCTCGTCGCGTCGCTCGGCGGCACCGCCAGCCGGAACGGTGACGGTCGCTATCGTTCGCTCGCCCTCCACGCCCGGTCGACTGTGCTTCTCGCCGCGGGGGCGTCCGGCCGGGCAGCCATCGATTCGGTGTATCTCGACATCGGGGACCTGAGCGGACTCTTGGAGGAAGTTCAGGATGCCGCGGCGTCCGGATTCTCCGCAACGGCCTGCATCCACCCCGGCCAGGTCGCCACGATCCGGGCCGGCTACGCCCCGGAACCCGCCCAGCTTGCTGCTGCCAGAGCCGTCCTGGAGGCGGCGGAAACCCACCGGGGAGTGTTCCAGCTGGACGGTGTCATGGTGGACGAACCGGTGCTTCGCCACGCTCGAAACATCCTCCGGAGAAGCGGCTCCGAGTAGCTCCTCGACGCCGATACCAAATCGTTACCAAGTATTTGTCGTGGCGACACCGCTGCGGTCGGCCGGTGTCGGAGGACTGGCATATTCTGGCCTCAGGTGCGGGGGCGCTGAGTCTCTTGCATCCCGCAAAATGACGGGCAAAGAGGGTGAAATCAGTGAGCAGGATGATGCCGCGACTATTCGCGTCCGACGCTCCTGACGCCGGGCCCGCCGACATGCGACCGACCGGCTCCGAACCGGCTCGCGGCAGGCACGCCGGTGCTCCTGAGATGCACCCCTCATCTCCGATCCCCGTGATGGGCGATGGTGCCGGCCTCGGTGCCGCCATCCGGCGCACTCTGGGTGACACCGACCTGAGCGTCTTCCCGCTCGCGCTCGGCTCGAGCGTTTTCGGCTGGACAGCCCAAGTCGACGCGAGCGCCGCGATTCTCAACCGGTATTACGACTTCGGCGGCAACTTCATCGACACCGCCGACAGCTACTCCGCCGGCCGGAGCGAGCACATCATCGGTCAGTGGATGTCGCGCAGGCGCAACCGCGACGACATCGTGCTTGCCACCAAGATCGGGAATCACCCGGACAACCCGGGGCTCGGCCCCGTCGCCATGGTGCGCGCGGTCGAGGCGAGCCTCGAGCGGTTGCAGACCGACCACATCGACCTGCTGTACTTTCACCTCGACGACCGCTCGGTTCCGCTCGAGGACACCCTGGGCACCGCCCAGTGGCTCATCGAGTCCGGCAAGGTGCGGTACCTCGGCGCATCCAACTTCTCGGCTGAGAGGCTCGTCGAAGCACGGATCCTCAGTGCGGCCGGCTACCCGCGGATCGAAGCGCTCGAGACGCACTACAGCCTGTTGCACCGCCAGCCGTTCGAGGGAGACCTCGGGCTCGTCAGTCGCGGGCAGGGTCTTGGCGTCATGCCATACTTCGGGCTCGAAAACGGGTTCCTCACCGGCAAATACCGCTCGCGGGCCGACCTCGACGGATCCACACGGGCCGCCAGGGTTGCCAGGCACCTCAACCGCAATGGACTGCGCGTCCTGAACGCGCTCGACGCCGTGGCCGCTGAGCACAACGCGCCTGTCGCATCGATCGCCCTCGCCTGGCTCCTCGCCAAAGCGGGTGTGGTCGCACCCGTCGCGAGTGCGTCACGGCCGGAGCAGGTCGACGCCCTCGTCGGCGCGACCGCGATCCGCCTCACGCGAGCGCAGGTCGTCGAACTCGAACGCGCCGCCCGCGCCTGACCGGGTCGTGCCCCCGGATGGGCGTGAGACAGGACGCGCCCGCTGCCGTAGGCTGGAACACGATGAACGGCGCCGTTGAATTCCCGCTCGATGTTGCCGAGCTGTCCTTTGCTGCATCCGGAGACGCCCTCGTGCGCCGGACAGTCCTGCCCAGCGGTGTACGAATCCTGAGCGAACACGTGCCGGGCAGCCGCAGCGCGACCCTGGGCTACTGGGTCGCCGTGGGCTCACGCGACGAGCGGGGCGGTGAAACGCCCGGTGCCTCCGAATCCGGCTACGGATCCACTCACTTCCTCGAGCACCTCCTCTTCAAGGGAACTCCGACGCGCACCGCATTCGACATCGCGATCGCCTTCGATTCCGTCGGCGGAGAGCACAACGCCCTGACCGCCAAAGAGCACACCTGCTACTACGCGAAAGTCCGGGACCACGACCTTGGCATGGCGGTCGAGGTCATCGCGGACATGCTCACCAGCAGCCTCCTCGACGCCGATGAATTCGAGAACGAACGCGGAGTCATCCTCGAGGAACTCGCGATGGCGGAGGACGACCCGGGTGACGTGGTCAGCCAGAGACTCTTCGAAGCCGTCCTCGGCGACCACGCACTCGGCCGCCCGATCGGCGGAACCCCGGATGCCATCCGCCAGGTCACCAGGGATGCAGTGCTCGCTCACTACCGTGAGAACTACCGCCCCCAGGATCTCGTCATCACAGCAGCCGGCGCCGTCGACCACGACGCGCTGGTCGCCGGAGTGACGACCGCACTGACCGCCGCCGGATGGGACCTGTCGGCGACTGCCCGCCCGGTCGAGCGCCGGCACCAGGGCGACTCACCGGTGACACGAGGTGCCGTGCTCTCGGTCGAAACCCGTCCGATCGAGCAGGTTCACCTGCTCATCGGGTTCCCCGGGCTTGCGGCAGCAGATGATCGCCGTCTCACCATGGGTGTGCTCAGCTCCATCCTCGGCGGCGGGATGTCGTCGCGCCTGTTCCAGGAAATCCGCGAAAAGCGTGGCCTCGCGTACTCGGTCTATTCGTTCTCGGCGTCGTACTCCGACGCGGGCGTCTTCGGTCTCTACGGCGCGTGTTCGCCGGCCAGGGCCCGCGAGGTGGCCGACCTCATGCTCGACGAACTCCGGCGCCTCGCAACCGACGGCATCACCGACGATGAACTCGCGCGGGCGAACGGGGCGCTCTCCGGGGCATCCGCTCTCGCGCTCGAGGACTCGGACACCCGGATGTCGCGGCTCGGCCGGGCCGAAATCACCCTCGGTGAATTCCTCGACCTCGACGAGAGCCTGCGCAGGCTCGCTCTCGTCACCACAGATGACGTGCAGGCGCTGGCCGCCGATCTCGTCGCCCGCCCACTTTCCCTCGCTGCCGTTGGCGCCGTCGATGATGACGTGTTCGCCGGATTCGGTGAGGACAACAGGAGTACGTCGTGACCCAGACCATTTACCTCGTGCGCCATGGCGAACAGCAGGACGCCGAACACGGACTCGGCGACGGCCCGCTGTCTCCCCGCGGTCGCAGGCAGGCGCAACTGCTCGCCGAACGCATTGGAGGGTTGCCCCTCACAGCAGCGCACCACTCTCCGCTGCAGAGGGCATCGGAGACGGCGCGGATCATCGGTGAGCGGATGCCGTCGATCGTCTCGGAGCCGACAGCGCTCCTCATGGACTGTGTGCCGACCGGCAGCACCGATGAGATGCCGTCGGCGTACCTGCCGTTCTTCGGCTCGGTGACCGAGGCTGAGATCGAGGCGGGAACGGCACAGATGGCGGATGCCGTCGCCGAGTTCCTCGCACCCCGGAAGGGTGACCGGCACGACCTGCTGATCACCCACAACTTCGTCATCGCGTGGTTCGCGCGCGAGGTACTCGGAGCGCCGGAGTGGCGCTGGATGACGCTCGACCAGGCGCACTGCGGGATCACGATCATCCAGCGGAAGCCGGGACGGCCGTGGACGCTTCTCGCTCACAACGATCTGGCGCACCTGCCGATGGAACTGCGCACAGGATTGCCGGACGCTCCGCTGATCTGACGCCGCGGCATCCGTTCGATGCGGTTCAGGCCGTCAGGGTCTTGCGGTACCAGGCGTTCGCGTTGGGGTTGTCGTTGTACGGTTCGACGCTCTCGTAGCCCATCGACCGGTAGAGGCCGCCTGCTGCGGTCAGGGTCGCGTTGGTGTCGAGCACGACTTCGGTCGCGCCGAACTCCGCCGCGCGCCGTTCGAGGTCGGCGAGGAGATCCTTGCCCCAGCCCTTGCCGCGCGTTTCCGGCCGAAGGAACAGGTGCTTGACCTCGTACTGATGAGGGGCGAGACGACGGATGCCGCCGCAACCGACAGCGCGTCCGCCGTCGCGCACGATCACGAAGACGCCGGCGGGAGGGTCGAACTGTTCGGGGGAGGGGAACGTGACGGCGTAGGTCCCGCCGACGAACGTGAGTTCACGGCTGGAGAAGTACTCGGACAGCAATTCGTGGGCGGTGGTATCGGTGACGGGAGCGGTCGTGAACTCGGGCATTCGTTCAGCCTAAACCGGCCGGGCGGCAACGGGGCGCGCTGTAGATTGGAACCATGGTTACGAGCGTGGCAGTGGTTGGTGCGAACGGCACGATGGGGCGGTTGTTCACGCGTCTGATCGACGAGGCACCCGGGTTCGAGGTCACCGCTCGACTCGGTTCGTCGAGTGCCCTCACCGAGATGGACGGTGCGGACATCGTCGTCGACGTCACGGCCCCAGCCGTCTCACCTCACGTCGTCGAGCACGCACTCAACTCCGGCGCGAACGTTCTCGTCGGCACCTCCGGCTGGTCACAGGAGAGGCTCTCCGCGCTGCGGACCCGCCTCGCGGATGCCGACAACGGCGCCATCATCATCCCCAACTTCTCGCTCGGTTCGGTTCTCGGCACCACGCTCGCCACCATCGCCGGCCGTTTCTTCGACTCGATCGAGATCGTTGAAGCGCACCGAGCAGCGAAGGTCGACTCGCCGAGCGGTACGGCCGTGCGCACCGCTGAGCTGATCGGCCAGGCACGCGCCGGGCTCGGACCGGTCGAAGCGCCACACGTCGACCAGCGCGCCCGCGGACAGCAGGTGTCGAGCATCCCGATCCACAGCCTCCGCCTTGCCGGCGTCGTCGCCCGCCAGGAGGTCACGTTCGGTGGAACCGGGGAAACGCTGACGATCACCCACAACACGGTGGACGGCAGTTCGTACGAGAAGGGCATCCTGCTCGCCCTCGAGGCAGCCCGCACCGCGACTGGACTCACCGTCGGGCTCGAGAATCTCATGGATCTGGGGATCACCCGCGCATGACCACCCGTATCGGGGTCGGCGTCATGGCCGCACTCCTTGTTCTGTACCTCGTGGTCGTCGGCGACCGCGCTTTCAAGTTCCTCGCGACGGGGCAGCCGGTCGCGATCGTCATCGGCGTCGCCCTGCTCGTGCTTCCGGTCATCGGCGTCTGGGCTCTCGCGCGTGAGCTGATGTTCGGCGTCCGCGCCGAGCGCCTCGGACGTATCCTCGAGGCGGAAAATGCCCTTCCCGCCAACGAGCTGCCGGTGCGGCCCAGCGGTCGGCCGGAGCGGGATGCCGTCGACGCGATCTTCCCCGAATACCGGGCGGCCGTCGAGGAATTCCCGGAGGACTGGCGCGCCTGGTACCGCCTCGGCATCGTGTATGACGGTGCTGGCGACCGCAAGCGTGCGCGGCACGCGATCCGTGAGGCGATCAAGTACAGCTCGGCGCGCTGACGGGTTCTCGCAGCGGCGGCGGCATCCGTCGATCGGTCCCAAACGGTTGTTCCCGCGATCGATCGGTCCCAAGGGGTCGTTCCCGCGATCGATCGGTCCCAAGGGGTCGTTCGTGGTCGGCGTGCATCGCCCTTTGGGCCCGATCGATGGGTGCTGCGCGATGGTGAGCGTGTGGCATCCGCCGAATCGCCACGAAATGTCACTTCACGTGCCTTCGTAGCGCAGATCGTGGCGTTTCGTGGGCGCGGTGCAGCAGTTTGTGGTCACTCGAGCGTTGGCGTCGAGGTCAGTTTCGGTTGATCTGTCGTCAGCGGATGCTCATGTGTTCGATCGGTCCCAAACGGTTGTTCCCGCGATCGATCGGTCCCAAGGGGTCGTTCCCGCGATCGATCGGCCCCAAAGGGTCGATCGTGGTCGGCGTGCATCGCCCGTTGGGACCGATCGATGGGTTGTGCGCGATGGTGAGCGTGTGGCATCCGCCGAATCGCCACGAAATGTCGCTTCACGTGCCTTCGTAGCGCGAAGTGTGGCGATTCGAAGCCAGCGAGCAGCAGTTTGCGGTGACTCGACGCGTCAACGACGCCGGCGAAGCGCCGCGTCCACGGCCTGCTCGACCGTCGTGTGCCTGAAGACATACCCGTCGTCGAGGAGCCGCTTCGGGTGCGGATGCTGGTCCACGAGCAGCAGGTCGCGGGCGGCGTCCCCGAGAACCGCCGTCACGGCAAAGCCGGGCACCGGCAGGAAGAACGGTCGTTTCATGCGCGCGGCGAGGTGCCGCATCAGGTCGTTCGCCGACCCGGGGGTCGGGCCGACGAGGTTCACCGGACCGGACACGGTGCCGTCGAGCACGTGCAACAGCCCACCGATCTCATCGTCGAGGCTCACCCACGGCCACAACTGCTTCCCGCCGGCGAGGGGCCCGGAGATCCCGGCGCGCGTCAGCACCAGGAGCGGTTTGAGCACGCCGTCGGTCGCGACGACGATACCGCTCCGCGCGAGGACCACCCGGGTCACATCCGCCGCCCGCAGCGCCGTGCGTTCCCACTCGGCGGTCACATCGCTCAGGAACCCGGTGCCGCGCGGACTCTCCTCGGTGAGCTCCTCCCGCGGGCGAGAACCGTAGAACCCGGACGCTGACGCACTCACGAAGACCTCAGGCGCAACCCGGGCGGCGGTGATGGCGGTGACGAGCGTGCTCGTCGCATCGATCCGCGACGACAGGATCTCCCGCTTGTAGCCGGAGGTCCACGGTAGACGCCCAATGGATGCCCCCGACAGGTTCACGACAGCGGTCGCCCCGTCGACGACACCGGCATCGAGCCGGCGCTCGGCCGGGTCCCACAGCACATCGCCCGGGCCGGGGTTCGCGCGAACCAGGCGCACCACCTCGTCGCCGCGGGCGCGAAGCGCGTCGGTGAGTGCTGTTCCGATGAGGCCGGACGCACCGGCGAGAACGACGCGCTTCACAGCATCCGCCCGCTTCTTCGCGCCGACGTCAGGCGAGGCTCGCCTCGATGGTGATCGTGATCCCGGCAAGCGCCTGCGACACCGGGCAGGTCGCCTTGGCCTCGTTGGCGATGCGGTCGAAGTCTTCTTCGCTGATGCCGGGCACATTCGCGCTCACGAGCAGGTGGCTTCCGGTGATGCCTGTCCCCGGCTGGAACGTCACAGCCGCCGTCGCCTGGATGCTCTCCGGCGGGTTTCCGGCTTCGGTGAGCATGTTCGAGAACTGCATGCTGAAGCACGCGGCGTGCGCGGCCCCGAGCAGCTCTTCCGGAGTCGTGACGCTGTCTGACCCTTCGGCGCGGGCCTTCCAGTTCACGGGCAGTTTCGCGGCTGTCGACGAGTCAAGCGAGACGGTGCCCGAGCCCTCGAACAGTGTTCCATTCCATACGGTCGTTGCTTCGCTGGTTACAGCCATGGTGTCCTCCAAGAAATGCTCGCGCGGCGGTCTCGCCGCACAGCCGAGCCTAACGGGAAGCCCCCACGAGGTCACCCGCTTGCGGAGCATCCCCAGCGGATGCCACACCGCACACGGATGCGACGGCATCCGCTCGCGCGGAAAGGCCCCCGGGGTACGCTTGGAGCCATGGCTGAGACGATCCCCACCCCGTACGAGGACCTCCTGCGTGACACTCTCGAGAACGGCACCCGCAAGGGTGACCGAACGGGTACAGGGACACGGAGCGTCTTCGGGCGCCAGCTCCGGTTCGATCTCGCCGAGGGCTTCCCGCTGATCACGACGAAGCGCGTGCACTTCAAGTCCATCGCGTACGAATTGCTGTGGTTCCTGCGCGGCGAGAGCAACGTCGGCTGGTTGAAAGAGAACGGCGTCAGCATCTGGGACGAATGGGCAGACGCCGACGGCGAACTCGGCCCGGTCTACGGTGTGCAGTGGCGCTCCTGGCCCACCCCCGGCGGTGACACGATCGACCAGATCTCCGAGGTGATCGAAGCGATCCGCACCACCCCTGACTCCCGCAGGCTCATCGTCTCGGCGTGGAACCCCGCCGACATCCCGACCATGGCGCTCGCGCCCTGCCACGCGCTGTTCCAGTTCTACGTGGCAGACGGCAAACTGTCGTGCCAGCTGTACCAGCGCAGCGCCGACCTCTTCCTCGGCGTTCCGTTCAACATCGCGAGCTACGCACTTCTCACCCACCTCGTCGCCGACCAGGTCGGGCTCGAGGTCGGAGATTTCGTTTGGACCGGCGGTGACTGCCACATCTACGACAACCACGTCGAGCAGGTCACCGAACAGCTCACGCGTGACCCGTACCCGGCGCCGAAACTTCGGATCACCGCGAAACCGGACGACATCTTCGGGTACTCCTTCGAAGACCTCGTCGTCGAGGGGTACCAGCACCACCCGGCGATCAAGGCTCCGGTGGCGGTATGAGCCTCCCACGCGTCGGGCTGATCTGGGCCGAGGCGCGAAACGGAACCATCGGCAAGGGCGGGGTCCTTCCCTGGCATCTCCCGGAGGACCTCGGTCATTTCAAGGAGATCACCCTCGGCAGCCCGGTCGTGATGGGCCGCAGAACCTGGGAGTCCCTCCCCGAACGCTTCCGCCCACTGCCGGGGCGCCGCAACATCGTGATCACCCGCCAACCGGAATTCGAGGCGGAAGGGGCAGACGTACGCAACTCGCTGGCATCCGCTCTCGAACTCGCCGCGACGGACACCGGCACCGACGGCATGGTCTGGGTGATCGGGGGAGCCGAAGTGTTCTCAGCGATCGTCGACACCGCCGACCGCCTTGAAGTGACGACGATCAACGCCGACATCGATGGGGATGCTGTCGCTCCAGCGATCACGGAACGCTGGCACGTCGCCGCGGAGGACCCCGTCGATGCCTGGCACACGGCCGCCAACGGCACCGAGTACCGTTTCGTCCGCTACGAGTCGCGCTGATCCGCCGCGCACGAGACGTCATTGCGGTGCGGCCGCGCCAGCACCCGGTACCCTGATACCTGTGTCTAACGTCGTGAATCCCTTCGGTCAGGTCCTCGTAGCGCTCGTCACCCCCTTTACCGCTGACGGTGAAGTCGACTGGCCCGGCGTCGAGAAGCACATCGACGACGTCATCACCGCTGGAGCCGACGGCATCGTCGTCACCGGAACGACGGGGGAGACCTCCACCCTCACCGACCCGGAGAAGCTGCGTCTCGTCGAGATCGGCAAGTCCGTCTCATCCGGCCGGGCGAAGATCATCACCGGCGGCGGATCGAACGAGACCGCCCACGCCATCGACCTCTACAAGAAGAGCGAGAAGGCCGGCGCAGACGGTGTCATGATCGTCACGCCGTATTACAACAAGCCCACCCAGGCGGGCGTTCTCACCCACTTCCGGATGATCGCGGATGCCACGGACCTGCCCGTGATCCTCTACGACATTCCCGGGCGTACCGGCATCCCGATCACCTACGAGACGATCCTCCGCGCCGCGAAGCACCCCAACATCCTCGCGGTGAAGGACGCCAAGGGTGACTTCTCCGAGGTCAGCCGGGTTCTCAACCAGACCGACCTGCTCTACTTCTCCGGCGACGACGCCAACGCCCTCCCGCACCTCTCCATCGGTGCGGCAGGACTCATCGGGGTCACCGCCAACATCGCGGCGACGCCGTACCGCCAGATGGTCGACGCCGTCAACGCCGGAGACCTCACCGCGGCAACCACCGCACACAAGCAGCTCGAGCCCCTCGTCCGTGCCGTGATGACTCACGTGCCGGGAACAGTGGCCGCAAAGTACATCCTGCACGGGCTCGGCCGCATTTCGAGCCCGCGCGTTCGCCTCCCCCTCGTCGGACCAGAGGAATGGGAAGCAGCACAGATTGAAGACGAGATCGATCTCGTCCGGAACATCCCGGGAGTGGACTTCTCCAACTTCCGTCCAGACCGCAACGCGGCAGCTGGCGGTGCACTGCCTCAGGTGCACGGCACCACTCGCTGACGCACACATCCAAGGAGGGCATATGCCCACATCCGTTTACAATCCGCCTGCCCTGAAGAAGGGGACGCTCCGCGTCATCCCCATCGGTGGCCTCGGCGAAATCGGCCGGAACATGACAAGTTTCGAGATCGACGGCAAGATCCTCATCGTCGACTGCGGCGTGCTGTTCCCCGAGGAGCACCAGCCGGGCGTGGACCTCATCCTGCCTGACTTCAGCCCGATCAAGGACCGCCTCGATGACATCGTCGGCGTCGTCCTCACCCACGGTCACGAGGACCACATCGGCGCGGTTCCTTACCTGCTGCGCCTGCGCAAGGACATCCCGCTGATCGGTTCGGGCCTGACCCTCGCGCTCGTCGAGGCCAAGCTCAAAGAGCACAGGATCCAGCCGTACAGCCTCACCGTCACCGAGGGCCAGAAGGAACAGCTGGGCCCGTTCGATCTCGAGTTCGTCGCGGTCAACCACTCCATCCCTGACGCTCTCGCCGTCGCCATCAAGACCGACGGAGGCACCGTCCTTGCGACCGGTGACTTCAAGATGGACCAGCTGCCGCTCGACGGCCGCCTCACCGACCTCCGCGAGTTCGCCCGCCTCGGTCAGGAGGGTGTCGACCTGTTCCTCGTCGACTCCACCAACGCCGACGTCCCCGGCTTCACCCCGCTCGAGCGGTCCATCGGCCCGGTCCTCGAGCAGGTCATCTCCAAGGCGCCGCGACGTGTGATCGTCGCGAGCTTCTCGAGCCACGTCCACCGGGTGCAGCAGGTGCTCGACGCCGCCCACGCCAACGGTCGCCGCGTTGCACTGCTCGGCCGTTCGATGGTCCGCAACATGACCATCGCCGCTGACCTCGGCTACCTCAAGGTTCCCGAGAACGTACTCATCGACTACAAGAAGGCCAAGGACATCCCCGACGACAAGATCGTCTACATGTCCACGGGTTCGCAGGGCGAGCCGATGGCCGTTCTGAGCCGCATGGCCAACATGGATCACGCGATCGAGGTGGGGGAGGGCGACACCGTCATCCTCGCCTCGAGCCAGATCCCCGGCAACGAGAACGCCATCTACCGCGTGATCGACGGCCTCACCAAGCTCGGTGCGAACGTCGTTCACAAGGGAAATGCGAAGGTACACGTCTCCGGTCACGCCGCCGCGGGCGAACTGCTCTACTGCTACAACATCATCAAGCCCAGGAACGTGCTTCCCGTTCACGGTGAATACCGTCACCTCGTCGCCAATGCGAAGCTCGCGATCGACACAGGGATTCCCGAGGAGAACACGATCCTCGCCGAGGACGGCACCGTCATCGACCTCAAGGACGGCGAAGCTCGTGTCGTCGGCCAGCTCGAGATCGGGTTCGTCTACGTCGACGGCTCCAGTGTCGGCGAAATCACGGACGCCGACCTCAAGGACCGACGCATCCTGGGTGAAGAGGGCTTCATCTCGATCATCGTCGTCGTCGAAGCGCAGACCGGCAAGGTCATCGTGGGCCCCGAGATCCACGCCAAGGGATTCGCCGAGGACGACCGCGTCTTCGACTCCGTCAAGCCCAAGATCGTGCAGGCCCTCGCCGAAGCCGCGAAGAATGGCGTCCGCGACCCGCACGCCCTCTCGCAGATCGTGCGTCGTACTGTCGGTCGCTGGGTCAACACGTCCTACCGCCGCCGGCCGATGATCGTGCCGCTCGTCATCGAGGCGTAACCCCGCCATCGAATTGCCCGGTTTCGCGGGTCCCGGCCCGCCCGGACCCGCGAAACCGGGCAATTCGTGTTTGTTCATCCGGGCGAAACACTGGCGGCGTAGCATCCGTCTCATGGCCGGGTTCACCCTCCGGGAAGCGACGGGCAGCGATGCCCGCTTCCTCGGCGACATGCTCGTCGAGGCGTCCGAATGGATGCCTGGACGCACGCGGTCACGCATCGACGTCCTCTCGGACCCTGACACAGCGAAATACATCGACCGCTGGCAACGGCCGGGGGACGCGGGAACCGTCGCAGTCGACAGCGCCGGTTCACCGATCGGCGCCTGCTGGTTCCGGCTCCTTCCCGTGCACAATCCCGGTCGGGGTTTCGTCGCGTCCGGCGTTCCCGAGCTGACTCTCGGGGTCGTGCCGGTGTGGCGGGCGCAGGGTGTCGGCCGGGCGCTCATCTGTGCGGTGCTCGAGCAGGCCCGAAGCGCGGGCTATTCACGGCTGAGCCTTAACGTCGGCCGGGCGAACTACGCCCAGCGCCTGTATCTCAGCGAGGGGTTTCTCCCGGTAGTGCGCGGTCCCGATTCCGACACGATGGTGCGAATCCTGCGCTGACCCCTGGACCGGACTGGCCCGGGTCAATGCGGGGCAAAGTCGCCGGCCCAAAGTAGCGTGGAACCATGGCTACGACTAGCAAATCGTCCAGCCGCGGTCGGGGCACGTCGGCGCGCGGAGGAAACTCGAGCGCCACCAAGGCGACGACCAAGACAACGCCGGCAAAAACGGCGACGGCAAAGACCACCAAACTCCCGGCAACGAAGACCGTGGCGTACCCGGCAGCGGAGACTCCCGAGAACGTTTTCGTCAAGATGTGGCTGGGCCTCGCCCACCTCGCCGGCGGAACCGCTCGCGCCTTCGGGCCGGAACGGTTCAGCAAGGAGGAGCGCCGCGACGGCATCCCCTTCCTGATCCTTCTCCTGTCGATCGTCGGCATGGTGGTGCAGTGGTTCGGCGTCAACAACGAGGTGGCCCAGAACCTCAACAACTTCACCTTCGGCGGTATCTTCGGCCGACTGGCGTTCGCTCTTCCCGTCGTGATGCTGCTGCTCGCGATCTGGCTGTTCCGCCACCCGAGTTCGGTCAACGACAACGGCCGGATCGGCATCGGCCTCATTCTCGCTCTCGTCGCGACATCCGGTCTCTGTCACGCGTTCGGCGGTCAGCCCAGCCCCAGTGAGGGGATGCCGGCTCTCGCGGTTGCCGGGGGACTGGTCGGCTGGATCGTCGGGGCGCCTCTCGTCGCCTTGACTACCCAGATCGGCGCGGCGATCATCCTGTCGCTCGTGTTGTTGCTGAGCGTCTTCATCATCACCAAGACCCCGCCGAACAAGATCGGCTCTCGCCTCCGTCAGCTGTATGCCTGGACCTTCGGTACCGAGCTGCCTACCGAAGAGGAGCGCGAAGCCGCGAAGCTCGAGCGCACCAAACAGGTCGAACTCGACGGCATCGACGGCGACGAGTCCGACGATGAATCGCTGCCGTGGTGGCGACGCAACAAGGGCCAGCGCGAGGTCGACCCCGCCTTCGATTCAGCGATCGAAGCCAACGACATGGACGAACTTCTCGGCGGCCCTGCCCGCGGCAACGGTGAATTCGACTCGGCGCTCGAGGGCCAGGACCTCGACATGTTCGGGAACCCGATCGACGACGAGGCGATGACGGAGGTCATCGGCGACCTTTCCGCCGCCGAGGCAGCGCTCGGTGCATACGAGAACGCCGCAGAGCCCACCTCCGGTCTCCACGACGACGGCCCCAACGCAGAGACCGATGTGCTCCCCGGCATGGAGGGCCTGGGACTGATGGGCGACACCAGCCCGCAGAAGATGGCGCGACCCACGGCGCCCGTAGCGCCGTACCGGTTGCCGTCCGCATCCACCCTCGGCGCTGGAGACCCCGCGAAGACCCGCTCGGCTGCGAACGATGACGTCGTGGCTGCCGTCACGAGCGTGCTCCAGCAGTTCAAGGTCGACGCGAAGGTCACCGGGTTCTCCCGCGGCCCGACCGTCACGCAGTACGAGATCGAAGTCGGTCCCGGCGTGAAGGTCGAGCGCATCACAGCGCTCACCAACAACATCGCATACGCCGTCGCCTCGAACGAAGTCCGCATTCTCGCGCCGATCCCCGGCAAGAGCGCCATCGGTGTCGAAATCCCCAACACCGACCGTGAGATCGTCACGCTCGGCGACGTGTTGCGCTCCGCGAACGCGACGAAGAGCGTTCACCCGATGACCATCGGTGTCGGCAAGGACGTCGGGGGAGGGTTCGTCGTTGCGAACCTCGCCAAGATGCCTCACCTCCTCGTCGCCGGATCCACCGGTTCCGGAAAGTCCAGCTTCATCAACTCGATGATCACGAGCCTGCTCATGCGGGCGAAGCCTAGCGACGTCCGCATGGTGCTCATCGACCCGAAGCGCGTCGAGCTCACCTCGTATGCCGGGGTTCCGCACCTCATCACGCCCATCATCACCAACCCGAAGAAAGCGGCAGAAGCGCTGCAGTGGGTGGTGAAGGAGATGGACATGCGGTACGACGACCTCGCCAGCTTCGGCTTCCGCCACATCGACGACTTCAACAAGGCCGTCATCAACGACGAGATCGTGCTTCCCGCGGGCAGCGAACGGCAGCTCAAGCCGTACCCGTACCTGCTTGTCGTCGTCGATGAGCTCGCCGACCTCATGATGGTCGCGCCGCGTGACGTCGAGGACTCGATCGTCCGGATCACCCAGCTCGCGAGAGCATCCGGCATCCACCTCGTTCTCGCGACGCAGCGTCCGTCCGTCGACGTCGTCACCGGTCTGATCAAGGCCAACGTGCCGTCACGCCTCGCGTTCGCCGTGACGAGCGTCACCGACTCGCGTGTCATCCTCGACCAGCCGGGCGCAGACAAGCTCATCGGCCAGGGCGACGGGCTGTTTCTCCCGATGGGAACGAACAAGGCCATCCGCGTGCAGGGCGCCTGGGTTTCAGAGACCGAGATCGAGAAGGTCGTCAAGCACGTCACCCAGCAGGCGCGGCCGGAGTACCGCAAGGATGTCGCCGCCGTTGTCGAGAAGAAAGAGGTCGACGCTGACATCGGTGACGACCTCGACCTGCTGCTCGCGGCGACGGAGCTCGTCGTCGGTACCCAGTTCGGTTCCACGTCGATGCTCCAGCGCAAGCTGCGCGTCGGCTTCGCCAAGGCCGGTCGTCTGATGGACCTCATGGAGTCCCGCGAGATCGTCGGCCCGTCCGAAGGTTCGAAGGCGCGCGACGTTCTCGTCACCGCAGAACAGCTGCCGGGGCTTCTCGCGAAGCTCAAGGGTGAGGACGGACCAGCGTTCGCGCCGTCGACGACGGACGATCGCTACGCCGGAGACAAGGTCGAGGAGCAGTTCGCCGGTTACGATGAGGAGGAGGGCGACTCCGACGAGGACGCCTGGCAACTCACCGGCAAGGACTAGATCATGGCTTCCTCCAGCGCCGCGCAGCCGCGCTCCGCCAATCTCAACCTGCCGAATACGATCACCGTCGTTCGCATCCTGCTCGCTCCCGTCTTCGTCTGGATGCTGCTGGCCGACGGGGGCGCGGACGGTGGGCTCCGCTGGGCCGCGGCTGCCCTGTTCGTCCTCGCCATCGCGACCGACGGAATCGACGGCGCCATCGCGCGCCGGTACGGCCTCGTCACCGACCTCGGCAAGCTCCTCGACCCGATCGCCGACAAAATCCTCACCGGCGGAGCGCTCATCGCCCTGTCGATCCTCGGCGAACTGCCGTGGTGGGTCACCGCCATCGTCCTCGTGCGTGAACTCGGTATCACCGTGCACCGGATGATCGTCGCGACCGACCATGTTGTCGCCGCCGCGTGGATGGGCAAGCTCAAGACCCTTGCCCAGGCCATCGCGATCTCGATGGCGCTCGCACCGCTCTACCTCGTCGTCGGCGAGTGGGTGTTCTGGCTGAACGGTGCCCTCATGAGCGTCGCTGTCGCGCTGACCGTCGCCAGCGGCATCGACTATGTGATCACAGCGGCGAAGGCCGGCAGGCGGAGATGACTTCCGCCGGCGGGCGCGAGGCGGATCGAACAGCCGCGTTGATTCGCCACCTCACCGCGCGAGGATTGACCCTCGGGGTGGCCGAGTCGCTGACCGGGGGACTGCTCGCGGCCGAACTCATCCGGCCGGCGGGGGCATCCGCTGTCGTTCGCGGGGGCGTCGTGGCATACGCGACAGAGGTCAAGGCATCCGTGCTGGGCGTGAACCGGGATCTCCTCGCCGAACACGGCCCTGTTCATCCGCAGGTCGCCGAGCAGATGGCGGCGGGGGTGCGCCGCGTCCTGAGCGTCGACGGGCGTGAGGCGGACATCGGAATCTCGACAACGGGGGTCGCCGGCCCGGACCCCCAGGCGGGCAAGCAACCGGGCACGGTCTACCTCGGCCTCTCGATGGCCGGTGGAACGAGATCGATCGGGCTGACCCTTTCGGGAACGCGGGATGCCATCCGGCGCGACACCGTGACATCCGCCATCGATTACCTGCTCGCGATCACCGGGGCAGGGTCGGGAAGCGCCTGATCGAAACGTATGTGATCGCTGCGGAATACGACGGCGGCAATCCGCGTTGGGCATGACAGATTCACAAGAAAAGATCAGTCAGCAACACTAAGGTTTGTATCTGGATCGGTGTAGTAATGTTGCCATCCACAGACTTACCCGGCGGTGAGACTGACCGGCAGAGAAGGAGGGGTCAAATGATACTTGTTCGTCAAGAAATCGGCGACGTGCTTCGTGACTTCCGGCTGCAAAAAGGGCGGACTCTTCGCCAGGTTGCAAGCAAAGCGAGCGTGGCTCTTGGCTACCTCAGCGAAGTCGAGCGCGGACAGAAAGAAGCATCGAGCGAGATTCTCGCTTCGGTCGCTGAAGCACTCGAAACGCCCATATCGGTGATCATGCGTGAGGTCGGAGATCGCCTCGCTGTCCTCGAAGGCATCGACCCCATCCCCGACACGGTCCCGGACGAATTCGTCGCCGAGCTGGATGCGAACCTCGTACGCCAGTAACGACAAGAGTCGATACCCCGGAGTGCTCTGGCGCTCCGGGGTATTTCTCTGTTTGGCGCCAGTACGCTTGATTGCGTGAAACTCAGCGAATTCTGGACGGCCATGACCACCGAGTTCGGTGGCGCGTATGGGCGCGTTCTCGCCAGCGACCTCGTCCTGCGCGAGCTGGGTGGCCGGACGGCGAAAGAAGCGCTGGCCGCGGGTGAGTCCCCGCGGACCGTCTGGCTGGCCCTGTGCCGCGAGACGGATGTTCCGGTCGAGCGACGCCACGGTGCCGGAGTGCCGCCGCCCCGCGATTGACCTGGGCGGTCGCCCGCAGCGAGCGAAATTGACTTCGACACGCCGAGCGACGTCTCTCGAACATCTGTTCGGATTGGGTTAGGCTCCTTCACAAGGGCCCTTCGGGTTCGTTTACTCCACTGTTTTCCTCCTCCCGATATCAATGTCGGGGGTGCACAATACAGTCGAGAACGTTCCTGACAGACGCTCCCAGCCTTGTCACAGCACCGGAATCCACCGGGCGCGACAGCCTACAGGCGCACCGATATCGACAGAGAAAGAGGCATGACATGCCATCACCAGAAAACCGCGAGAAGTCCCTCGAGACCGCGCTCGCGCAGATCGACCGCCAGTTCGGCAAAGGTTCCGTCATGCGCCTCGGGAGCGATGAACGCGCCCCTGTCGCTGTCATCCCCACCGGATCCATCGCGCTCGACGTCGCGCTCGGCGTCGGAGGGCTCCCTCGTGGCCGGATCGTCGAGATCTACGGGCCTGAGTCGTCGGGTAAGACGACACTCACCCTCCACGCCATCGCCAACGCGCAGAGGGCGGGCGGCATCGCTGCCTTCATCGACGCCGAGCACGCACTCGACCCCGAGTACGCCAAGAAGCTCGGCGTCGACATCGACGCCCTCCTGGTGTCGCAGCCAGACACCGGTGAGCAGGCCCTCGAGATCGCCGACATGCTCGTACGCTCGGGTTCCATCGACCTCATCGTGATCGACTCCGTCGCCGCTCTCGTGCCTCGTGCCGAGATCGAGGGCGAGATGGGTGACTCCCACGTCGGGCTCCAGGCACGACTGATGTCGCAAGCCCTCCGCAAGCTCACCGGTGGGCTGAGCCAGACAAACACCACCATGATCTTCATCAACCAGCTGCGCGAGAAGATCGGCGTCTTCTTCGGCAGCCCGGAGACCACGGCCGGCGGTAAGGCACTCAAGTTCTACGCCTCGGTCCGGCTCGACATCCGCCGGATCGAAACGCTCAAAGACGGTACGGATGCCGTCGGTAACCGCACACGCGTCAAGGTCGTCAAGAACAAGATGGCCCCTCCGTTCAAGCAAGCCGAGTTCGACATCCTCTACGGCGTCGGCATCTCCCGCGAGGGAAGCCTCATCGACTTCGGTGTCGAGCACCTCATCGTCAAGAAGTCGGGCTCCTGGTACACCTACGACGGCGAACAGCTGGGGCAGGGTAAGGAGAACTCGCGCAACTTCCTCCTCACCAACCCCGACATTGCCAACGAGATCGAACACAAGATCAAGGTCAAGCTCGGCATCGGCGGCGCCGTCGCCGCACCGGAGGCCGCTGTCGAGGCCCCCGTCACTGGCAAGGCCGCCAAGGCTGCCGCTGACCAGCTCGCCGCGCGGCGCGGCGCGTAGGGCGGTCGCAGATGGTCCGGTTTCTTGACCCCGACGACGACTCGACGGAGAACGGTGGAGACCGGATCGCGCCGGTGACCTACCTCCCAGGCGCGGCGCGGGAGCCTGACGCTCCCGTCGCCGAGCCGCAGGCAGAGCCCGAGGCGGTCGAAGCTGCCCTGGTGCGGAAGCTCGCGCGCCGAGCGCTCAGCGAAGCCGAGGTACTCGCCTTCGGCATGGATGAAGGTCTCGACGCCTCCCAGGCCAATGCGGTGCTCGATCGCCTGCGCGACCTCGGTTACGTCGATGATCACGTGCTGGCCGAGCAGTTGAAGCACGCGTTGTACGAGCGCAAAGGCCAGAGCAAATCCGTGGTCGGTCGAGCGATGGCCGGGCGGTCGATTCCGCGCGACGTGATCGACGAGGTACTCGACGACATCGACTCAGGCGACGAGTTGAGCGCCGCGACCGAGCTCGCCGCGAAGCGAGCATCGCAGCTCAGCGGTCTCGACAAGCAGACTCTCGAGCGCCGGCTCGTTGGATTCCTTGCGCGGCGGGGGTACCCGGGCAATATCGTTCGGGAGGCTATTGCTCCGCTCCTGACCGGGCGGTCCAGCGCCTCCGCGTCGACGGTGCGGTTCCGCTGACACGTCTGTCTGAACCCGACCCGACCCGGCCTGTGTCGATCACTCGTGATCGACACAGGCCGGTCTTCGTATCGACACGACAACACCGGCAGGTGTCCGTCGCCCGGTCCGCCGGGCGAACGTAGACTGGAACGATCATGAGCACGCTGCAGGAACTCCCCACCGTCATTCCGGCGTCAGCCGCCGCCATCGACGGGTCAGGGCGAGCACGAACCTACGAAGTCCGCACTTACGGGTGCCAGATGAATGTGCATGACTCGGAACGCCTGGGCGGCTCACTCGACGCCGCCGGGTACGTCAAAGCCGACGGGGTCGAGCCGGACGTCGTCGTCATCAACACGTGCGCCGTGCGCGAGAACGCCGACAACAAGCTCTACGGGAACCTCGGCTACCTGGCTTCGGTCAAGAAGCGTCACGCGGGCATGCAGATCGCCGTCGGTGGCTGCCTCGCCCAGAAAGACAAGAACGTCATCCTCGAGAAGGCACCGTGGGTGGATGTCGTTTTCGGCACCCACAACATGGGCTCACTGCCGAGCCTGCTCGAACGGGCTCGCCACAACGACGAAGCCCAGATCGAGATCCTCGATTCCCTGGAGACGTTCCCGTCGACGCTCCCCACCAAACGTGAATCGACCTACAGCGGCTGGGTGTCCATCTCGGTCGGCTGCAACAACACCTGCACCTTCTGCATCGTGCCCGCTCTGCGTGGCAAAGAGAAGGACCGGCGCCCGGGCGAGATTCTCGCCGAGATCCAGGCCCTCGTCGACGACGGAGCGATCGAAGTCACCCTGCTCGGCCAGAACGTCAACTCTTACGGCGTCGAATTCGGCGACCGGCAGGCATTCTCGAAACTGCTTCGCGCGGCCGGCGCCATCCCGGGACTGGAACGCATTCGCTTCACCAGCCCTCACCCCGCTGCGTTCACCGACGACGTCATCGATGCCATGGCCGAGACGCCCAGCGTCATGCCCCAGCTGCACATGCCGCTTCAATCCGGCTCCGACCGCATCCTGAAGGCGATGCGCCGCTCGTACCGCAGCGAGAAATTCCTCGGGATCCTCGACCGGGTCCGGGAACGGATGCCGCACGCGGCGATCTCGACGGACATCATCGTCGGGTTCCCCGGCGAGACGGAGGAAGACTTCCAGGAGACTCTGCGCGTCGTCGAAGCGAGCCGCTTCGCGACCGCGTTCACCTTCCAGTACTCGATCCGTCCAGGCACGCCTGCGGCCACGATGCCCGACCAGGTCCCGAAGGCGGTCGTCCAGGAACGCTACGAACGGCTGACCGCGCTGCAGGACCGGATCAGCCTTGAAGAGAACCAGGGCGTGATCGGACGCGAGGTCAACCTGCTCGTCGCCGTCGGTGAAGGCAAGAAGGACGCCGCAACGCACCGCATGTCCGGCCGTGCCGAAGACTCGCGGCTCGTGCACTTCGACGTACCCGCCGGTTCCGAGATCCCGCGTCCCGGAGACGTCGTGACCGTCCGAGTGAGCCAGGCCGCACCGTTCTACCTCATCGCAGACACAATCGACGGCGCACCACTGCGCGTGCGCCGGACGACCGCCGGTGATGCCTGGGACCGCGCCCAGGCCGAGTCCTGCGGTGTGCCCGCCACCCCATCCGCGACGCCCGGCCGGGTGTCGCTCGGGTTGCCGTCCCTGCGCGTCGGTCCGCCGGCATCCGTTGCCGGCGCTACCACCCCGATCTACGACGCGTTGGACGGTCAGCGCTGAACCCGTCGCCCGGTGCCGAAGTGATCTGCATCATCGGCCCAACCGGCACCGGAAAATCCGAGCTCTCGCTCACTCTCGCCGAGCGCCTGGCGCGTGCGGGGCGTCCGGCTGAGATCGTCAACGCCGACGCGATGCAGCTGTACCGCGGAATGGACATCGGCACCGCGAAACTTTCCCCCGAAGAACGCCGCGGCATCCCCCACCACATGCTCGACGTGCTCGACGTCACGACCGAATCGACCGTCGCGGGCTACCAGGCGGATGCCCGGGCAGCGGTCGAGGACATCATCGCGCGGGGCTCCACCCCGATCCTCGTCGGAGGCAGCGGGCTGTATGTCGCGAGCGTGATCTACGACTTCCAGTTCCCGGCATCCGACAAGGCGGTGCGCGCGCGGCTCGAGGCGGAACTGGAGTCTCACGGACCCGGTGAACTCTTCCGCCGCCTCTCCGCCCTGGACGCGGACGTCGCGGCACGGATCGGTTCGCAGAACACGCGCAGGCTCGTGCGCGCCCTCGAGGTCGCCGAGCTCACCGGGTCGCCCGTCGCCGGGATGCTGCCCGAGGCTCCGGTCTACTGGCGGCCGACACGCATCCTCGGGTTGCGTGCGCCCAGGGACCAGCTTGTCGCCCGCCTCGATGAGCGGGTCGAGCGGATGTGGAGCGCCGGCCTTCTCGACGAAGTCCGCGGCCTCGTGCCGCAGGGAATTGAGCAAGGCGTCACCGCATCCAGAGCGATCGGATACGCGCAGGCGCTGCGACAGCTCGCCGGGACGGCGACAGAAGCCGAAGCGATCGACGAGACGCAGCAGTTGACGCGCAGGTATGCCCGCAGGCAGGTGAGCTGGTTCCGGCGTTACGCCGACATCGTCTGGCTCGACTACGACGCGGCCGACCTCGGAGACGCTGCCGAGGCATCCGTCACCGGCTAGCGAACCCTAGACTCGAGCCATGGCATTCACGCTCCCGTTCACCAAAGGCCACGGCACCGGCAATGACTTCGTTCTCTACGCTGACCCGGATGGCAGGATACCGCTGAGCGTGGAGCAGATCGCCGCGATTTGTGACCGGCACTTCGGCGTCGGCGCCGATGGTGTCATCCGCGCCGTGCGTTCACGGAACCTCGAAGCGGGTGCCGCCGCACTCGCCGAGGACGAGAACGCCGAGTGGTTCATGGATTACCACAACGCGGACGGGTCGATCGCGGAGATGTGCGGAAACGGCATCCGCGTCTTCGTTCGCTACCTGCTCGACCAGGGCCTTGTGGAACTCGAGTCGGGTGACACCCTCGCCATCGGCACACGTGCCGGTGTGCGCGACGTGCAGCGGTCGACGAACGGATTCCAGGTCGATCTCGGCCGGTGGACGCTCGACGGGGGAGAGCCACTCGTGCGCGCCAAGGAGCTCAAGGTCGCCCGGCCGGGGCTCGGGATCAATGTCGGCAACCCGCACGTCGTCGTCGCCCTCGCCGATGAGAGCGAGCTGGCGTCCGCAGACCTCAGCTACGTTCCGCGGATCGAACCGGAACCCATCGATGGAGCCAACGTCGAGTTCGTCGTGCCGCACGACCCGCTCGTGACCGACGGGATCGGCCGCATCACGATGCGCGTGCATGAACGGGGGAGCGGTGAGACCCTGTCCTGTGGAACCGGAGTGGCCGCCGCCGCCCTGGCGACGCGGCACTGGGCCGGCTCATCCGCCCCGAACGCCTGGCGCGTCGACGTGCCAGGAGGAACCCTCGGGGTACGAATGTTCGCCACCCAGGACGGTGAGCACGTGGGGCTCAGTGGCCCGGCCGACCTCGTCTACACCGGGACGCTCGAACTGGGCTGAGGTCAGTCGGCGTGCCGGGAGGCGCGCAGGACGCGGTAGCCCTTGCTGATCGCTTCGCGCGTCACGTCGAGATCGCTCCCGAACTGCTCCTGCAGCCAGCGATGGAGGCTGTCCGCGCCGAGGTTCTTCTGCACGACGAGCCAGGCGTCCGAACCAGGGGTGAGCCGGGGGAGCCAGTGTTCGAGCATCTCGTGCAGGGCCTGCTTACCGATGCGGATCGGCGGGTTCGACCAGATCGAGTCAAACAGGAGGCCGCCGGGAACCTGGTCGGGAAGTACAGCTTTGACGTTGGTCAGTCCGAGCTTCTCGGCATTCATCCGAACGAGTTCGAGCGAGCGCTCGTTGACGTCCACGGCCCACACCGTGGCATCCGGCGATGCGAAAGCGATGGTGAACGCGATCGGTCCCCAGCCGCAACCGAGGTCGAGGATGTTGCCCGTCGCGGGAGGACGCGGCGTCTCGCTGAGGAGCACCTGGGTGCCCTGGTCGATCCGGGCCGGGCTGAAGATGCCGTTGGCGGTCGTGAGCTCACGCTCCTCGCCTGCGAGGTGCACCGTGACGGTCCGCAGCTTGAGCTCGGTCCCGGGCACGCCGGTGAAATAGTGTTCGCTGGCCATACCCGAACGTTACTCGACCGCACGGGTTAGGGTTAACACTGATGACATCTCAGAGCGACACCCCAGACCTCACCGAAGGCGACGACGCCGTGGCCCGCGTGCTCAAAAACGCTGAGACGCGTGCGTCCGGTTATGCACTTTTCGGAGCGGGCAGGGCCGAGGCGCTCGACGCCGACAGCGGCGCCCGCGACGATGACAACCACGATGGCGAGCAGTTCGACCGCGAAGACCGTCAGGCACTCCGCCGTGTCCGCGGTCTCTCGACAGAGCTCGAAGACGTCACCGAGGTCGAATACCGACAGCTCCGGATCGAGAATGTGGTGCTCATCGGCATCTACTCGCAGGGTTCCCTGCAGGAAGCTGAAAACTCCATTCGCGAACTCGCCGCCCTGGCAGAGACCGCCGGCGCCGTCGTCCTCGACGGAATGCTCCAGCGCCGCCCGACTCCTGACCCGAGCACCTACCTCGGCAAGGGCAAGGCGGAAGAGCTGCGTGGCATCGTGGCCGCGCTCGGCGCAGACACCGTGATCGCCGACACCGAGCTCGCACCCAGCCAGCGTCGTGCGCTCGAGGACGTCGTCAAGGTCAAGGTGATCGACCGCACGGCCGTCATCCTCGACATCTTCAGCCAGCACGCGAAGAGCCGCGAGGGTAAGGCGCAGGTCGAACTTGCCCAGCTCGAGTACCTCCTCCCGCGCCTTCGCGGTTGGGGTGACTCGATGTCCAGGCAGGCCGGTGGTCAGGTCGGTGGAGCCGGAGCCGGTATGGGTTCCCGCGGTCCGGGTGAAACGAAGATCGAGCTCGACCGCCGCCGGATCCACACCCGGATGGCGAAGCTGCGCAAGCAGATCAAGGGCTTCGGCCCCGCACGTGAGGCGAAGCGCGCCAACCGCCACCGTTTCGAGGTGCCATCCGTCGCGATCGCCGGGTACACCAACGCCGGTAAGTCAAGCCTGCTCAATCGGATCACCAAGGCGGGAGTTCTCGTCGAGAACTCCCTGTTCGCGACGCTGGACGCAACGGTCCGCCGCACCGCGACCGAGGACGGCCGGCTCTACACGATCTCCGACACCGTCGGCTTCGTGCGCAATCTGCCGCACCAGCTCGTCGAAGCGTTCCGCTCCACCCTGGAAGAGGTCGCGGAATCGGATGTCATCGTGCACGTCGTCGACGGGTCGCACCCCGATCCTGCTGCCCAGTTGATGACCGTCCGCGACGTCATCGGCGATGTCGGTGCCCGTGACATCCCTGAGCTCGTCGTCTTCAACAAGAGCGACCTCGTCAGCGAGGACGACCGGCTGTTGCTGCGCGGCCTCGAGCCGAACGCGATCTTCGCCTCAGCGCGCACAGGGGAGGGGATTGACGAGATCCTCACCGCGCTCGGAACCCTTCTGCCGAGCCCGTCGATCGAGCTCGACCTCCTCGTACCGTACGACAGGGGAGACGTCATCTCGATGCTGCACCGCCGGGGGCGGGTGGATCACCTCGACTACCTCGAGGAAGGCACCCACGTGCGCGCGATGGCATCCGAGGAACTTGCCGCGCAGGTCGCGGAGTTCACCCGCCGGGGCTGACGCCTCCGCGGCGCATTGTGTGTGTCGCTCGGTCGGTTTCGGCTGTTCGCGCGGCTGCCCGGTCAGTCTTGGTCGAGATTCGGCGCCGGTTGTAGCCAGAATCGACCGGGCAGGGATGCCGGATGCCGCGTGGCGCGTCGTTCCCGTTACTTGTCGGCCGGAGTCCCGATACGGATCAGGTTTCCGCTCGGGTCGACGATGGCGAACTCGATCATCCCGTAATCGGTGACGACTGGCGGGACGATCCGACTGCCGGTGGCACGGTTGCCGACGACGAGTTCGCGCCACTCATCGAACTGGGCGTTCGCGTCATCGACGTAGAGGTAGCACATCGACGCCGTCGTGAGGGGGTCGACGCCGGGCTCCGATGAGAAGTGCAGCTCAAGTGATCCGCGTCCGAGGATGAGGTAGTCCCATTCCTCGGGCGGCGCACCACGGTTCTCGAAGCCGAGTCGCTCATAGAAGCCGAGAGTCTCGTTCAAATCGCGACCGGGGAGGATGGGAACGGCGCGCTCGGACATGCCGATCACGATAGTCGCGCCGCTCTCGCGCCGGAAGCGCCGGTATCCGTCGCACGACGAGTGGCGGGTACGGCTAGACCGCGCGGAGAACCGCCACGATCTTGCCGAGGACGTCGGCCTCATCGCCCAGGATCGGTTCGAAGCTCGAGTTGCGGGGGAGCAGCCAGGTGTGGCCGTCGCGCTGGCGGAACACCTTCACGGTCGCTTCGCCGTCGAGCATTGCTGCGACGATGTCTCCGTTCTCGGCCGTCTGCTGCTGACGGACGACAACCCAGTCGCCATCGCAGATCGCGGCGTCGATCATCGACTCACCAGACACTTTGAGCATGAACAGGTCGCCCTTTCCGACGAGCTGCCGGGGGAGCGGGAACACTTCTTCGACCTGCTGGTCTGCCGTGATGGGAACGCCGGCGGCGATCCGGCCGACCAGCGGGACCATGGCGGCGTCACCGACGGGCGTCTGGTTCTCGAAGTCGGTTTCGGCCGACTGGGAGGGCAGGTCGATGAGGATCTCGAGGGCGCGCGGTCGGTTCGGGTCGCGGCGGAGGTATCCGCTGAGCTCGAGTTGGTTGAGCTGGTGTGTGACGCTCGATAGCGAGGCGAGGCCGACGGCGTCACCGATCTCGCGCATGCTCGGCGGATAACCGCGAGAGGTCACCGACCGCTGGATCACGTCGAGAATGGCCAGCTGCTTCTCGCTCAGGTTCTTGCGGCGACGTGTGGTCGGCTTCTCGGCAAGCACACGCTTGGGCTTCGCCGAAGCAGCAGCGCTCCCGGTAGTTGCAGCGGCATCCCTCTTGTTGAGCGTCATGTCACTCCCGTCTGGCGGGCGGGGCCGGCCAATGTCAGTGGTCGCTGGTTGAGTTTCAACCAGTAGTCAAACCCTAGCTTCGGAGTCGACTGGCAACAAACATTTGTTCGAGTGTGTCGGCACTCTTTTCAAAGAAAGTCCGAATATGGGGTTGAATGTTCGAACAATCGAATATATATTCGGAACACAGCTTCGTATCCGGCTCCCCCGGCCGGGAGTCGGATACGAATACTCCGAAGCAGCACAGCACCGCAAACAGCACAGCATCGTCAGCACGCAGGAGGCACACACCATGAGCACAGCAGTCATCACACCGATCCGCCCGGCACTTTCGTCCCGATCGGCAGCGATGCGACCGACGCCCGTCGCTCCGTCCCGCCAGTCAGGCTCGCAGACGCAATCCCGGCCGGCGACCAAAATGCGCCTCACGCGTCGCGGACGAGTGGTCTTCACCTCTCTCGCGGCAGCGCCCCTCGTCGGCATCGCCGCCTGGCTCGGGGTCAACGCCCTGCCGGCTGTCGCAAACTCCACCTCAAGCACGGTCGTCTTCGAGTACGAGACCATCGAGTCGGGGCAGTCCCTCTGGCAGCTCGCAGCAACCGTTGCACCCGAGTCTGACCCCCGCGACGTCATCGCCGACATCATGCGTCTCAACCAGCTCGACACCTCTACCGTGTCTCCCGGCCAGCGCATCGCGATCCCCGAGCAGTACGCGAACTGAGTCTCTGACGCGGCGGGCAGTGGCCCTGCCGGCCGCCGGTAAACTTACCGGGTGAGTTCTCTCGAGTCCCTGCCCATCCGCGACGACCTTCGCGGCAAGACGCCCTACGGGGCTCCCCAGAAGAGCGTGCCTGTCGCGCTCAACGTGAACGAGAACACTCATGCGATCCCCGAAGAGGTCGCTCGCGACATCGTCACCTCGCTGGCGTCTGCGGTGCTCGGGGCCAACAGGTACCCCGACCGCGAGTTCAGCACACTGCGCGACAGCCTCGCGCACTACCTCGGGCACGGCCTCACGCGGGACAACATCTGGGCGGCCAACGGATCCAACGAAGTGCTCCAGCAGGTCCTCCAGGCCTTCGGTGGACCCGGTCGTTCCCTCCTGGGTTTCGTTCCCACCTATTCGATGTACTCGCTTCTGGCATCGGGGACCGGTACCGCCTGGATCGGCGCCGAACGCGACCCTGAGTACGAGCTCTCACCGGCTACTGCGGCGGCTGCTGTCGCCGAGGCCCAGCCCGACATCGTGTTCCTTTGCTCTCCGAACAATCCGACGGGTACACCGCTGTCACTCGAGACGATCGCTGCGGTCTACGACGCGACCGACGGGATCGTCGTCGTCGACGAGGCCTACGTCGAGTTCGCACCCCATGACATCCCGAGCGCTTTGACGCTTCTCCCCGGACGAGACCGCCTCCTCATCTCCCGCACAATGAGCAAGGCGTTCGCGTTTGCCGGCGTCCGCGTCGGCTACCTCGCGGCAGACCCGGCCGTGACGGATGCTCTCCGTCTGGTCCGCCTGCCCTACCACCTCTCCGCGCTGACGCAGGCGGCAGCAACGGCGGCGTTGTTGCACAGCACGGCCATGCTTGCCATGGTGGACGACATCCGTGTGCAGCGGGACCGGATCAGCGCCGGCCTCACGGAGCTCCGATTTCACCCGTACCGCAGCCACAGCAACTTCGTTCTGTTCGGGGGAGTGGAGAACCCGCACGCCCTGTTCGAGGCATTACTCGAGCGCGGCATCCTGATTCGTGACATCGGGCTCCCAGGGCAGCTGCGGGTGACCGCAGGAACCGAGGCCGAGACCACCGCATTCCTCGACGCCATGGCCGCGATAGGCTCGAAGCCATGAACTCCGTAGAGCGCACAGCGCACGTCCAGCGTGAGACGAGCGAGTCGACCATCGACCTCGCGATCAACCTCGATGGCACGGGCACGAGCGACATCCACACGACGGTGCCGTTCTTTGATCACCTGCTGACGGCATTCGCGAAGCACTCGCTCACCGACCTCACCGTGCGGGCCAGCGGAGACACTGACATCGACGTGCACCACACGGTCGAAGACATCGGCATCGCCCTCGGCCAGGCCATCCGGCAGGCGCTCGGCACCAAGGAGGGCATCTCACGGTACGGCGACGCTCTCGTGCCGCTCGACGAAGCCCTTGTGCAGGCGGTCGTCGACATCTCCGGACGCCCCTACCTCGTGCACTCCGGCGAGCCGGCGGGGTTCGAATTCCACCTCATCGGCGGTCACTTCACCGGTTCCATGGTGCGCCACGTCTTCGAGGCCATCAGCTACAACGCCGCGCTCACCGTTCACGTCCGCGTGCTCGGCGGACGCGACCCGCACCACATCGCCGAAGCGGAATTCAAGGCGTTCGCCCGTGCATTCCGGCAGGCCAAGGCGTTCGACGCCGAGGTGACCGGTATCCCCTCTACAAAGGGTGCCCTGTGAGCAGCGGCTCCACCCCGAGTGTCGTCGTCCTCGACTACGGCAGCGGCAACGTGCACTCCGCCGTCAAGGCTCTCGAAGCCGCGGGCGCGTCGGTCGAACTGACCGGCAATCGCGCCCGCGCCCTCGAAGCCGACGGGCTCCTCGTGCCAGGAGTCGGCGCGTTCAGCGCAGTGATGGAACAACTCCGTTCGTCGCGTGCCGCTGAAGTCATCGACCGCAGGCTCGCCGGCGGTCGCAAAGTGCTCGGCATTTGCGTCGGCATGCAGGTGATGTTCGAACAGGGCGTCGAACGAGGGCTCGAAACCGAGGGCCTCGGCGAATGGCCAGGCACCGTGGCCGAGCTCGACGCCCCGGTATTGCCTCACATGGGCTGGAACACCGTCGACGCTCCCGAAGACTCCGTGCTGTTTCGCGGACTCCGCGACGAGCGTTTCTACTTCGTGCACTCCTACGCCGCTCAAGACTGGACGCTCGACGTGACCCCACCGTTCCCCGCACCCCGGGTGACCTGGGCCGAACACGGCACCCGGTTCATCGCCGCCGTCGAGAACGGCCCCCTTTCCGCTACCCAGTTCCACCCCGAAAAATCGGGGGATGCCGGGATCCGGCTTCTCAAGAACTGGGTCGCCTCCCTCTCCACCGACTGACGTTCATCTTCTGCGGCACCCCGTTGCCACACCCGAGCAAACAACAAGGACAACCATGAGTGAGTTCAACACGACCCCGAAGCTCGTCCTGCTTCCTGCGGTCGACGTCGCCGACGGCAAGGCCGTGCGCCTGACGCAGGGCGAAGCCGGCACCGAAACCAACTACGGTGACCCGGTCGACGCCGCTGCGGACTGGGCGAACCAGGGGGCCGAGTGGATTCACCTCGTCGACCTTGACGCCGCTTTTGGGCGTGGCAACAACGCCGGCGTGATCCGCAAGGTGATCAAGCAGGTCCGCGGCGTCAAGGTGGAGCTGTCCGGCGGCATCCGTGATGATGCCTCGCTCGAAGCGGCTCTCGCCACCGGTGCGAAGCGCATCAACCTCGGAACCGCCGCGCTCGAGAACCCCGAGTGGGCGGCCAACGTCATCGGCCAGTACGGCGAGGCCGTTGCCGTCGGCCTCGACGTCCGCGGCACCACGCTCGCCGCGCGCGGCTGGACCCGCGACGGCGGAGACCTGTGGACGGTCATCGACCGGCTCGAGCAGGCCGGCTGCGCCCGTTACGTCGTCACTGACGTGACCAAGGACGGCACACTGCAGGGCCCAAACCTCGACCTGCTCCGCCAGGTCCTCGAGCGGACCAACCGGCCGGTCGTCGCGTCCGGCGGTGTGTCGAGCCTCGACGACCTCGTTGCGTTGCGGTCGCTCGTCCCGCTCGGACTCGAGGGTGCGATTGTCGGGAAGGCACTCTACGCGGGCGCCTTCACGCTCGCTGAGGCGCTGGATGTCGCATCCGACTAACCCAGCGGACTCCGCCGGCCAGCCGTGGGAGGGTCGCTCATTCGGCGACCACACCCCGTCCACCGATGACGGGTCGGCGCCCCGGCCGCTGATCGATGCGCTTGAACGGTTCCACAGCGGCAACGCCGGAGAAGCGGATGTCGTCGACGCGTTCCGCGCGTCCCGCCTCTTGATCCCGCTGGTCGCGCACGCCGGCGACGTCGGCGTCGGCCCGAACGGCCAGAAGGTCGACAAGACGCAAGAGCTGTCCATCGTCACCGTCGGCGGGCCGGACGGACGCAACGTCCTTCCCGTGTTCTCCTCGGTCGACGCCCTGTCGGCGTGGAACCCGAGAGCGAGACCGGTGCCAGCCGACGGCATCCGTGTCGCACTCGCGGCGGCGAGCGAGAACACCGACCTCGTCGTGCTCGACCCGACGAGTCCGACCGAATTCGCGATCCGGCGGCCAGCACTGTGGGCGATCGCGCAATCGCAGCCCTGGGCGCCCGGCTACCTCGACCCGGATGTTCTCGACGCGTTCCTCACGAGCGTCACGTCGGAACTCGCGGTCCTCAACGTCCGGCTCGCGGCGGGAGACCCCGCCGCCAGGCTCGGCGGACCGGAAGTGGTCGTGCGACTGGAACTCGTTGACGGTCTCACCCGGGCGGAGCTCGACACGACGCTCAACCGGCTGGCGCAACGCTGGGCGGCCAGCGACGTGATCGCCACCCGCGTGGATTCGCTCCGCGTGAAGCTCGAAGCGTCGGCCTGATCCGCAGCGAGGGAGCGGCATCCGTCCTTGACCTGACCGCTGCAGCGTGGTCCGATGGGAGAGCTCGGAAGGAGCCCCATGCCCGGTGCAACAGGCCACGTCGTCCGGAGAACGTCAGAGGTCGTCGAACTTGCGCTCACCCGGACGTTCGACGCGACAGCCGCAGACGTGTGGGCGAGCCTCACCGATCCGGGAAGAACCGCAGGATGGCTCGGCCCGTGGCGGGGCGAACCGGGCGTCGGCCGCACCGTCGAACTCCGGATGTCGTTCGAAGAGGGCGATGCATGGAGCACCGTCCACATCGAGGCGTGCGAACCCGAGAAGCGACTGCGGGTGATCGTGTCTGATGACCCCCAGGAGGACGACTGGGTGCTCGAGGCACGACTGGAGGAGCATGCCGGGCAGACCGAACTGACCTTCGTGCACGCGCTCGCGGATGCCGCCGTCGCGGAATCGAGCGGACCGGGCTGGGAGTACTACCTCGACATGCTCGTTGCCTCGCGCGCAGGAGTCCCGCTCCCTGACTGGGACGATTACTACCCGGCGCAGGTCGCCCACTACGCCGCGGAAGTCGCGCGGGTCTCGAAAGGGTAACCTCCCGATTGCGGGATGCCTGCGGCAACCTGGCTGCGCCATACTGACGACATGACGCACGATACTTCAGCTCCTGTCCGGCGGAACCTTCTCCTCCTTTTCGTCGCGATCGCGGTCCTCGTCATCGTCGCGCTCGCCATCGTGTTCACGCGGGGCGAACCGGAGGTGCTCGATGAGTCCACTCCTGAGGGTGTCGTGCAGCGGTATGCCGCAGCGGTGCTGGATGGCGATGACGATGAAGCGCTCAACTGGCTTTCGGACGACGCGCGTGAGGAATGCGGGACAACACAGAGCGTCACAAGCGATCTGAGGGTCGCCCTGATCTCCACCGATGTTCGTGAGAACTCAGCGGATGTCCGGGTGCAGATCAGCCAGAACGGCAGTGGACCGTTCGGGAGCGAATACAGCTACGAGGAAGACGTCAAACTGACGCGGGAAGGCGGCGACTGGCGCATCGAGGTTGCGCCGTGGGAACTGACGATCTGCCTGATGGACGGTGAGATCCGATGACCGTCAGCGCACCATACGAGCCGGCGACAGGGTCATCGGCAGGGCAGACCATTCGACGTGTCATCGTCTACTCGCTGCTCTTCGCCCTCGTCATCATTGCGGCGACCGGTCTGCAGGGCCTTCTCGCTCTCGTCCTCGAACCGGATACGGTAATCGCCGGCGAGAGCACGGGAGCACTCGCACAGTCTCTCGCGTTCACTCTCATCGGTGGCCCCCTCGCGACCTTGCTGTGGTGGGCGTCGTGGCGCCGCCTTTCGGAGCCCGCCGAGCGCGCCGCGCTGACCTGGGGGCTCTACATCTCACTGGCCTCTGTCGTCGCGGTGATCACGGCAACGGTCTCGCTCGTCGGGGTCGTCGCCGCCCTCATCGACGGGGAGTGGGATGGCTCCGCCTGCGCCACGGCTGTGGTGTTCGCGGCGGTGTGGGTGTGGCATCGGTGGATGTGGCGGCATCCGGCGAAAAGCCCCCTCCGGCTCGCGGAGGTACCGGCGGTTCTCGGCGCAGCGTTCGGAATTCTGCTCGGTGCTGGGAGCGCGATCGCGACGCTGGCCGGGATTTTCGATGCAGCGATCATCGATCTCACGGCGGCGCCCACGATTGGCGAGCGGTGGTGGGTGGGAACATTCCAGACCCTGGTCTGGGCGGCCGGGGGACTGCTCGTCTGGGCATGGCACTGGTATCGGGAGGGCGCCCGCACCACGACCACGGGTCTCGCGAACGTCGCACTCATTCTGATCGGCATTCTCCTCGCCGCCCTCGCAACGCTGGGTGGCGTCGGAACCGTTCTCTACGTTGTCCTCCGGCTTCTGCTCGACAGCACCGATCCGATCCGGGTCCTGCTGTCGCCGCTCGGAGTCGCGATTGCCGCCGCACTGATCGGAGCGGTGATCTGGACTTATTCACGCGGGGTCGCCCTGGGCCGCACTCCCGCCGTGAGGCAGGCGAGCATCCTGGCCACCAGCGGTATCGGCCTCGTCGGGGCGGCATCCGGACTCGGTATCGTCGTCAACTCGGCTCTCGGAATCTTCGCGACACGGCTGGCGGGCGATGACCTGCGATCACTGCTCCTCGGAGGCCTGAGCGCTTTGCTCGTCGGGGGAGTCGTGTGGTGGTTCACCTGGCGGCCCTTCCGGCCGACGGATGCCGCCGCGGCGGGAACAGGACGGCGCATCTACCTCATCGCCGTCTTCGGGCTGAGTGCCATCGTTGCGCTCATCACGCTGCTCGTGATCGGGTACCGGTTGTTCGAGTTCTTCCTTCAGGGCGGTGGGAATCTGATCGAGCAGATCCGTGCACCGCTCGGGCTCCTGACGGCGACAGCGCTCGTTGCCGGGTACCACTTCGGTGTCTGGCGGCACGACCGTGCGGATGCCGCTGCGTCCGCGCCCGCCGAACGGTTGCGCACCATCGGCGAGGTGATCCTCGTCACTGCTGCAAACGCCTCACCGCTCGTCGACGTTATCCGGGACCGAACGGGAGCGACCGTGACCGTCTGGCCGACGGCATCTGCGGTGCAGCTGGACGCGGCGTCGCCCGCAGTGGCGGAGCCGTCACCGGATCCGGAGAGTCTGGCTCGTGCCCTCGACGGGGTCACCGGCAGGAGGGTCCTCGTTCTCGCGGGTCCTGCGATGCGCCTCGAGGTCGTGCCGCTGGCGGACTGACGCGCGCCGGCGTCGCTCATCGGTCCCAAATGTCGCTTTCGCGGCCGAAAACCGAACATTGCGGGCCGATGAGTCCAGCAGCCTTCCAGCCGAAGTGAACTGGCAAACGAAGGCG
The DNA here is from genome assembly GCF_003667545.1 of Mycetocola manganoxydans. Taxonomy (GTDB): domain Bacteria; phylum Actinomycetota; class Actinomycetes; order Actinomycetales; family Microbacteriaceae; genus Mycetocola_A; species Mycetocola_A manganoxydans. Next base: position 26,849 of record NZ_RCUV01000012.1, on the reverse strand, counting down.
AAGCGGTGTGTGCCGCGTCCAGGGCGTGGACGGGCGTCCACGGGCGGGGACGCGGCGCACGCCGCGGAGCCGTTGGTGGCCTAGTTAACCGGCCCCGTCCACTTCTCTCCCGGCCCCTTACCGATGGGGTCGGGAAGAACGGATGCCTCGCGGAACGCCAGCTGCAGCGAACGCAGTCCGTCACGGAGACTCCGTGCGTGCATGTCGCTGATCTCCGGGGCTCCCGCGGTGATCAGGCCGGCCAGCGCGTTGATGAGCTTGCGCGCCTCATCGAGGTCCTGCTGCGAATCCGGGTCATCGGCGAGCCCGCACTTGACGGCTGCTGCGCTCATGAGGTGGACGGCGGTGGTGGTGATCACCTCGACGGCGCCGACGTCTGCGATGTCGCGTGTGGCATCCGTTGCTGCGTCTTCCACGTTGTCGTAAGGGGATTCGTTAGTGCTCACTGCCAACCTCTGCTAGACTTCTGGACGGCTCCGGGACTTTTGTCCTGGTACGAAAGAGGAAATTTCCCACCCGCGCTTGACCGCTTCACTAAGGTTACCGGGTTGTTGTACTCCGCCGAACGCATGGTTTCATGCCGAGGTAGTCAGGGTACGAGCCGCTGCGATGGTGTTTAACCATCGTGGTTGCAGTGTGGTATTTCTCCTCTCTCGCCCGGTACAGGCATCCGTCTGAATCGGTGGTCACGAGATTTGAGTTAGAGGAGCTACGCATTAGCGATCCCCGTACAAACGACCGTATCCGCGTCCCCGAGGTTCGCCTCGTCGGTCCCGCCGGAGAACAGGTCGGCGTCGTCAAAATCGAGGTGGCACTGCGTCTTGCGCAGGATGCCGAGCTCGATCTGGTTGAGGTCGCCCCGAACTCCAAGCCACCGGTCGCAAAGATCATGGATTACGGCAAGTTCAAGTACGAGGCTGCGCAGAAGGCGAAGGAAGCCAGGCGCAACCAGGCGAACACGATCCTCAAAGAGGTTCGTTTCCGCCTCAAGATCGACAAGCACGACTACGAGACGAAAGTAAAGCGCGCTGAGGGATTCCTCAAGGGTGGCGACAAGGTCAAAGCAATGATCCTGTTCCGCGGCCGTGAGCAGTCCCGCCCCGACCAGGGCGTGCGCTTGCTCCAAAGATTTGCCGAAGATGTGGCGGAGCTGGGCACTGTTGAGTCCGCCCCGACGATCGACGGTCGAAACATGGTCATGGTCATTGGACCTCTGAAGAACAAGTCAGAGGCCAAGGCCGAGGCCAACGCACATCGTGCTGCCGACAAGGCAGCTAAGCAGGAGGAAAACAATGCCTAAGCAGAAGACCCACTCCGGCGCCAAGAAGCGATTCAAGCTCACTGGCTCCGGCAAGATCAAGAAGCAGCAGTCGGGCATGCGTCACAACCTCGAAGTGAAGTCCGGCCAGCGCAAGCGTCGCCTGAACACTGACCAGCTTGTGTCCAAGGCCGACACCAAGAACATCAAGAAGCTTCTCGGTCACTAGACCAGACCCGTTAGGAATATAGACAATGGCAAGAGTAAAAAGGGCGGTAAACGCTCACAAGAAGCGTCGGAAGATCCTCGAGCGGGCTGAGGGTTACCGGGGTCAGCGTTCGCGCCTGTACCGGAAGGCCAAGGAGCAGGTCACCCACTCCATGGTTTACGCGTACCGTGACCGCCGCCAGAAGAAGGGCGACTTCCGTCGTCTCTGGATCCAGCGGATCAACGCGGCATCGCGCGCCAACGGCCTGACCTACAACCGCCTCATCCAGGGTCTTGGTCTTGCCGGCATCGAGGTCGACCGTCGCATCCTCGCTGAACTCGCCGTTCACGAGCCCGCCACGTTCGCCGCCCTCGTCGAGAGCGCGAAGAAGGCCCTCCCGGCCGACACGTCGGCTCCGAAGGCTGACGCAGCAGCGTAGGTTTTTCGCTTCATGCAACGGGTATTCCGCTTCGGCGGGATGCCCGTTGTTGCGTTAACGCGCGAGCCTGTCAGACGCTGCCTCCCGCCGCTCGTAGACTGGGCCTGTGCTTGATAATCCACGTTCTCCGCGCGTCCGATCGGTCGCCAAGCTCGCCAAACGACCCGGTCGTGCCGAGACGGGACTCTTCCTCCTTGAAGGACCTCAGGCCGTCTCCGAGGCGCTAACATTCCGGCCGCAGCTGTTCGTCGAGCTGTTCGCGACGCCGACGGCGCTCGAGCGTTACAGCGACATCGCCGAAAAGGCCGCCGCCGCGAACGTCGAGGTGGAGTTCGTCTCCGAAGAAGTCCTCAACGTGATGAGCGACACCGTCACCCCGCAGGGGTTCATCGCCGTTGCGCACCAGTTCCCGACCTCGATGAAGGACATCTTCGCTGCGGGCCCCAAGCTCATCGCCATCCTCGAGGAGGTGCGCGACCCGGGCAACCTCGGAACGATCATCCGGGCCGCGGACTCAGCGGGGGCGGATGCCGTCATCCTCACCGGTCGCTCGGTGGATCTCTACAACCCCAAGGTCGTCCGTTCGACCACGGGTTCGCTCTTCCACCTGCCGATCGCCGTCGGCGCTGAACTGCCCAACGTGATCCAGCGCGCCCACGCCGCCGGTCTCACCGTTCTCGCCGCCGACGTCAAGGGCACGAGTCTCCTCGATGCGCGTGCAGACGGCACCCTCGCCAAACCGACCGCCTGGTTGTTCGGCAACGAAGCGCACGGTCTCACCGACGAGCAACTGCTCGAAGCGGATGCCGCGGTCACGGTGCCGATCTACGGTCACGCCGAATCCATGAACCTCGCCACGGCGGCATCCGTCTGCCTGTACGAATCGGCGTTCGCGCAGCGTTCCGTCGTCTCCTGACCTCGGACGGGTTTGGTTACAACTGAGTAACGGGAACGGGCGCGTCATGCGCGCGAAACATGGCGTCCCCTACGTTGGACTCCATGGAGTCGAACGCGCATGAGACACCGGCGGCTGCGGCCCGTAACCGCCCCCGGTATGAGACGACAAGTAACCCGATCGTCGCTGGTGTGGGGGAGCCGCTCGTCGTCGTGGAAGGCGTCGAGAAGTACTTCGGTGACTTCCAGGCGCTGAAAGACATCAACCTGACCGTCACCAAGGGTGAGGTGGTCGTGGTGATCGGGCCGTCGGGGTCCGGCAAGTCGACTCTGTGCCGCACGATCAACCGCCTCGAGACGATCAACGCCGGCGAGATCCGGATCGACGGCAAGAAGCTCCCGGAAGAGGGCAAAGCGCTGGCTGCGCTGCGCGCTGACGTCGGAATGGTGTTCCAGTCGTTCAACCTCTTCGCGCACAAGACAATCCTTCAAAACGTCACCCTCGGACCGATCAAGGTTCGCGGGCAGAGCAAAGCGGATGCCGAGAAGGCCGCGATGGTTCTGCTGGAACGGGTCGGAGTCGAGAAGCAGGCGAACAAGATGCCTGCCCAGCTCTCCGGTGGCCAGCAGCAGCGTGTCGCGATCGCCCGCGCCCTCGCGATGAAGCCCAAAGTGATGCTCTTCGACGAGCCGACAAGCGCCCTCGACCCCGAGATGATCAATGAGGTCCTCGACGTCATGATCCAGCTGGCGTCCGAGGGCATGACGATGATCGTCGTCACCCACGAGATGGGCTTTGCCCGAAAGGCCGCCGATCGGGTCGTGTTCATGGCCGACGGCGAGATAGTCGAGGAAGCAACTCCTGAAGAGTTCTTCTCGGCACCGAAGAGCGACCGCGCGAAGGACTTCCTGTCCAAGTTGCTCTCCCACTGATACCTGCACCAGCAGACCGAGGATCCGGCTGGCCGGCTCCTCACCGAGAAAGGAAGATCATGAAGAAGAGACTGACGCTTCTCGCAGCCACAGCTGCAGCTGCCCTCGTCCTCACCGGCTGCGCCGGCACTGACGGCGGCGGAGACACCGGCACGGACGCACCCGCCGAAGGAGAAACCAGCGGCGAGCTGTTCGAGGTCGCGACGGATGTCGACCTCGAAGGCAGCCCGACGTTCGACGAGATGACCGAGCGCGGCTCCGTCAAGATCGGCGTCAAGGAAGACCAGCCGGGTCTCGGCTACCTCGACGCAGCAACAGGCGAGCGCACCGGCTTCGATATCGAGATCTCGAAGTGGATCGCTGCATCGCTCGGCTTCGCCGAAGACAAGATCGAATTCGTCGCCATCCCGAGCGCCAACCGTGAGTCCGCAATCGTGAACGGTGACATCGACTACTACGTCGGCACCTACTCGATCACGGACAAGCGCAAGGAGCAGATCGACTTCGCTGGACCGTACTTCATCACCGGCCAGGGCATCCTCGTCGCCGCTGACAACGAAGACATCAAGAGCGAAGACGACCTGGCAGGTACGACGGTCTGTTCCGCGACCGGATCGACGCCGATCCAGAACATCAAGGACAACTTCCCCGACACCGACACCGAGGAATTCGACACGTACTCTCAGTGCGTCGAAGCGCTCAACGACGGATCGGTCGACGCTGTCACCACTGACGCCGCTATCCTCATCGGCTACGCGGCACAGGACCCGGACAACCTCAAGGTTGTCGGCGAGCCCTTCACCGAAGAGCGTTACGGTGTCGGCCTCCCCAAGGGTGACGACGCTCTCCGCGCGTTCATCAATGACATGTTCACGGAGGGTGGAGACACCTGGCAGGCCATCTACGACGCGACGCTGGGACTCTCCGGCACCGAGGTCGAGCAGCCTGCGGTGGACGCGTACTAGAAACCGATAACGGTGGCGGGGCATCACGCCCCGCCACCACATCTGCAACACTTCACACTCGATAAACCGGAAGAAGGTGGGACCCAGTGGACACCCTGCTGAACAACAGCGATCTCTTCATTTCAGGGTTTCGCAACACACTGATCCTGTTCTTCTTCTCGGCGATCTTCGCGCTCGTGATCGGTATCGTGGTCGGCGCAATGCGCGTCTCCCCGGTGCCGATCATGCGCGGGGTCGGCACCGTGTACGTGAACTTCATCCGTAATACCCCGCTGACCCTTCTCATGTTCTTCTTCGCCTTCGGCTACCCGAAGCTGGACCTTCCGAACCCGGGTTACACCGTTCTGGCGATCATCGCATTGAGCGTGTACACCGCCACCTATGTGGCCGAGGTCCTTCGGTCGGGGTTCAACACCGTCCCCGTCGGTCAGGCCGAAGCAGCGCGCGCAATCGGGCTGCCGTTCGGGCCGACAATGTCGCTCGTGATCATGCCCCAGGCGTTCCGCGCGGTGATTCCACCGATGATGAGCGTCTTCATCGCCCTTCTCAAGAACACCACCGTTGCTGCGGGATTCTCGGTGGCCGAAGCCGGAACAATACGAGCGAACCTCTCCGAACGCGGTGAGCCGGCGATCGTTGTGTTGCTCTGGGTGGCCTTCTTCTTCGTCATCCTCGTCGGCTTTCTGGCCTGGCTGCAACGATCACTCGAACGTCGATGGAAGGTCCTCCGATGAGCAGCGTCCTCTACGACGTCCCCGGCCCGCGCGCCATCAGACGCAACCGCATTCTCGGTGTCGTCACCATCCTGGTCATCGCTGCCCTTCTTACGTTCGTCGTCTACCAGTTCGCGCAGACCGGCCAGTTCTCCGCGGCGAAATGGCGCATCTTCTCCTTCCCCCTCGTGCAGCAGAAGGTGCTCGAAGCGACGATCGCCACGCTCACCGCCTTCGGAATGGCGGCGGTCCTCAGCCTCGTTCTCGGGTTCGTCCTCGCTATCGGCCGGTTGTCGCAGCATGCCTGGATTCGCCTCCCGGTGACGTGGTTCATCGAACTGTTCCGGGCCATCCCTGTCCTCATCCTGATGATGATCATGTACTACGGACTCCCGCCGCTTGGCGTCACCTTCGTGACTCCGCTCGTCGCTGTCGTGACCGGGTTGACCCTGTACAACGGCTCGGTGCTCGCCGAGGTTTTCCGCGCCGGCGTCGAATCGCTGCCGAGCGGCCAGAAAGAGGCGGGTTACGCCCTCGGCCTCCGCAAGAGCGGTGTGATGAGTCTCATCCTGTTCCCGCAGGCGATCCGGGCGATGATGCCCGTCATCATTTCTCAGCTGGTCGTCGTGCTCAAGGACACCGCGCTCGGCTTCATCGTGACTTTCCAGGAGCTGCTCTACCTCGCCAAGTTCTACGGAGCTCAGGTCACCTACGGCTCACCGATCATCCCGGCGACGATCGTGTTCGGCACCATCTACATTGTGCTCTGCCTCATCCTCGCTGGCATCGCCAAATGGGTCGAGGTCCGCACTCGCCGCAGCCCGAAGATTGCCAAGCCAGGCAAGGGCGATGCAGACACCCTCGAAGCAGCCAAGGCGCCATTCATCGGTCAGCAGATGGGCGGCACCGCCGGCCCGATCCAGTAGCGCTGCGTGGGGCACTGCTCCACGTCGGTAGACTTGGGGACCGTGTCCGACTCTCCCGAAATTTCCGAAACCACTGTGAACGCTGCGGTGGAGGCGGCGCTCGAGGCTATCGCTGCCGCAGCCGACTCCTCCGCCCTCAAGCAGGTGCGCACCGAGCACACCGGTGAGTCCTCGCCCCTGGCGAAACTCAACGGCATGCTCCGCTCCGTCGCCCCCGACCAGAAAGCGCCGCTCGGCAAGCTCGTCGGTCAGGCCCGCGGCCGGGTCAACGGCGCATTCGCTGCCCGCGAGCAGGAGATCGTCGAGGCCGAGAACGCCGCGCAGCTTGCCGCAGAGGCCGTTGACGTGACCGCGATCGCCAGCCGTTACCGGGCCGGGGCGCGGCATCCGCTCACCCTCCTGCAGGACCGCGTGAGCGAGATCTTCACCGGCATGGGCTGGGAGATCGCGGAGGGTCCCGAGGTCGAGAGTGAGTGGTTCAACTTCGACGCCCTCAACTTCGACGCGGACCACCCCGCCCGTGCGATGCAGGACACCTTCTTCATCGACCCGCCCGAGTCGCACCTCGTCCTTCGGACCCACACGTCACCGGTGCAGGTCCGGTCGCTTCTCGACCGGGAGCTGCCCGTCTACGTGCTCGCCCCTGGCCGCGTGTACCGCACCGATGAGTTCGACGCGACGCACCTGCCCGTCTTCATGCAGTTCGAGGGGCTCGCCGTCGACAAGGGTCTCACCATGGCGCACCTCAAGGGCACACTCGACCATTTCGTCAAGTCGATCTTCGGCGACGAGGCGAAGATCCGCCTGCGCCCGAGCTACTTCCCGTTCACGGAGCCGAGCGCTGAGCTCGACTTCTGGCACCCCACGTTCAAGCACGGTCCGCGCTGGATCGAATGGGGCGGCTGCGGCATGGTCAACCCGAACGTGCTCCGCGCCGCCGGGATCGACCCGGACGTGTATTCAGGTTTCGCCTTCGGTATGGGAATCGAGCGTGGCTTGATGCTGCGTAACGACGTCCAGGACATGCGGGAGATGGTTGAGGGCGACGTGCGCTTCTCACAGCAGTTTGGAATGGTGGTTTAGCATGCGGGTGCCCCTCAGTTGGCTCGCCGAATACGTTGATCTCGCACCGGGATCGACAACCGACGACGTACACGCCGCCCTCGTCAAGGTCGGCCTCGAAGAGGAAGACGTCCACACCTTCGACGTCACGGGACCGGTCGTCGTCGGCGAGGTCCTCGAGTTCACCGAGGAGCCGCAGAAGAACGGCAAGACCATCCGCTGGTGCCAGGTGCGAGTCGCCCCCGACGGCGAACTCGCGGCCGACGGCGGCCCCGCCGTGCACGGCATCGTGTGTGGTGCGGGCAACTTCTTCGTCGGTGACAAAGTCGTCGTGACCCTGCCCGGCGCCGTGCTGCCCGGCCCGTTCCCGATCACACCGCGCAAGACCTACGGGCACGTCTCCGACGGAATGATCGCCTCGACCCGTGAGCTCGGCCTCGGCGACGAGCACGACGGCATCCTGCGCCTGTCGACCCTCGGCGTCGACGCCCCGGTGGGGACGGATGCCATCGCCCTGCTCGGCCTGGACGACGCCGCCGTCGAGATCAATGTCACCCCGGATCGCGGCTACGCCTTCTCGATCCGCGGCGTCGCCCGCGAGTACGCCCACGCCACCGGCGCAACGTTCCGGGATCCGGCGCTGCGGCCCGAACTGGACACGCCCATCGGCGATGGCTACTCCGTCGCGATCGACGATGCATCCCCGATCCGCGGGCGTCAGGGTGCGAGTGTCTTCGCGACCCGCATCGTGCGCGGCGTCGACGCTTCGCTTCCGACACCACCGTGGATGATGTCGCGACTGAAGCTCGCCGGCATCCGTTCGATCTCACTCCTCGTCGACATCACCAACTACGTCATGCTCGAGCTCGGCCAGCCGATCCACGGTTACGACCTCGACGCTCTCGCCGGCGGCATCGTCGTGCGCCGGGCTGTCCCGACCGAGACGCTCGAAACCCTCGACGGGCAGAAGCGCACGCTCGACCGCGAAGACCTGCTCATCACCGACGGCTCCGGCGCGATCGGAATCGCCGGCGTCATGGGTGGCGCTCGCACCGAGATGGGCGACTCCACCCGCAACGTGCTCATCGAGGCCGCGAACTTCGACCCGGTGTCGATCGCCCGCACAGCCCGCAGGCACAAGCTGCCGAGCGAAGCGTCGAAGCGCTTCGAGCGCGGCGTCGACCCGAGTATCGCTGTCGCCGCCGCGTCACGCGTCGCCGAACTGATGGTCTCGCTCGCCGGGGGAGAAGCGGATGCCGTCGCCGGCGTCGTCGGCGAACCGACCGCACCGCAGGCGGTTTCGTTCCCCGACGGCTACGTCTCCACCCTCATCGGCGTCGACTACACCGATGAGGAGATCCGCGGCTCACTGCAGGAGATCGGAGCGACGATCGAGGACACCGACGGGGGACTGCTCGTCACCCCGCCGACCTGGCGCCCCGACCTCACCGACAAGTCCGACCTGGCCGAAGAGGTCGCGAGGATCGTCGGGTACGACCGGATCCCGTCCGTGCTGCCCGTCGCTCCCGCCGGTCGCGGGCTCAGCCGGTCGCAGCGCATCCGTCGCACCGTCGCAGACACGCTCGCCGCTGCCGGGTCGACCGAGATCCTCGCGTTCCCGTTCCTGGGAGCCACCGAGAACAACGTCTACGGCTCGGCGGACTCCGAAGAGGTTGCCGCCATCAAGGTCGCGAACGCGCTCGACGCGACCTCGCCCTACCTGCGGACGACCCTGATCCCCGGGCTCATCGAAGCCGCGAAGCGCAACCTCTCCCGCGGGCTCACCGACCTGTCGCTCTTCGAAGTCGGGCTCGTCTTCCGGCCCGAGGCAGGCAGGAAGTACGGTCAGGTCGACCTGCCGTCCGGCGTGACGTTGCCGACCGACGACCAGCTCGCTGAGCTCAACGCGGGCATCCCGCCGCAGCCGCGCCACGTCGGTGTGCTCATCCTCGGCAACGCCGTGTCGAAACAGCCCGGCCAGCAGGTCGTGCCGTCCGGCATCGCGGATGCTCTCGCTGCGGTCACGCAGATCGGACTTGCGACCGGTGCAACCATCGACGTCGTTCAGGGGAGCCACAAGGCGTTCCACCCCGGCCGCACCGCTGAACTCCGGGTGGGCGACCGCGCCGTCGGGTTCGCCGGCGAGCTCCTGCCGCAGCTCGCACTCGACTCCGACCTGCCTCGCGTCGTCGCCGTCGTCGAGCTCGACCTCGACGCGGTGATCGCGTCGACCGATGCTGTCTTCACCGCCGGGGTGATCGGGACGCTTCCGGCAGCGACCCAGGACCTGTCACTCGTCGTCTCGGTGGATGCGCCCGCCGCAGCGGTGGGTGCAGCCGTGCGTGAGGGTGCAGGGGAGCTGCTGGAGAGCATCCGTCTCGTGGACGACTACCGGGGTTCGGGGCTCGAGGACGGCACGAAGAGCCTGACCTTCGCCCTGCGATTCCGTGCACCTGACCGCACGCTCACCGCTGCCGAAGCCACCGAAGCGAAGCTTGCCGGCTCAGCTCTCGCGGCCGAGCGCTTCGGGGCAGCGATCCGGGACTGATCGCGTCGAGAGTGCAGTAGTGGCCCGAAAACCTCGAGTTCGGGCCACTACTGCAATCTCGCTCGGTGATCGGCCGCACGAGCTGCTCGACGAACGCGGTGCGCTACCAGGCGCCCGGCTTGTAGTCCTTGAGGAAGCATCCGAAGAGGTCTTCGCCCGCCTCGCCACGCACGATCGGGTCGTAGACGCGAGCAGCGCCGTCGACGAGGTCGAGTGGGGCGTGGAAGCCCTCCTCAGCAAGCCGTACCTTCGTCGGATGTGGGCGCTCGTCGGTGATCCAGCCGGTGTCGACAGCGGTCATGAGGATGCCATCGGTCTCGAGCATCTCTCCGGCGCTCGTGCGCGTCAGCATGTTGAGCGCGGCTTTGGCCATGTTGGTGTGCGGGTGCCCGGGGCCCTTGTAACGACGAGAGAACTGGCCTTCCATCGCCGAGACGTTGACGACGTACTTGCGGCGGGCGGGCGACGCAGCCATCGACGGCCGCAGGCGGCTGATCAGCAGGAACGGCGCTGTCGTGTTGCACAACTGCACCTCGAGCATCTCGAGCGGGTCGACGTGTTCGATGTTCTGCACCCAGCTGTTCGTTCTCTGCAGGTCGGGAACGAGCCCGCCGGCGTCGATCGCCGTGCCATCGGCGTGCTTTGCGAGCGATGACGAACCCGGTGCCATCGCGAGGTTGGCGAGGTCGGCGGCCGTGAGGGCAGGCGAGCCGGCCTCGGCAACCGTGCCGGCGAGGGATGCGACCGAGAGCAGCGGGTGGGCGGCGACGGATGCCGCAAGCGCCTCCGGGTGCTGATCGGCGGTGTGCCCGAAGGTCTCCATCTCGGGGAGCGGACCGTCCGGGAGTGGCTGCAGTTCGGCATCCGCCAGCAGCGAATACGAACCGGCAGAGCGGCGAACGGTCTGCGCCGCGTTGTTGATGAGGATGTCGAGCGGGCCCTGGGCCGCGACGGAGTCGGCGAGGCCGATCACCTGGGCGGGATCACGCAGGTCGATGCCGACGACACGGAGTCGGTGCAGCCAGTCGGCAGAGTCCGGCAGTGACGCGAAGCGGCGGACGGCATCCCGCGGGAACCGCGTCGTGATCGTCGTGTGCGCACCGTCGCGCAGCAGGCGGAGGGCGATGTACATGCCGATCTTGGCTCGGCCACCGGTGAGCAGCGCACGCTTGCCCGTGAGGTCCGTGCGAGCATCGCGCTTGCCGTGACTGAACCGGGCACAGTCCGGGCAGAGCTGGTGGTAGAACGCATCGACGAGGGTGTACGGCTGCTTGCAGATGTAACAATTGCGCGGCTTGAGCAGTTCGCCGGCCGTCGGCGCCTCGACCGTCGTCGCGAGCGGGATGCCGCGCGTCTCGTCGTCGATGCGATCGGATGCCCCGGTGGCGGTGGCCGCGATGACGGCCTTGTCGGCGTTGGCGATGGTGTCGCGCAGTTCCCGGCGGCGCGTGCGCTTCACGGCCTTGAACATGGCGGCGGTCGCGCGGCGGACGGTGACGTAGTCCGGGTGCTCTTCGTCGAGGGTGTTCATCGAGGAGAGGACGCGGAGGGTGGTCTCGAGGTCTGAGGGGTCGATCCCGTCGCCGGTGGGAGCGGGTGTCGATGTGGCGGCGGTCATTTGGGCGATTCTACCCGAGGACATCTGGGCTCCGGCCGTGCGCCGGGATGGAATGATGGGGGCATGAACCCGATCGAGTGGCTCTTCGACGCGCAACTGGTGATCGGCGACCAGACAATCCTCTGGCGGGAGATCCTGGGCAACGCGTTCGGCATGGCCAGCGCCGTCGGCGGGATGCGCCGCAAGGTGTGGGCGTGGCCGGTCGGAATCATCGGCAACGTGATGCTGTTCACGGTGTTCCTCGGCGCTGTCTTCGGGACACCCAACCCGGTGAACCTCCTCGGCCAGGCGGGCCGCCAGGTCATGTTCATCATCGTCTCGATCTACGGCTGGGTGCAGTGGAGGCAGAGCCGTAACTCCGAGAAGCACACGGCGGTGACCCCGCACTGGGCGTCCAACAAGGCCCGGTTCTTCCTGATCCTCGGCCTGTTCGGCGGAACCCTCGTCCTCATCCCGATCTTCCGGGCACTGGGCTCGTTCGAACCGGTGTGGGCAGACGCCTGGATTTTCATGGGCTCCCTCCTCGCCACCTACGGCATGGCCAAGGGCTGGGTCGAGTTCTGGCTGATCTGGATCGCTGTCGACATCGTCGGTGTTCCGCTGCTGGTCAGCGCCGGCTACTACGCGTCCGCTCTGCTGTATCTCTTCTACGGCGGGTTCACCCTCGTCGGCTTCTTCATCTGGATGCGGGTGCAGAAGAAGAACTCGCTCACGATCGAGACGGCGTTCCCTGACCCGACCGTCAAGCGGTGACCGGGGAGGGTGGCATGATCGAAGGACCATGACGCCACCGAAGCTCGATCCGCACGCCCTCCGCTCGAGCCTCGGCACTTCGATCGAAGCGGATGCCGTCTACGACGCGTTCTCCGCGTGGGTCGACGCCACCGGCATCCGTCTGTATCCGGCACAGGATGAGGCGATCATCGAGATCGTGTCTGGACAGAATCTGGTGCTCAGCACTCCGACGGGAACCGGGAAGTCCCTCGTCGCGATCGGCGCTCACTTCGCCGCGCTGGTCGCCGGAAAGCGCAGCTTCTACACCGCACCGATCAAGGCGCTCGTCAGCGAGAAGTTCTTCGCGCTCGTCGACGTGTTCGGCGCCGAGAACGTCGGCATGATGACGGGGGACTCGTCGGTCAACGCCGACGCCCCGATCATCTGCTGCACAGCGGAGATCCTCGCGAACCTCGCCCTGCGCAACGGGGAAGACACCGAGGTCGACCAGGTCGTCATGGACGAGTTCCACTTCTACGCCGACCCGGAGCGTGGCTGGGCGTGGCAGGTTCCACTCCTGAGCCTGCCGGGGGTGCAGTTCATCCTGCTGTCGGCGACCCTCGGCGACGTGACGGCGCTCGCCGAAGACCTCACCCGTCGCACGGGGCGCGAGACGGCCCTCGTCACGGGTGTCGACCGCCCGGTGCCGCTGCACTTCTACTACGAGACGACGCCGATCCACGAGACGGTCGAGGAGTTGCTCACCACCGGGCAGGCGCCGGTCTACATCGTGCACTTCTCGCAGGCCGCTGCGATGGAACGCGCGCAGTCGATGTCGAGCATGAAGGTCGCCACCCGGGAACAGCGGGATGTCATCGCCGAGCTGATCGGCGAATTCCGCTTCACGACAAGCTTCGGCAAGACACTGTCGAGACTGATCCGTGCAGGAATCGGCGTTCACCACGCCGGCATGCTGCCGAAGTACCGGCGGCTCGTCGAGCAACTCGCGCAGCGCGGATACCTGCGGGTCATCTGCGGAACGGACACGCTCGGCGTCGGGATCAACGTGCCCATCCGCACCGTGCTGTTCACCGCGCTCACCAAATACGACGGAACCCGGATGCGCCAGCTCAAGGCGCGCGAGTTCCACCAGATCGCCGGGCGGGCCGGCCGTGCCGGCTTCGACACAGCGGGAACCGTCGTCGTGCAGGCTCCCGAGCACGAGACCGAGAACCTCAACGCCATCAAGAAGGCCGGAGACGACCCGAAGAAGAAACGCAAGATCATCCGCAAGAAGGCGCCGGAAGGCTTCGTTTCCTGGGGTGAGCCGTCCTTCCAGCGCATCGTCGCGGCGGAACCGGAGACGTTGACCTCGAGCATGCAGATCACTTCCGCGATGCTCATCAACGTGATCGGGCGAGGGGGAGACGTGTACAGGCACGTCCACGACCTCATCTTCGACAACCACGAACCGTGGAAACGTCAGCTCGAACTCGCCCGCCGCGCCCTCGGGATCTACCGGACCCTTCGCGAGTCGGGGATCGTCGAACAGTCCGCAAACGGGACCATCCGCCTGACCGTCGACCTGCAGCCCAACTTCGCGCTCAACCAGCCGCTGTCGCCGTTCGCGCTCGCCGCGTTCGAGCTGCTCGACCCGGAGGACCCCGGCTACGCCCTCGACATGATCTCCATCGTGGAAGCGACGCTCGACGATCCGCGCGCCGTGCTCAGCCAGCAGCAGTTCCTCGCCCGCGGTGAAGCCGTCGCGGCGATGAAATCCGAGGGAATCGAATACGACCAGCGGATGGAACTTCTCGAGCAGGTCACGCACCCGAAACCGCTCGAAGAACTGCTCACCGCCACCTTCGAGACCTACAGCGCTCACCAGCCGTGGATCCGCGACTTCGAGCTCAGCCCCAAGTCGATCGTGCGCGACATGTACGAGCGCGCGATGTCGTTCGGCGAGTTCATCGCCTTCTACAAACTCGCCCGCTCCGAGGGTGTCGTTCTCCGCTACCTCTCCGACGCCTACCGGGCCGCCCGGCAAACCATCCCGGACGACGCCAAGACCGAAGACCTCCTCGACCTCATCGAGTGGCTCGGCGAACTCGTCCGCCAGGTCGACTCGAGCCTCCTCGACGAGTGGGAGGAACTCAGCCACCCGGATGCCGCGAAGCACGCCACACAGGCGGAGGCGATCGTGCCGCCGGCACCGAAACGCCTCACCGGCAATGCACGCGCGTTCCGCATCCTCGTGCGCAACGAATTGTTCCGCCGGGTTCAGCTCGCCGCCCTCGAAGACTATGACGCCCTCGGAGAGCTCGACGCGGCATCCGGCTTCGACGCTGACCGCTGGGCCGACTCGCTCGACGGCTACTTCGAGGAGTACGACCAGGTCCTCACCGGGCCGGACGCCCGGAGTTCGAAGCTGCTGATCCTCGACGAGAGCGGCCCGGTCTGGACCGCGCGTCAGATTCTCGACGACCCGGCCGGAGACCACGACTGGGGAATCAGCGCCGAGATCGACCTCGCCGAATCCGACGAACAGGGCTTCGCCGTCGTCACCGTCACGGGCGTCAACCGGCTCTGAACTCGAGGGCCGATTGGCGGATGCCGCTCCGGTGCGGCTACAGTCGACTCATGGCCATTTCCGACAGCAGCGTTTTCGCACAGGGTGTCACCCCGTGCAGCCTGCGTCGACGCCGTACCTCAGAGCGACGATAGGCGACGCCGGGCGAGGAGTGCACCGCACGACTCCGACAGGCGCCGCCGAACTCTCCCACGATCGTTTCTCAATAAGGTAGAGCCATGTCCTTTTCTGTAGCCGTAGCCGGTGCATCCGGTTACGCCGGGGGAGAGTTGCTGCGGTTACTCGCGGCACACCCCCAGTTCGACATCCGCACGGTGACCGCGCATTCCACCGCGGGCCAGCCACTGGCATCCGTCCAGCCACACCTGCGCTCCCTCGCGCACCTCACCCTCACCGAGACGACGCCCGAGAACCTCTCCGGTCACGATGTCGTGTTCCTTGCCCTGCCCCATGGCAAATCCGGGGAGGTGACGGCGCAGCTCGACGAGAACACCCTCGTCGTCGACTGCGGTGCCGACCACCGGCTCACGAGCGAGGCCGACTGGGCCGCCTTCTACGGCGGCGACTACTTCGGCGCCTGGGCGTACGGCGTTCCCGAGCTGCTCGTCGCAGGCTCGAAACAGCGCAAGCACCTCGCCGGGGTCCGCCGCATCGCCGCGCCGGGCTGTAACGCGAGCACCGTCGCCCTCTCACTCGCGCCCGGTATCGCAGCCGGAGTGATCGAAGCAGCGGATATCGTCAGCGTCCTCGCCGTCGGGCCGTCCGGTGCGGGCAAGGCACTCAAGACCAACCTGCTCGCCGCCGAGATCCTCGGCTCAGCAAACTCCTACGCCGTCGGCGGCACCCACCGGCACATCCCCGAGATCGCCCAGGGACTGCGCGGAGCAGGGGCAACCGACGTGAGCATCTCGTTCACCCCCGTCCTCGTTCCGATGTCCCGCGGCATCCTCGCAACCTCCACCGCGCGCATCGTGCCTGGAACGAGTGCGGATGCCGTCCGCGCGGCCTGGCAGAACGCCTACGGCGACGAAACCTTCGTGCAGCTCCTGCCGGCAGGAGAGTTCCCGCGCACCGCCGATGTTCTCGGCGCCAACACCATGCTGATGGGACTCGCCGTCGACGAAGCAGCCGGCCGCGTCGTCGTCGTCACCGCCGTCGACAACCTCGCCAAGGGCACCGCAGGCGCTGCCATCCAATCCGCCAACATCGCCCTCGGCATCGAGGAATCGACCGGTCTCCCGGTGAACGGAGTCGCACCATGAGTGTCACAGCAGCACAGGGTTTCGAAGCAGCCGGCATCGCCATCGGCCTCAAAGCATCCGGGGGCAAGGACCTGGCACTCGTCGTCAACCGGGGACCAGGAGCGGCATCCGCAGCGGTCTTCACGAGCAACCGCGCGCTGGCCAACCCGATTTTGTGGTCGAAGCAGGTCATCGCCGACGGAACGGTCAGCGCGATCGTCCTGAACTCCGGCGGCGCGAACTGTTTCACCGGAACGCAGGGATTCCAGACCACTCACGCCACCGCCGAAGCCGTCGCCACCGCGCTCGACATCTCAGCCGGCGACGTGCTCGTCTGTTCCACCGGGCTCATCGGAGAACAGCTCGACCGCGACAAGCTCCTGCCGGGGGTCGCCACCGTCGCCGCAGAACTCAGCGCGGACGGCGGCGCCGACGCCGCAGACGCCATCCTCACCACAGACAGCCACCCGAAGACCGCGGTGTTCGAGGGGAACGGCTGGGTCATCGGCGGAATGGCGAAGGGGGCGGGGATGCTCGCTCCCGGCCTGGCAACGATGCTCGTCGTCCTGACAACGGACGCGGATGTCGCCTCCGACCAGCTCGACACCGCCCTTCGCGCCGCCACGCGGGTGAGCTTCGACCGGCTCGACTCTGACGGCTGTATGTCGACCAACGACCAGGTCTCGATCCTCGCCTCCGGAGCATCCGGCGTCGAACCGGACGCCGACGAATTCGCCCACGGTCTCCGCGAGATCTGCCTCGACCTCGCCCGCCAGCTCCAGGCGGATGCCGAGGGCGCTGCTCACGACATCACCATCGAGGTCGTCGGTGCCGTGACCGAAGATGACGCCGTCGAAGTCGGGCGCTCGGTCGCTCGGAACAACCTCTTCAAGGCGGCGGTCTTCGGCAACGATCCCAACTGGGGACGCGTCCTCGCGGCGATCGGAACCACGACAGCGCCGTTCGACCCGTACGCCGTCGACGTGAGCATGAACGGCGTCCGCGTCTGCCACGCCGGAGCGCCCGACCAGTCACGCGACCTCGTCGACCTCACCGGTCGCGCCGTCCACGTGCTCATCGAACTTCACGAGGGCACCGAATCGGCCACCATCATGACCAACGACCTCACGCACGACTACGTGCATGAGAACAGCGCGTACTCGAGCTGATCGCCATGGCCACCGTCATCCCCGCATCCACCGCCGAAGCCATCGCCAAGGCCGCCGTCCTCATCGAAGCCCTGCCATGGCTCAAGCGCTACAACGGAGCGATCGCCGTCGTGAAGTTCGGCGGCAACGCCATGGTGAGTCCGGAACTCACCCGCGCCTTCGCCGAGGACATGGTCTTCCTTCGCCACGCCGGCCTCAAGCCCGTCGTCGTGCACGGGGGAGGCCCGCAGATCTCCGCTCGCCTGAAGGACCTCGGTATCGAGAGCGAATTCCGCGGCGGTTACCGGGTCACCACTCCCGAAGCCATGACCGTCGTTCGCGACGTGCTCCGCGGAGAGGTGAACCGCGAACTCGTCGACGCCATCAACGAGCACGGCGACTTCGCCGTCGGGTTGAGCGGCGAAGACTCGTCGCTCTTCACCGGCAGGAAGCGCGGTGTCGAAATCGACGGTGAGACCGTGGACCTCGGTCTCGTCGGAGACGTCGTCGCGGTCAACCCCGATGTCGTGCACACGGCCATCGACGACGGCCGCATCCCGGTCATCTCCTCCATCGCGCCGGACGGGGACACAGCAGGCCAGGTGCTCAACGTGAACGCGGATGCCGCGGCATCCGCCCTCGCCGTCGCTCTTGAAGCCGACAAGTTCCTCATCCTCACCGACGTCGCCGGACTGTACAGCGACTGGCCGAACCGCGACTCGCTCGTATCGGTCATCACCGCGAGCGAATTGCGGGAGCTGCTGCCGTCGCTCGAATCGGGCATGATCCCGAAAATGACAGCGTGCCTCGAGGCAGTCGACGGCGGTGTGTTCAACGCCGCGATCATCGACGGGCGGCTGGAGCACTCTCTCCTGCTCGAGGTATTCACCCAGCAGGGCATCGGAACCCAGGTTGTCGAGGACGGATCATGAGCGACTGGACCCAGGCAGCAGCCAGCGACATGATGCAGGTGTTCGGTGAGCCGCAGGCGATGCTCGTTCGCGGCTCCGGCTGTTTCCTCTGGGACGCAGACGGCACCGAATACCTCGATTTCCTCGGCGGTATCGCCGTCAATGCGCTCGGTCACGCCCACCCGGTCATGGTCGAGGCGATCAGCAGGCAGGCTGCCGAACTCATCCACGTGTCGAACTACTTCGTCACGCCACCCCAGCTCGAACTTGCCGCGCGACTGAAACGCCTCACCGGTGCTGGCGAGGCGGGCAGGGTCTACTTCTCCAACTCGGGCGCCGAAGCGAACGAAGCAGCGTTCAAACTCGCCCGTCTCCATTCCGGGAGCGGGGCGCGCACCCGCATCCTCGCGCTCAACGGATCGTTCCACGGCCGCACCATGGGCGCGCTCGCGCTGACCGGCAAGCCGGCGATCCAGACAGACTTCGCCCCGCTGCCCGGCGGCGTCACACACATCGACGCCACTCTCGATGCGCTCGAGGCGGAGATGGACGATACGGTCGCGGCGCTGATCGTCGAGCCGATCCAGGGCGAATCCGGTGTCGTCGAACTCCCCGACGGGTACCTCGCCCGTGCCCGCGAACTGACCCAGGAGAACGGCGCTCTCCTGATCCTCGACGAGGTGCAGACCGGTGCCGGGCGCACCGGAGACTGGTTCGCCTTCAAGCGCGCCGGTATCGTCCCGGATGCCATCACCCTCGCGAAGGGGATGGGCGGCGGTTTCCCGATCGGCGCTCTCGTGACCTTCGGCGCGGCATCCGACCTGTTCACCCCCGGTAAACACGGAAGCACCTTCAGCGGCAATCCGCTCGCGACGGCGACAGCGAACGCCGTCCTCGGTGAGATCGAGGCGTCCGGACTCGTCGAGAACGCCCGCGAGCGGGGCGAGCAGCTCCGCGAGCTCATCCTCGGCATCGGTTCTCCACTGATCACCGGTGTGCGGGGCAGGGGGCTCCTCCTCGGCATCGCCCTCGCCGAACCGGTCGCCGCCGACCTCGTGCGCGCCGCGCTCGACGTCGGCCTCATCATCAACGCGCCGAACCCGACCACCATCCGCATCGCACCGCCGCTCACCGTCGGGGATGACGAATTGCGCGTGTTCACCGAACGCTTCACCGCCGCCATCGCCCGCATCGCGGCCGGCACCCCGAACGAAGGAACCTTGTGACCAGACACTTCCTGCGCGACGACGACCTCAGCCCCGCTGAGCAGTCGGAGATCCTCGACCTCGCGATCGAGCTGAAGAAGGATCGGTTCAGCCGTCGCCCCCTCGAGGGCCCGCAGACCGTCGCCGTCATCTTCGACAAGTCATCCACCAGGACCCGGGTCTCGTTCGCCGTCGGAATCGCTGACCTCGGTGGGGTTCCGCTCATCATCTCGACGGCATCGAGTCAGCTCGGAGGCAAGGAGACCGCCGCGGACACCGCCCGCGTGCTCGAACGCCAGGTCGCCGCCATCGTTTGGCGCACCTACGGACAGGCCGGTCTCGAAGAGATGGCCCAGGGCACGACAGTCCCGGTCGTCAATGCGCTGTCCGACGACTTCCACCCGTGCCAGCTGCTC
The DNA here is from genome assembly GCF_003667545.1 of Mycetocola manganoxydans. Taxonomy (GTDB): domain Bacteria; phylum Actinomycetota; class Actinomycetes; order Actinomycetales; family Microbacteriaceae; genus Mycetocola_A; species Mycetocola_A manganoxydans. Next base: position 7,060 of record NZ_RCUV01000012.1, on the reverse strand, counting down.
GCCGATCTGCTCACCATTCGTGAGCACAAAGGCGCCCTCGCCGGACTCACGCTCACCTTCGTCGGGGACGGCGCCTGCAACATGGCTCAGTCCTACCTGCTCGCCGGCGCAACCGCCGGCATGCATGTCCGCATCGCGTCGCCGGAGGGGTTCACCCCGAATGACGAGGTCGTCGCGGATGCGACGGCCATCGCGGCGACGACGGGCGGCTCGATCGCCCTGTTCTCCGATGCCCGCGAAGCGGCGACCGGGAGCGACATCCTCGTCACGGACACCTGGGTGTCGATGGGCAAGGAAGAGGAGAAGGCAGCGCGCGTCGCCGTGCTCGGCCCCTATCGGGTCGACGCGTCGATGATGGAGCTCGCACGGCCGGATGCGGTGTTCATGCACTGCCTTCCCGCCGACCGCGGTTTCGAGGTCACGGCCGATGTCATCGACGGCCAGCAGTCGATCATTTGGGACGAGGCGGAGAACCGCCTCCACGCCCAGAAGGCATTGCTGACCTGGCTGCTCGAACGCGCCTGACCGGCGCAGCCGGAACCAACCGGCGTCACTACACTTATTTCACAAGCAATCAAGGAGAAGAACTTCATGGCGGAACGCGTCGTACTCGCATATTCGGGCGGCCTGGACACCTCGGTGGGAATCGGCTGGCTGAAGGATGCCACGGGCAAAGAGGTCGTCGCCCTCGCAATTGACGTCGGTCAGGAGGGCGAGGACATGGAGGTCATCCGTCAGCGCGCCCTCGACTGCGGCGCCGTCGAGTCCGTCGTCGTCGACGCCCGCGAGGAATTCGCGAGCGACTACCTCATGCCTGCACTCAAGGCCAACGCGCTCTACCAGAAGCGCTACCCGCTGGTCTCTGCTCTCAGCCGTCCGCTGATCGCCAAGTACCTCGCGTCGACCGCCAAGGAACTCGGCGCGAACAGCGTCGCCCACGGTTGCACCGGCAAGGGAAACGACCAGGTCCGGTTCGAAGCCGCTGTCGCCGCCCTCGCACCAGACCTGACGAGCATCGCGCCCGTCCGTGACCTCGCCCTGACCCGCGACAAGGCGATCGTCTACGCCGAGAAGCACAACCTGCCGATCGCCCAGTCGAAGAAGAGCCCGTACTCGATCGACCAGAACGTCTGGGGCCGCGCCGTCGAGACCGGATTCCTCGAGGACCCGTGGAACGCTCCGATCGAGGACCTCTACACCTACACGAAGAACCCCGCGGATGCCGGTGCTCCGGTCGAGGTGGTCATCACCTTCGACCAGGGAATCCCCGTCGCCTACGACGGCAAGCCGATCACGCCGCTCGAAGCCGTCGAACTGATGAACCGTATCGCCGGTGACCAGGGTGTCGGCCGCATCGACATCGTCGAGGACCGCCTCGTCGGCATCAAGAGCCGTGAGGTCTACGAGTCCCCGGCGGGCATCGCACTCATCACCGCCCACGAAGAGCTCGAGAACATGACCATCGAACGCGACCTCGCCAGGTACAAGCGCACCGTCGAGTCCAAGTGGGCAGAGCTCGTCTACGACGGCCTGTGGTTCTCCGGCCTCAAGAAGGCACTCGACGTCTTCATCGACGAGACCCAGAAGCACGTCTCCGGCGACATCCGCCTGAAGCTTGCCGCGGGCAGCGCCGTCGTGACCGGTCGCAGGAGCGACTCGAGCCTGTACGACTTCAACCTCGCCACCTACGACACCGGTGACACCTTCGACCAGTCGTTGGCCAAGGGCTTCATCGAGCTGTGGTCGCTGCCGAGCAAGATCTCGGCTCGCCGCGACGCCGGACAGGAGTAGAGCATGTCGGGTGACGGCAACGACAATCGCGCCGGTGAGGCGGGCGCACTCTGGGGCGGCCGCTTCGCCAGCGGGCCGTCACCCGAGCTGTCTCGGCTGAGCAAGTCGACGCAGTTCGACTGGCAGCTCGCCGCGTACGACATCGCCGGATCGCGCGCCCACGCCAAGGCGCTCGCCTCGGCCGGGTACCTCAGCGAGATCGAACTCGAGGCGATGCTCGACGCACTGGTACGCCTGAAGGATGATGTGGCATCCGGTGTCGTCACCGCTGCCGAATCAGATGAAGACGTTCACTCCGCTCTGGAGCGTGCACTCATCGAACGGGCGGGCGCCGAGCTCGGCGGCAAGCTCCGCGCCGGGCGGAGTCGTAACGACCAGATCGCCACCCTCGTTCGGCTGTACCTGCTCGACCACTCCCGCCTGATCGGGCACATGGTCGTGCAGCTCATCGACGCGATCGCGTCCCAGGCCGAAGTGCACGGCGACGCTCCCATGCCGGGGCGAACCCACCTCCAGCACGCACAACCCGTTCTCCTCGCCCACCACCTGATGGCGCACGCGTGGCCGCTGGTGCGGGATCTGGAACGGCTCGCCGACTGGACGAAGCGGGCGTCGGCATCTCCATACGGAGCGGGGGCGCTTGCCGGAAGCTCGCTGGGCCTCGACCCGCAGCTCGTGGCATCCGAACTGGGCCTCGACCGTCCGACCGAGAACTCGATCGATGCCACCGCCAGCAGGGATGTCGTCGCCGAGTTCGCGTTCGTCACCTCGCTCATCGGCATCAACCTGTCTCGGTTCGCCGAAGAGATCATCGTCTGGAACACGCGCGAGTTCGACTTCGTCACCCTCGACGACGGCTATTCGACCGGTTCGAGCATCATGCCGCAGAAGAAGAACCCCGACATCGCCGAACTGGCACGCGGCAAGTCCGGACGCCTCATCGGCAACCTCACCGGACTGCTCGCGACGCTCAAGGGGCTGCCGCTCGCGTACAACCGTGACCTGCAGGAAGACAAGGAACCCGTGTTCGACACCGTCGAACAGCTCGAGGTCCTGCTGCCCGCGTTCACCGGGATGGTCGCGACGTTGCGGTTCAACACCGAACGGATGGCGCTCCTCGCGCCCCAGGGATTCTCCCTCGCCACCGATGTGGCCGAGTGGCTCGTGCGGCAGGGCGTTGCGTTCCGTGATGCCCATGAGATTTCGGGCGAACTCGTGCAGTTCTGTGAGGAACGCGGACTCGACCTTCATGAACCGTCCGATGCTGACCTTGCCGGGCTCTCGCCGCACCTGACTCCTGCGGTGCGCGACGTGCTCACCGTTGCCGGGTCGATCGGGTCGCGCACGGGCGTCGGTGGAACCGCTCCTGAGCGGGTCGCGGAACAGCGCGTCGCTCTGACCGAGCGGGTGCGGGTTCTGGCGTCGGCTCTCCGCGCCTAGATCGTGACGTTCGACCGCGCGTTTCTCGAGCGTCCAGCGCTTGAGGTCGCTCCACATTTGCTCGGTGCGGTGCTGCGGCACACGACGGATGCTGGAACCGTCGCGGTGCGCATCACCGAGGTCGAGGCATATGTCGGCCAGGGCCTCGACCCCGGCTCGCACGCCTTCCGCGGGAAGACCAAACGGAACGCGAGCATGTTCGGCGAACCGGGGCACCTGTATTGCTACTTCACCTACGGGATGCATGTGTGCGCCAACATCGTCTGCTCGCCCGAGGGCGAAGCATCCGGGTGTCTGGTCCGCGCGGGTGAGGTAATCGAGGGAATCGACCTCGCGCGCCAGCGGCGGACGACCTCGAAGTCCGATCGCGACCTGGCGCAGGGGCCGGCGCGGCTCGTCGTCGCGCTCGGCATCAGCCTGACCGATGACGGGAGCGACCTGTTCGCGCCGCCGTTCTCGCTCGAGCGACCGGCGGCATCCGTCGATTACCTCACCGGCCCTCGCACCGGGCTTGCCGGGGGAGCGGACCTGCCGTGGCGGTTCTGGATCCCGGGCGAGGCGTCGGTGTCGCCGTACAAGAAGCATCCGAAAGCCTGAACCGGTGTCGTCTCGGCTCGATCGGTCCCGAAGGGCCGTTCGCGCTCGGGTTCGGTGGCCCTTTGGGACCGATCGAGCTCGAGTCGCCGCAAAACGCTGCTCGCGCGGGGCGAAAGCGACACACTGCGGTGATTCGGCAGCATCGCGTGCGCACAAACGACAGAGTTGGGTGATTCGGCGCGGTCGACCCGACGCGGGAGTCTTAGTTCAGCGCGAAGTGAAACAGTGCCGCACTCGACGCAGCCCAGATGAGGCTCGCGAAGGTTCCGATGATGAAACGTTCGCGCGCTTCTGCCGCCTCCAGTTCGGTGAACCGGCCGACGCCCTTGATCGCGATGATCACGGCGATCGCTTCGGCGAACCCGGCCATGAGCGTCGCGGCAACGGCGAAGCGTTCGAGGTAGCCGATGGTCCGCCCGCCGCGGAGTACTTCGTGCTGCTCGCCGGCATTCGCGCGCAGGGCTCCGCCGGCAGTGCGGCTGGGCTCCGTCACGATGATGCCGCCGAACAACCCAGGCCGTACGAGCCCGCGAGTCGCGAGCTTGAGCACGTACGTCGTGGCGATGCCGCCGCCGAGGACGGCGATGGAGATCGAGAGGATGCCGAGGGCGATCGTCACACCGAGAGGTGACTCCGGCGACGGGAGCGCGACCAGGACGAGATCGACAGCGAGAAGTGCGGCGGCGATGGCGATGATCTTATTCTTGCGTTGCCAGTGGGCGACTCCGATGACGGCAAGGCACCCTGCCGCGAGCACCAGGACGGCAATCCAGTACAGCGTGATCGGAAGTGCTCCGGTGATCGGGCTCACATTCGTCTCCTCGCGGTTGTTTCGGCCGTTAGCCCGGTGAGTCGGTCGAAGCCGGATCGGCCGAGCGGTCGACCGTGTCGAGAAGCCTAACAAGGGCCTCCGACGACGCCCGTTCGACACGGATGCCCGCGGCCCGCGCCCGCAGACTGGCTGCGCCGGCGGTGATGCCGAGCTTGTCCGCGGATTCCGACTGGGTGAGCCCCGTGTTGAGCAGGTCGTACAGTTCCCACCCGCCATCCGTCCTCCGCTCACGAAGCACGAGCAGGAGTGAGATGAGCGCTTCGACGTCGTCGCCACGGATGCCCTCGTCGGAATCCTCGCCGGCGCGGGAGAGTGCGAAACGGGTCTGTGATTTCTTGGCGCGCGTGACGGCATCCCTGGCAGCGAAGAACGCTTCACCGGTCGCCTCACGAGTCGCACGGGGGAGGGGAAGTCGCGCCGGCCCGATGCCGACCCCGACACTCCACGCGTCCTCGCGCGTCAGCTCGAGCACGATGGCAAGGGTGCCAGAGGCGGTCGCCGGAAGGATCTGAATCTCGTCGCCGGCGGTGCGATCGGCGGGCAGGAGCAACTCCGGGCCCTTCTCTCCGTTCAGGCGGTTGAGAACGGATGCCGCGCGGTCCGGCTGATTGCGGCTGTCCACCTGGTCGGCGGTGATGACGAACATGCCCACTCCTCTGTTTAGGTTGTGAACCTAACTCTTTTGAGATTAGGCAATTTCCTAAACATCGTCAAGAGTGAGCTTCGAGGCTCAAGAGTCGGAGGCGCTGATACTCTTGCTGTCGTGCCGCAGACCCCACTGAAGACCCAGTCCAATGACCCGTCGTTCGAGGACGTCTGGGAGGAGATCGTCTGGCGCGGTCTCGTCCACGTCTCAACGGATGCCGCCGAGCTGAAGACCCTGCTCGCCGGTCCGCCGATCACCTACTACTGCGGATTCGACCCGACGGCACCGAGCCTGCACCTGGGCAACCTCGTGCAGTTGTTGCTCCTGCGCCGCATTCAGCTTGCCGGCCACAAGCCCCTCGGGCTCGTCGGCGGATCGACCGGTCTCATCGGTGACCCGCGACCGACCGCTGAGCGGACACTCAACACCCCGGACACCGTCGCGGAGTGGGTGGGTTACCTCCAGGCCCAGGTTTCGCGCTTCCTCGACTTCGAGGGTGACAACGCCGCACGGCTCGTCAACAACCTCGACTGGACCGCGCCGCTCTCGGCGATCGACTTCCTTCGCGATGTCGGCAAGTACTTCCGTGTCGGCACGATGCTCAAGAAGGATGCCGTCAGCGCCCGCCTCAATTCCGATGCCGGAATCAGCTACACCGAGTTCAGCTACCAGATCCTGCAGGGCATGGACTTCCTCGAACTGTTCCGCAGCTACGAATGCGTGCTCCAGACCGGTGGCAGCGACCAGTGGGGCAACCTCACGAGCGGTACCGATCTCATCCACAAGGCCGAGGGCAAGAGCGCGCACGCCATCGGGACGCCACTCATCACCAACTCCGATGGATCCAAGTTCGGCAAGAGCGAGGGCAACGCTGTCTGGCTCGACCCCAAGCTGACAAGCCCGTACGCGTTCTACCAGTTCTGGCTCAACTCCGACGATGCGGATGTGATCGCACGTCTCAAGATCTTCACCTTCCTCACACGCGCCGAGATCGAACAGCTCGAAGAAGCAGTGGCGAGTGAGCCCTTCCGTCGTGAAGCGCAAAAGCGACTCGCGTGGGAGGTCACGTCCCTCGTCCACGGAGCTGTAGCGACGGATGCCGCGATCGCCGCGTCCGCTGCCCTCTTCGGGCAGGGGGAACTGGAGAGTCTCGACGCCGACACCCTCGCTGCCGCACTGCGCGAACTTCCGAACACCGCGGCGCCTGCCGGCACCCTGGTCACCCAGTTGCTCGTCGACACCGGCCTGACGTCGAGCCTCGGAGAAGGCCGTCGCGCGATCAGCCAGGGTGGGGTGTACCTGAACAACGTGAAGGTCACCGATGATTCGGCTGTCTTCCAGCCGACGCTCGCCGGGGGAGTGGCGGTTCTCCGCCGCGGCAAGAAGACGCTCGCCGGCGTCTTTCCGGCCTGAGAAGGGCGCGACACGCCCGGACTGCAAGAGCAATTTGCGGGGGTACCGGGATGTGCGTAAAGTAATCACTCGTCACCCCAAAGGTGCGGCAGAGCGGAACAGCTCGCCGGCCTCATGCGGGACCAAACCCCACAAAAGAATCGCCCCGAATTATTCGGATTCCGGTTCTTGTGGGGGTAATCCTTTCACAGGATTTCTCTCGTACTCGGGACTCGGACTTCGGTCCGGGAGCGTGTACAACACAAGAGAAAATCGGTGCTAGGCTAGAGAAGTTGCCCTGCGGAGCAGCCCGGAAGGGTGAAAAGCAGGAGCATCCGATCCTTGAGAACTCAACAGCGTGC
>NZ_RCUV01000011.1 GCF_003667545.1 Mycetocola manganoxydans | reverse complement strand
CCGCCGAACGACTCGACAAACTACTCTTAAACCCACACACAAACACCGGTGTTGCGTGACTACCTAGAATTCGCCCAAACGGGAACAACCCTTCCGGACCGATCGAACGACCTACTTCGTGCTGAACGCCGCGTCGAAGGCGGCATCCGGAGCAGCGAACGCGAACTTGCGCACGAATTCGAGCGCTTCCGGTGCGCCGACGAGACGGTCCATGCCGGCGTCTTCCCACTCCACCGAGAGCGGACCGTCGTAACCGATCGCGTTCATCATGCGGAACGCGTCCTCCCACGGCACGTCACCGTGCCCGGTCGAGATGAAGTCCCAGCCGCGACGCGGGTCTGCCCACGGCAGGTGAGACGAGAGCCGACCGTTGCGGCCGTTGCCGAGTCGCTTCTTCGTGTCCTTGCAGTGCACGTGGTAGATCCGGTCCTGGAAGTCCCAGAGGAACGCGACCGGGTCGATGTCCTGCCACACCATGTGTGACGGGTCCCAGTTGAGGCCGAACGCCTCACGGTGCCCGATCGCCTCGAGTGCCCGGACGGTCGTCCAGTAGTCGTACGCGATCTCGGACGGGTGAACCTCGTGTGCGAACCGCACCCCGACCTCGTCGAACACGTCGAGGATCGGGTTCCAGCGGTCAGCGAAGTCCTGGTAGCCGGCCTCGACCATCGCCTCGGAGGCGGGCGGGAACATCGCGACGTACTTCCAGATCGACGACCCGGTGAACCCGGTCACCGTCTTCACTCCGAGCTTCGCCGCGAGCCGCGCCGTGTTCTTCATCTCCTCGGCCGCGCGCTGCCGAACGCCCTCGGGGTCGCCGTCTCCCCAGACCACGTCGGGGAGGATGTCGCGGTGTCGCTGGTCGATCGGGTCATCGCACACGGCCTGGCCCTTGAGGTGGTTCGAGATCGTGAACACCTTGAGGTTGTACTTCTCGAGCACCGCGAGCTTGCCTGCGACGTACTCTTCGTCATCCCATTGCCACGGATTGAGGTGGTCACCCCAGCAGGCGATCTCGAGCCCGTCGTATCCCCACCCGGAGGCGAGACGCGCAACTTCTTCGAACGGCAGGTCGGCCCACTGGCCGGTGAACAACGTAACTGGTCGTGCCATGAATTACTCCTTGGTCAAGTTCGATTCGAGGAAACGGATGCCGCTGGCTCAGTCGGTGCCGGAGATCGCGGTCCACGCGCTCCCGGACTCAGCGCTGTGCTCGACGGCCTCGAGTACCTGCTGCACCTGCAGACCGTCGGCGAACGACGGCGTCGGCTGGGTGCCGCCCATCACATCCACAACGAAGTCGCGGGCCTGGTGGCTGAAGCCGTGCTCGTACCCGAGCATGTGGCCGGTGGGCCACCACGCCTCCATGTAGGGGTGCTCCGGCTCAGTGACGAGAATGCGCGTGAAGCCCTGCTGACCGGCCGGCGCCGTGGCGTCATAGAAGCCGAGTTCGTTGAGGTTCTCGAGGTCGAACGAAATCGCGCCCTTCGAACCCGAAACCTCGATCCGGAACGCGTTCTTGCGCCCGGTCGACATCCGGGTAGCTTCGAACGAGCCGACCGCCCCCCCGTCGAGCCGCCCGGTGAACAGCGCGAGGTCGTCGACCGTGACGTCGCCCATCTCGTCGGATGCGGTGCCGGAGAGCCCGGATGCCTCGGCGAGGATCGGGCGCTGCTTCACGAAGGTCTCGAGCATGCCGCTCACGCTCGTGAGCTTCTGCCCGGTGATGAACTGGGCGAGGTCGATCGCGTGCGCACCGATGTCGCCGAGCGAGCCGGAGCCCGCGAGGTGCTTCTGCAACCGCCAGGCAAGCGGAACCTCGGGGTCGACGAGCCAGTCCTGCAGGTAGTTGGCGCGCACCTGCCGGATCTCACCGAGCGCACCGGATGCCACGAGGTCGCGCGCGTAGGTCGCTGCCGGCACCCGGCGGTAGGTAAATCCGACCATCGCGTAGACGCCCCTGGCCGCTGCCTTCTCGGCAGCCTCCGCCATCGCGCGCGCTTCTTCGACGGTGTTCGCGAGCGGCTTCTCGCACAGAACGTGCTTGCCGGCCTCGAGCGCCGCGATCGCGATCTCGACGTGTGAGTCACCGGGGGTGACGATGTCGATCACGTCGATGTCGTCGCGAGCGACAGCATCCCGCCAGTCCGTCGCCGTCTCGGCCCAGCCGAACTTCTCCGCGGCTGCCGCGGTGTTCTCGGCGTTGCGGCCGACGATCAGCGTCATCTCCGGCTTCGCCGGCAGGTCGAAGAACCGCGGGGCGACCCTCCAGCCCTGTGAGTGGGCGGCGCCCATGAAGCCGTAGCCGATCATGGCGATGCGAAGTGTGGGGGTGTCTGGCACGTTTCCTCTTTCTGGCGGGGGCCGAAACCCGGGCGATGTTTCAGTTAAGCAGCTGGCGGAAACCAGCAAAAGGGGCGGGATGCTCGTGAGCATCCCGCCCCTTTTCGCCTACGACTCGAAAGCCGACGGCAGGTATTTGTCCACGTTCTCCGAGGTGACGACCGGTGCGTTGAGCACGATCCGGTTCGGAACCTCGATCTCGACGAGGTCGCTCATGGCCTTGCCCTGGGCAACGAGACGAGCGAGACGGATGCCGTCGGCGGCTTGCGTGGACGGGTAGATGACGGTCGCCTGCAGCACGCTGTCACCCGACTCGATCTCCCGCATCGCGTTGGCGGATCCTGCGCCGCCGACCATGAAGAACTCGTCGCGTCCGGCGGCGTCGATGGCGGCGAGGACGCCGACACCCTGGTCGTCGTCGTGGTTCCAGATGGCGTCGATCTGCGGAGCTGCGGAGAGCAACTGCGAGGTCGCTGCCTCGCCACCCTGAATCGTGAAGTCGGCGGCAACGCGGTTCGAGACCTCGAGTCCGCAGTCCGCGAGCGCGTCGTTGAAGCCCTGGGTGCGGTCCTGGGTCAGCGGGAGCGAGTCGATTCCGGCGATTTCGGCCACGACGGCATCCGGGTTGTCGCCGAGCTGTTCGCAAATGTAGGTGCCGGCCGAGACGCCCATGCCGTAGTTGTCACCGAGGATGGTGACGCGGGCGGCGAAGGTGCTCGAGAACTCGCGGTCGACGTTGATCACGGGAATTCCCGCTTCCATGGCCTCGATCGCCACCTCGGTCAGCGCGGCGCCGTCGGTCGGGAGCAACACGATCGCGTCGACCTTGTCGTTGATGAATCCCTCGACCTGGCTGATCTGGAGGTTCGCGTCGTTCGTTCCCTCGGCAACCCTGAGGTCGATGTCGGGGTACTTCTCGGCCTCGGCGATGGCCGCCGAGTTGATGGCGCCGAGCCAGCCGTGGTCGGCGGCGGGGCCGGAGAAGCCGATGACGACGGTGTCACCCTCCGCCTCGTTGTCTTCAGCGGATGCGCCGGTGGGCTCCACATCGGTGCCGGTGTCTCCTCCAGGAGTACAACCGGTCAGAACCAGGGCGGCGGCGAGTGACGCGCCCGCGGCCACGAGCATCCGTCGCCGAGTGCTGGGTGAAAGCATGAATTCCTCCAATAGGTCGTTCGCAAGGTGCCAACGAGGAGGTTCGCGGACCCAGGGTGCTGTTGGATCCTCAAGGACATGTCGACGTTGACTCGGCCACCATAGCAGAAGTAACAACGAAATCGACGGACTTATTCTTGTTCATCGTCATATGTGTGTTAGATTGCGCTCATGATCGATGACGACCATGCGCTGCTGCTCGACGTCCGCGGAATGACGAAGTCGTTCGCCGGCGTGCACGCCCTCAAGGGAGTGGACCTCACCGTTCGTGCCGGAGAAGTGCACTGCGTTCTGGGCCAGAACGGTGCAGGCAAGTCCACCCTGATCAAGACGCTCTCCGGAGTGCACCAGCCCGACGGCGGAGAGATTCTCTGGCAGGGCCAACCGGTCACCATCTCCGACCCCCAGTCCGCGCTCGACCTTGGCATCGCGACGATGTATCAGGAGCTCGATGTCGTCGACGGGCTCACCATCGCGGAGAACATCTTCCTCGGCCACGAACTCTCCCGGGCAGGGGTGCTCCGTGTCGGCGATGCCAACCGGCGCACCCGCGAACTCCTCACCCGGCTCGGGCACGGTGACATCCCGCCGTCGACCGAAGTGGGCCGCCTCTCGGCCGCGACCAAGCAGATCGTCAGCATGGCGCGAGCGCTCTCCCGCGACGCGAAGCTCATCATCATGGACGAGCCGAGCGCTGTGCTCGACTCGGGTGAGGTCGAGAACCTGTTCCGGGTGATTCGGGAGCTGACGAGCTCGGGCATCGCCGTCGTCTACATCTCGCACCGGCTCGAGGAGATCCGCCAGATCGGCGACCGCATCTCCGTCATCAAGGACGGCCGCAGCACCGCGAGCGGGCTCGCCGTCTCCGAGACACCGACGCGCGACCTGATCCGGCTGATGACCGGCCGGGACGTCGAAAACGTCTTCCCGGATGCCGTCCCGGTCCCTTCCAATGCACCCATCCTTCTTGAGGTCAGTTACCTCAACCTGCGCGGGTCGTTCTCCGACGTGAACTTCACCGTGCGTGCCGGTGAGGTCGTCGGCCTGGCCGGCCTGGTCGGCTCCGGTCGATCAGAAATCCTCGAGACGATCTACGGGGCGCGGAAGGCGACATCCGGAACCGTTGCCGTTCAGGGAAGAACCCTTGCGTCCGGATCGGTGCGCGCCGCGGTTGCCGCCGGGATGGGCTTCTCGCCGGAGGAACGCAAGAGCCAGGGCCTGATCCTCGACGAGCCGATCTTCAAGAACGTGACCCTGTCGACCTTCGCGCGCTTCGCTCGCGGCGGGGTCCTCAACGAACGCGCCGAACGGAACGCCGCGCGTGAACAGATTGCCGCCCTGGAGCTCCGGCCGGACGATCCCGACCGACCGGCCCGAACGCTCTCGGGCGGCAACCAGCAGAAGATCCTCCTCGCCCGCTGGCTGGTGCACGGAACACGCGTCCTGCTGCTCGACGAGCCGACGCGTGGCGTGGACGTCGGCGCGCGTGCTGAGATCTATGCCCTCATCCGGCGGCTCGCCGCCGAAGGAACAGCCATCGTCGTGGTCTCGAGCGAGATCGAGGAGGTGCTCGGTCTCGCCGACCGGGTGCTCGTCATCGGCGACGGCGACGTCCTCGCCACGAGAAACGCCGGCGACATCGACGAGTCCGACGTGCTCGACCTGGTCATGAAAGGAAGTGCCGCGTGAGCGAGCAGAAAACCACGATCCTCACGGATGCCGAGCCGCTTCCGGGTGCGTCACAGCAGTCCGATCGGCCCAGCGCCCTGAAGCGCTTCCTCGGCGGGTCGGCCGGCCGTAACCTCGGCCTCGTGATCGCACTGCTGGTGTTGATCATCATCGGAACCGTCACCGCGGGTGACCGGTTCGCCGACATCAACAACGTGCTCACGATCATCCGTTACGCCTCGATCGTCGGTGTGATCTCGATCGGCATGACCTTTGTGATCACCACGGGCGGCATCGACCTGTCGGTGGGATCGGTGATGGGCCTCGCGACCGTCGTCGCGAGTCTCAGTGCCGTGCAGCTGGCGTCGGCGCAATTCTCCTGGCTGCTCATGATCGTGATCGCCCTTCTCGTCGGCGCCGCCGCCGGCTTCGTCAACGGCATGATCATCGCCTACGGCCGGGTGGTCGCGTTCATGGCAACCCTCGCGATGCTCGTCGGCGCACGTGGACTCGCCGAGCTCATCTCTGGCCGGCGGACGCAGATCGTCGCGAACAACGAGTTCCTCGACATCGTGCGTGCAAACGTCCTTGGCGTCCCCGTGCTGATCTGGATCTTCGCCGTGGTCGCCATCGCCGGCTGGTTCCTGCTGAACCGTACGACGTTCGGCAGACGCACGGTCGCGATCGGTGGCAACGCCGAAGCATCCCGCCTCGCCGGCATCAACGTCAAACGCCACCTCGTCTACGTCTACACGCTCTCCGGCCTGACCGCCGGAATCGCCGCGGTCATGATGCTCGGGCGCACAACGGCGGGAACGTCGACGCACGGCACGCTCGTGGAGCTGGATGTCATCGCCGCGGTCGTCGTCGGTGGCACGCTGCTCAGCGGTGGTCGCGGAACGATCGTGGGCACCGTCCTCGGCGTGCTGATCTTCGCGACGCTCATCAACGTGTTCACGCAGAACAACCTCGACACGTCGGTGCAGGCCATCGCGAAGGGTCTCATCATCGTGGTCGCCGTCCTGCTGCAGCAGCGGTTCGCGACGCGGGGTCCGTCGTCGGGTCGCAAGTAGCGGCATCCGCTTCGCGAGTTGCCCACCTTGGCGGGTGCGGAGCGCCGTGCACCCGCGAGAGTGGGCAACTCGCGGTCAGGCGGGCGCGCCCGTCGCCTCGCGGTAACCCTCGAGCAGGGCCTCGGTGAACTGCACCGGTCGCACCACGCTCACCATGTGGCTCGCACCGGGGATCGTCACGAGCCGGGCGTTGCGCGTTGCAGCAAGGTAGCGACGGGCGTGCGCACGCACGTGGTCGAGCTTGCCGTTGACGAAGAGCACGGGCTCCTCGATCTCGCGGAGGCGCTCGACGGGACGCAGCGTCAGCAGTGACAGCAGCACGTCGTCCATGACCTCGAGGGCAACTCCCCCGGCGATCACGTCGGTCGCGCCGGGCTCGGGCACGAGCAGGCGCACCGCGAAGTCGTTGAGCGCCCGGCCGCGATCCGGAAATCTGTGGATCACCTTCGCGATCCCCCGCCAGGTGTGCATCACGACCGGGTGCGGCACGGTCGCGCACGCCGCGGCGAGCAAACCGGCGACCCGGCCGGGGTTGCGTGCGACCCATTCGATCGCGAGGTATCCACCGAGTGAGAATCCGACCAGATACGGCTTCGAACCGGATGCTTCCGCTCGCGTCACCGCATCGTCGATCGACGTCAGTGCGGCATCGAGCGTGAAACGCTCCTCGAGCCTGCGGCCGTGACCGGGCAGGTCGATGGCATCCGCCGGGATTCCGAGCCGCGTGAGCTCCTGGACCTGCGCCCGGAACAGGGTCGCGGAGGTACGGAGGCCGTGCACGAGGATGACGGGAGCTGGCATCCCCTCATCCTAGATTCGCCCGACGCCCAGCCCACGCCGGAGATGGGGTGGCGGGACACGCGAAACGGGAGAGTGCAAGTTTGCGGCGGCCGCACAGCATCCGTCGATAGTGTCGCGACCATGAGCCTTCGCGACATTCCTTTGACCACGATTTCCGGATCCACCACGACCCTCGCCGAGCACCAGGACAAAGTGGTCCTCGTCGTCAACGTCGCATCGAAGTGTGGGCTCGCGCCGCAGTACGACACCCTCGAGGCGATGTACCAGAAGTACCGCGACCGCGGTTTCATCGTGCTCGGTTTTCCGAGCAACCAGTTCTTCCAGGAGCCGGGCGAGGGCGAGTCGATCGAAGAGACCTGCCGCATCAACCACGGCGTGACCTTCCCGCTGTTCGAGAAGACCAAGGTCAACGGCAAGAACGCTCACCCGCTCTACGACGAACTGACCAAGACCCCGGATGCCGGTGGCAAGGCGGGCAAGATCAAATGGAACTTCGAAAAGTTCGTGATCACGCCAGACGATGAGGTGCACCGGTTCCGGCCGACCACCGTTCCGGATGCCCCCGAGGTCATTTCGGTCATCGAGGGCGCGCTCAGGAACTAGCGCTTGTGTGCCGGCGCGGGACGGCGGCGGTGTCCCGACCCTGCCCGACGTGAATTCTCAGGCTCAGCGGGAGCGGCTTGCCTAGGATGATCCGGCAACCGTCGTCTTGGAGGACAACATGAAGTGCCCGACTGACTCAACCACCCTCGTCATGAGCGAACGCAGCGGCGTCGAGATCGACTACTGCCCCGAATGCCGTGGCGTGTGGCTCGACCGCGGGGAGCTCGACAAGATCATCGAGCGCGCCGAGAACGACCTGGCCAAGAACGCACCCGCCGCTCCGATGGTCCCCCCGGCAGCGCAGCAGCGGGCACCCCAGTACGGCGAGCGTCCGTCCTGGAACTGGAACGACGGCGACCGGGATCGGGACGATGACGACGATCGCCGATACAACAATCGCGACGGATACCGCAGGAACAAGAAGGAAAGCTGGATCGCCGACCTGTTCGGCTGATCGGCGCCAGTCAGCCCGAGCGCTTGCCGCGCATCAGCTCCGTGCCGAGGGCGTCGAGGCGCTGCGTCCAGAAGCCACGGAAGTGGGCCAGCCACTCATCAACCTCCTGCAGCGGTTCGGCCTCGACGGCGTAGATCCGCCGACGGCCCTCGCTGCGGGAGGTCGCGAACCCGCTCTCGCGCAGTACTTTGAGGTGCTGCGAGACAGCGGGCTGGCTGATCCCGAACTCGTCAGCGATCGCGTCGACGATCGAGCCGGCGGGCAGCTCGCCCCCGGCGAGGAGTTCCAGGATCCGGCGCCGAACAGGATCCCCGAGGATGTCGAAGGCGTGCACTAGGCGTCCGGGCCCGATTCCACTCCCATGTACGCGGCGAGGCAGCGCGCGGCCGCCGCCGTGGCATCCGCTTCGCTTTCACCGGCGTCGATGTTGGCTTCGCGCCATCCGTCGTTGCTGCGGGTCATGAATCGGATGCCGTCTTCCGACTCCATCCACGCGGCCGCCTCTTCGGGTTTCAGGCTCGCGCCCGAGCCGAGGTGGAGGGTGAGGCCGAGGAGGATGGAATCCCAGCCGATTCCCACGGCGCTCGGGCCGAACATCTTCCAGTCCTCGTCGCTGACGTGGGCGACGTGCTCGATCTCGACGGTGGTCTCGTTCTCTCCGCCGCTCGTGAGCGTCGCGGTGACCCAGCTGACGTCGCCGCCGAATTCCCACGTGATGTGGATGCGGTCGGACTCGGCACATTCGAGCACTTCACCGCCGGCGTTGCCTTCGATCTGGTAGCGGCCGCCGAGCCGGAAGTCGCCCGAGATCGGGCCGAGCCAGCGCGAGATGCGGTCCTGGGTGGTGATGGCGTTCCAGACCTCCGCCTGCGCAGACGGGTAGGTCTGGGTGAGCATCACGACGCGCGCGTCGTCGCCGCCGACCTCGCGCTTGCTGACGGTGCGGTGGACCGCCGGAATTTGGGCGTCGGTGACTGCGTGGAGTTGTGTGATGTTGGTGTCCATGGCCCTAACATATCAGCGCGTACTTATAGATGCAAGGGTTCGTGCGCCGGTTCACTCACTCCGGACGAATACACCCGGCGTACCGAGTGGATCCGTCCGCAACGGGTGAAAACGCGGCACAGCGGGGCCCGACACGCGAACGGATGCCGCTCCGCACGCGACGCGACGGCATCCGCCCCACGCGCACGAATTCACTCACTGCGGACGGATACACTCGGCGTACCGAGTGAACCCGTCCGCAACGAGTGAAAACGCGGCACAGGACCGCGACCGGCAGGCGCCGTCCCGCCGCGATCTACTCGGCGCCGTGCCCGGCAGGCACGCGCTCCGACTCGAGCGGCGGACCCGGCGGGGTGCCCTCACCAAAGGGACGACCACCGAGCGACTCGCGGCCGTGCTCGGTGAGCCAGCCGGAGGCATCCGGACCGGCGGGAACGATCCCGGTCGGATTGATGTCGGAGTGCACGATGTAATAGTGCTGCTTGATCTGCACGAAGTCGGTCGTGTCGCCGAAGCCCGGCGTCTGGAACAGGTCGCGCGCGTATGCCCAGAGCACCGGCATCTCGGTGAGCTTGTTGCGATTGCACTTGAAGTGCCCGTGGTAGACCGCGTCGAAGCGGGCGAGGGTCGTGAAGAGGCGGATGTCCGCCTCGGTGATCGTGTCACCCACGAGGTAGCGCTGGGTGGTCAGCCGCTCCTCGAGCCAGTCGAGCCGGTCGAACAGGCGGGTGTACGCCTTCTCGTACGACTCCTGGGACCCAGCGAACCCTGCGCGGTACACGCCATTGTTCACGTCGCGGAAGATCAGGTCGTTGACCTCATCGATCTCGGCCCTGAGGTGCTCCGGGTAGAGGTCGGGGGCGCCGTCTCGGTGGTGCTCGGTCCACTCGGTCTCGAAATCCAGCGTGATCTGAGGGAAGTTATTGGTGACCACCTTCCCGGATGCCACCTCCACGACAGCGGGAACGGTGATGCCCCGCGGGTAGTCCGCGAAACGGCGGAAGTACGCATCCTGCAGGTGGTGGATCCCGAGCACGGGGTCAACCCCGCCCTCGTCGAGGTCGAAGGTCCAGCTGCGGGCGTCATGGGTGGGACCGGGCATGCCGAGCGAGATGGCATCCTCGAGTCCGAGCAGCCGGCGGACGATCGCCGTGCGGTTCGCCCAGGGGCACGCGCGCGCCGCGACGAGGCGATACCGGCCGGCTTCGACGGGCCAGCCGTCGCGGCCATCGCGCGTGATGCGGTCCTCGATGTAGTTCGTGTCGCGGGTGTATTCCTCGCCCGGTTCGACGTAGCTTCCTGGCGTGCTCTGCTCGGTGGCGGATTCCGTGGTCATAGGCCCAGCCTAGGCAGCCGACCTGTGCACAGGCCCGGGCTTGCGGTTCGGGCCTGCCGGCGTAACACGGGTGCGGCCGCGGTCGCGCGGCTCTAGCCTGTCGCCATGGAAGCTCTCGATTTCACCGGCACCCGCGTGCTGCTCCTCGACGGAGACGGCCCGCTCATCGCGCGACCCGATCAGGCGAACGACCTCATCGGGGATGCCTGGGGGCACGAAGCAACGGTTGTCGCGATCCCTGCCTCCCGCCTCGATGCGGGGTTCTTCCGCCTGAGCTCCGGGCTCGCCGGTGAGGTTGCACAGAAGCTCGTGAACTACCGGATCACCCTCGCGATCCTCGGCGACATCGCCGCTCACGTCGAGGCAAGTGGTGCCCTGCGGGACTTCGTCTGGGAGTCGAACCGCGGCGACCACGTGTGGTTCCTCGCGGATCGGGCCGAACTGGAGGCACGGCTGGAGCGGCGGGCGCCCTGAACGCTAGGCCGCGAACTTTTCGGGCGGTGAATCGTGGGGTCCGTCCGCGTATAGACGATGGACCCCACGATTTACCGCCCGAATGCAGGGGAAGGGCGGCGCGGGGGCTTCACGCCCCCGCGAAGAACGCGCCGATCGCCCGCGACAGGCCCACGAGGTCGTCCACATGGGCCAGTTCGCGCGCCGAATGCATCGACAGCAGCGGCACCCCGACGTCCACCACGCGGATCCCGAGCCGCGTCGCCGTCAGCGGCCCGATAGTCGAGCCGCACGGCACCGTGTTGTTCGACACGAACTCCTGGTACGGAACCTCAGCCGACGCACACGCGCGTTCCCAGAGCGCCGCGCCGACGGCATCCGTCGCGTAGCGCTGGTTCCGTTGATCTTGAGCAGCGGGCCCGAGCCCATGACGGGGTGGTTCGCGGGGTCGTGCTTCTCGGGGTAGTTGGGGTGCACCGAGTGCCCCGCGTCCGCGGAGAGGCACCAGGAGTCGGCGTACGCCTGCAGCTTCTGCGAGACGGATGCTCCGAGCCCGGCCGCGATCCTCGAGAGGATGTCGTCGAGCATGGGGCCAGACGCACCGGAACGTGACTCCGATCCCAGTTCCTCGTGGTCGAACGCAGCGAGAACGTTGATGTGGTCGGCGTCGGGGGCGCTGAGCAGCGCGGCGAGGCCGGCGTAGACGGAGGACAGGTTGTCCATGCGCCCGGCCGCGAACAGGTCGCCGTCGATGCCGAATCGTGCCGGGGCCTGGGTGTCGGCGGTGAGGATGTCGTAGCCGGCGACGTCGGCACCGTCGATCCCGGCGAGCGAGGCGAGGTGGCCGACGAGATCGGCCGAACCACCCACGCCGAACACCGGCACCGTGTGCCGCTGCCGGTCGAGCGTCAACCCGCTGTTGGCGTCGCGGTCGAGGTGGATCGCGAGCTGCGGGATCCGCAGGAACGGCCCGGTGCGCACGAGATACTCGTCGCCGTCGCGGGTGACGAGGCGGCCGGCGAGCTCGAGTTCACGGTCGAGCCACGAGTTGAGCAGCGGCCCGCCGTACACTTCGACGCCTGCCTGCAGCCAGCCGTGCGAGGTGATCGTCGGCTTCGGCTTGAGCTTGAACCCGGGTGAGTCAGTGTGCGCCCCGAGGATCCGGAACGGAGTCGTCGGGCCGGATGCCTCCGGCTGGCTCCACGCCACAACCGCACCGTCGCGCACGACATAGTGTCGCCCGGCCCCGGTTGGCCACTCGTCGGTCTCGCTCAGCGCGGCATACCCCGCCTCGTCGAGCCGCCGGGCCACTTCGGCGGCCGCGTGGTACGACGACGGGCTGGCTTCGATGAAGCGGGCGAAGTCGGCGATGTGCGCGTTGGGGTTGAGCGTGGAATCCATGGTTCCCATCCAACCACGCAGCGCCGGATGCGGTCAGTGCGGCCTGGGCAGAGTGCCGCGTACGCCCAACAGGCGGGGGCGCTGGGAACAGCGCGACCCCGCCTGTTGAGTGGAGCAACCGGGCGTTTCCGCCTGTTGAGCGTGCGCCGCACACGCGGCGCCTGGGTTCCGACCGAGCCGGAACATCCGTTACTGGGCGGTGTAACCGCCGTCGACCGCGTGCTGCGACCCGGTCACGAAGCTCGCCTTGTCGGACAGCAGGAAGAGCACGAGTTCGGCGACCTCCTCTGAGGTGCCGAGGCGGCCGATCGGGTGCTTGGCGACGAGTCCGTCGTATGCTTCCTGCGGCATGCCCTGGAGCAGCGGGGTGTCGATGTAGCCGGGGTGCACGGAGTTGACGCGCACGCCCTGCGGCGCGTAGCTGATGGCTGCGGCCTTGGTCATGCCGGCAACGCCATGCTTCGCGGCGACGTACGGGAGCGCCATGGCGTCTCCGACGAGTCCGAGGATGGACGACGTGTTGACGATCGCGCCACCACCGGCCGCGACGATCTGCGGCAGCTGGTAGTGCATGCCGTAGAAGACGGAGTGGAGGTTGACGTCCATGAGCTTGAGGTACGCGTCGATCTCGATGTCGCCGGCGAGGCCGAGCGGTCCGCCGATACCGGCATTGTTGAAGGCGAGGTGCAGCGCGCCATAGTTCTCGACGGCGGCGTCGACGACGGCCTTCACGTCGTCGGGTTTGCCCATGTCGCCGGCGACGGCGACGGCTGTTCCGCCCGCGCCCGTGATCTCGTCGACGACGCTCTGGGCGACGTCGGCCTTGAGGTCGTTGACGACGACGTTCGCGCCATCCGCTCCGAGCGCGACGGCGACGGCCTTGCCGATGCCCGATCCTCCGCCGGTGACGATGGCGGTCTTGCCTGCGAACTGCTGAGTCATGATTTCTCCTTCGTGCCCTCGTGGGGCTTCGTCGGGGCCGGCCAGAATCAAGCCGGTCTCTCAGTGCAACAGCGGGGAGCCATATTTATTCATTCGCATGAATAGCGGCGCGACCTGCTTGCGGACAGGCTACGCCTCAGGTGCGCAGCGACGCGAGGGCGGGATGGCGCCGGAGGGCGGACTCGCCGACACTCCCCCACACCGCGAGCACGGCGAGCGACTCCGCCACCTCGCCGGTCAGAAGAATCGGTGCGCCCTCGTGCAACCGCAGCACCACGGCGCCCGGCTCCACGGCGATGTCGGTGATATCCGCGTACCGGATGTCGAGCAGGTCGGCCCCGGCGCGCACCAGAATCCGCCGGTCCGTCGCCGCCACCTCGGCGGTGTCCGGTTCGCTCCAGCCACGACGAGCGGAGGCCACCTGCCGCGCCCCGGATGCACCCGCACCCCGTGCCGACACCACCAGTGAACGCATCGCGGGGGCAGGAATGCTGTGCCGCGCGCACGCGACCGTGCCGTGCAGGAAGACCTGCTCCCTGGCATCCGTGGGGAGAGAACCGGGCGACTCGGTCGGCGGAAGGAGCTCGTGCGTGAGCGACCAGAGCAGGTCGCGGGCTTTCGCGATGCCGGCGGCGGCGGGACCGACCGCCTCGCGGGCCTGGAGCCGGCGGATGTGCGCGGCCCGGATCGCGAAAAACAGGCAGACGGCGGGCACCGCGAGCGCCAGAGCAAGGGAGATCTCGGACAGCGCCCAGCCGATCGTCGAGGTCTGCGACGACATGTCGGGCTCGAAGGCGATCCAGAGCCAGCCGAAGCCGAGGAGCGCGACGATTCCGACTACCAGTGGCAGCAGAATGCTGGGGCGTTTGCGCACGTTCTCAATCTAGATGGCTCGCGGACCTCCCACGATCAGCGCACACCCAGCGGCACTCCCCACCCCTCGAGCGCAGCTGTGACATCCGGGCGGCGTTCAGCGGCGAGGGCCTCGGCGTACGCGGCGTCGAGCACGTCCGCGATCCGCACCTTCGCGCCGGTCGACGACGACAGCACGGCCGCCTCGACCATCGCGAGGCTGTACACATTCGAGTGCACCTCCCCCGACGGAACGGTTCCGGTCCGCAACGCGTCAACGAACTCGGCGAGCGCGCCCCCGATCTCCTCGGCTGACGCAGCAGCACCCGAACCGGATGCCGCGTCGCCGGCCAGCCCGACGGCATCCGCCACCGGATCGGGAGCGACACCATCAGCAGGCGCGACACGTTCGAGAACCGGATCGTTCTCCCCATCCCAGCGCGCGGACCCACCGGCGGCGTTCGCACGCCAGGTACCGTTCCACGACGTTTCGAGTCCGTCGGCGCACCAGCTTCCGGTGTAGACGTAGCGGGCTCCGCCGGAGAACTCGAACACCGCTGTCGCCGCGGCGTCACCGGAGTACCAGCTCCAGCTCGGGTTGAACTCCTCGCAGTACACGGACACGGGGTCCTGGTCGAGCAGGTAGCGCACGGCGTCGAACGGGTGGATCGCCATGTCGACGAGCAGCACGTGCTCCATCTCTTCTCGGAACCCGCCGAAGTGAGGCGCCTTGAAGAACTCGGTCGTGATCACGCCGACATCGCCGAGCGTCGACAGTTGCTCGCGAAAGGCGGCGAGCGTGCGGTAGTACCGGCGCGACTGGCTGATCATGAGCAACTGCCCGCTCACCTCGGCGGCCGCAGCGAGCGACAGCCCCTGCGCGACCGTCGGCGCAACGGGCTTCTCGCACAGCACCGGCAGCCCGGCAAACAGAGCTTCGACGTTGACCGGGTGGTGCGCTGCGGGGATCGTCACGTTGACGACCGCCTGGGCATCGGATGCCGCGGCCACCTCGGCGACGCTCGTCCCGACAACAACGCCGGACAGGCCCGCATCGGCGAGCGCTGCCTCAGCGGCGGCGACGTTGAGGTCGACGAGGCCGACGAGCGTCACATCCGGAGAGTCGGCGAGGAGCCGGATCCAGTTGCGACCCATCCCGCCGGCGCCGACCTGGACGACGCGGATCGGTTCCGTCCCGGCGAGAACGGGAAAGGAGACGGTGCTCAATTCGCCATCGCTCCCTGGTAATTGTGGCCGTTGTAGAAGTCTTCGGTCTCGTACCGGAGCAGCACCGGGTCGGTGCGCTCGGGGCGAACGGTGACCGCCCACTCGACGCCGTTCGCGATCACACGGCGCACTTCCTTCTGGTGGTACACCGGGTAGTCCTGGTCGCCGGGGCTGAAGAAGAAGATCTTGCCGAAACCGCGCTTGTAGGTCATGCCGCTGCGGAACACCTCGCCACCCGAGAAGGTGGAGAGGAAGACGAGTTCGTCCGGCGCGGGAACGTCGAAGAACTCTCCGTACATTTCCTGCTGCGGAATGATGAACGGGTGCGGCACCCCCTGGGCGATCGGGTGCGTCGGGTCGACGGTCCAGACCAGTTCGCGGTCCTCCTCCGAGCGCCAGCGCAACGTGCACGACGTTCCCATGAGCTTGCCGAAAATCTTCGACCAGTGCCCGGAGTGCAGCACGAGCAATCCCATCCCGGCGAGAACGTGGCGGTGTACCCGCTCGACGACTTCGTCCGAGACCTCGGAGTGCGCCGCGTGCCCCCACCAGACGAGCACGTCGGTGTTAGTGAGCACGTCTTCGGTCAGTCCGTGCTCCGGGTCGTCGAGGGTGACGGTGGTCACAGACGCGCCGGTACCGAGGTTCTCCTCGATGCCCTCCTTGATGGTGGTGTGCATTCCGTCCGGGTAGATCGCGGCCACTTCGGGCTGCTCCTGCTCGTGGCGGTTCTCGCCCCAGACGACGACGCGGATCGGGCTTTCGGTGTTCGACATGGTGTTCCTAACGGTGTGAATGGTGGAAATGACGGATGCCGCGCGGCGGCGAGAACAGAACGGCCTACTTCACGGCGCCACCGGTGGCGCCGGCAGCGATGTACTTCTGGGCGAGGATGAGCAGCACGATCGCGGGGATCGACGACAGCACAGCGGTCGCCATCACGGCGCTCCAGTTCGACACCTGTGTGCCGAGGTACTGGTAGATGCCGAGCGTGACCGGTCGCACCTCCTCGGTGGTGGTGAGGGTCAGCGCGAACAGGAAGTCGCTCCAGGAGAAGAGGAACGCGAACAGTCCTGCGGTGATGATCGAGTTGCGGCTGATCGGCACGACGATCGAGACAAACGCCCGGACGAGACCCGCACCGTCGACTCGCGCGGCCTCGACGATCGACGGAGGGATGCCGATCATGAATGCCCGCATGATGAGAATGGCGAACGGGATCGCGTGCGACGCATCCGCCAGAATCAGTCCGGGAATCGAGTTGAGCAGCCCGATGTCGTTGTAGGCGGCGTAGAGCGCATTGGCGATCACGATGCCGGGGATCATCTGCGAAATGATGATCGCGAGCAGGGCGACGTTGATCCAGCGGAACCGGAACTGAGCCAGCGCATACGCCGCGGGGGCAGCGATGGCGAGGCTGAGCGCGACGGTACCGAGGGAGATGAGCAGGCTCGTCACGAGGTTCTGGCCCTGGTCGGCGATCGCCTTCTCGTATCCGGCGAAGCTCGGGTTGAACGGGAAGATGTCGGCGGTGAGGGTGTTGCCGGAGGGCTGGAGTGATGCGTTGATCATCCAGTAGACCGGGAACAGCATGATCCCGAGGAACACGATTCCGAGCACGGTGTATCCCGCGGAGCGGGTGTTCTCCTTCTGACGACGCCTGGCGGCGGCGTGCTGGGGAAGAACGACGGGTGCGATGGTCATGTCTGGCCCCTTACTCGTCGACCTGGCGCCGGTTGGCGCGGAGGTAGATGATGGCGAACAACAGGGAGATGAGGATGAGGATGTTGCTGAACGCGGCACCGACGCCGAACTCGAAGTTCACGAACGACTCCTGGTAGGAGCGGATCGCGAGCGTCTGGGTCGCGTTCGCCGGCCCTCCGTTGGTGAGACCGAGGATGATGTCGAGCACCTTGAGCGTGTAGACCACGCCGAGCAGCAGCACGACGCTCACGACGGGGCGCAGGTTGGGCCAGGTGATGTGCCAGAAGGCCTTCCAGCCCGTGGCGCCGTCGAGCGCGCCCGCTTCGTAGAGCTCGTCGGGGATGTCCTGCAGGCCGCCGTAGAGGATGGTCACGTTGAACGGGATCCCGATCCAGATGTTCACGAGGATGACGGCGGTCAGCGCGACCGACGGGTCGGTCAGCCACGGCACCGCTTCGATCCCGAGGGTTCCGAGGAACCGGTTCAGGATGCCGCTGTCCTGGTCCAGGATGGACCGCCAGGTCGCGCTCGCCACGATGAGCGGCAGCAGCCACGGCAGCAGAAGCATGGAGCGGAGGAAGTTGTTGAGCGGGAACCGGCGCTTGAAGAACGCGGCGAGTGCGAGCCCGATCACGAACTGGCCGGCGATCGACCCGATCGTGAACAGCGCCGTGTTGATGAGCGACGGCCAGAACAGGTTGCTCGAGATGACCGTGACGTAGTTCTCGATGCCGACCCAGGGCGCTTCTCCCGTGAAGAAGGTCTTGGTCGTGTAGTCCTGCAGGCTCATCACGATGTTCTTGACAACGGGGTAACCGAAGAACAACAGGATGTAGAGCGCTGCAGGTACCACGAAGAGGACCTTGGTGATGTTCTCCTTCGAGAACTGCCGCTTCAGCGAGCGGCGTGGCAGGGTGCCCCGACGAGGCGCGCCCGCGCGATCGGCCGGAGCCGTTTCGCTGGTGAGACGTGTCGTTGACATGCGTGAAACCTTTCGGCGCTCCCGGTGGAGCACCCTGCGCGTAGAGGCGGACTATCCTGCGGAAGCCTGCTCGAAGGCATCCTCGACCGAGGCCTGCCCGGTGAGAGCGAGCTGGATCGCGGTGTAGATCACGGTCGCAGCCTCTGGCCATTCCTCACCGAGCTGGCCGGTGCGCGAGCGGGCGTTGGCGACCTGCTCGGTGAATGCCTCCATGGTCGGGACGGCTTCGACGTACTCGTCAGCGAGTTCGGTCTTGGTCGGAACGGTGTACCGCTCGGTCGCGAGTTCGAGCTGGTTGTCGTCGCTCGAGATGCACTCGACGAAGGATGCCGCCTTGGCCTGCTTCTCGTCGTCACCGGTCACCGGCACGGTCCAGACCTCGCCACCCAGAGGGGCGATGGGGGTCTGGCCGGCCTCGTTGACGGGGACCTGCACGGTGCCCCACTTCACGTCTGGCGTTTCGGCCAGGCCGGGGATCTGCCACGGTCCGTTGATCATCATCGCGGCCTTGCCTGCGACGAACTGGTCCTTGACGTCGGCCTGTGACCAGTTGAGGACGCTCTTGGATGCCGCGCCGCTGTCGACGAGGTCCACCCAGAGCTGCAGTGCTTCGGCGACCTCGGGGGTGCCCAGGTCGGTCTCGTCGCCACCGTTCGTCCACATGAACGGGAGGAACTGCCAGCTGCCTTCGTAGGTGGCGATGGCGGAGAAGGCGAGACCGTACTGGTCGCCAGTGGTCAGCGTTGCCGCGGCGGTCTTGAGCTCGTCCCACGTGGTGGGCGGCTCGACGCCGGCGGCGGCGAGGAGGTCTTCGTTGTAGAACAGGCCGAGCGTGTTGACCGTCGGGGCGAGACCGTAAACCTCGTCTTCGTACGTGGCCGCTTCGAGGATGCCATCGGCGAAACCGGACGTGTCGACGTCGTAGTCGCTGAGCGGGGCGAGCCCACCGGTCGCGGCGATCTCCTGCAGGTCGGGGTTGTCGAGCATGAGCACGTCGGGCAGCGTCTTCGAGGAGGAGCGCTGGAGCACCTTCTGGATGAGGTCCTTGCCGGGAACCGTCTCGCGTTTGATCGTGACGTCGAGTTCTTCGGCGCACTTGTCGATCGCTGCCTGGATGAGCGTCTTGTCCGGCTCGTTGTTGTAGTAGTCGAGGACAGTGAGGGTGTCGGGGTCGCCCTTGGCCTGCCCTCCCCCTCCTCCGCCTGCGCACGCCGTCAGGGCGAGCGGGGTGATGGCCGCGATGGCCAGAAGCGTGGTCAGTCTGCGTTTTCTCATGGTGGCTCCCTTGCCAAATGTGTGGGACGTCGCTGTTCCGGTAAAGCGCTTAACCGCGAAGGTGTTCTGACGATTCTGCGGCCGGCGGGCGGGGTTGTCAAGAAAAAAGTTAAGCGCTTTACCGATTTGTGATGCAGTGATCTGAACCGGTGACAATCTGTGAGAGGATTCCAGCCAGCATCCGCTTTCACTGGAGAACCGGACGCGAATCGAGACGGAAGGGGGCACCGTGGCCACCATGCAGGATGTCGCCCGGCTGGCGAACGTCTCCATCGCGACCGTGTCGTTCACGGTGAACAACAGCAAGCCGGTCTCCCCCGCTACGCGTGCCCGGGTCGAAGCCGCGATGCAGGAGCTCGGCTTCCGCCGCAACGCGGTTGGCCGTGCGCTCGCGAGCAAGCGGACCCACATTCTGGCCCTCCTCTACCCGGCGTTGCAGCATCGCTTTCGCGGCACCGTCGTGAACTTCTTCACCAGTGCCGCGCGGACCGCGAGCGAGCACGGCTACAACCTCGTGCTGTGGCCGGCGAGCAACGACGACGAGCTCGACGAGCTCACATCCACCGGTCTCGTCGACGGTGTGCTGCTGATGGAGGTGCAGGTCGAGGACCCGCGGGTCGAACGGCTCCAGAAGTCGGGAACACCGTTCGCGCTCATCGGCCGCACAGCTGAACCCGACGCGCTCGACTTCGTCGACATCGACTTCGAGGGCACCGTCGCCGCGTCGATCGATCATCTGGTCGAACTCGGCCACTCGGCGATCGGACTGCTCGACGGCGGCGTCGGCAGCGGAGCACTTCGCGGCTACGGCCCAGTCGTCCGCACCCGAGGCGCGTTCGATCGGGAGATGGAGGAACGCGGACTGATGGCGTTCCGCCTCTCGTGTGACGAGAACCCGGCCGCCGGACGGGAGATGGGCGCGCGTATTCGCGACGAGGCGCCGGGTATGACCGCGCTGATTCTCATGAATGAGCACGCGGCACCCGGGCTGTTGAGCGAACTCAGGCACCAGGGGCTGTCGGTGCCTGATGACCTGTCGATCCTGTCGATCGCGTCATCGAAGGAGATGGCGGCGATGAATGATCCGGAGCTCACCGTGATGAGCGCCCCGAGTATCGAGCTCGGCCGTCGCGGGGTCGAACTGCTCATCGACCAGCTCGACGGCGGCGGCGACCACGACCGGCACGCGCTCGTGATGTGCGCCCTCGAGCCGGGTGCGTCGACGGCGCCTCCTCGCGCCGGGCACTGAGCGCGGTTCGTTCCACCTGAGGCCCGGGCCGCGCCGCGCCAATACGCCCGCGTAAACCACCCACGCCCGTATATCGCACTCCAAGACTTCATGCGCGGGGGATGCAACCCCCTTGCACGGGGGACAATGCGGGGCCTTGACTGGTGTCTCCCCGTGAAAGGACCAGCAATGAGTACTCCAGATTCCCGCGATCCCGACGCACCCACCCGCGCCCACTCGACATCGAGCGGCCCCGAGGCCCACGGCTCCGTGCCCGCCGAGTCCCGTCCCTCGTATCGCCAGGAAGTGACCGAGCGGCAGAAGGAACAGTTCGGTGGCATCAAGTTCGGCTCCGCGTTCTTCGGCTGGCTCGCCGCGACCGGACTGGTTGTCCTTCTCACCGCGCTCGCCGTCGCCATCGCGACGGCCGTCAGCGGAGGGGTTGAAGAAGCCGTCGATCAGACGATTTCGACTCCCTTCGGCGGCGTTGTCATCTACGCCATCGTCGTCCTCGTGATCCTCTTCATCGCGTACTACTGCGGAGGATACGTCGCCGGCCGCATGGCCCGTTTCGACGGCGCCAAGCAGGGTCTCGCCGTCTGGCTGTGGGCGATCATCATCGCGATCGTCACTGCGGTTCTCGGCCTCATCATCGGCAACAACATCCTTACCGACCTCAACACCTTCCCGCGCATCCCGACGAGCACGGAAGACCTGACCGCAGAGGGAATCGTGACCGCGATTCTTGCCGCAGTCGTCAGCCTCGGCGGTGCAATCCTCGGAGGCCTCGCCGGCATGCGATTCCACCGTCGTGTCGACCGCGCCGGTCTCGGTCGCTGACCCGGCCCCGAGGCATCCGATTTCATTTCTTGAAGGAGTACACATGCTTGATTCACGCGACATCGGCGGCCTGCAGGGTGCGCCCGTGCTCGGCCGCGACAACGAGAAACTCGGACACGTCGGACAGGTCTTCCTCGACTCGCAGACCGGTGCACCGAACTGGGTGACGGTGAAGACCGGACTGTTCGGTCACAAGGAGACGTTCGTCCCGCTCGCGGACGCCGACTTCAACGGCGAAGAGCTCTCGGTCGACATCGACAAGGAGACTCTCAAGGAGGCTCCGCGCATCGACGCGAACGAGGAGCTCTCGCCGCACAACGAAGAGGCGCTCTACCGTTACTACGGTCTCTCCGACCAGGACACCGACGGGGGCACCGCACGTCCGGACGACTACCCGGACCGCCAATACCGCCTCAACCCGGACGGCACCACGGTCACCCCGGTTCCCACCGGGACGACGGATGCTGCGCACGCGCGGAATGCGGACGGCGACACCGACTCCGGCCGGTCCCTCGACTCCGACCGCAACACGGATGCCGACCGGCTGCTGCACGACGAGCGGCGGGCGGATGCTGCGCACGCGCGCGATTCGGACAGCGACGGCCGCATCGACGACGTCGATCGCCGTACCGCGACCGACGACAGTGCCGGCGACCACGGAACATCCCGGCCCGCCGCCGTGCCTGCTGCCGACGGGAACGAGGACACCGGCGACCGGCGGAACGACGGGCCGCTGTCCGACGATGTGAAACGTGCCGCAGACGACGACCAGCCACGGGATCTCAACGAGTACCACCCGGACAGGGTCGATCTGAACGAGGGGCAGGACGGTGACGGACCGAAGCACGCGCGGCTGCGACGCTATGACCCGAACCTCGACGGAACGACCGCTGGCGATCCGACGATCGATCGCAGCAGCCCGCCACGAAGCTTGTGAGGAACTCGGCCCGCCTGCCCCGGCGGTTGCCTCACAGAGAAGGAAGGAAGTAGATGAGCGATTCAGCTATGACCGGTGGAGACCCCGAAACGGTCGACATGATGGGCCACCAGACCGCGAAGAACGACCCAGTGATCGGAGAACCTGTGTACAACACGAACGACGCCGAAGACCCGCGGAACGCTGAAATACTCGAGGAGCAACACCTCGACGACCGTCACGCGACGGGAGAGCACTACACACCGGGGATAGACCCGGACGTGGACGCCTCCGAGGGCGATCCAATGGTCAACCTCGACGACGAGAATCGCTGACTTTTTTGCAGCGTGAAGCCCGGTCCCCTTCGAGGTGCCGGGCTTTCTCGTGCGCTCGTGCCTTCATGCCGCGAGTTGCCCGGTCTCGCGGGTCTTGGCGCTCGTACACCCGCGAAGGTGGGCAACTCGCGGCACAAGCGAAGCCCGTGAAAGGATCCAGCCATGCCGACCACACTCCTGCTGCTCGCTGATACCCACGTGCCGAAACGGGCACGGGCGCTTCCCGACCAGGTCTTGCGTGCCGTCGAGGAGGCAGACGTCGTCCTGCACGCGGGCGACTGGGTCGATGAGGCCACGCTCGACGAGCTGGAGAAACGCAGTCGCCGCCTGATCGGTGTGTACGGCAACAACGACGGGCCCGGGTTGCGTGCCCGCCTGCCAGAGGTTGCGACCGAGGTGATCGACGGCATCCGCTTCGCGATGATTCACGAGACCGGGGCTGCAACCGGTCGTGAGGCGCGATGTGAGGCGCAATTTCCGGATGCCGACGTGCTGGTTTTCGGGCACAGCCACATCCCGTGGGAGACGACGACACCGCGCGGGCTGCGACTGCTCAACCCCGGGTCACCGACCGATCGCCGCCGCCAGCCGGTCTGCACCCTGATGACGGCGGTCGCCGATGCCGGCACCCTCCGCGACGTGACGCTCGTGCCGGTCGATCGTGCGCACGGCGCGCAGCGATCGCAGGCCTGAGCGGGCGACCGCAAGCCCCTTGTCGGTCGAATTCGCGGGTGCGTACGGTGGGGGTTCCGACGAAAGGACGAACCATGAGCGACCAGAACATCCACGACGACAAGTCTTCGACCGATGGAATGACATCGGAGGGCGCCGTGTGGGGCGTCGGCGACCCGAAGGACGAGGAGATGCTCGCGAAGGAGACCGTCACGAATGACGCCGTCGCCGGTGAGCCGGTCGAGCAGGATGCTGCGTTCCTCGATGTCGACGAAGCAGACGTCGAGACCTCGGATGCCGACGCGGCTAACGACTCCAACGACACCGAGAACGACCAGCACCTCTTCAGCAACACCCACGGTGAGGTCGAGCCGGGTACCGACAACCAGGACACGACCGTGTCCCAGCTCACCGATGCCCTCGACAGCGATGCTGTCGCATCGAGCGAGGCTCCCGAAACGGATGCCACAGGTTCCGACCGCTGATCCACCCCGCTTCATCGATCGGGCCCACAAGGTCGTTCCCGTCCAACGCGGAGAACCCTGTGGGCCCGATCGTTTCTTCGCGGCCCCACCCCGGCCGCGAGGCCTACGGTTTCGAAGCGGTGTCGGGCGGCGTCGTTCCGCCGTCCTGCCCGTCACCCGTCGCGTCGGCAGGTGACGTCGTCGTCTTCTCCCCGAACATGATGCCGAACACCACGCCGAGCGCGATCCCGATGCCGAGGTACGCCCAACTGTCGAGCACGAGGCTGAGCGTCACGCCAAGGCTCACGCCGAGTGCGATCCCGACCCCGATGGACTGGCTCTGCTTGTCCTCATCCGCTGAGTCCCCGGATGCGTCGCTCGGCTCCGCATCCTCCGCTGGCGTGTGATCGTCGATTCTCCCCATGCATCCACGGTAGGACGGTGGCGCTGCCCGGGGCATCCGTCGCTCGGGGGATCTTCAACATTGCCGCCCTAGACTGAGTTTTCCGGCACTACCCCTGCCGCGGAATCGAGGAGGACCAGTGGTGGTGACGGCGGCCCTCGTGCTCGATGTGATTCTGATCGCGGTGCTCGTTGTCGCCCTCGTCTACGGGTTCACGCGCGGATTGTTGCGGGTCGTCGGCGGAATCGCCGGCATGATCGTCGGTGGGATTGCGGCGTTCTTCGTGCTTCCGCTGGTGTCGACCTGGGCCGCGCTGTCGGAGTGGCGTGTACCGATCGCGCTGCTCGCGGGACTGCTGCTGGTGTCGATCGGGTTCTCGATCGGCGCTGCCCTCGGCAATCTCATCCGTCGCCCCCTCCACAAGACTCCGCTTCGGGGCATCGACCGCTTCCTCGGTGCGGTCACCAACGTTGCGGTGACACTCGTGGTCGTCTCCATGCTCGCGTTCAGCGCCCAGTCGCTCAGCGCGCCGGTGCTCACTCAGGCGATGGCGACGTCGAATGTGCTGCGAACCCTCGATGACCTCACGCCGCGCCCCGTGGCATCCGCCCTCGCGCAGTTGAGGTCGACCATCCTGACCGACGGGCTTCCGCGCCTCATCGACGCGGTCGGGGTGCCGTCGACGGCACCGTCGATCCCGCAGCTGGCGATGGACTCGCCGGAGTTGACGCGAGCGGCGGCATCCGTCGTGCGGATCACCGGCAACGCGCCGTCGTGCGGCAGCGGAAGCGTCGGCAGCGGCTTCGTCGTCTCCGACGACCGCGTCGTCACCAACGCACACGTGCTCGCGGGCGTCACCGAGCTCGTCGTCGAAGCGCCCGGTGAACTGCCGAAGCCCGGACGGGTCGTGTACTTCGACCCGGTCGACGACCTCGCCGTCGTCGCCGTCGCCGGCCTGGACGCTGCACCCCTCGCAGTCTCGCCCACGCTCGGAGCCGGAACCCAGGCCGCGTTCATGGGGTACCCGTACGGTGGGCCGTTCTCAGCGCAGGCGGCTGAGGTGCTCTCGAGCGGAAGCACCCTCGTCGGCGACATCTACGGTTCGAACCCGGTCCCGCGCGAGATCTCGACCCTCGCCGCGAACGTGCAGCAGGGAAACTCCGGCGGCCCGCTGCTGACGACCGACGGTGCTGTCGCCGGCGTCATCTTCGCGAAGTCGGATGCCACGGCCAACGTCGGCTATGCCCTCGCGATGGAGGAGGTCCTCCCGGTGATCGCGCAGGCTCCAGCGCTGACGGATGCCGTCGCCTCCGGCTCCTGCATCGCCCGCTAACCCGGCCGCGCGGCATCCGCTCTTGCTCCGTCAGTTTGGGCTGACCGCGCTCTTGCTCGGCCACTTTTGGCTGGAACTCGCGCCTCGGCGCTGCTGCTCGGTCAGTTTTGGCTGAAACTCGGGGCCCGGCGCTGCCGCTCGGCCACTCTTGGCTGCAACGAGCGCCGTTGAGCAACCATTACCGACCGAGCAACGAGCCCGCGAGCAACCCGCGCGGGGCGCGGAACTACTCGACGGCCTCGAACCAGGGTGTGTACGCCGCGACCTTGGTCGCGAAGGGGGTGGGCGCGAGCATCCGCTTGACGGCTTCGCGCACCTTGACGTTCGCGACACCGATGAGCGCGATGTTGTCGACCGGCACCGCGTCGGCGACGAGAACTTCGGCCTCGAGCAGCGCCTCGGCTTCTTCGTCCGAGCGGAGCTTGCGCAGCATCCGCACAGCACTGGCACTGTTGGCGGCGAACGGCGTAAGCGATCCGGCCGCATCACCGTCGGCAACGACGACGTTCGCGAGCGCGCCGACACCCTCAAGCGACACCGCGTCGATCGTCGTGACGAGCACGACGAAGTCGTTGATCGAGTGCTCGGCCACGTCCGCCGCGAGGCGCGAATCCGGGTTGCCCGAACGGATGCTCCGCCACAGCGCCGCATCCGGCGAAAGGAAGAACGGAACAAAGGCTGAGACCGGCGAATCCTGCTGACCGGCGACGAACACGGTCTTCCGCGCCTCGCGGTTCTCAACCGAGGAGATGTCGACGACGGGAGTGGCGGCATCCGGTCCGGACGCGGCGAACAGCTTGCCGGATTCGAGGATCGCGGGCAGGTTGCTGATGTGGGTCACGTGGTACAGCCGCAGTTCACCGGCGTTGAACGTCGGGAGCTTGGTCGTGGAGACCGGGGCGGCCTTCGGAGTTCCTGGGGTGCGAGCGGGGGCGCGGGTGCGTCCGACGCGCTTCACCGGCTCCTTCGGCTCGGGCACGAACGCAGGCTTCGGAAAGCACGTGTCGCAGAATCCGGGCTCAAAACCATGTTTACATTCGACGCTCACTGCAAATACCTCTCGTGCGTGGCTTCTCTCCCCGCTCCCGACCGCCGGAAGTGCCACCCCCTCTACGTTACGTTGCTTTACGGAGAGCCGGTTACCGCGTCGGGAGCTACAGGCTCCGGCCGGACTCCCACAGGTTGTCCGAGGTTCCACTGATGAGGGTTGCAACGCTCATCGCCTGCGCATCCGTGAACGACGCGATGTAATCGACGACGGCACGGCTCTGTCCGAGCTGCACGATGTCGGATGCCCCGGTGCCCACGCCGGCTGCAGTGAAGTATTCGGGCGCTGCGTCAAGCAGCCCGCGGTACTCCTCCGTCGCCGCCTCGACCGAGTCGAGCAGCCTGCGGGGCGCTCGTGCGGCATCCGCTGGGTCGTTGAGCCAGGTGTGGAAACCGTCGGCGAGCGCCTCGATCACGCGCGCCTGCCCGCGCTGGTACACCGCAAGGTCGGAACGGTCGAGCACGAACCGGGTGTGCACGAACTTGAGCACGACCACGTCGTGCCAGGCCTGCCTGCTGAGGCGCACGTGACCGCTGCGGATGTTCGGCTCCCGTTCGACCCGGATGCTCCCCTTGAGCCGGTCGATCCACCTCCGGGTGAACGCCGACACGGCACGGTCAGCCTCGAGCCCGCCGTCGTAGGGAATGGTGAGCAGCCCTTCCACGAGATCCGTCGTCACCCGCTCGACCGAATTACGGAAGGCATCCGCGTCGGCGATCCAGGCGTCCTTCTGCTGCACCTTGCGCCACGCGGCTTCGAGCGAGTGGCCCGGGCGGCGCACCCGCAGCTCGGCGTCGTCGAGCGCGGCGAGGTCGGATTGCGCCGCCAGCCAACCGTTGAGCTCCGCCGACACGGACGTGTACTGCAGCACCCCTGCGCGGTAGAAGTCGTCGAGGTCGTGAACCGAGTACGCGATGTCGTCGGCGATGTCCATCACCGAGCACTCGAGCGTCTGCTGGTGCTGCCCGATCTTCGGGAACACCGCGAGCACGTCTGCCATCTCGAGCGCGTCGATCGAGTATGCCGAGAATTTCAGGGCCCCGGATGCCGCATCCGTCCCGACTCCGCGCGGCAGCTCCTCCGCCGGCCGGGGTGGCAGCGCACGCCACTCGTTGCGGGTCCACGGGTACTTGAGCACCGCAGCGCGCACGGCTTTGGTCAGGTTGAGACCGCGCGGTGTCGCATCGCAACTGTCGAGTGCGGTGAGGATCCGGAAGGTCTGGGCGTTGCCCTCGAAACCATCCGGAAGGCCCAGACGGTTCCGGGCGACCCGGTCGAGCACCTGCTCACCGAGGTGCCCGAAGGGTGGGTGACCGAGGTCATGCGCAGCCGCGGCCGCCTGCACGACGACGGGGTCGCATCCGCCCAGTTCCCTGATGATGGCGCGCGTGGAGTCGTTCGCGTCACGGAAACCGACGGCGATCGACCGGGCGACCGCCGAGACCTTGAGCGAGTGCGTAAGCCGGTTGTGCACGATGGTGCCGGACCCGGCCTGCGGAATCACCTGCGTGACGGCGGACAGCCGCGTGAAGTACGGCGAGAAACGGATGCGCTCCACATCGACGCGGAATTCATCCTCACCGTTCGTCGGTGGCTCGGTCAGTGTGCGGTCGCGGCCGCCTCCGGTGTGGGTTCGCGGATAGCTCAGCATGGTGCCGCCAGCCTACCGAGTGTGCCGGGTGGCGCCCGGCCGGGGCGCCCACCGCCACGTTTTCACTCACAACGGACCAATTCACCCGGCGTATCGGGTGAACCCGTCCGCAACGGGTGAAAACGCGACTACATTCGCCAATCACACTCCGACGAGCTTGAGAGCCTGCGGGCCGATCTCATCGCGGCCCGCGCCGGCCCGCGCCCGCGTTTTCACTCACCCCGGACGAATACACGCGGCGTACCGGGTGATTCCGTCCGCAACGGGTGAATTCGTGCGGCGTGAGGGGCGGATGCGCCGCCACGTCAGTGCGCCGAGACCCCGGTGAGCATCCCGCGGAGGAAGTGCCGCTGGAGCACGACGTAGAGCACGACGACCGGGAGTGCCACCATCACGGCGCCCGCCGCGAGCAGAGCGGTGCCCTGCGTGTACTGGCCCTGGAAGAACGCGAGGCCGAGCGGCGCGGTCCGTACGCTTCCGTTGGGCGACATGACGAGCGGGATGAGGAACTCGTTCCACGTCCACAGGAACACGAGCAGCACGAGCGTGGTGATCGCCGGCCGCGCGTTGGGCACGAGGACCTGCCACAGAATCCGCATCGTTCCCGCGCCGTCGAGCCGCGCGGCATCCATCATCGCGCCACTCGCCGACCGGAAGTAGGCACGCATCCAGTACGTGCCGAACGCGATCGACATCGCGATCTGTGGCAGCGCGACGCCCCACACCGTGTTGGTGAGTCCGAGCATTTGCAGGTCGAAGTACAGCGGCACGATGAACGCTTCGGTCGGCACCATGATGCCGACGAGGAACAGGTAGAAGAAGAACGTCGCGCCCTTGAACCGCATGGTTCCGAGCGCATAACCGGCGAGGATCGAGACGGTGACGGATGTGACGACCACGATCAGCGCGACGGTGACGGATGTCAGCAGGTACTGCCCGAAGCGGCCGATCTCCCAGGCATCCGCGAAGTTCTCCCAGTGGAGCAGGCGGCCCTCGCGCCCGACCGACGCGCTCTGCGGGCCGAGAGCCCGGGTGAGAATGAGCCCGAGCGGGCCGAGCACGATGAGCGCGAAAACACCAAGGATCAGGTAATTCGCCGTGATTTCGAGCCGGGAAACTTTCATGAGCGGTCGCCGATCCGGTTGACGACGGCGGTGATGCCGAAGACGAGGATCGTCAGCACGATGCCGATCGCGGCGGCCTCGCCGACCTGGCCGAGCTCGAACGCACGGCGGTAGACCTCGTAGCTCGGCACAGTTGTGGACGTCCCCGGGCCGCCACCGGTGGTGACGTAGACGAGGTCGAACGTCTTGAGCGCGGCGACGATGGTGAGCGTGAGGGCGACGGTGATCTCGCCCCGGATCGCGGGCAGGGTGATCGCGAAAAACTCACGGACCGGGCCCGCGCCGTCGAGGCGCACGGCCTCGTAGAGTTCGCCAGGGACGCGGGTCATACCGGCGATGAGCAAAACGGTGACGAGTCCCGTCGACACCCAGGTGCCGATGAGCCCGACCGCAGGGAGGGTCCAGGTGTAGTCGCCGAGCCACGCGGTGGTGAGCGCGTCGAGACCGAGCAGGCGCAGGAGGCCGTTGAGCGGACCGTCGGGCGCGTAGATCTGCCGCCAGGTCACGGCGACGACGACCATCGCGATCACCTGCGGCAGGAAGATGATCGTGCGGAAGAAACCGATCCCCCGCACCTTCGCCCTGGTCAGCAGGGCGGCGAGAACGAGTCCGATGGCGAGGGGTAGCACCGCATAGAAGAACACGAGCACGAGCGCGTGGCCGAAGGCGTCACGAAGCCGTTCGTCCTGCACCACGGCGAGGTAGTTGTCGAAGCCGACGAAGGCCGAGGCGCCGAGCCCGTCCCATTCGAAGAACGAGAACTGCCCGGCGCGCACGAGCGGCACGAGAAGAAACAGCCCGTACAGCAGCAGCGCCGGCGCGAGGTAGGCATACGGAATCCAGGCACGCCCCAGTCGGCCGGGATGCCGCGCGGCGCCCCGACCACGGCGGGTCGCCGCTCCCCTGCCCGCCGTCGCGACATCAGCCATTCGAGTCGATGAACTCCGCGTAGTCGGCTTCGAGGGCTTCAGTGAACTGTTTCGGGGTGGTGCGACCCTCGAGGAGGTCCTGCAGTGCTGACCCGATCGTTTCGCCGAAGGTCGGGGTGGCGTAGTCGAGGTACGGGAGCAGGCTGCCGCCCTGAGTCACGGCGTCGAAGGCGGTGTAGACGTCGGCGAGAACGCCGGAATCCGGCGCGAGTTCCGCCGTGCGGTTCACCGGGAGGTTGCCGGTTTCGGCGAGAATCTCCATCGCGGCATCACTGGTGAGGAAGTCGATGTAGGCCGCGGCGACGTCCGTGTTCTCGGCTGCCGACGTGATCGTGAACGGCACACCGGTGCCGCCGGTGGTGGCGAGGGTTCCGGCATCCGTTTCGGGGAGGAAGAATCCGAGGTCGTCGCCCATCGCGTCCGCGAGGTCGGCGGCGAGCCAGGATCCGCCGAGCAGGAAGACGCCGTTACCTGCGGCGAGTGCCTGCCAGGCGGCGTCGTAGTCGGTGCCGTTGGCGCCGTCGTTGAAGTAGCCGTCGGTTGCCCACCCCTGAAGCGCGGCGGCCGCTTGCTCGTTCTCCGGGGTCGTCCAGCTGGCGCCAGCATTGCCGAGTCCGAGCCGGGTGACGTCGGCGACGTCGACGGTGTTGCCCTGGAGCGGACCGAACACGTGCGCGGCCGGCCACTGCTCGATGTTGCCGAGCTGCAGGGGAATCTCGCCCGCACTCTTGGCGGTGGCGAGCGCCTCGTCGAACGCGGCCCAGTCGGAGGGAACCTCGAGACCGAGTTCCTCGAGCTTGCTCTTGGAATAGAAGACGCCGACGATCTCGCCGGTCTGCGGGAGGCCGTACAGTTCCCCCTCACCGAACACCGTGGCGTCGTCGCTGTAGGTGGAGTACTGCAGGATCGACGCGGGGTACCGGTCGAACCAGCCGTAGGCATCCGCGTAGTCATCGAGCGGGCGCAACTGGTCGGCGGCGACGAATGCACCCATCGTGTTGCGGGCATTGTTGGCCTGGACGACATCCGGCGCGTCGTTGTCGGTGAGTGCGAGGCGCAGGGTCGTGTTGAGGTCGTCGAACGCCTGAGAGTTGCGCTCGATGGTGATGTTCGGGTACCTCTCCTCGAAAGCCGCGTTGAGCTGTTCGATCTGCTCGTTCTGGGCGCCGCGGACTTCCTGATCCCAGACGGTGAGCGTCATGTCGTCGACGCCCGAGATGTCGGTGCTGATCTCGGTGCTCTGCGGCTCGGGTGCGTTGCCCTGGCCGGTGCCGGGGGCGCACGACACGAGCGTGACCGTGAGGGCGACGCCCACTACAACGGATGCCGGCCGGGTGAAGCTTCTCATGGGATCTCTTTCGCGAAAATGGGGCCGGGGGTTCCTCGCCGCAGCAGGTCGTGGCCTGCACCAATACTGGCGGAACCGGCCCGGCTCCTATTCTCGCGCGCTCCCGGGGTGTTGCCGCACGCTGCAGCTCTTCGCGCGTTTTCACCCGGTGCGGACGGGCAGTATCGAGTTTGCTCCATCCCATCGGCGGCTTTTCACCCGGTACGGACGGATTCACCCGGCGTACCGAGTGAAACCGTCCGTGGTGAGTGAATTCGCGGCTCAGCGGCGGCTGGCAGCGGCGGCTGGCCCGCGCAGCCGGGACTACAGGACGAGTCGCGGGTAGTCCGTGTATCCCTCGGCGCCGTCGCTGTAGAAGGTGCGCGGGTTGGGCTCGTTCTCCTCGTGCCCACCCTGCCAACGCTCGACCAGGTCCGGGTTCGCGAGTGCGAGCCGGCCGATTGCGACGGCATCCGCGTGGGCCTCATCGATGAGGTCGATGGCTTCCTCGCGCGTGGTGACGGTGCCGAAACCGCTGTTGGTGACAAGCGCGCCGCCGAAGTGGGCGCGCAGCGTCTTCACGAGTTCGCCGGCGGGTTCGCGGTGGAGGACGCTGAGGTAGGCGAGTCCGAGCGGCGCGAGCTCGTCGAGGAGCGCGGTGTAGGTGTCGGTGACGTCCGCGGCATCCGTTTCGAGGGCACCCTGGATGTTGTGCTCCGGCGAAATGCGGATGCCGACCCGGCCGGCCCCGACAGCGGTCGCGACCGCGCGGGTCACCTCGGCGACGAATCGAGCGCGGTTCTCGGGTGTTCCGCCGTAGGAGTCGTCGCGCACATTCGACGCGGGCGACAGGAATTCGTGCAGCAGGTAGCCGTTGGCGCTGTGCATCTCGACGCCGTCGAGTCCTGCTTCGATCGCGTTTTTGGCGGCGGTGACGAACTCATCGCGCACGGTCTCGAGCTCGTCGAGCGTGAGCGCGTGCGGAACCGGATAGTCCTGCTTGCCGACCGGCGTGTGCGCCATGCCCTCGATCGCGATGGCGCTCGGGGCGACGATGCGGTCGGTGCCGGTGATCGCCGTGTGCGAGACCCGGCCGCCGTGCATGAGCTGCATGACGATGCGTCCGCCCTTGGCGTGAACGGCGTCGGCGACTCGGCGCCACCCCTCGATCTGCTCGGGGGTGACGATGCCCGGCTGGCCGACGAAGGCCTGGGACTCGGCGCTCACGTAGGTACCCTCGGTGATGATCAGGCCGAGGCTCGCCCGCTGCGCGTAGTGCTCGACGACGATGTCGCCCGGGATTCCGTCGTCGCCGGAGCGCGAGCGGGTGAGCGGCGCCATCACGACACGGTTCGGCAGGTGGAGATCCCCGAGGGAAACGGGTGAGAACAGGTCCATACGGGCGGATGCCTTTCTATTGCGGATGCCGCCACACGGCGACCCACAGCCCAACGCGTCGTGTTGCGCGCCTATTCCTCTTTCGCTGGTCAAGCGCGTCGACCCTTCCGCCGCCGATTCACTCGTTGCGGACGGATTCACCTGGCGCGCAGGGTGTACTCGTCCGCAACGAGTGAAAACGCGAGCGGATGCCGGTGCGCGAGATCCGCGGCATCCGTCGTTCGCGTTGCTCTCGGAGCCCCAAGTACCCCGAAAGGGGGCGCGGGAACCCCCGAAGGTGGGGTTCAAAAAAGCCCAGTTCAAGCCGGAAATGTCAGTGGAGCCGTTCAGACTCGAATCATGTCCGATTCACAGCACCCCAGCAGTCCCCCGCCCTACCCGCCCGCAGCAGGCGCACCCGGAGCCCCGACGACACCATATGGTGCACCCGGCGGGTCAGACCCGTCGATGCAGTACCCGCCAACCGCTCCACCCGCCAAGCCTGGGAACGGTTTGGGGATCGCCGCCCTCGTCGTCGGAATCTTCGCGTTCATCGGTGCCTTCATCCCGGTGGTCAACTTCGTCACGGGCGTTCTCGCAGCCGTCGGCATCATCCTCGGCATCATCGCGATCACCCGCAAGAACAAGCCGAAGAAGGCCGGTGTTGCCGGTCTGATTGTTTCTGTTGTGGCGCTTATCCTTTCCGTCGTCCTTGCCATTTCGTACACTGCCGGCTTCGTGTCAGCGGTTGACGATGCGCTCCCGAAATCGAGCGTTCAGGAAAGCGGAGACGAAGCCGCGGAGGCACCAGTAGAAGAGGCGGAGGCAGACGCTTCGGCGGAAGTTGGCACTCGAGAGAACCCGGCGCCGATCGGCACGACCATCGAAATGGAATCGATGGGAAGCGCGACGTACGAGGTCACCCTCGGCGCACCCACACTCGACGCGACCGACATCGTTGCTGCCGCCAATCAGTTCAACGAAGCCGCGCCCGAGGGGTTCCAGTACGCAGTCGTTCCGGTCTCGGTCACCTACATTGGCACGGAGACCGGCACCCCGTGGGTCGACCTGCAGGTGAGCTTCGTTTCAGCTGCCGGAACCACCCACAGCCAGGCCGACTCGATGGCTGTCGCCCCATCGCCCCTCTTCATGGAGATCAACGAGCTCTACCCTGACGCGAGCGGAACAGGGAACATTGTCATTGCCATTCCAACCGCAGACGCTGTGAAGGGCACTTGGACGGTTGAGCCCCTCTTCGGAGGAGACACCTTCTTCTTCGCCGCTCAGTAAGCACAGACCGCACTAAGCAAATGGGGCCGGGCACACGCGCGGCCCCATTTCTGTGCCTCAAACTGTCGCTGCCACCGTTGCTCCGTCAGTTTTGGCCGTTGCCGCGCTGCTCGGCCACTAACGGTCGAAAGTCGCGATGAGTTTCAACCGAAAGTGACAGAGCAACGAACGCGAGCAGCCAGAAGTGACCGAGCAAGGGCGGTACCAACCGAGAGCGCCCACGCGGGGACCAAGTGCCCCCGAGCGGAGACCACAGCGGATGCCGGTGGCCGCGAGCCGCCGGCATCCGCCGTTGGCGTTGCTCGGTCAGTTTTGGTCGCTGCCCCGTTGCTCGGCCACTAATGGTCGAGAATCGCGACGAGTTTCAGCCGAATGTGACCGAGCAACGGCGGGCTCCAGCCAAAAGTGACCGCGCAACGAACGCGAGCAGCCGAAAGCGACCGAGCAAGAAACCCGTGCCCGCGCGAGGCCACCGCCCGACACTGCGCCCGCCACCGCGGCTGACACCACAGCCCGTCACCACTCGGCGTCGCCACCCACCCATCGCGTCGGCGGATTGTGCCCAGTGCACAACCACTCGATCCCCTCGGCAGCAATCCGTTCGCGCAACAACCGCTCGGTCGTCCGCGCCATCGCCCTGTCGCTGATCACCGGCCGGAAGAACTGCCGCATGTCGCCCTCTTTCGTGACGGTGACGGCATCCCCTGTGAAGAGAACATCGCGCCACCGAAAACCGAGGTGACCGGGAGTATGTCCGGGGGTCGGAAACGCGAAGAGCCCAGGGAACACCTCGAGCGTGCCTGTGATCTCGACGACACCATCGGGATAGTCGACCGGCGCCACCCGGTTGAGAAAGCGACGAAACCGCGTGGGCGGGGCTGCCTCGCCGCGGAGGATCGCGGCATCCGCTGTGCTGATCCAGACCGGTACCTGCAGGGTCTGCTGCAGCCGCTTCACCACCTGCGAGTGATCGAAGTCGTAGTGGGTCAAAAGGATGTCGGTGACCGGCTCACCCTCCTGCAATTCGGCCAGGAGAGCATCGAATGCGGATGCCATCCCCGGGTCGATCACGGCGGTCCGGTTCTCGCCACGAACGACGTACCCGTTCGCGCCTTCGGACTTCTCGAGCTGGAAGACGTTCTCAACGATCTGGCGCATGGGCAGTCCCTTCTCTCCAGAGCGTACTGAGAAGGCTACTGACCGCGCCCTCCGCTACTCAACCAGTTGCGGCTCCGACTGCTCGACGACATCAGCATTCGTCGCGAATGCCCCACGGTACTTCGCCGCCGGGTGCCGCTCGTTGAGCCGAGGCGATCCGAACAGCTTCTGCCGCAGCGGACCTTCCGCATACGACGACTGGGCGAGACCGCGGGCGCGAAGCACCGGCAGTACCTTGTCTGCGAACTCCTCGAACGACCCGGGGATCACCCAGTTGATCACGTTGACGCCGTCGATCCCGGCCGCCTGCCACACTTCGATCTGGTCGGCGATCGACTCGGGCGTTCCCACAATGCGCGTGTTGCGCGCCTGCAGGATTCCGAGGTCGCCAACCACGGGTTCCCTGTCGGTGATGTAGCGCGAGGTCCACTCGAGAAATCCGCGGGCTCCGTTGGTGTCGACGTCCTTGAGCGGTGTCGACGGGTCATAGACGCGCCCGGTCTTGTCGACCACGGCCATGTGCGCGAGGTATCCGTCGACGCTCACGTACTTCTCATACTCGAGCGCTTTGGCCTGTGCCTCTTCTTCGGTGTCTCCGATGACGAAGCTGAGGCCCTGGAAGAACTTGATGTCGTCGGCGTTCCGGCCGTGCGAAACGGCGAGCGCCCGCGTCTCCGAGATCTGCTCGGCAGCGACGGCCGGGCTCGGTGCGATGAGAAAGACCGCTTCGGCGTTGCGTGCGGCGAAGCCCCGACCGGATGCCGATGACCCGGCCTGGTAGAGCACCGGTGTGCGCTGCGGCGATGGCGATGGAAGGTGTGGCCCTTCCACGCTGTACCGCTTGCCCTCGTGGTAGATCTTGTGAATCTTGGACGGGTCCGAGAACGACGATCCTTCCTTGTCCTTGAGCAGCGCGCCCTCGTCCCACGAGCCCTCCCACAGCTTGTAGGTGACGTCGACGTACTCTTCTGCCCACTCATACCGCTCGTTGTGGTCGGTGAGCTGTGCCTGGCCGAAGTTCCGCGCGCCGTTGTTCTGCATCCCGGTGACGACGTTCCATGCGATCCGGCCGTTCGAGATGTGGTCGAGCGTCGATACCTGCCGCGCGAAGTGGAACGGATGGCTCTGCACGACGTTGGAGGTCAACGCGAGTCCGAGATGCTCGGTGTTGACCGCGAGCGCGCTCAGCAGCACGGTCGGGTCGTTGCTCGGAATCTGCAGGCCCTCGTGCACGTAGACG
Organism: Mycetocola manganoxydans; assembly: GCF_003667545.1. Classification (GTDB taxonomy): domain Bacteria; phylum Actinomycetota; class Actinomycetes; order Actinomycetales; family Microbacteriaceae; genus Mycetocola_A; species Mycetocola_A manganoxydans. The sequence goes on along the minus strand of NZ_RCUV01000011.1, from coordinate 62,788 downwards.
TCGAAGTCGGCATCCGAATCCCCGTACAACCCGGTGACGTCGGCGAAGAACATCGCGTCGAACTTGGCGGCCTCGAGCAGTTTTGCGAGGTGGATCCAGGTCTGCACGTCGTTGAACTCGGTCTGCCGGGCATCCGGGCGGCGCCACTGGCCGTGGTGAATGTGCGATCCGGTGTTCATCACGAACGCGTTGAAGTGAAGTGGTGTGGTCATGGGATCTCCTGGTCGAGGGTCGGCAGTGAACCGACGAGCTGCTGGGTGTACGGATGCTGCGGGCGGTTGAACACGTCATCGGCGGTTCCGCGTTCCACCACGGCGCCGTCCTTCATGACGAGCACGGTGTCGCTGATGTGGCTGATCACTCCCAGATCGTGGGAGATGAACAGGTAGCTGAGGCCGATCTGCTTCTGCAGCTCGACGAGCAAATCGAGGATCTGCGCCTGGATCGATACGTCGAGCGCCGACACCGCTTCGTCGAGCACGATCACCGATGGCGATGGCGCCAACGCGCGGGCGATCGCGACCCGCTGACGCTGACCGCCCGACAGTTGTAGCGGAAAACGCGGCAGAACAGCATCCGTCAGCCCGACCTGAGCAAGGAGCTCACGCACGCGCGCCTTCTTCTCGGCGAGCGTGCTGGGCTCTTCGTCGGTGACCGCGTCGAGCAGGATGCGTTCGGTGTTCCAGCGCGGATCGAACGAACTGAGCGGGTCCTGGTAGACCACCGAGATCCGCTTGCGCAGCGGGCGTCGTTGGCTCTCCCGAATCGACGACCACTCCCGCCCGAGCAACGTCACAGACCCTTCATCGGCACCGGTGAGAGCGAGCGCGATTCGCGCGGTGGTGCTCTTGCCCGAGCCGGACTCCCCCACGATGCCGAGCGTCGTTCCCGGCTGAAGCTCGAACGACACGTCGTTCACTGCGGTCGAGACGCTTCCATCCGGCGACCGGAACCGTTTCACAAGGTTTCTCGCCTCGAGCACGGGGCCGGTGTAGTCGGCGAACTCCTCGGCAAATCGGGTCGGATGCGCGGTGGCGACGATGTCGAGCTCGGGTCCGAGTCGTCGACCGCGGGTGTGCTCACTGGGGACGGCACCGATGAGGCTTTTCGTGTATTCGTGTTCTGGTCGCGTGAGCACCTGCTGCGCCGGCCCGCTCTCCACCACCACTCCCCCCTTCATCACGAGAATGTGGTCGGCGAGGTGCGCAACAACCGAGAGGTCGTGGCTGATCAGGATGATCGACACCCCGCGACTCTTCGTGTCGTCGAGCAGCGACAGCACTTGCGCCTGCACGGTCACGTCGAGCGCCGTCGTGGGTTCGTCGGCGATGATGATTTCGGGATCGAGAGCGAGAGCGGATGCGATGAGCGCCCGCTGGCGGAGACCTCCCGAGAGCTCATCCGGTCGCTGGCGTGCACGCAGCTCGGGGTGGGGAACACCGACCGAGTCGAGCAGTTCGATCACCTTGCGTTTGCGGCTCGAGCGGTCACCCCAGCCGTGAAGCTTAAGAGCTTCCTCGATCTCCTTGCCGACCGGCCGCAGCGGGTCGAGTGAGACGAGAGCATCCTGCAGGATGAAGCCGATCCGGCGCCCACGAATCTCCCGCCAGCGTTTCTCTCCGACCGTGGTGAGGTCTTCACCGTCGAGGCTGATCGTGGCGGATTCGACCGTGGCGTTCCGGCCGGTCAGGCCGACGATCGACCGAGCGGTGACGCTCTTACCCGACCCGGATTCCCCAACGATCGCGATGCATTGCCCGGCGTGGAGGTCGAATGAAACATCCTTCACGACCTCGTGGAACGCCCCTCCGCGAGTGAAGCCCACGTGAAGGTTGTGGACGGAAAGACGGGGGTCGCCTGTGGGAGCGACGCCGACGGCATCCGTACGGATCTCTGTAACGAGGGTGGTCATTTTTCGCCCTTCTCGAGGGAGGCCTGGATGTGCTTGCCGATGGTGGTCGCGGCGATCGCCAGAGTGACGATGACGAGACCCGGGATGACGGTGAGCCAGGGTGCCTGGGTGATGTACAGGCGGCCGGCGTCGAGGAGCGCGCCCCACTCCGGTGACGGGGGTGCGACGCCCAGGCCGAGGAACGCGAGGCTCGATGCCCAGACGATCGACTGGCCGACCGACAATGCGATGACCGCGACGAGGGGCCGGATGGCGTTGGGGATGACGTGGTGGCGGAGGATCCGGCCACGGCTGTGGCCGAGTGCGGTGGCGGCCTCGACGTATCCGGAGTTCTTCGCCGAGAGGATCTGCCCGCGAATCATGCGGGCGTATCCGGGAGATGTGCCGACTCCGACCGCGAAGACCTGGGAGAACGCGGACGGACCGATCACGGTGACGAGAAGCAGCGCGAGGAGCAATGTGGGGAAGGCGAAGAGGACCTCGATGACCCGGTTGACCGTTCCCGCAACGTACTTGCCGGCGAGGGCGGCGATCGCCCCGAGGATCAGGGCGATCGTGAGGCTGACGGCGGTTGCACCGATGCCGATCAGGAGCGAGTCGCGGGTTCCCCAGACCACGCGACTGTACAGGTCTCGGCCGGACTCGTCGGTGCCGAACCAGTGAGCGAGCGACGGCGCCTGGAGTGCGTTCGCGAGATCGAGCGCGTACGGGTCATGGGTCGCGAGCACCTGGGGAGCGACGAGCGCTGCAACGAAGAAGAGGAGTGCGGCGAGCGCGGCCCCCAGTCCCCAGGGCGCCACGACGTTTTTTCGCGAGCGTGCTGCCGGCGGAGTGACCGGAACTTTCTGCTGGAGGGTCATGAGTTCTTCAACCTCGGATCGATGAGCACATAGACGACGTCGACGAGAAGGTTCGCGACGACGTAGAGCGCGGCAATGAGCACGACCACCCCGGTGACGATGGGGAGATCCTGCGAGGAGACGGCGGTGACGAGCACCCGTCCGATTCCCGCCCGGGAGAAGACGGTTTCGACGACGACGGCGCCCGAGATGGTGGCGCCGAGCGCCCAGCCGGAGAGCGTCACCGCGGGGAGCACCGAGTGCCGCAGCACGTGGTGCAGACGGACACCGAGGTCGCCCATCCCGCGCATGCGGGCGGAGAGAACGAACGGCTGCTCGAGGGACTTTTCGAACTCGGTGCGGGTGGCCTGGCTCATGAATCCGGCGAGCGGGATGGCGAGGGTGAGCGCCGGAAGGAGCAGGCCCGCTGGGCTTGACCCGCTGATCACTGGGAACCAGCCGAGGCTGAGCGAGAAGACGAGCAGCAGCAGGATCGCGAGCCAGTAGTGCGGCAGGCCGGCCGTGGTGGTGTCGACGATCGCCCCGAACGAGCTGAGCCTCGGGCCACGCCCGGCGGTGAGGATGATCCAGACGACCATGATCAGCCACGACAGCGCGATGGCCGTCAGGGTCAGAACGAGGGTGGGGCCGATCTGTTCGAGGATGATCGCGGAGACCGGGCGGTACTGCTGGTACGACATCCCGAGGTTTCCGGTGAGCAGTGCCCTCATGTAGTCGAAGTACTGCACGACGATTGGATTGAGCAGGCCGTACTGTTCGTTGATCTGGGCGAGTTCCTCCGGTGTGCGCTGGATGGCCTGCCCGGCGCGGGTGTTGAGGATGACGGTCGCCCGGTCGCCCGGGAGGGCTGCCTGGGCGAGGAACGCGGTGGTTGCGGCCCCGAAGAGAACGATGAGGGCACCAACGAGCTTCTCGCCGATCCGCCGGGCGAGGATCCGGTGGCGGGAGGCGGGCCGGGCCGCCGACGCCGAAGCGTCAGCGGCGGCCGCGGCCTTATTCGACGAAGTAAGCGTCATGGAACACCGGTCCTCCCTGTGCGTTCTCTTGCCAGACGTCCTTGAGGTAGGGCGAGACAGCAAGCGACGAGAGCCGGTCATAGAGGCCGATCGACAGTGCGTGGTCGGCGATGTACTCCTGCGCCTCTGCGTAGAGCGCGTTCTGCGCGTCGAGGTCGGCTTCGGAGTTCGCGGCCAGGATCAGGTCCTCGAGCACCGGGTCGTTGTAGAACGCGTCGTTGTTGTAGTTGGGGCTGTCCGGCAGGTTCTGCCGCCAGTTGATATGCAGGATGCCTGCAGTCACCGCGGTCCAGTAGCCCGCCGAGATGTCGCGCTCCTCCGGGGTCGAGTAGGCTCCGGCGAAGAACTCGCTCTGCGGCACCGGGATCAGTTCGACCTTGAAACCGGCTTCCTTCGCCTGCTCCTGCACGCCCTGAAGAATGGATGCTCCTTCGGCGTTGATGATCGAGCCGGCGCCGTAGGGAAGAGTGACGTCGAGCGTCTCTCCGTCCTTGGTGCGGTACCCGTCGGCATCCGTTTCGGTCCATCCGGCGGTGTCGAGGAGTTCGTTGGCCTTGTCGATGTCGTAGCTGTAGGCATCCGCGGCCTTCTGGCTGTAGCCGGGAGTCGACTGGCTGACACCACCGTTGCCCTCGAAGGGGATGACGCCCTTGCCGATCGTCTCGACGAGGGTTTCGCGGTCGAGGCTGTACGCGAATGCCTTGCGAACGTTCTCGTCGACGAACGGGCCCTCGACGGTGTCGAAGCTCAACTGCTGTGGGCGACCGGGGGTGACGTACTTGGCGAGGTCGAAACCGGCGGTGTCGAGACCCTCCCACTCGATCGCGGGAACGTCGTAGAGCGCGTCGACCTCGTCGGCGCGAAGTGCGGAGGTGCGCGTGGTTCCGTCGGCGACGAAGCGCCAGTTGATTCTCTCGACGTTCGCGGGGCCCTCGTGCTTCGCGTTGGCGGGCCAGGAGGTGTAGTCGTCGTTGCGGGTGAGGACGATGTTCTCGCCGCGGTTCCACTCCTCGACGACGAACGCGCCGGTGCCGATCGGCGCCTCGCAGTTCTCCTCTGCCGTGCGGGTTTCGAGTGCTTCCTGCGACTGGATGGCGAAGTAGCTCTGCGTGAGGTTGTCGGCGAGGCGCGGGTATGGAGCGCTGAGGTTCACGACGAGGGTCTGGTCGTCGACGGCCTCGGCGGACTCGTAGTATCCGTCGAGCCAGACCTGGGCTGTGGAGTTGCCGCCGCCGAGCCAGTGGTCGAAGTTGTACGCGACGGCTTCCGCGGTGAGCGGGCTGCCGTCGGTGAACTCGACGCCTTCCTTGAGGGTGAAGGTCCAGGTGAGGCCGTCGTCGGATGCGCTCCACTCCTCGGCGAGCCATGGCACCGGGGTGCCGTCTTCATCGAGCGAGGTGAGGTTGTCGAGCACCTGATAGCTGAGGTACGCCTGCTCGATCCAGCCGCCGAAGACGCACGCCGGCTCCTGCTGGTGGGCGTACTCGATGGTGCCTCCGTCGACTCGCTTGGCGCCATCGGCTGGTCCAGTCGCGCCACCGGCGCACGCGGTCAGTGCCATGGTGGCCAGCACGCCTGCTGTGGCAACGGACAGAAGCTTTGCGGGTGTTCGTAACATGCGAATGTGAGCTCTCGTATAGCGGGAGAAGCCGCCGAATCTGCGGAATTCAGCGGTGCACCGGTTGGTAGTGAGTGACTCTATGGGCGCACCGGATGCCCGCAACAGAGCGCCGGTCACACTTCGTAGCGTTCGCCGTAACGTGGCGTCACATCCGCTCGTTTGCCGCTAGCGCGCGCCGCGGCATCCTCCTCCTTGCGTGGCCACTCATGGTCAGAAGTCGCGAGAAACTCCAGCCGAACGTGGCAACGCAACAGAGCAGCGCCCCGATGACCTCGAGCCGCGCGGTTAGGGTGGAGCCGAGCGGCGGCACCCCGCCTCCGCGTAGTGGGAGGCAGCGCATGGCGAGCAGTCGCGGGATCCGGATGCTGCAAACTCACGACGCGAGCGGACGCCCGGCCGAGTCGGAGCGCCGGTTCGACATCCCGCTCGCTCGCGCCACCATGGCGGCCGGGGTTATCGAGCTCGCGATGGAGTTCATCGCGCCGCTGCAGCCGCGCACCACCGACGACACCGGCATCCTCAGTTACACCGACGCCGAGGGCGCGAGCGGCTGGCTCATCCTCGAGCTCAACGACGCGGCGGTCGCCGAGATCACCGCTCGAGTGCAAGCTGGCGAGGAGCAGCAGGCGGGCCAGCTCGATCCACTCCGGATCCAGAACACGGCGAGCGCCTCGGCCGCTCCGGTGGGGCGGAGTCCGACGTGGATGATCGTGCTCGGCGTCCTCGTGACGGTGGCCGCGGCATCCCTCTTGTCACTCTCGGTGGCATCGGCGATCATCGGAGACGTCGGAGGCTCGGTGCGAGCCGGGCTGATCGGGATCCTGCTCGGTGCCAGCGGAATCACACTGGTGATCACCGGCAGACGCCGCCTCACGCGATGGATTTTCGCGCGGGCCGACTCGTACCGCTAAGGCCGAGTCACAGCGGCCCGAGTCACAGCGCTCCGGGTCACAGCGGGCGGACCGGCTGGCGCAGCACCGTCCGTAGCCTGGCTGGTTCGGTGCGACGCGCATCGCTGAGGTAGATCTCGTGGTGGTCCCCGTGAAGGGTGAGGCCGTGTGCCGGCAGGTATTCGTCGTGGAGCCGTTCGAGCGTGGGAGTCTCGTCGTCATACGACCCGATGTGGAGGATCTGCACCGAGCGTCCCTCGTCGAGGGTGAGCAGTCGCATCCGCTCGACCGCAGCGAGGCCCTTCTTCTCGCGCACCGTCGTCATTGCTGCAGAAACCATCTCGTCCGTGATCCAGTCGGGCTGGCTGATCAGCATCGTCCAGTCCCAGGCGTCCTTCTGCCGCGTCGTGAACACCGACGGGTCGTCAGCGCGCCACAGCCCCTCGAGCGGCGCGACCACGAGATCGCGGCCGAGCTCCTTCTTGCTCAGGAATTTGAGCGCGTACGCGACGGGATAGAGCGCTTCGATCGCGGCGGCGTACTCGGGCGATGTGTTCGGGTCGCCGTGTCCGTCGATCGCGAGATATCGCATCCGTGGCACATCCACCTCGGTGAACTCCTTGGCCGACGGCGCATAGAGCGCTTTGTGCGCGGTCTTGATGTCGTACTTGTCCACAGTCGCCCCGATCGTGACCCTTGCCCACATTCAGGATGCCGTCGGCCGGCCGCTCCGGCAAGGGCCCCTTCACTCACCCCCTCCCGCGCCCTAAACTCGCCCGCATGACCGTCATCGACTGGCTGCTGGACTCCGACCCCTCAATTCGCTGGCAGGTGATGCGCGACCTGCTCCACGAACCAGCGGATGCCGTCGCCGCCGAACGCGCGAAAGTCGCGACCCAGGGGTGGGGCGCGCAACTCCTCCGGCTGCAGGGTGCAGACGGGTACTGGGACCGCGGCGTCTATGACCCGCCCGAGCCGCGGGACCCCGACGATCCCGGCCAGCCGTGGACCGCGACGCACCACACCGTCGTGCTGCTCCGGGAGCTCGGTCTCGATCCAGCGAGCGCTGAGGCCCGTGCGGCGATTGGTCTCGTGCGCGATCACGTGAGCTGGGATCCCATCGGCGAGGAGTACTTCGGAGGCGAAGTCGAGCCGTGCGTCAACGGGATGATCGTGGCGCTCGGCGACTACTTCGGCGAGAACGTACAGCCGCTGGTCGACCGGCTCCTCGGTGAGCAGCTCGGCGACGGCGGCTGGAACTGCGAGGCCGAACGCGGCTCCATCCGCTCGTCATTCCACTCCACGATCTGCGTGCTCGACGGGCTGCTCGAGCACGAACAGGCGCACGGGGCATCCGGTGAGGTGACCGCCGCGCGACGACGAGCCGAGGAGTATCTCCTCGAACGACGGATGTTCCGGCGCCTGTCAACGGGAGAGGTCGCCGACCCCGATTTCACCCGCTTCTCTTTCCCCACCCGCTGGTTCTATGACGTGCTGAGGGGTCTCGACTACTTCCGACGTGCGGGCTCCCCGCCAGACCCACGGCACGACGAGGCACTCGACCTGGTCGAGGGCAAACGTGATGCCGACGGGCGGTGGCTGCTCGAGCTGGCGCATCCCGGCAAGGTGCACTTCGAGATGGAGGCGGAGGGCGAGCCGAGCCGCTGGGTCACGCTGCGGGCGCTCCGCGTGCTGGACTGGGCCGGGCGCTCCCCCCTCTACACCGCAGGGATGATCCCACCGCGAAACGTTCACTCCCCGGACTGACGCGGTCGCGGGAGCAGCATCGCCAGGATCGAAGTACCCCGATCCGATTGGCCTGCCGTGCTCGACATCCGTTTCACCATTCCCTTGATCATCTTCGCGATTCCCGCCCTGGCGTTCCTGGTTCCTCTGACGCTCATTCACTCCCAGCGCCTCGGTGCGTCGCCCTCGCGGACGCTCTGGAACGGTGTCGCCGTCGCCTACCTGATCGGCGTAGCGGCGGTTGCGTTTTTCCCGTTCCAGGTGAACATCGGCGAGTATGCGAACCAGGGACCGTGGTGGTCGATCATCAACCCGTGGCCGATCGTGACCATCGACATCCGGACGTTTCTGCTCAACATCCTGATGACGGCGCCGCTGGGGTTCCTGCTCCCCATGCTGACGCGCGTCAACACTTTCGGTCGAGTGGTCCTGGCAGGTGCGCTGTTCAGCCTCGGCATCGAGATCACGCAGATCTGGTTCGGGGTGTTCGGGGCAACCCGGACCGCTGACGTGAATGACCTCATCGCAAACACGCTGGGCGCAGCGATCGGGTTCGCGGTGTTCGCGCTGGTGAGTCCGCAGCGGGAGATTCGGCGTCTGTTTCCGGAGCCGGTGCTGCAGCGCTGAGGTGGACTCGGCGGCACATCATTTGAAGCGACTGATCTCGGACGCTCCAGCTGGATCAACAATGCAATCCGTTGGGTCCTCCTCCCCCGCCCACCGGTGCCATAAGCAGATAAGCCCGCAGAAGATCATGGATGGGATTTCGACAGGCTCAATCACCGGATGGCGAAAGCTACCGCCGCCCCAACCACCACTCCGGCGCCGCCGCCAGCGTTGCCGCCGCCGCGGCATCCAGATCGCTGAGATCTCCTTCAGCGAGCCAGGCCTGCACTGCACCGAAGGTTCCCGACGCGGCGAAGGCCACGAACATCCGTCGTTCCGCCTCCGTCGCTGGCCGGCCGCCGACCAGCGGCGCGATCTCGGGGTGCCGCTCCAGGTGTGCCGTCAGCGCCCGCGCGCTTGAGCGGATCAGCAGATCCCGGATCGGACCACTCACCTCAGACGCCAACGCGTTGCGGTAGATGTCCGCGTGCTTCGCCACATGCTCGAACATCGCCCGCTCAGGCACCGCAAAGACACTCTCGCCGGTTTCAGACATTGCCGGGAGTTGCGAGGTGTACTCGACCAGATCCTCAATCTCAGCCTCGAGCGCCTGGGCGAGCAGCGCGACCGCACTCCCCGCATGGCGATAGACGGTGTCGCGCTTCACATCCGCGGCGCGAGCGATATCGGCGACCGTGATGCTATCGAGTGGGGTCGACGCCGCCAGCTCGAGGATGACCTCGTGCAGGCGGGCGCGCGTCCGCCTCTGGCGTGGGTCCATCGGCTCGTCGGTCACTGCGCGAGTCTAACGCCGTAGCGATCTATGGGGCATCTGCCCTATTGTGAAATTCAGTGACCAATGACGGTCATCGACCCGAAGAAAGAGAGCAACATGCGAGCCTTGCAAATCGTATCCGCCGGCGTTCTTGAAGTCCGCGACGTCCCGGTCCCCGAAATCGGCCCAGACGAAGTCCTCGTGAAGGTCGCCGGAGCCGGCCTCTGCCACTCCGACGTCCACGTACGCCACGCTCCCGAGTGGCCCGTCCCGAACATGACGCTCGGACACGAGACCGCCGGCCACGTGGCATCCCTCGGCAACGACGTCACCGGACTCAGCGAAGGCGACGCCGTTCTCGTCTACCTCGTGTGGGCCTGCGGCGTCTGCCGCCCCTGCATCGAAGGCCGCGACAACGTCTGCGTCAACACCGGCGGCCGCTACGGCATGCCGCCGTGCCCCGGCCTCGGCCCGGACGGCGGCATGGCGGAGTACATCGCGGTGAAGGCCCGCTACCTCGAGCCGCTCGGCGACCTCGACCCGATCACCGCAGGACCCCTCGCCGACGCCGGCCTCACGCCGATGCACGCCATCAACGGCGCCCGCCACCGCCTCACCCCGGGATCCACCGTCGCCGTCATCGGCGTCGGCGGGCTCGGCCACATGGGACTCCAGATCCTCAAGGCAACCACCGGCACCCGCGTCATCGCGATCGACTCCAGCGAACAGAAGCTCGAGATCGCCCGCGAACACGGCGCTGACGAAACCTTCCTCAGCGATGGCGACACCGCGGCGAAGGTCCTCGCGCTCACCGGCGAATACGGGGCGGATGCCGTCTTCGACTTCGTCGGGGTCCAGCCCACCGTCGACCTCGCCACGAAGATCATCGCCCCAGACGGAGCGCTCCGCTTCGTCGGACTCGGCGAGGGTTCCTTCACCTACGCCGCCGACGCCCTCACGACGACCCTGCCGTGGGGCGTCGACGTGCGCCGCTCCTACGGCGGCACCCGCTCCGACCAGCGCCAGGTGATCGAACTCGCCAAGCTCGGAAAAATCACCGTCGAAACCCAGCAGTACTCCCTCGAAGAGGGCATCCAGGCGTTCGACGACCTCGAGGCCGGCACCGTGCGCGGGCGGGCGATCCTCGTACCGTAGCCAGTCCTCACACGACGAACGGATGCCACGGCGCGCGACTGCGCCGTGGCATCCGTTCTTCTTATTGACGCTTATTGACGCAGACCGGAGCCATTGCCAAGCTGGAGCCTCAACCGACCGAGAGGCCCCGCGATGGAACCCGACCCGTTCTTCGATCTCTTCCCGCTGATGTTTGCCGGTGCGAGCCTCTTCATCCTCATCGTCGGCGTGATCGTTGTCGTCGCGGCTGTGCGCAATCACCGCAAGATCAAGGAGGCTGGGCACGATCCGATGACCCTGCAGTCCGATCTCGCGACGCGTGCGATGAACAGCGAGTTGCTGCGTCCGGCGTCGGCGCCCCGGTCTTTGCAGGAACGACTGCAGGAGCTCGACGGTTTACGGGCCGCCGGCACAATCACCGCCGAGGAGCACGCCGCCGCTCGTGCCGATGTTCTGCGGGGGGCGTGACCTCAGCGGCGCTCACGGCATAGTTCTGCCGCGCGGACGGTTTGGGCGCGCGATTTCGACAAGCTCAATCACCATTCGACAAGCTCAATCAGCGTTGGGAACCAGCAGGTCCTTGTGGTGGATCTCCGCCACGTTCGGGTGCGCACGCAGCCGGTAGCGCAGCGCGTTGTCACCATAGGTGTCGAGGATGGGACTGTTCGTCGGGTCGACGGAGAGCCCTCGGGCCGCGGTCGCGAGCTCCGGGCTGAGCTCCAGCCGCGGCATCACGGTGTCAAGCGCCGGGTTGAAGAAGAACGGCACCGAGATGCGGTCGCTGCCCACCGGCGGCGAGAACACCTTGTGCAGCGTGGCCTTGAGGTAGCCACCGGTGGCGAGCTCGAGCATCTCGCCGATGTTGACGACGAACGCTCCTGGAATGGAGGGCGCATCGATCCACTCGCCCTCGTGCTCGACCTGCAGGCCTTCCTTGCCGGGCTCGACGAGGAGGAGGGTGAGCACGCCACCATCGCGGTGCGCACCGACGCCCTGCTTGCGTTCGGCACCGGACTCCCCCGGGTACCGCACGATCTTTGTCATCGAGAACGGCTTGTCGGCGAAGGCTTCGTCGAAGGAGTCCTCGCTCGCACCGAGCGACAGGGCCCAGGCGCGCAGCAGCCGCAGGGAGACACGCGTGAGCTCGTCGTTCCAGCGCTCGGCGATGCTCTTCAGCTCCGGAAGCGCTTCTGGCCACAGATTCGGACCCTCGAGACGCCAGTAGTCGGCCGTCCCGGGCGCCGGCTCGACGGCATCCCGCTCGGGTCCGATGTCGATCTGCTCACGCCAGTCAACGTCACCATGCGTGAGCTCACCGCCGACGCGCGTGTAGCCGCGGAACTGCGGGCTGTGAACGTTCTCGAGCTTGAGCTTCTCGTCGGTGGGCAGTTCGAAGAACCGGCGCGAGACGGCGAGCAGGTCGTCGATGAGTTGCCGGTCGACTCCGTGGCCGACGAGGTAGAAGAACCCGACCTCGTGGGTGGCGCGGAGCAGGTCGGCGCGGAAGGCTGATGCTTCGTCGGCGCCGGCATCCAGTCGGGAGAAATCAAGAATGGGGAGGCTGGAAAGGCTGGAACTCATATCCCAATGCTTGCACCGACAACTGGTTGCTTTCGCCAATGTGACAAATTCGGGGTTCGCGGGTAGGGCTCGCGGGTGCCGCGGTCATATTACGAATCGGATGCCACGTGGCTAGGCCCCGTCGAACGCCGCCTGGATGTCGGCGATGATGATCTTCTTCATCCTCATCATGGCCTGCATTGCCCGGCCCGCCTTCTCCTGGTCCGGGTCACCCAGCAAGTGCATCACCGTCGGAACGATCTGCCACGAGACGCCGTACTTGTCCTTGAGCCAGCCGCACATGCTCTCTTCGCCGCCGTCCGAGGTGAGGGCGTCCCAGAGCCGGTCGGTCTCCTCCTGCGTTTCGGTGCTCACCGAGAGCGAGATCGCCTCGGTGAAGCCAACAGCCTGCATCCCGTTGAGTGCCTGCATCTGCACCCCGTCGATCACGAAGTCGGCCGCAAGCGCGGTACCCGCCGGCATCGGCCCACCTTCGCCATAGCGCGACACGTGAAGGATCTCGGAGTTCTCAAACACCGACACGTAGAACTCGGCGGCTTCCTCAGCCTGCGTCTCGAACCACATGCACGGCGTGATCTTCTGCATTGCGCACTCCCTTGTGAACATGACGAGCGGATGCCACGGGGCTGCGTCCCCGCGCCCGCTCCGCCGCTCATGCTACTCACGCCGGGTGCGCGCGTATACCGGTGCGCCCGGCCGCCCCTGCCCGAGTTGCCCACTTTCGTGGGTGCGGGGCCGCTCGGACCCATGAATGTGGGCAACTCGCGGCACGCGGCACGCCCGCACCCGCCGCACCGCACATTCGGGCGGTAGATCGTGGGGTCCGTCCACGCATAGGGGACGGACCCCACGATTCACCGCCCGAGTTTCCGTGCCACCTCTCCGGGGCGCGACGTTTCGCCACCAGCGCCCGTCCAGGGAGCGGCCCCTCCTCCGCGAGTTGCCCGCTTCCACGGGTGCGGGCCCGCTCGAACCCACAAATGTGGGCAACTCGCTGCAGGCACTAAACCTTCACGACCACCTTGCCGAGCGGACGACCCGCGTGCAGGTACTCGATCGCGTCGCCCGCGCGCTCGAGTGGGAAAACCCGATCCACCGGCGGCACGACACTGCCATGGGCAACCAAGGCGGCGAGCGCCTCGAGGGTCGGCAGGTCCTCCTCGGACATCAGACCGACCAGCCGCTGGGGCACGAAGGCAGACACGACCAGCGCCCGAAGCGACCGGCCGAATCCACCGAGGAGGGGCCCGCCACCTTCGCCACCGACGATGACGAGGGTGCCGCGACGCGACAGCATCCGTCGGAGGCGCCTGAGCGAGTTGTGTCCGGCGGTGTCGAGGATGAGGTCGTATCCGCCCGGGCCTGCCGCGAAGTCTTCACGCGTGCGATCGATCACCTGGGCGGCGCCGAGCGAGCGGACGAACTCGACTTTGTCGGTGCTGCACACCCCGGTGACGGATGCCCCCATCGCGACCGCGATCTGCACCGCGAAGGAGCCGACCCCTCCCCCGGCGCCGAGCACGAGCACCCTCTGGCCCGCGGCCAGGCGCCCGGCGTCGCGCAACCCGTGCAGCGCCGTGCATCCCGAGATCGGAGTCACCGCCGCCTGCTCGAAGCTCACGTTCGCCGGCTTGAGCGCGAGCCGCTCAGCGGGAACCCGCGTGAACTCGGCAAAGCTGCCCTCGAGCGTGGTGCCGAAGACCTCGTCGCCCAGCGCGAACCGCGTCACGTTCGAGCCGACCTGTGTGACGTGCCCCGCGACATCCCGCCCCGGGGTCTTCTGTTTCGGCGCCCGGAACCCGAACCCGAACAGCCGCAACAGGTACGGCTTGCCCGCGACGGTGTGCCAGACGCCGGCGTCGACTCCGGCAGCGGCGACGCGCACGAGCACGTCGTCGTCGCCGATCTCGGGCTGGTCGACGTGCTCGACGGCGAGCACATCGGGTGCCCCGTACCTGTGCTGGATGATGGCTCTCATGACGACTCCTTGTCGGGCGCCGCATACGAAAAGACCGTGTCGAGTGGCACCCCGAAGACTCCGGCGATCTGAAAAGCCATCTCGAGCGACGGCGAGTACCGCCCCTGCTCGATGGCGATGATGGTTTGCCGGGTGACCCCGATACGGTCGGCGAGGTCGGCCTGCGTCATCTCGCCGTTCGCGAAACGCAGGCGGCGGATGTCATTGGTCACCCGGGTCTGAGCCTTCACCATGTCGGCAGCCCCCGCCGGTACGCGACGACCCGAGCGATCGACCCGAGAACGGCCGAGAGCACGAACGCGAGGTAGATGGCGTTGGCGATCCAGAAGTATGGCGCTTCAAGCATGGCGAGGATCAGCGCTCCGACCCCGCCGATCACGACGAAAGACTGCCCCACCGAGTCACCGAAGCGCGTGATCTCGCGGTCGCGCTGGTCCTTTTTGCCCGCGTCCTTCGGTGAGAAGATACCGACGACGATGTTGACGACGATGCCGCCGACGATCCCACCGCCGATCGTCCACAGCATCCACGTCGCCCAGCCGCTCTCCAGAAGCGGGACGGATGCCGCCTCGCTCGCCACCAGCACCAGGTACGTCGCGTACCCCGCGATCGCGACGACCAGCAGAACCCACGCGCTTTTCTCTTCGGATGACATCCGGAGCTCCTCGTTCATGTCAAGAAAACCTTACATCTGCAATGTAAAGAAAGTTTGACTTCGCGTCAAGGGTTATTTACTTCGGAAGGAGCCGATAACGTGGAGGGGTGAGTGCCCCCACCCTTCGACCCGGACTTTCTTTCGACCCGACACCGCTGACCGATCCGGTGGAAACCCGGCTGGTGCAGGAGCATCACGGCAGGCTGAACGCCGGTCGCGCCCAGTCCGCCGGGCACACTTTCGCGAACGTGCTCCTCGTCGTCGTCGCACTCGTCGGCGTGGTCATGTTCGCGCTGTTCCTGGTGGAGCTGTCGCGCCTGCCGGGTGGCGTCTTCATCGCTCTCGGGGTGTTCGTTGTCGTCGCCGGTGCCGTTGCCCTGATCACCGTGAGGGTGCGGCGGCGTGTGATGCGGGATCGGGAGATCCGGTTCCGGCTCGACCGCTTCGCCGCCGCCAACGGGATGACCTACCAGCACCGGGTTGAGAGCCCCGACCTCCCCGGAATGATCTTCTCGCTCGGAGCCGACAGGGTCGCATCCGACGTTCTGCGCACCACGGCCTCGCCATCCGTCGAGTTCGGGCACCACCAGTACCTGGAGCGCGGCGGCAAGAACCCCATCCACCGGACCTGGGGATACGTCGCGATCGAGCTCGGCACCACGCTGCCGCACATCGTGCTGGATGCCGTCAAGAACAACTCCGCGATCGGCAGCAACCTGCCGACCTCGTTCACAACGCAACAGCGACTCTCGCTCGAGGGAGACTTCGATCGCTACTTCGAGCTGTATTGCCCCGAGGGGTACGAGCGCGACGCGCTGTACCTGTTCTCCCCCGACATCATGGCCCGGTTCGTCGATCACGCCGCGCTGTTCGACGTCGAGATCGTCGACGACATGCTGTTTTTGTACACCGGACCGGCCATCTCGACGGTGAACCCTGCCGTCTGGACACTGCTCTTCGACACCGTCGCCGCCCTGCAGGCAAAGGTCGACGCGTGGGCTCGCTGGCGCGACGAGCGCCTCCTGAACCCGGCTGCGACGCCGCCCGATGCCGCTGCGACTGGCTCGGCAGGCGCCTCCCCCGCTCCCATCGCCGGTGCGCTGGCGTCGCCCGCCGGCGTGGCCGTGGAGGGCCGGCGACTGCGCAAGCGCTGGCGCAACGCCGGCATTGTGGTGTTCGCCGTTGCGTTCGGGCTTCTGGGGTACGTGCTTCAGACGCTTTGATTCCTCGCGCCCGGGCGCACCGCGAACGGTTTACAGGAGATCGCACGATTTACAGGAGAAAGCGCGCGAAAGCATCCGGTTTTGCGTGCGATCTCCTGTCTTGCGTGCCATGACCGCGCGACCCGCGGATGCCGTCGGCCGGCACGACGCGACGGCTCCCCGCGCGCACGACGCGGGTTCACCCACTGCGGACCAATACACCCGGCACGCCGAGTGATTCCGACCGCAGTGCGTGAGAACGTACGAGGGCGGCAGCTCAGCCCAGGTGCGCGATGGACTCCCTGAGCGCCTCCGCCGAGCGGTGCAGCAGCTCGACCTCGATGTCGTCCATGGGCACATCGAGGGTGCGCTCGACCCCGCTCGAACCCACGATCGACGGAACGCTGAGGGCGACACCGTCGATCCCGCGATACCCGCGCAGCATGCTCGACACCGGAAGGATCGCGCGCTCGTTGCGCAGCACAGCTTCGACGATCCGTGCACCCGAGAGCCCGATCGCGTAGTTCGTCGCACCCTTGCCGGCGATGATCTTGTAGGCGGCGTGCACGACATCCGAGGTGAGCGACTCGAGGCGCTCCCGCGGAAACAGCAGCGTGCCGCTCTCGTCGGTCCAGTCACGGAGCGGCGTCTGGCCGATGGTGGCATCCGACCACAGGGCGAACTCGCTGTCACCGTGCTCGCCGACGATCAGCGCGTGCACGTTCTGCGGCGCCACCCCGGCAGACTCGGCGAGGAGCCAGCGCAGCCGAGACGAGTCGAGCACCGTTCCGGACGAAAAGAGCTGACCAGCGGGCAGATCCACGAGTTGGTCGGCAACGGCGGTGAGCACGTCGCACGGGTTCGTGACCAGGATGATGACGGCATGCGGCGCGAGTTCAACGAGGCGCGGCAGAAGCTTCTCGAGAATCCGCGCGTTCACCCCGGCGAGATCGAGTCGCGTCTGCCCGGGCTCCTGCTTGGCACCCGCGGTTACGACGATGACATCCGACCCGGCAACCGCCTCGATGTCGCCACCGCCCGTGATGCGCGATGCTCCGGTGAACGGCGTGCCGTGCGCCAGGTCGAGCACCTCGGCTTCGGCCCTCGCAGCGTTGAGGTCGTACAGCACCACCTCGCGCGCCGAGTTCCGGATCAGCGCCGCATACGCCAGCGACGACCCGACGCTCCCCGCTCCGATGACCGACAGTTTCGTGTTCCGCAGGAGGCTCATGGCCCCATTATTGCGGTGCCGAGCGGATGCCGCGGGAGCGGCAGGAGTAGAACGTCACGTTCCCGGGCCCTGGCGCGCAGCATCCGCTCCCCGGCTTCACAGGAGATCGCACGCTTTGCAGGAGAAAAACCGCGAAAGCATCCTGTAAATCGTGTGATCTCCTGTTTGCGTGCGACGGGGGAGGCGAACAGCGGATGCCGCCGGCGCGGCAGGAGTAGAAGGTCACGTTCCCGGGTCCTGGCGCGCAGCATCCGCTCCCTCCGGCGGCTCGAGAAAAGGAGAACGGCCCCACAGAAGGATCGAAACCGCGGTTTCGTCCTTGTCCGGAGCCGATGTCCTTATCTCAGCGTGTTGTTACTCGGACGCAGCGGCCGCAACGGGAGCGGAGGCGACCGGAGCCGGGGCGTCCGCGGGCGCGGCAGCGGCAGCATCCGTCGGCGCAGCACCGGCAGCACCGGCGGCAGCTGAGCGTCCGCCGACGAATCCGTTGAGGATCGACGCGAGGTCGATGCCCGTGGAGTCCTTGAGCAGTTGGGTGACCTCGGTGACGTTGCCGACGACCTGCTTGGAGAGCTGTGAAGCGCCGTCGGTCGAGATGACCGTGAGGTTGTCGATCGCGCCGTACGGGGCGGCGAGCTGCTTCGCGATCTCCGGCAGGATCTCGATCGCGCGCTGCTGGAGCAGTGCTTCGGACTCGTCGCGGAGAGCGGCGACGCGGAGCTCGGTCGCGCGCGCTTCTGCTTCACCCTTGGCGAAGATCGCGGCTGCTTCGGCCTCACCCTCGGCGCGGGTTGCCTCGGCCTCGGCGATACGACGGTCGCGGTCTGCCTTCGCTTCGGCGACGACCTGTGAGGCGTGAGCGTCGGCGATCTGGCGGATGCGGTACGACTCAGCGTCGGCGGTCTTGCGCACGTCGGCGTTGAGCTGCTGCTCACGCAAAGCGGTCTCGCGCTGCGCGGTGACCTCGCGCTGCTGCAGAATGCCCTGCTGGGCGAATGCTTCGGCGAGCGGCTTCGCTGCTTCGGCCTCGGCGAGCGCCTTATCGGTCTCCATCTTGATCGACGCGTTCTTCAGCGAGAGTTCGCGGTTCGCGTCAGCGATCGCCTCCGCTGCTTCGATCCGGGCCTGCTCCGAGGCGCGAGCCGAAACGGACTCGGCGATCTCAGCGGCCTGGCGCACGCGGGCCTGCTCGGGGCGACCGAGGTCGGTGATGTAGCCCTTGTCGTCGGCGATCTCCTTGATCTGGAACGTGTCGACGTCGAGACCCTGGTTGAGCAGTGAAGTCCGTGCTGCTTCGATGACCTGCTCGGCGAGGCCGGCACGGTCGCGAATGATCTCCTCAACGGTGAGGTTACCGATTGACGAACGCAACGAACCGGAGAGCACCTCCTGAGTGAACGGCTCGATGTGCTTGTCCTGACCGAGGAACCGCTGGGCGGCGGAGCGGATCGCGCTGTCGCTGTCGCCCACCTTGACGACGGCGACGGCTTCGATCCGGATGGTGACTCCGTTGCGGGTCTGTGCCACCACCTGGATGCCGATCGCGCGCGAACGCAGCGACATCGAGAACTGCTTCTGCAGGAACGGGATGACGAAAACGCCGCCACCCTGGACGACCTTCTGGCCGGTCAGGTCGGTGATCGTGCGGCCGTCGACTCCGACGGACTTCCGGGCGCGACGCCCGGTGACGATGATCGCCTCATCGGGCTGCGCGATCTTGTATCGGCCCTGAATGAACATGATGATGACGATCAGCAGAATGACGCCGACGACGACGGCGACGATGATCGGGCTCAGAACGATTCCCAGCAATTCCATGACTCTCCTCGATGCCGACGGAGGGCCAGCGCGCCCCCAGCCTAGTGGGGCGACATTTCGGGAGCGGCGCAGCCCGGGATGTCAGGCCGTGATCGTCATTTGCTGAACGAGGTCGTCCTGCACGGTGAAGCTGAAGTGGCTGGTGCCCGTGAAACCCTCGCCGCCGACCTCGGCCGTGATCGTCGTGAATTCACCGGTGGTGATGTCCGCAGTCACGTCGAGAGTCGTCTGCGCGCCGATCAGCTCGGCATCCGACCACTCGCGGATTTCCTCCCGGCCGGTGAACACGCGCCCGCCATCGTCGACGGTGCCATCGGGCGAGAACGTGTCGAGGAAGGCCTCGCTGTCTCCGGAATTGACGGCGGTGATCAGTCGAGCCACCGGCTCAGGAAGTGCGGATGCCATGTCGGCCCCTCTCATAGAACTGCGACGGCTCTGTCGCTGGGTGACACACACGTTAGACCTTGGAAGGGGGCGGGGTAAATGGCGTAGACAACGCCGCTCACGCGACTACTCTGAAGCCGGGGGATCATCGATGACCGAACGTGGGGGCACGCTGCTGGGCTCGATCCAGCGCGCCATCACGCTCGTCGACATGGTGGCCAACGCGCCCAGGCCGCTTCCGGTCAAGGCTCTCGCCTCGTCCGCCGGACTCTCGCTCGGCACCACGTACAACATCGTTCGCACCTTGGTGCATGAGGGCTACCTCGCCCGTGAACCCGACGGCCTCGTGCTCGGCAAGCGATTCCCGTCGCTGCAGAGCAAGGACGCCGACGGAGTCTTCCTGGCGCGCGTGTGGTC
This sequence comes from Mycetocola manganoxydans, assembly GCF_003667545.1. GTDB lineage: Bacteria > Actinomycetota > Actinomycetes > Actinomycetales > Microbacteriaceae > Mycetocola_A > Mycetocola_A manganoxydans. The sequence continues at coordinate 42,962 of NZ_RCUV01000011.1, read as the reverse complement.
AGCACTCCGCGAGGTCAGCGAGGAGTTCGGCGCGACCGCGTACCTTTCCCGCTTCGATGACGGGGAGGTCCACGTCGTCGACATCGTCGAATACGCCGCTCACCCGCGTGTGGAGTTCTGGGTCGGTATGCATGAGAGCGCCCATGCCACGGCGCTCGGCAAGCGGATTCTCGCCGACCTCGATCCGGAGCAGCGCCTCGACTACCTGTCACGGCATCCCCTGGCGAGCCTCACGAAAAACACGATCAGCGACCGACGCACCCTGCTTCGGCAACTCGATTCCAGCGGCTGCACGTCGATCGACGTCGAGGAGTACGTCATCGGCAACAACTGCCTCGCCGTGCCCGTCCGCGCCCCCGGCGTCATCGCATCCCTTGCCATCTCCGCGCCGTCGGAAGACACGCCGGACGACGTGGTGGACGTCGCGAAACGGATGCTCGCTGCCGCGGCGCGCCTCGCTCCAGTTGGGCGCGGATCGCCTCGCGTAGAGGCGTTCACTATCTGAAAACAGGGCTCTGGCGGCCGCCCAGTGCCCGAACTAGCCTCAGTCAGCAGCGTGTGCGTTCAGACGCGCGCTGCGCCCGCGCACGACGTGCGCTCAGGCGGCCCGATGACGGGTTGTCTTCCGGGGGGAAAGATGTTGTGGCTGTGCCGCGACATCGGCCGGGCGAGGGGGCTGGCGCCGAGTGGCAACGGCCCCCTCGCTCGTCGTCACGGCAGGAGAAGTGCAGCGCCCGCCTGGAACACGGCGGCGAAGGCGACGGGAACCACCGCGACAAGTGCCGCCCCCGAAGCGAGCACGCCACCCAGCGACCAGAGCGACCGGCGCTTCGCCGCCGTGCGAACCTCGCCGTCGAGTTCGTCGAAGCTGGCGAGCATGAACTCACACGGGGCGGATGCCGTCGCTCGCCACGTGCCGGGATCATCGACAAGGGCGACGATCCGCGCGACGTCGTGAAGCCCGAACTGCACCGGGCGCTTGAGGAGCCAGCGCTGCAGTTTGCGCGCGTCGAGCACCGATACCAGGTCCGGCCACTCCTTCACGACGATGGACGAGGCACCGTGCACGGCGACGACCGGCTTGACCCTGCCCTCGAGCCCGAGCGGCGGAAAGAGCAGCTTCGTCACCCGGGCTGCCTCATATTCCGCGTTTCGAATGTGGGGCTGGCGTTGCCCGGCAACCATGAGGGTTCTGTTGGCCACCCAGATCGCTTTGCCGCGGTGGTGCTTGGTGTTGATCGTGTAGACGCCGCCGGGGCCGACGACGAGGTGGTCGATGTCGGCCTCTTTGCGCCCGACCGGCAGCGCGTGGAAGACGGTCCATTCCTCGGGAAGCATGTCAAGCATTCGCCCGACAGCGATCTCGCCCTGGGCACCGCGATACCAGGCCATTCCGTCATTTGTCAGCGGCGAGCGGCCGAACACTCGACCGAGCCGGGTCCGGCTCACCCGATGCGCGGGATCGCCGAGGAGTTCCTCGATGACGGCCTGCGCTGGACGGCGCTGGCTCATGCTGGTGGTGGTGGTCACTCGACTCCCTCGATTGCGTGCGCTCACGAGCGTAGCGAGCGGGCGCAGGGCCCCCGCATCCCCAGAACGGGATCGGAGCGCGGGGGCTATGCTGCTCCCCGCCGGTCAGACGGTCACGTCGCCGATGAGGTGCACACGCACACCCAGCTCGGCGAACAGCGCGGCCTTCGCGACCAGCGCTTTGTCCGCGGTCTCGGCATCCGGAGCGTAGACGACCTGGGCGTGGTTCGCCTTGTGACGAGCCATGTACTGGTCGCGGGAGACCCCGCGCAGCACCACGTGCGCGATCGGCCACTCCGGGTTCGTTGCCTGCTTGCGCCGCTCCGTCTCTTCGGCGGGAAGATCGACGACGCTCGCGCGCCCGATGTCGAGGTTCAGCACACCGTCGGCGATGTACACCCGCGACCACACGATCTCGCCCGGCTTGGACACACCGTTGATGGTGCTGCCGCCTGCGGGGAAGAACACCGGGCTCTGCCGCCAGCCCTCCGCCTTGTCGTAGCCGCCGAGATGCGATGCCGGAACGGAGCCGGAAATCTCGTAGACCCAGACGAACTCGCCGTCGAATTCTTCGCCCCATCGCACGTCGTGCAGCGTGTTGTCCGGCACGAGTCCCATTGCCCGCCAGACCCGGTCTGTGATGAGCGCGTCGACCGCGACGCCCTCATCGGCCTCGTTGAAGTGCGGGAACGCCTTGCCCTCGTGCAGCACGCGCGAGCCGTCACGGCTCGTGACCGGAGGGCGATCGGTGGAGTTGAGCAGTCCCTCGGCCAGGTCGCTCGCCGGAACGAGATCCTTGAGCCCCTGCTGGTACTGGATTCCGACGGCATCGAGCCCGAAGTCATCGCTGATGCGGAGCGCGGCGATGTACATCTTGTACTGCCAGGTGAGTTGCGCTTCAGTGAGTTCCGTCGCTTCGTCCGTGCCGAGTTTGAAGGTCATGCCGGCGTCGGTGAGCCACTCGCCGACGGCCGCGGCATCCGCTTCACTCACGGTGAGCATCTCGGCGTAGAGCGCGCTCTGCGAGAGGCGCTCCTTGTAGATGCCGAGGGTGTTGAGCAGTTCGTCGTCGAAGATGGCGTTGTACATGCCCATGCAGCCTTCGTCGAAGACGCCGATGATGGCCTTCTCGGTCTTGAGCTGGTGGGCGAGGGCGGTGCCGAGCTGCTTCTCGGGCGAGTCGGGGAGTTCGCCGAGCGCGCGCACGTGCGAGTCGTCGTGCGAGATGGTCCCGGTCTCGGTCCACTGGCGGATGCCGTCGAGGAACCATTCGTCGGTGAAGTCGACGCTCCAGATGGTCGAGTATTCGGTGCCCATCTTGGTCAGGCCGGCGTTCAGACCGAGCAGGCCGACCAGTCCGGGCCAGTCCGGCGCGAAGTTCGCGACGGTGAGGATCGGGCCCTGGTGCGTGCGGAGGCCAGCGAGAACGTGGTGGCTGTACTGCCAGACCGCTTCGGCGACGATGAGCGGAGCGCTCGGCGGGATGTTTCGGAACACGTCGAGTCCCATCCGCTGGCTGCGGATGAAGCCGTGCCCGAGTTCGGGGTCGACGGGGTTGCCGCGCTGGATCGACCAGCCGATGCCAGCGAACGCCTTCTCGATGTCGCGCTCCATCGCCTCCTGCACTGGCCAGCCGGCGGTGTTCGCCGACTCCCGGAGATCTCCGCTCGAGATCAGGTATGCGGTGTTCGGCGCGAGGGCCGGTTCGGCTGCGGGCGCGGGAAGTGTGTAGGTCGACATCATTGGCTCCTTGGTCTGGCGGAAGACACTTTCAGCGTCGCAGAAATCGATTTCATAATCAAGCGGGGTCGGGGAGTGGGGCACGCGTTTCTCTCGTGCCGCGCCGGGGCATCCGCTCGCTCGAATTGCCACAATCGGCTGTTCGGGCGGTCGATTCGCCCGAAAGTGCTGTTCGCAGTCGGGTCGAGCGGCCTTTCGGGGTACGTCGATTTCACAGCGCCGATGCGCGGCCAGAACGAGCCGGCGTCAGGAGCGGACGGATGCCGCTGCGGCCAACTCGCCGGGCAGCAGTACCGTGCGGGCGGGTTCACGGTGTCCCGAGATGCGTGAGACGAGCATCCCGACGGCGGTGGTGCCGAGGTCACGGGTGGGGAGGTGCACGAGGGTGACAAGACCGGGCGAGAGGGTCGTGAACGGGAGGTCGCCGATCACGCCGACGCCGAACGCCGGCGGGGTGAGCCCGTACTCGTTGAGCACCTGGAGTGCGCCGACGCCCATGAGGTTGTTGGTGGCGACGACGGCATCTGGTCTCTCCGGTGATGCCAGCAGCTCAGCCATGGCGGCGCGACCGCCATCGAGCCGGTGATTGGCGCTGCGGACGAACAGGTCCGGGTTGTAGTTCCCGCGCCGTTCGACGACCGAGCGCCAGCCACGGGCGCGGTCGATGGCGGTGACGACCGTCTCGGGGCCGGCGATGCACGCGATCCGCTGGTAGCCGGCGTCGAAGAGCGCAGCGGTGACGGATGCCCCGGCCGGCTCGTTCTCGATCATCACGTGGTCGACGTCGAAAGCGGTGGTCCGGTCGACGGTGACGACCGGGCGGCCAGAGGCGATGATCGTGCTGAGGTCGCTCTCGTCTGACGCCGGCACGAGGATGACGCCCGCCATATTTTCGGAGATCGCGATCTGGAGGTAGGTGGCCTCCTTGACCGGGTCGTCATCGGTGTTGCAGAGCACGACGGAGTACCCGGCAGCCTGCGCCCGGTCCTCGACCGCGCGCGCCAGCGCTGTGAAGAACGGGTTCTCGATGTCCGGGATGATCAGCGCAATCACTTCCGAACTCTGCCGCCGCAGCGTTCTCGCCGTCCGGTTCGGCACGAACGAGAGCGCTTCGGCCGCGTCGCGCACGCGCTGCGCGCGGTCCTCGGACACCGCGCGCCCGTTGAAGACCCGCGACACCGTCGCCGGCGACACTCCGGCGAGCGTGGCGACGTCATAGATGGTGGCCATGCTGCCCTCCGTTCGCGATCGCGTGCGTCCTTACGTTAGCGGGAGTGGCGGCATCCGCGGGGCGTCGTCGCATCCGGTCACTCGACGAAACGGATGCCGTTCTGCAGTCGCGTGCGCAGGTCGAAGAGTTCGTTGCCGCCGGCGCGGGTCATGTCCGGGAGGCCGGCGCGGAGGAAGCCGGGCAGGAACGACTCACGGATCGCGAGCGTCGCTGCGCCGCGGCTGCTGCCGAGCTGGACGTACGGCGCCTCGAGTGCGTCGTCGGGGAGCACGATCGCGAGGCCGGTGAACTTCACGCGCAGCGAGCGGCTGAGGACCTTTGCTCGGGCGGCCAGGTTGTGCATGGGCTTTTCGCCGCCGAGCGCTTCACCGATGAGTTCGCCGCGCTTGATTTTGACCGGGGCACCGTAGTCCTCGGAGAGCAGCGCGAACAGTCCCGTCGGGCCGAGCACGACGTGGTCGATTTTCTCGTCGGGTGCACCGGTCGCGACGTCGTGCCAGATCGTGAAGCCGAGGCCGAGCTCGGCGAGGTTCTTCGCGGTCGCCTCCTCGGCGAGGGCGTCGGCGAGGAGGTGCCGCAGTTCGCGCGGGGCTGAGCGCACGAGGGCAGGGTCGTACGGGTCGGCGTCGACACCTCGACCGGTCCACTCGCGCATCAGGCGCAGGTACCGTTCCCGCCGCCAGCCACCCGGGTGGCCGTACGAACGAGCCCGGGGCCGGGAATCCGGTTGCGGCTTCGACGCCGATGCCGCCCAGGTGTGCGGTTCTTCCGGTGCACTCGCTCCGGTCGAACGGCCGCGGTCGTACGCGGCACGGCTCTCGACGGTGCCGACCCGTTCCCACGCCAGCTGCACGGCGGTGAAGCGGGCCGCGTCGCCTCCGGTGTCCGGGTGGGTTTCCCGCATCAGCTTGCGGTACGCGCGACGCAGGTCATCCTGGGCGGCTGTCGGGCTGACGCCGAGGATTTCGTACGGCGTCGCCGAGATCGGGCTGTCTGGCATCCGCTCGCTTTCGGGTGGGGAGTTCTGCAGCTGAAACGATACCGAGGAAATCTGGGAGGCGGGCTGAGAGCGCTGGCCCCTGCGCGTGCAAACCGGGCCGCAGTGCGGTGCCCGCGAAATTCGGGCGGTGAATCGTGGGGTCCAGGCTCTATACGTCGACGGACCCTGCGTTTTACCGCCCGAACTGGCGGCACTCCCGTGCCGAACGCCGGAAAACATGCCGCGAACGGCTCAATTCGGCCCGAATCCGGGCGCTGTGCCCCAAAAATCCGGGATTGAGGGCTGTACCCGGGCCGCCGCCCGCGTCACCACAGCTTCAGCCCTGCTTCAGCCCCGCTCGGGCAGAATGGCGGCATGCGGATACTCGTGGTCGAAGACGAAGCCCGCCTCGCCGACGGCCTGCGCCGCGGACTCGAGGCTGAGGGTTTCGCCGTCGACGTCGCGCCGACAGGGACCGACGGACTGTGGCTTGCCCGCGAGAACACGTACGGGGTGATCCTCCTCGACATCATGCTTCCTGGGATGAGCGGCTACCGGGTGTGCGAAACCCTGCGCGCCGAGAAGAACTGGACGCCCATCCTCATGCTCACCGCAAAGGACGGCGAGTGGGACCAGGTCGAAGCCCTCGACACCGGCGCGGATGACTACCTCACCAAACCGTTCTCGTTCGCGATCTTGCTCGCCCGCGTGCGCGCCCTGCTCCGCCGCGGCGCCGCCGAGCGGCCGGTCGTGATGGAGGCGGGAGACATCAAGGTGGATCCCGCAGCCCGCAAGGTGTGGCGCGGCGACACCCTGATTGACCTGACCAGCCGCGAATTCGCGGTACTCGAGTACCTCATGCGGAACCTCGGCAACGTCGTGTCGAAACGCGAAGTGCTCGACAACGTCTGGGACTTCGATTTCGACGGCGACCCCAACATCGTCGAGGTCTACGTGCGGCACCTGCGCAACAAGCTCGACCGTCCATTCGGGCGCGAGGCGATCGAAACCCTCCGCGGTGCCGGATACCGACTGGCGGCGAACGGTGGCTGAACCCACCCGCCGCCGGATGTCGCTGCGCTCGCGCATCGTCCTCGCCGCCACAGCCGTGGTCGCCGTCGCCCTGCTGCTCGGCGCCGCCGGCTTCGTTCTCCTTTTGCAGCAATCGCTGCGCGACGGCGTTCAGGCAGCCGCGGAGCAGTCTCTCAACGATCTCGTCAGCCGCGTCGAGGCATCCGGTCTCGAGTCGATCTCGACGGATGCTCCGCCGCCCGCCACCCCGGACGACGACGATGACGATGACGACAACGATCCCGATGACGACGATGACGACCCGGTCACTCAGAGCACCGAAGACTTCCTCGCCAATTATGACGATGACGAGGCCTTCTTTCAGGTGATCGACGAGAACGGCACCGTCGTCGCCGCGAGCGAGAACGCGACAGGCATCGGCATACTGGTGCTCCCCACGAACGGTGACGCGCGCACGATCTCACTGCCGGGGGAGTCGGCCCAGTTCGTCACTGTCGGCAGCGAGGCCGACGGCCTCACCATCCTCACCGGCCGCAGCATCGAGTCGATCGGGGAGACGACAGAAACGGTGACGCGCCTTCTCGCCATCGCGCTCCCGGTGCTGCTCGCTTTCGTCGCCCTCACCACGTGGTTCGTGGTGGGGCGTGCCCTCCGCCCCGTCGAACGGATGCGACGCGAAGTCGACGATGTGACATCCGCGAACCTGCACCAGCGAATCGCCGACCCGGGTTCGAGCGACGAGATCGGCCGGCTCGCAGCCACGATGAATCGCATGCTCGACCGGCTCGACGTGTCGCAGAAGGCCCAGCGGCGATTCATCTCGGATGCCTCGCACGAACTGAAATCACCGCTCGCGTCGATGAGGCAATACGCCGAGGTGGCGCAGGCCCATCCGGACCGGGTCGGCGTCAGCGACCTCTCGGAGGTCGTTCTCGACGAGGGCGCCCGACTGGAGCGGCTCGTGCAGGGGATGCTCGTGCTCGCCAAGGCTGACGAGCATTCGCTGGCCCCCACCCGTACCGCCGTGGACCTCGACGACCTCGTTCTCGCCGAAGCACGCCGGCTGAAAGACATGACGCCGCACGCCATCGACACCTCAGCGGTCGGGCCGGCGCGGGTGCTCGGCGACGTCGGCCTGCTCGGGCAGGCGCTGCGCAACGTCGCCGACAATGCCGCTCGCCACGCGGCCGGGCGCGTGCGGTTCGAGCTGTCCGAATCCGGCGGCCAGGTACTGCTCGCGATCTCAGACGACGGCAACGGGATTCCGGACGACGCCAGGGAGCGCGTGTTCGAACGCTTCGTCCGCCTCGATGAGGCTCGTGCCCGCGAATCCGGCGGCAGCGGCCTCGGCCTGTCGATCGTGCGTGAAATCGCCCAGGCCCATGGCGGCTCGGTCATTGCCATCGCGGGCGAGCTGGGTGGCGCGCGATTCGAAATGCGGATGCCGGCGGCATCCGATTCGGGTTCCTGAAGAAGCCTTCAGGAGGCTTCAGGCTGGCTTCAGCGAGTGCTTGGGAGAGTGGAGTTCAACGCCACAAGGAGGCTCTCGTGAAGAAGAAGAACGTCATTATCGGATCCGCAATCGCCGCAGTTCTCGTGCTCGGAGGCACGGGCGTCGCTGTTGCTGTCACCGAACCATTCGACAACGACGACCAGCTCACCGGCTCGGCCCTGGAGCGCGCGTCGAAGGCCGCTCTCGCCGAGGTCGGCTCAGGCAAGGTCACCGACTCTGAGGCCGACGACAACGGCTACGAGGTCGAGGTCACCCTCGACAACGGACGCCAGGTCGACGTCGATCTCGACGACAACTTCGCCGTCGTGCGGGTCGACAAGGACGACGACGGCTCGGACGACAACGGGTCGGATTCCGACAACGTTGATGACGCCGACGACAGGCCGCTGACCGACACCGAGCGCGCCAGTGCTGAGAAGGCAGCGCTTGCCGCTGTTCCCGGCACCGTGGTCGAGATCGACCGCAGCGACGACGCGGACCACGCGTACGAGGTCGAGGTTCGCCGCGAGGACGGCACCGAGGCTGAGGTCGAGCTCGACGAGAAGTTCGCCGTCGTGCAGATCGACGAAAACGGGTCGGACGACGACAACAACTAGATTCTCTGCACAGAAGGGGCCGGGCGCACTGCGCTCGGCCCCTTTTGCGTGCCTCCGTCGAGAGGGCTCGTGCGTTCGGGCGGTAAATCGAGGGGTCGAGGCGCTATACGTCGACGGACCCCCTGTCTCTCCGCCCGAATTCGAACCACTGAGCCAAAACGGCGTTCGGAGGCGCAGAAAACGGCCGCATCTGAGCCCGAATGCAGCCGAAAACCGGGGCTGCGCGGCCGATTCCCCGAAGTTGCAGACGCGACCGCGCAAAACGCAAGGGGCTTCTCGACTTTCCGGCCCCGGCTTAGCCTCAAGAAATGAGCGACGAGACATTGAACCCGCCGGGAACCGTCCCGAGCGGAGACCCCGTGACCAAACCACGCACCGACGGCGACCTCACCGACCAGGAGCAGACCGGCAAGGACATGTCCTACAGCCCGTCGAGCGGGCAGGAGACCGAGGAACGCCAGCAGTCCTCCGACTCGGAAGCGTTCAACGACAGCGACATCGACCAGGACAACGTCAACCTGCTGCCCGGAACCGGTGGCCCGGACGACGTCGGCGACATCGACGTGGACCCGGGCGAGATCGACCTCGAGGGCAACGCCGGCATCAGCTGACCGGTTCATACACACACAGACGCCGGACGCCCACTGGGCGTCCGGCGTCAGTGCGTTCGAGTGTCAGTTCCCGCGCTGGTAGACGTCCGGGATGCCGTCGGCGTCGGCATCCACGCTCTCCTCAAGCTCGAGCTTGCGGTAGCGCCGGTTGCGGCTCAACAGCAGAATGGACGCCAGCACCGCGGCGAGGACGGATGCCACGAGGATGCCGACCTTCGCGTGATCGTTCTCGATCGCGCCGAGCCCGAAGCTGAGTTCGGCCACGAGCAGCGACACAGTGAAGCCGATTCCGGCGAGCAGGCTGATGCCGATGATGTCGATCCACTTGAGCGATGCGTCGAGTCGCGCTTTCGTGAACCGGCTCATCACCCACGTCGTCGCAACGATTCCGATCGGCTTGCCGAGCACGAGCGCGACGATGATGCCGATCGTGACGGGGTCGGTGAGCGCGGAGGTAAAGCCCTCCCAACCGCCGATCGCCACGCCAGCGGCCATGAACGCGAAGACCGGCACGGCGAACCCGGCCGAGATCGGGCGGAACCGGTGCTCGAAGATTTCGGCGAGCCCGGGGCCGGCGGTGGGCCCACCGCTTGCGGCGCTGCGCAGCACCGGAACGGCGAAGCCGAGGACGACACCGGCGATGGTCGCGTGCACTCCGGACGCGTGCAGGAATCCCCACGCGATCAGGCCGAGTGGCAGAAGGATGTACCAGGCGGCGCTTGCGTGCAGTCCGAAGAACCGGCGGTAGCGGTGGGCGAGGACCCAGTAGATCGCAACCGGAATCACGAACAGCATGAGCGGCAGCACGTTGATCTCGTCCGTGTAGAACACGGCGATGATCGCGATGGCGAGCAGATCGTCGACGACAGCGAGGGTCAGCAGGAAGATCCGCAGCGCGCTCGGCAGGTGCGATCCGATGATCGCGAGAACGGCGACCGCAAAGGCGATGTCCGTCGCCGTCGGGATGGCCCAGCCACGCATCGCCTCTGCGTTGCCGAAGTTGATCGCGACGTAGATGAGGGCGGGCACGAGGACCCCACCAGCGGCGGCGGCCACAGGAATGATGGCCTTGCTGAACTGGCTGAGGTCGCCGGCGACGAACTCGCGCTTGAGCTCGAGTCCGACGAGGAAGAAGAAGATGGCGAGCAGTCCGTCAGCGGCCCACGCGCCCAGGCTCAGCTTGAGGTGCCAGGGCTCGTACCCGATTTCGAAGTCGCGGATTGCGAAATACGTGTCAGCCGCCGGCGAGTTAGCCCAGATGACGGCGCCAATCGCGGCAACGACGAGCAGGAGCCCACCGACGGTCTCCTTGCGGAGAATCGAGCCGATGCGCAGCGCTTCGGAGTAACTGCCGCGACCGATCAGATTGCGGTCGGACGAGTTTTTGGGCGGAGTAGTTGCCATGGGGCTCCCTCGTGTGCGGTCGACAAGACTGTGCCGACCAGACTTCCCGGCTCACCGCCCCCAACTCTACAGGCGCGATCTGGACGGTTCGCGGGGGTCAGGACAGGTCGATCTTTCGGATACCCTCCAGCGCACTCGTCGATGCTGCGAGCGCTGCGGCGCCGTTTCGGCCGCTCAATTCCGCGAGCGCTGTGTAGACGGCGGTCTTCTCGCCCTTCGCTTCGGCCCTGGTGGCGGTGCGTACGAGGTGTCCACCGAAGAGGATGCTGTCGCGATGGTCCCCGAGCGTGTCCTGGACGCGCTCCCCGGCTGAGGCGGCAGACGCGGAGGGGCCGAGGTTTGCCGCCTCTGCAGCTTCGGCGGCGTAGCGCAGACGCCGGCCGGCCTTGCGGACGTCGTGCAGTTGGGACTCGAGATCCCCACCCTCCGTGGTGACGGCATCCGCTCGTTTCCGGACCCGCCGAACCTCGCGGGCGAGAACCTTTCTGATGAGCTTCTTGCCGCCGTTTTTGGCGCTCTTTTTGCCGCTCGTCTTTGCGCGATCGGAGAGCGGGGGGTGCGCGACGAACGCGTCGAGGTCGTCGAGCAGGCGGAAGTATTCCGGCGACGTCAACACCGAGCGGAGCTTCTTGTGGGCCGTGGCGTAACGGCGCTGGACGTCGTCGATGAGGCGGGCGCGGGCATCCGTCTCGGGTTTGCCGAGTTCGTCGAGGAGGGTCTCGGCGTGGAGGGCGCTCACTTCGAGGTCGCGGGCGTTGCCGAGCGCGGTGCCGAGGTCGGCGAGACGCTCACGAAGGTCGTCGGTGACCTCGCGGTCGAACAGCGAGCGGTACGCGGCGAGCACGCTCCGAAGCCGGCGCACGAGGGTTCGCATGCGGTGCACGGCATCCGGTTCGTCGGCCCGCGCGGCGGGGTCGGTGTGTTCGAGGGCGTGCACGATGTCACTGATCGCCGCAACGACAACGGATGCCGCGTCGCTCGCCTGGCGGCCCTTCTTCGGCTCGTCGGGGTCTTCGGGCACCACTTGGGTGAGAGAGTCGGCGCCGAGCGCCCGGGCGATCTTGGCGATGCTCGACGACGGGTGGGCGCCGGCCGGTGCGATGAGGGCCTCGATCGAGTCGAGCAGGGCGGTGCGTCCCTCCTCGGTGTCTGGCGCGGCGTCGAGAAGCTCGACCTCCCACTCGCGCCAACTGCGCTCACCGCCGTTGCGGACATCCGTCGCCGTCACCTCGTCGTCGGCGATTTCGACGATGCCGTTGCCGGTGGCATCCAGCAGGTGGATCGCGGTGCGGGTCGTCGAGATGCGGGCGAGGGGAGTGAGCTCGCGGTCACGTACCCAGGCTCGGATCGGTTCGAGAAGGGTCGCAGGCACCTTTCCGGTATCCCGGCCGAGCGGCCAGTGCATCTCGGTGCGCCCCTCAGCCGCAGGTTTCTTGATGTGCCAGCCCGCGTCGCCGCCGCCCGTGCGCCTGCGGACGACGATGCGCCGCACCGAGAGGTCGAGGTTCTCGGTGTCGTAGTAGACGGCCTCGAGCTGCACCGGTTCATGAGTGACGACGGATGCCACTCCGGCTGCCGCGCTCAGGTCCGGGACTCGCGCCCCCTCTTCCACGTCGTACTTGCGCTCGATCTCGCTCTGGGAGTGGCCGGGCTCCGGCGTGTTCGTCGTCATGCTTCCATTGTCCGGGGTGCGGTGCGCCGGCGGCCACCCCTGCGGGCGCGGTGCCTGGCCCGCTCGGTCGGTTTTGGTCGCTCCGCCCCGCTGCTCGGTCACTTTCGGTTGCTCCCGAGCCCAAACTCCAGCCAGAATCGCCCACGCAACGCCCGTGGCATCCGCGCGGCCTTTTCTCGGTCGGTTTCGGCTATTCGATCCGACTGGCCAACGGATGCCACGGCCCGGCCGCCGCGTCAAGGCCTCGCCCGGGTGCGCGACCGCGGCGTAGCCTCGCGGCATGACCTCCAACGATGCAGGCAACTTCGGTCGCGACAACAACCCGCTCAGCGACGACCCCATCAACACCGTCGACAGTTCGGCGGCCGGCGTCCAGTCCCACGTTCCCGGTGAGGACAACTCGGACGCGTCCGTCGGCGGGATCGCCCCCGGCGGCACCGCGCTCGACCACGCCGGCGACTCCCGCGGACCGGCCGAGGAAGGTCTCTCGAACGCGGGTGACTCCGTGGACGACGCCGGCTTCGGCGCCGACGAAGGCATCGGCGATGGCAACGGCAATGCGGGCCAGGAGTCCGACGGCAGCTGACCCCGCTCGGTCTCTTGTGGCTGCTCCCGCGCCCTCGCTCCAACCACAATCGACCACGCAAGACCGCGGCATCCGCGGCCGACCCCGCTCGGGCACTTGTGGCTGCTCCCGCGCCCAATCTCCAGCCGAAACCGACCACGCAACGCGCTCGACGCCATCGGCGCCGACACCGGGCGCCGCTCGGTCACTTGTGGCTGCTCGCGCGCCCAAACTCCAGCCGAAACCGCCCGAGCAACGCGGAGACATCCGGTGCACATCGCGCGCAGCAACGGATGCCTCACCGCGGCAGTGCGACCGGCGCCAGGAGCGTGCCCGCGGGCGTGCGCACCCACCACGCCCCGGTTTCGCGGTGCTCCGCCCAGGTGGAGTAGCGGTATCGGAACGCGCGGGCGCGGATCCAGCGCGGCGGGCCATCCGGGAACGGGTTCGCGTCCAGCAACCGAAGCGTGCGGCCGTCACCCTCAAGCAGCTTGACGACGAGCATCTGGAACCACCGCGAATCGGGTGACCCGAGCGCAAGGAACCACATCAGCCAGTCGAGGCGCAAGTGGTACGGAGCGACCTGGGGCGGCATCCGCCTGACGTCGCCAGGCTTTCCCTTGAACTCGTACGGAATCCACTCCGACGACGGCCCCGGTCGCTCATCGGCACAACCCTCGACGATCACCTCGATCCGCACCTTCGTGACGGTGCCGAACACCCCGTACGCGTTGACCAGGTGGTACCGGTTGAAGCTCGCGTTCATCAGCTGGTGCCTGGCGAACAGGTTGGCGAGCGGCCGCCAGCTCAGCACGAGGAGGAACGCAATCACGGCGATCACCACCACGTCGAACCACAGCGGCGTCGGCGGAAACGCGGTATCGAACCCGAGCCAGGGCAGCAGCATCCGCATCGTTTCGTCGTCGATCGCGCAGAACGCGAGCACGATCGTGATCCAGTTGAGCCACGCGAAATTCCCGGTGACCACGAGCCACAACTGGGTCAGGATGATGAGGATCGCCGCAACGGATGCCACGGGCTGCGGCGCGAACAGAAAGAACGGCACCACGAGCTGCGCGAAGTGGCTGCCGAGAACTTCGGCCCGGTGGAACCACTTCGGCAGATGGTGAGCGAACCAACTGATGGGATTCGGCATCGGCTGGGTTTCGTGGTGATACATGAGCGCGGTGAGGTCACGCCATTCCCGGCCGCCTCGCATCTTGATCATGCCGGCGCCGAATTCCAACCGGAACACGAGCCAACGCAGGAACAGGATCGTCAGCAGCGGCGGCGAAACCTGGTTGGAACCGAGGAACGCGACGATGAACCCGGCCTCGAGCAGCAGGCTCTCCCAGCCGAAACCGTAGAACGTCTGGCCGATATTGACGATGGAGAGGTAGGCGGCCCAGATCAGGAGGAATGCGAGCATCGGCAACCAAAGCGGACCGGACTGTGGCAGACCGACGATGAGGGTCGCCGAGATGCCGGCACCGATCGCGGCGACGGCGAGGAGCCGGTCGTCGCTGTAACCCCAGTGGAACAGGCTCGGCGATTGCTTGAACGAGACCCGGCGCAGGAACCAGGGCGCCGGCGACAGTCCGCGTTCCCCGAGCAGTACCGGAAACTGGTTCGCGGCCGAGATGAACGCGATCAGATACAGCGCAGCGATGCCCCGTTGCAGAACCTCACGGGCCAGCTCGTAGTCTCCAGCGGCGAACCACTCCATCACGGAGCCGACGTTAGACCCGCTCCGCCTCCCGGGCAACGGGTGGACACGATCGTCGGCGCAACGAACTGTCAACCCGGTAGAGAGCGACGGATGCCCCGGCGTACGTTTCAAGAACCGTCCGGCCTTCCATGCCGCGCGGGCGACACCGAAAAGGAGACACTCATGACCTTCAGTGACGACGAGATCGCAACCCCCGCAACCACCACCGCCCAGACGGACACCTTCATCCCCGCCGATGACGACGACATGAAGACGATCGCCGCGCTCGTGAAGTCGGCGAAGATCGCCCTTCTCACCACGATCACCACCGACGGGCACCTGCACAGCCGCCCGCTCGCTACCCAGGAGGTCGATTTCGACGGCGACCTCTGGTTCTTTACCCAGGACCCGAGCTCGAAGGTCGACGACATCCACGCCAACCCACAGGTGAATGCGGCGTTCGAGTCCGGGAAGGGCTACCTCTCGGTCGCCGGAACGGCCTCCATCGTCCACGATCGTGCCAAGGTCGACGAGCTCTGGACGCCCTCCGTCGAGGCGTGGTTCCCTGACGGCAAGGAGGACCCGACCGTGGCATTGATCAAGATCACCGCGGAGTCCGCCGAATATTGGGCCTCCAACGAGCCCGGCGTGGTGACGGCGTTCAAGATCGCGAAAGCAGTCGTCACCCGCTCGCAGCCGGATGTCGGCGAGAACAAGTCGGTGGACCTCTAACCTGAGTCATTCGGCTCACACCAGATAGTCGTCGGCGGCGAGCCACCGCACGCCGCGCTTGTGGCTGAGCAACTGTGCCCGCACTGAGATGCCTTCAGTTGTGCAGGCATGGTGCAGGTGCCGTGCCCATGCGGCGTCGACTTCGGTGAGCGACTCGCTCGCGTAGCGCTCCCAGACGACGATCACCTGAGCGGCTCCGGCCGCGTCGACGATCTCCCTGATCGCCGCTGCGAGTTGCCTGGCGTTACCGCCGCCGGGCGACTCCGGGTAGTCGGCCATCGGCATGATCAGGGGCAGCTGGATGTTCTCGTGGTCGAGGAAGAGCAGCCACAGCTGCCGTCTGCAGGCCCGGCCGATGAGATCCGAGACCCGCTGCTCGATGAGGTCGTTCGAGGTGAGCGGTACGTTTGCCGCCGTTTCGGCGCTGATGTTCGTCATGCGATCCATGGTGATGACGCGCCGGGGCGCGTGCCGCGGCATCCATCATCTGTGGAAAAACGGATGCCTGTGGACAAGTCGCGCAAGATCGCTTAAATGGAAACATGACCGCAACGATCCCCGATCACCTGCTGCACCTCATCACGAATCCGAACTTCGGAAGCCTCGCCACGGTGCGCCCGGACAACACCGCACAAGTGAACCCGATGTGGTTCGAGTACGACGGCGAGAACCTGATGTTCACGCACACCTCGACGCGAGCGAAGTTCCGCAATCTGCAGAAGAACCCGTCGATGGCGATGTCGGTCTTCGACCCGGAGAACCCTCACAGCTTCATCGAGCTGCGTGGCGAACTCGCCGAGGTGAGGGCCGATCCGACCGGGTCCTTCTACGTGCGACTCGGCAAGCGCTACGGCAACGCGGCACAAATCGCGCCGCCGGACAGCGCCGACCGGGTGATCCTCGTCATGCGCATCACGAAGGTCGTGGGCCGATAACGAACGCCGCGCGGGTTAAACAGCGTTGCGCGGGTGACGAATCACCCGCGCAACGCAACAAGACCCGCGCAGCGCACGCGGGCACAAGAAACTACGGCGTCTGGCCCTCGTGCTCGCCCTCGCCGATCTCCTCGACGAGTTTCGCGTTGAACGCGGGCAGGTCATCCGGCGTGCGGCTCGACACGAGTCCGCTGTCGACAACGACCTCTTCGTCGACCCAGTTGGCGCCGGCGTTGACGAGGTCGGTCTTGAGGCTCGGGTAGCTCGTGAGCTCACGGCCCCTCACGACGTCGGCCTCGATGAGCAGCCACGCACCGTGGCAGATCACGCCGACGGGCTTGTGGTCCTCGAAGAACGAGTGGGCGAGCTTGACGGAGTCCGCGTCCATCCGCAGGTGGTCGGCGTTCACCACACCACCGGGCAGGACGAGAGCATCGAAGTTGTTCGACGTGGCCTCAGCGGCACGAATGTCGACCTGCTGCGTGTGCCCGTTCTTGCCCGTGAGGGTTCCGAGTTCGGGGGCGACGAGAACGGCGCTCGCACCGGCATCCGTCACCGCCTGCCAGGGGCTCGTGAGTTCGGAGTCCTCGAAGCCGTCCGTGAGGAGGAAGGCGACCTTCTTGCCTGAAAGCGTTTCTGACATGTTGCTCCTTTCGATTCCTCCACGCTACGCGCGGCGCCCGCCGGGCGACGGGGCCTTGACGCGTCGGGCAGTGAGCTACTAACCGCCCTGAACGGATGCCGTCGGCCCGCTCGACTCGTCAGCTCGCGAGCGCGTCGAGCACCGTATCGATCGCTTCGCTGACGATCTCGCTCGAATACGGTTCGGCGAGAATTCCCCGGGCCTGGCGGGCGAACCGGCTTGGGTCACCCGTCCCAGCCCGCAATGCCCGCAAAGGGGCGAGGATCGCTGCACGGCGCAACCACACATTGTTCTCGGAGATCCAGCGGTCGAGCGCCGCCTGGGTCCGGCTGCGGCCGGCATCGTCGAGCCGCTCCATCATCGGGCCGACGACGTCCGTCGCGAGGGGGTCCACGAGGGACCGCACCCGGCCGTCTCGAAGAAAGCCCTCGATGCGGGTGAGGTCGGAGTTGTCGAGCATGCCCACGTGTGTCTGCAGCAGCACAACCGCCGCGAGCCGCCGCTCGAAGACGGGAACGCTCCACAGTTCGCTCGCGAGCGCGGTGATCTCGTCGCGGCTCATCCCGCGGAACTTGCGCGACGCATCCCGCACCGTGCCCCGGACGGCGCCGACGGATGCCCCGTATGACGCCAGTCCGCTCGCCTCGCGGTCGTCGGCGGGCGGGGTCCACGCGGTTTCGCGCTGCAGGGCAGCGTCGATGAACTCGCCGGCCTCGCTCATTCCACCATTCTCGCGCTCAACCGGTCGAGGAAGGGTCAGGCGCCTGGCTCCGCCATGACGGCCGGGTTGAACCGGCGTTCCGGGTCGATCGTGCCGAGCATCCGCCCCATGATCCGGTCGAGGTCCGCGATGTCTGAGTCGGAAAGCGGATCGATGACGTTCTCACGCACCGTCGTGACATGGCCGGGAGCCGTCTCGACGACTTTCGCGACGCCGGCATCCGTGAGTCGCGCGTTGGTGGCGCGACGATCTTCGGCGCACGCGACGCGCTCGATGAATCCCCGCTTCTCCAGGCGCGAGACGACATGGGAAAGACGGGGGAGTGTCGCGTTCGTCGCCGAGGCAAGACCCGTCATCCGCAGCGTGCGGTCGGGCGCCTCAGACAGCATGGCAAGCACGAAGTACTCGAAGTGACTGAGTTCGGCGTCACGTTGCAGCTGAGAGTCGAGCACCCCGGGCAGCAACTCGACCACGGCGACGAATTTCTTCCACGCCTGCAGTTCGTCGGGAGAGAGCCAGCGCACGTCAGTCATGACCCCAGTCTAGCAATACTTGACGCTACAACCAATAGGGGCTACCGTTAGTTGTAACAACAACTAATCGGGTGACCAGGCCCGGAGAATCACAGGAGAGTTCACATGACGAACGTCACCATCATCGGAGCCGGCAACATGGGCTCGGCCATCGCCACCATCGCAACAACCGGCGGGCACTCGGTCCAGGTCCTCGCCCGCGACGCCGCCAAGGCCGCGGTCAACGCCCAGGTCACCGCGGGGACGGTCGGCGACGCCATCACGGGCGACGTCGTCGTGCTTGCTGTTCCCTACCCGGCCGTCGCGGAGCTGCTCGGCACCTACGCCGGCCAGCTTGACGGCAAGGTCCTTGTCGACCTGACCAACCCGCTCGACTTCGCCACCTTCGACAGCCTCGTCGTTCCGGCGGATGGCTCAGCGGCCAGTGAAATCGCCGCCCAGGTCCCCGAAGCATCCGTCGTGAAGGCGTTCAACACCACCTTCGCCGGCACCCTCGCGAGCGGCACCGTCGGTGACGAGAAGACGACGGTCCTCCTCGCGGGTGACGACGCCGACGCCAAGGCGACCCTCGCCGCGATCATCGAAAGCGGCAACCTGCAGGCCGTCGACGCCGGTTCGCTCAAGCGCGCCCGCGAGCTCGAGTCGATCGGTTTCCTCCAGCTGACCCTTGCCGCCGGAGAAAAAATCTCCTGGACCGCCGGCTTCGCCCTCATCAAGTAACCTTCCCGATCACGAACGCGAAAGCCCCGATCCGCCCCGGCGGGCCGGGGCTTTCGTGCTGCCCTCCTACCACGGAGCGATCGACGATCTCTCATGTTCAGGCGTCGACCGTACAATGAGCAAGCGGCGCCGATCTTCATCGCACCGCTGGCGCTCAGCGACGCGCATCTCACGCCCCGAGGGGCGACCATTCGGGAAGGGTGGCGAACATGACATCAGTTAATAAGCATCACGCAACACAGACAGAGGCATCCGTTGATGCATTCCGTCGTGCCGACCCGATCACCGCGTCGATGCCGATCATCAGTGACACCCCCGAACTCGTGCTGCTCGCGAACGGCTCGCGCGCCAACCGCTTCACCCGTGACGACGTCGTGCTCCGCAAGGGCGAATACACGCTCATCAACGGTCACCTCACCCCGCGTGAGTCGATGATCACCGACCTGCTCTCCCTCCGCGGCATCCTCGAACGCAACAGCATCCCGTACCTTCTTGTCCGTGGCAGCGGCGACACCCTCGTGCTCGCCGTCGACCGCAAGTGCCGCAAAGAACTCGACGCCGCCTTCGCAGACGCCTACGGCAACGAGCCCTTCTACGCCAAGCGCCTCGACCCGGAGGCCATCAACTCAGGAAAACGATCGAAGCGAGCGGATGCTCCGTCGGCGCTCCTCGCGGACGGAGCGTTGGTGACGTTCCGCAAGGCATCCGTTTTCCGCCTCTACCGGCCGCGGATCGAGCCGATCGGGCGCCTCCGTTACGGCCCGGACACAGCCGTGCAGCTGGAGCTCTGGAAGTTCGGCGAGGACGAGATCACCGCACCAGTCGAAAACGCCCTGATGCGCCGATGGTTGCCGCGATCTGAAGCGCTCGAGGACACGGTCGAGATGTTCGGCCAGACCTGGCCGACCCTGCAGAACATGTTCGCCGACCTCGCGAGTGACGTCAGTTTCGACATCGACATGGTGTTCTCCTGGGTCGACGGATCGAGCGCCGAGTTCCAGCGCGCCCGCGCCAAGCGCATGCAGAGTTACGTCGTCGGGGACGGGGACGACTCCGAGGCCCGGTTCCGCCAGATCAACGAGCTGAAGTACGCGCTGCGCAGCGTGTACATGTTCGCCCCGTGGGTGCGACGCATCTTCATCGTGACCGATTCGCCCCGCCCCGAGTGGCTCGCGGAGCATCCGTCGGTCACGCTCGTGAGAAGCGAGGACCACTTCGCGGACACGAGCGTTCTGCCGATCCACAACTCGCACGCCGTCGAGGCACAGCTGCACCACATCGATGGGCTCGCCGAGCACTTCCTCTACTCGAACGACGACATGTTCTTCGGTCGCCCGGTGCCACCGGATGTGTTCTTCTCGCCGGGCGGCATCACGAAGTTCGTCGAGGCGTCCACCCGGATCGGCCTCGGCGAGAGCGACCCGTCACGCAGTGGCTACGAGAACGCGGCCCGGGTCAACCGGAATCTGCTGCGTGAGCGTTTCGGCAAGGTGACCACCAGGCACCTCGAGCACTCGGCAGCCCCGATGCGCAGGAGTGTGCTGCAAGAGCTCGAGAACGAATTCCCCGAGGACTTCAAGCGCACCGCGGCGAGCCGATTCCGCTCGGCGACGGACATCTCGGTCACGAACTCGCTGTACCACTACTACGCGCTCATGACGGGGCGCGCGGTCGTGCAGACCAACGCCAGGGTGAAGTACATCGAGACGACGCTCAAATCGGCATTGCCGTCAATGGAGCGCCTGCTCAAACGCCGCGACCAGGACATGTTCTGCCTGAATGACGGCTCGAAGCCGGAGATCTCGGTCGAGGAGCGCACCCAGGCGGTCACCGAGTTCCTCGAGCACTACTTCCCGTTCCCCGCGCCGTGGGAGACCGAAGTCGCCGTCCACGGAGCCGACGTCTCGGCGACCGACGTCGGCTAGGGCCGCTCCTTCGGGGCGGCGTTTTCACCCGTCGCGGACGGATTCACCCGTTACGCCGGGTGTATTCGTCCGCAGGGAGTGAAAACGCGCTCGAGCGGGTCAGATCAGGACCGGGATCGACTCCGTCGGCGGCGAGTGCGACTCCGCCGGGTCGATGTCGATCTGCACGAAACCGTTCGAGTCGTCGAAGCGCACGCCAAGGGCGTCGAGCCGGCGAGCGCTCTCGTCTGCGTCGATGTAGTCGAGCGTCGGGAAGCTGCCGAGCGGCACCACCGAGTGCAGCACCGTGTTCGGGTAGACATGCACGAGATTGAACGCACGGGCTCCGTCGCGACCGCGGGTCCCGCCGACCGGAACCGTGAGGTCCTGGGTGTAGCAGGTAGCGGATGCCACGGACACCGGGATTCCGGCGAAGGTGGCGGTCGACGAGTAGTGCAGGTGACCGGCGAGGATGCTGCGCACGTCGGTACCCTCGAGCACCTCGGCGAGGTCCTTCTGGTCGCGGAGCTCGACACTCGCCGCGAGGTCGAGCACGCTCGGGACCGGCGGGTGGTGCATGGCGAGGATCGTGCCGTCGGGGGCGGGAACAGACAATTCCTCGGCGAGCCAGTCGAGCTGGTCGCTCGTCACTTCGCCGTAGTGGTGTCCGGGCACGCTCGTGTCGAGCGTGATGATGCGAAGCCCGTTGACGTCGTACACCCGGTCGACCGGGCGCTGCGTCGGGACCTCGTTGAACAGCCCGGCGCGGAACGCCTCGCGATTGTCATGGTTGCCCATGACCCAGATGACGCGAGCACCGAGGCGGCTCGCGGCCGGGTCGACGATCCGTCGCAGTCGTTCGTATGCCTCCGGTTCGCCGCGGTCGGCGAGGTCACCGGTGAAGATGATGGCTTCGGGGTGGCCCCCTGACGCCTCGAGCTCGGTGAAAACCTGCCTGAGGTGCGTCTCGCTGTCGACCTGGCCGTAGAGCTTGTTGCCTCCGGCAAGCAGGTGCGTGTCGCTGATGTGAAGTATGAAGTGATCCGGCCTGGGGTACTCAGCCGTGCGCGTAGTCAAAATCCGTCCAATCGGGCTTGGCGGTGCAGCTTCTTCGGTAACACCCTAGTTCGCGGTTCCTATTTGAACAGATGAATTTGAACGTTTCGTGAATGTCGGGTGTCAGATCGATAGGCAACAGAGGACATCCGCGGTGCCGAGGCATCGGCGAACGCCGTCAAGGGGGTCGTTCGCCGATGTGGGCGGCTGCCATACTTCGGGTGATGACTTCGCCAGATGCAATCGTGATCGGGTCCGGCCCGAACGGCCTCGCCGCCGCCGTGACCCTCGCCCGCGCCGGGGTCTCGGTGCGCGTATACGAGCGCGAAGACACTATCGGCGGGGGTTCCAGGACCTCAGAGGTCACCCTGCCCGGCTTCCACCACGACGTGTGTTCTGCCGTGCATCCGATGGCCTATGCATCGGAGTTCTTCCAGCGTTTCGGCCTCACCGACCGGCTCGATTTCGTCACCCCGGAGCTCTCCTACGGCCATCCGCTCGACGGCGGTCGCGCCGGCCTCGCCTGGCGTTCACTGGATCGCACCGTCGATGGCCTCGGCGACGACGGCCGGGCGTGGCGGAATCTTCTGCAACCCCTCGCGGAGCACGCGGATGCCGTGGGGCAATTCACGTCGACGTCGCTGTTTCGTGTGCCGAAGCATCCGTTCACTCTCGCGAAATTCGGGTTGCGTGCGCTTGAGCAGGGCAGCCCGCTGTGGAATGCCCGGTGGAAGGGTGACGTCGCCCCCGCGATGCTCACCGGTGTGCTCGCCCACGCGATCCGCCCGCTGCCGAGTTTCTCACCCACCGCCGCAGGCCTCGTGCTCGCCACCCACGCCCATGCCTACGGCTGGCCGATCCCGGTCGGCGGGAGCCAGGGCATCGTCGACGTGATGGCGGCGGATGTCGTCGCCCACGGCGGGGAGATCATCACCGGCCACGAGGTCACAAGTCTCCGCGAACTGCCGCCGAGCCGCGCGGTCATGTTCGACACGAGCGCCCGCGGCCTCGAGCGCATCGCAGGCAACCGGCTCCCGGCGACGTACGCCAAAGCCCTGTCCCGGTTCAGTTACGGCAACGCCGTCGCGAAGGTCGATTTCGCCCTGTCCGGTCCCGTCCCCTGGTCAAACGCTGATCTTGCCGCAACCGGCACACTCCACCTCGGTGGAACCCGCGCCGAGATCGCGCAAGCCGAACAAGACGTCGCGCAGGGCAGGCATCCCGAGAACCCGTATGTCCTCGTCTCACAACCGAGCACATTCGACCCGAGTCGCGCCCCAGAGGGCAAACACACGCTGTGGGCGTACACCCACGTGCCAGCGGGCTCGACCGAGGACCGCACCGAGGCGATCACGCGCCAGATCGAACGGTTCGCACCCGGATTCCGCGACGTCATCCTCGCGTCGGCGTCCAAGACGGCTGTCGAATACGAGCGCTACAACCCGAACTACATCGGTGGCGACATCATGGCCGGCGACGTCGACATCCGTCAACTTCTCGCCCGCCCCGTCGTGTCACTCCAGCCGTGGCGAACACCGCTCGACGGGGTCTACCTGTGCTCGTCATCGACCCCGCCTGGCCCTGGCGTACACGGCCTGCCCGGCTGGAACGCCGCCCTTCTCGCCCTCAAGGACGTCTTCGGCATGACGACAGCCCCGTCGCTCGCCCCCGATTCCGTATCGCAACCGTAGGAGAAGCCATGTCCGTCAACTTCCGGTTCATCGAGGCAACGCCCGACGAAGTCTTCGCCGTGCTCGCGAACGGCTGGCTCTATCCGAGTTGGGTCGTCGGTGCCTCCCGCATGCGCGATGTCGACGACGCCTGGCCAGGCGAAGGTTCGCGAATCTTCCACTCCTTCGGTGTCTGGCCGTTCCTCATCAACGACACGACCTCCGTGCTCGAGTGGGACCCTCCCCGTCACATGAAGATCAAGGCGCGCGGCTGGCCGATCGGTGAGGCCCACGTCACTCTCGATGTGAAACCGCGCAGGGACGGATGCGTCGTCCGCATCGGTGAGGACGCCGTTCGCGGCCCCGGCCGGTTCATCCCCGCACCGCTCCGGCAGTCGATGCTCCACGCCCGCAACATCGAAACGCTCCAGCGGCTCGCCTACCTCGCCGAGGGTGGCGCGACCGCCAACTGAGGGTCGTCGAGCCCGCCGATTCTCCATTCGATGCCGTTCGCGGCAGCGAGCGCGGCCGTGTGATGTTCCCGGAGCCGGCGAACAACGCTTTGAGACGCTTCGCAACCCCTTGTTTCGTCGAGCGCCTGCGGCTTACCGTCCAACCGTGAGCGGATTGCCCGGTCGTACGGGATTTTCTGCGGAGCCGGGCGACAACCGTGTCGTCTGTCACCTGATTTCTAAGGGGCACCTCGATGTACAGCAAGAAGAAAGGTCTGCTGGCCGCGACCGCGGCGGCATCCGTTTTCGCTCTGACCGCGTGCGGAGGCGGTGGCGCCGGCGGGGGAGAAGGAGTGTCGTTCAGTGACAGTCCCTCCGGCAGTCTGACCGCATGGGGTTTCGACAACGCCGATGAGGTCGGCACATCGAGGCTCGACTACGCCGAAGAACAGTTGAGCGACATCGACATCGACATCGACCAGACCGCGTTCGACGCGCAGAAGTTCACGACACGCGTTGCAAGCGGCAACGTGCCGGACGTCGTGCAGATGGACCGGCAGTTCGTGGGAACCTATGCAGCACAGGGCCTCATCGAGCCCCTCGACGAGTGCTTCGCGGCGCACGGTGTCGACCCGGACGAGCAGTACTACGAGTCGGTCATGGATGACGTGGACTGGGACGACAAGGTCTGGGCGGTTCCACAGTTCTATCAGCCGCCGGCGATCATGCTGAACAAGCGAGTGATGGATGCGGCCGGCGTCACGAACGAGGACATCGACACCTCGAAACCAGACGTTCTGCTCGACGCAGTCAGCAAGATGTACGCGGAAAGCGGCGGTAACCCGAGCGTTCTCGGCTTC
Source organism: Mycetocola manganoxydans (assembly GCF_003667545.1). Lineage (GTDB taxonomy): Bacteria > Actinomycetota > Actinomycetes > Actinomycetales > Microbacteriaceae > Mycetocola_A > Mycetocola_A manganoxydans. The sequence goes on along the minus strand of NZ_RCUV01000011.1, from coordinate 18,155 downwards.
GACTCGGTCGGAGTCAACCAGGCCGGTCTGTGGATGCTCGGCTATGGCGGAGAGCTGATGGACGACGACGGTGTTCCGACCCTCGATGACCCGAAGAACGCCGAGGCGATCAACTACCTCAAGCTCCTGTTCGACGCCCAGGGCGGTTACGCGAAGTACAAGAGCTTCACGGACTCCTTCGACACCTTCGGTGACAACAACCCGTACGTCGCCGACCAGGTCGGCGCCCAGGTCAACGCGCAGTGGTACGTGAACGTTCTGACCCCGTACGTCGACCAGGTCGAGATCGAAGCGGTACCGTTCCGTGACATGGAGGGCGAGCCCTTCACCGTTGCGAGCGGAACAGCGTTCGTGATTCCCGCTGGTGCCAAGAACGCGGATGCCGCGTGCGCGTGGGCAATCAACCTCACCTCCCAGGACGCGTGGATGGCGGCCGGCCAGGCTCGAGCCCAGACGATTTCCGACACCCCCGGTGCGATCAACACCGGCCTCTTCACCGGTTCACCGGCCGCCGATGAGGCGATCCGGGCAGAGTTCGTCACGGAGAGCGGCAACGCCGGATTCGACCAGACCATCTCGACCTTCTACGAGGTCGTGGGCGAAGGCGAGTCCTACGGGGCATCACCCGCCGGTCAGGAGATCCAGACAGAACTGAAGAACGCGGTGACGTCAGCTCTCCTCGGGGACAAGTCGACGGAAGAGGCTCTCGCCGACGCCCAGGAGGCGGCGATGCGAGCGTACGACTCAGCGACAGAGGGGCAGTAGGCCCCGGGTAGCAAAGACGGTGGCGGGCGGTCCCATGCGGGGCCGCCCGCCACTGTTTGCGCACCTGCATGGGCGGTGCGCTGTGGGTGGATGGTACGTGCATGCGCGGTGCGTGCGCCGCAGCATCCGCCCCCCTGAGAGCACGAATTCACCCACTTCGGACCAGAACACCCGGCACGCCGAGTGAATCCCACCGCAACGAGTGAAAACGCGGATGCCGCTCCGCCGCTCAGCCCTTGCGGCCCTGCGTCGCGACTCCCTCGATGAAGTAGCGCTGCCCGAACGCGAAGATCAGCAGCATCGGGATCGTGATGAGCAGGGACGCGACCATGACGTACTGGTAGTCGCCCTGCCCGCCCGCTGTCGGGCTGTACTTCGTCATCGCGTACGCGATACCGAGCGGTGCGGTGAACCCTTCGACGGATCCGGCGTTGAGGTAGATCAGCGCGGCCTGCAGGTTGTTCCAGCTGGCCTGGAACTCGAACACGAACACGATGATGAACGATGGGATCGACAGGGGCATCGCGATCCGGCGGAACAGTCCCCAGTAGCTCGCGCCGTCGATGCGCGCCGCTTCGAACAGTTCACGGGGCAAACCGAGGAAGAATTGCCGCTGTAGGAAGATGTAGAACGCCGACCCGAACAGATTGGCGCCCCACAGGGGCGCCCACGTTCCGATGAGTCCGAGTTCCTTCCAGATGAGGTACTGCGGCAGCATCGTCACGGCACCCGGGAGCATCATCGTCGCGAGCACGAGGCCGAACAGCAGGTTGCGTGCCGGGAACTTGAAGTACGCGAACCCGAACGCGACCACGGAACTCGAGACGGCGACGGCCGTCGCCGCGAGCAGGGCGATCGCGATGCTGTTGAACATCCAGCTGATGAGCGGCAGCTGGTTCCAGACCTCGACGTAGTTCTCCGGTACGAGCGTGCGCGGCCACAGCGCGTTGTCGAAGACCTGGCCGCGCGGCTTGAGACTCGCGGCGAGGAGCCAGACGAACGGGTACATGAACAGCAACGAGAACCCGATGAGACCGATCCACAGGAAGATCTTGCCGATCACGCTCTTCGGCTTGTACCAGCGGTCCGGTTTGCGGGAGGGCAGGTTCTGGCGAGGCGGCGGACCCGTGACCGCCTGCTCGCCGATGACCTGGCCCCGCAGCTTCAGGGCTTCAGATGAAGACTCGGTGACGCTCATCAGCGATCATCTCCCTCGTAGTACACGAACCGGTTTCCGAACTTCATCTGGATGAAGGTGATCAGCATGATGATCATGAAGAGAAGCCACGCCATCGCGGCGGCGAATCCGAAGTTGAACTGCCGGAATGCCTGCTGGAAGAGGTACACCGCGTAGAACAGCGATGACTCCGGTGACGAGTTCGATTGATCTCGCCAGAACAGGAGGTAGGCCTGGTCGAAGATCTGGAATGCAGCGATGGTGAGCACGATCACGTTGAAGAAGATCGCGCTCGAAATCATCGGGACAGTGATGGTGAAGAACTGCCGCACCGGCCCCGCCCCGTCGAGCGACGCCACCTCGTACAGGTCCCGCGGCACGTTCTTAAGCGCCGCGAGGAAGATCACCATGGTTCCGCTGACCGTCCACAGAGTCATCAAAACGATCGAGGGTTTCACCCACGCGGGGTCGACGAGCCACTGCGGCCCCTCGATGCCGATGACCGACAGCCCCCGGTTGATCGCGCCGGTGTTGCCGTTCAGGAGCAGGAGAAAGACGGATGCCGTCGCGACCGTCGGCGTCATCTTCGGCAGGTAGTAGACGGTACGGAAGAACCCGGCACCCTTGCCGACGCGGGCAAGAAGCATGGCGAGGAAGAGCGCGAAGGCGACCTCCAGCGGAACCGCCATGAGGGCGTAGACGAGGGTGTTTCCCAGCGCAAGCGCTACCTTCGGGTCCTCGAAGAGCCGCTCATAGTTGGCGAACCCCACCGGCGTCGCCGTGTTTCTCGCGAGGTTGTAGTTGCTGAACGAGATCACGAGGCTGTAGATCATCGCGCCAAGGGTGAAGACAAGGAACCCGATCACCCACGGAGCGATGAAGAGGTACCCGGCGATCGCTTCGCGCTTGTTGTATTTCGCGGCGAACCCGGTTTTCTTCTTCCTCCTGGGGGGCAACGATCGCGGCGCTGCTGCTTCGGCGTCCCGCTCGGCGTGGGTCGTCATGATGCTTCTTCTCGCGTGAAGCGCCGGTCACCGATGTTGTATTCGCGCATCGCCATATCCCCTTTGTGAGGACCGCTGCTTTCCACCAGCGGTGCCGAAATGTGGCATCAGCGCCACAGGGGGAATATAGAACTGGGGGACAAGTGCCACAAGACGCTTGGCAAGCGTTGCTATCTGGCTATGATGCGGTTCTCTGTGGGCTGGTGGGCTCGTGGGCGGGCCCTTCAGCGGCGCGTCAGCCCTGGAAGTCCTCAGGGTCGACCTCGTCGAGGAATCTGCGGAAGTCAGCGACCCGCTCCTCCTCATCGGGCGCATCGGCCGTCTCGCCGCCGGTACCCGAGGCATCCGTCACCGTGCTCTCCTCGGCGATGCCCGCTTCCTCGAGAACGCCGTCGTTGACCCAGATCGACGCCTCGGTGCGGGCGGCGATGGCGATGGCGTCCGAGGGACGGCAATCGAGAACGATCACGCCCTCCCGCGTGTGGAGCGTCAGTTCGGCATAGAACGTGCCGTCATCGATTCTGGTGATCTCGACGCGCTCGACACTCGCGTGGAGGGTCTCCATGAGCGTCTTCATCAGGTCGTGGGACAGCGGCCGGGGCGCCTCGTTCCCCTCAACGGCGATGAGAATCGACGTCGCCTCCTGCGCGCCGATCCAGATCGGGAGAACAAGCCCGACCCCCGGAACTGCGTCGATCGGCTTCAACAAAATGAGGGGCTGCCCACGTGAGTCCAGCGCGACGCCGACGATATGGACCTGAACCACGGCAACCTCCCCTGAGGTGGTGACATCCGCGCAAACGGATCTTGTCTCCCATCGTAAGCAGCTCAACAAGCTCCTTCGCGAGAAAGACAGCTTCGGTTCTGGATGCCGCGCCGAGCTTGCGCAGAATCGCCGGATGAGCAGTTCGGTTCCGGCGGCTTAGACGGCGGATGGGTGCTTAGGCGGGCACTGCCGAACGCCTACTGCTCAGGCGGAAGCAGGAACCCGTCGTCGATGAGGGCGCGGACGCGCGGGAGCAGTTCGGCGAGGAGTTCCTGGTAGTCGGCGTCGAGCAACTGGGCGATCGCAGCGACGACCGCGCTGATCGGCAGGTCGCCGTCGCACGCGCCGACGAGGGCGGCGAGGCCGGTGTCCATCCTCACGGTGCGGCCGAGGCCTCCGCCCTGGCGCAGCATCATCGCGGTCGGATGCTCCGCACCGGGCCAGTAGTGCCGCTCTTCGGTGACGTCGGCGGCGACCGAGACATGTGCCAGCGCGAGGTCCTCGTCGGAGAGGGCGGCTTGCCAGTCACGACCGGCGAGGACCGACTCGAGGTGGACGCCGAGCCCCGATTCGTTCGCGCCGAGAGAGCCGTGCATCCGTTCGAGCCGTCGGAGGGACGGGTCGCCCGCCAGCGGCATCCGCAACGTGACGTAGCCGAACCCGACCGAGGTGACCCGCCTGGCGGCGAAGTCGTCGAGCCACGCGGCGTACAGTCGGTCGAATTCAGGGGTGCCTGAGCGGGTGCCGCCGTCGCGGATCCAGGTTTCGGCGTATTCGGCGGGGTCCTGAACGTCTCGCTCGATCACCCAGGCGTCGAGGCCGGTGCCGTCGATCCAGCCGCCGACGCGACGGAAGGCGTCCTGGCCGACCCGGTACTCCCAGTTGCCCAGCAACTGGGCGACACCACCGGGGTGCAGGTGGGCCGCGGCGCCGCGGATCACCGCTTCGACGAGCGCGTCACCCTCCATACCGCCGTCGCGATACTCGTACGCCGGGACGCCCTCGGTTCGTGGCGTGATGACGAACGGCGGATTCGAGACGATCTGGTCGAACCGCTCACCCCGCACCGGTTCGAACAGGTCCCCGTGGCGAAACTCGATGTTGTGGATGCCGTTCAACTCGGCGTTGAGCCGCGCGAGCACGAGGGCGCGCTCGGAGATGTCGGTCGCGACGACGGATGCCGCGTGGCGCGCCGCGTGCATCGCCTGAATTCCGCAGCCGGTCCCGAGATCGAGCACCGTGCCCACCGGGGTCTGCATCATCAGTCCGCTGAGCGTCATCGACGCGCCGCCGACGCCCAGCACGTGGTCTTCGCCGATCGGACGACCGAGCGCCAGCTCGCCGAGGTCCGACACGACCCACCAACTGCCGGCACCGTTGGCGTCGACGAAACTGTACGGGCGCAGGTCGAGCAGGGGAGTGACCTGCCCTTCGTCGAGCGCGACCAGTTTCAGCGCCAGGGCGCCCTCCGTCGTGAGCGTCGGCAGGGCGGCGGCGAGTTCGTCGGCAGGCACCGGCAGTCCGAGCACGAACAGCCGGGCGAGTGTTGCGGCTGCCTCGACTTCGTTCTCCTCACGGCGAGCGGCGAGCGCACGCAACGCGGGAATTCTCTCGTTGCGGTGCAGCGCGGCATCCGCTTCGTCGCCCCATAGTCCGGTGATCGTTGTCACCGTGAATCGGGCGGAGTCGAGGTCGGATCGGAGGCGTTGCACCAGCTCAGAAGTCACCCGAACAGTCTGGCATCCCTCCGTTCAGGCGCGGGTGCCAGACTGGGCGCATCATGAAGACACTGCTGAACATCATCTGGGTCGTGCTGTCGGGGTTCTGGCTCTTCGTCGGGTACATGATCGCCGCCGCGATCATGTGCATCCTCATCGTGACGATCCCGTGGGGCATCGCCGCTGCCCGCATCGGCGTGTATTCGCTGTGGCCGTTCGGCAAGGAGGTCGTGGACCGCCCGACCGCCGGTGTCGGCTCCGCGATCGGCAACGTCATCTGGGTGCTGCTCGCCGGCTGGTGGATCGCCCTCGGCCACGTCGTCAGCGGCGTCGCGCTCTGCGTGACCATCATTGGCATCCCGTTCGGCTGGGCGAACTTCAAGATGGTGCCCATCGCGCTCCTTCCGCTCGGGAAGCAGATCGTCGACGGCTGACGGATGCCGCGGGGCACGCTGTCAGCGGCACCTGAGACCATGGGTGCATGATCGACACCCGAACGGACACCCGCGCCGCCGCCCTCGAGATCCTGCGCACGCTCGTCGGTTCGCCTGACGCGGACTTCCATGAGGGCCAGTACGAGGCCATCGAAACTCTCGTCGCCGAGCGGCAGCGCGCGCTCGTCGTGCAGCGGACCGGGTGGGGCAAGTCGGCCGTGTACTTCGTCGCGACCCTGCTGCTGCGCCGCCAGGGTGCTGGCCCGACCCTGCTCGTCTCGCCGCTCCTCGCGCTCATGCGTGACCAGGTCGAGGCCGCCGCCCGCGCCGGGGTGCGCGCCGTCGCAATCAACTCCGCGAACCCGCACGAGTGGGGTGACGTTCTCGCCAAACTCGACAATGACGAGGTCGACGTTCTCCTTGTCTCACCCGAGCGCCTCAACAACCCGCGATTCCGTGAAGAACAGCTGCCCAAGCTCATTCCGCGCACGGGCCTGCTCGTGGTCGACGAGGCACACTGCATCTCCGACTGGGGTCACGACTTCCGGCCCGACTATCGCCGCCTCCGCGACCTCATCGCCGAGATGCCGCACGGTGTTCCCGTGCTCGCGACGACCGCGACCGCCAACTCACGCGTCGTCACCGATGTCGCCGAACAGCTCGAACACGCCGGCGGCGAACCGGTCGTGACGATTCGCGGCCCGCTCGCGCGAGCATCCCTGCGTCTCGGGGTGTTGCGGTTGCCAGACGCCGGTGCCCGGCTCGGCTGGCTGCTCAGCCACCTCGGCGACCTCACCGGCTCGGGCATCATCTACGCCCTCACCGTCTCGGCGGCCGAAGACACCGCGCGGCTGCTGCGCGAAGCGGGGCACGAAGTGCAGGCGTACACCGGACGAACGGATGCCAGCGACCGCGAGGGACTCGAACAGGCCCTCAAGAACAACGAGGTGAAGGCGCTCGTCGCCACGAGTGCGCTCGGGATGGGGTTCGACAAGCCCGACCTCGGTTTCGTCATCCACCTCGGGGCGCCGTCCTCCCCCGTCGCCTACTACCAGCAGGTCGGTCGCGCTGGCCGAGCCGCCATGATCGCCGGCAGGGCCGCGAGTGCCGACGTGCTCCTCCTGCCCGGAACCGAAGACGAAGCGATCTGGCAGTACTTCGCGACCTCGTCGATGCCAGACGAGAAGAAGGCCCTCGCCGTGATCGACGAACTCACCTTCGAGGGAGCGCCGCTCTCCACCCCCGCACTCGAGGCCCGAGTCAATCTCAAGCGCAGCCCGCTCGAACTGCTGCTCAAGGTGCTCGACGTCGACGGTGCCGTTCAGCGCGTCACCGGCGGCTGGGTTTCGACGGGCAAACCGTGGGTGTACGACGCCGAGCGCTACGAGCGCATCGCCGCCGCACGCGTGCAGGAGCAGAACTCGATGCTCGAGTACGAACGCACGAGCGGATGCCGCATGGAATTCCTCCAGCGCGCCCTCGACGACGACACCGCCGTAGCCTGTGGCCGATGTGACAACTGCGCAGCCGCGGCGGGGCAGCCGGCCTGGTACCCGAGTGATGTGCGGGAGGAGGCATCCGGCCAGGCGCAGAAGTCCCTCAGCCGTGTCGGAGTCGCTCTCGAGCCCCGCGCCATGTGGCCGACCGGTGCCGACAAGCTCAGCGTGCCGGTCAAGGGCAAGATCGCTCCGGAGCAGCGGGTGGAACCCGGCCGTGCTCTCGCCCGGCTCACCGACCTCGGCTGGGGCGGCACGCTCCGCGACCTGTTCTCACCCGGGACCCCCGATGCGCCGGCGAGCCCCGCTCTGATAGCCGCGTGCATCCGGGTACTGGCGGAGTGGGGGTGGGACGAACGACCTGCTGCCGTCGTCAGTGTCCCGTCGCGTCGCCGGCCGCAGCTCGTCGACTCCGTCGCGCGGGCACTGTCCGAGGTCGGCAAGCTGCCCTACCTCGGCTCGCTGAGTCTCGTGAACGGTGGACCTTCCGGCGAACCCGGCGGCAACAGCGCGTACCGTCTGGCCAGCGTCTGGGACCGGTTCGGTCTCGAACCCGAGCTGGTAACCGCTCTCGAGGGTTACGCGGGTCGCCCCGTTCTGCTGGTCGACGATCTGGTCGACAGCCGCTGGACGATCACGGTCGCCGGCCGCCTGCTTCGCGGCGCCGGGGCATCCGCTGTTCTGCCGTTCAGCCTCGCTGTGCAGGCGTAACGGGCAGATCGCCGTCGACCACCGTCGACAGGTCGGCGCCGAACACGAAGCGGCGTTCGCACCATATGCCGTCGAGGGCATCCGGCAGCCAGTGCTTCGCGTCGTCCCACATGCGATCGAACGGGATGCCGTCGACCGGGTGCCAACGCAACAGCAGCTCGTCGGATTCGACGATGTCACCGCGCCAGACGCGGGTCGCGAACACCCACGAGACCTGGCTCCATGCCGGCCTGTGCGGGAACTCGTATCGGATGCGACCGAGCGGCGTGAGGTCCCCCTCACGCACGGAGAGTCCGGATTCTTCGAGCACCTCACGGATGATCGCCTGCGCGGGCGACTCGCCCGGCTCGAGCTTTCCCCCCGGTCCGACCATCTTTCCGAGGCCGAGGCCCTTCTTCTTTTCGCCGAGAAGCACCTCGTAACCCCCTGAAGCGGTTACACGGAGGATGTAACACACGCAGACCTCGGGGAGGTCGGGGAGTGCGGCTGTCATGGTGCGAGCGTACGCGCTGATTGGTGCACCGACCATCGCCGGGCGGGTCGGGAATCACTTCGGGCGGAGAATCGTGGAGTCCGTACTCTATAGGTCGACGGACCCGCGGATTCTCCGCCCGAATGTCGCCCGTTCGTCGGCGGAGGGTGACTAGTGGCGCTCTTCAGCCCGACGGGCGCAATCGATGCACAGCTCGGCGGCGGGGCGAGCGTCAAGGCGAGCGCGGGCGATCGGATTGCCGCACGAGGTGCAGATCCCGAAGCTGCCGTTCTCCACCCGCGCGAGCGCCTTGTCGATGACGGTGAGCTCGCGGGCCCCGGCCTCCTGTAGACCAGTGAGGCGTGACCACTCGGAGGCGATCGTGGGGCCTTCGGGGTCGTGTTCGTCGTCGGACTCTCCGTCGCGGGCGACCCGCACCTCGGCCAGGGACGTCTCGTGGTGCGCGGTCTGCTCGAGCAGTTCAGCGCGTTGTGCTTCGAGCACGGTGCGGAAGTGCTCCAGGGTGGACGCGTCCAAGCGTGAGTTCTCCATGCCCCATCGTCCCACGCGACCGGCCACGCAGGCGGGATTCCCCACGCGTGCTCGCGTCTCGGCAGCTCCCAGTTTGGAAGGCGTACGCTTTAACGCGCACTCGGCGAGACCTGGAAAGGGGCCGAATTCATGACTACAACGCCCTTCGACCTCGATCGCCTGCGCCGTTACGCCCGCGACGAACTCGACGTTCTCATCGAGAACCGCTGCCGCGCCGGCGAGGACCCGTATGACTTCATCCACGATCTGCCGACGGTCGATGAACTCGTGGTCTACGAATTGCGATCGGACGCGCTCGATGCGCGCGGGCTCACGACCCAGTACACGATGGCCCGGTACGCGGCAAACAGCAACCGGCCCGACGCCGATACCCACCGCCACAACGTCGCGAAGCTCGAGTACGACCTCCTGCGCGAAATTGCGCTCGAGCATCCGGATCTCACCCGCACCATCTGGACGATGATCGGCGAGATCTAGCGCGCCTGCCGAGCACACGTTTTCATCCACTGCGGACCAATACACCCGGTACGCCGGGTGTATTCGTCCGGAACGGGTGAACAGGCGCCGGCGGGACTGGGGCCGGCCAGACCGACCGCTTCGGGGGCGGATCCTCCACACCCCCTCCAAGAGGCGGGTTGTCCACCGCCAACGGCTTCAGCCGCGACACCGACCCGACCCGCGGCATCCTCGATCCATGCCGTACATGTACATCCTTCGTCGTTCCGACGGTTCGCTGTACACGGGGAGCACCTGGGACCTGTCCCGCCGCATGAACCTGCTCGATCCTGGCCTCGATGCGGCGAAGAGCAGCCGGCGCCACGCGCTGGAACTCGTGTATTTCGAATACTTCGACCGACTCGACGCGGCTTTCTACCGCGAGCGCGACGTCCATGCGTGGAGCCGGCGGAGGAAGGCGGCCCTCATCGCCGAAGGTCCAGGCACTCGGGTGCCTGCACAACAAGAGCACAGCGCACTCCGGAGTGGCTGGCGGCCGCCGCCCAGCGTGCCCCCGTAGAATCAGGTCTCATGCTGGCGAGGCCCTGTGCCAGCGAGAGCCTATGACCAAGAATCGACTGCCGAAGACACTGCGCGCCCTTGTAGCCACCGCGGTCGGTTTGGTGTCCCTTGGTATCGGGACAGGCGCTGCAGCGGTCGAATCAGCCCCTGCGGTGACCCTCTCTCCGGCATCGATGGCCGTCGCCGAAGACGACGTCACCGTCGACATCAGCCAGTCGGCCGGTTTCCTCACCGGTGCCAGTGCCCTGACCCTGACGGTCACGGTCGAAAACTCGACGGAAGCCGAACTCGTCGCGGGGACACTCGCCATCCAGTCGGGTGTCAGGGCAATCGAATCCCGCACCGAACTCACCGACTGGCTCGCAGGAACGGGCAAGACCAGGAGCGACCGTGCGGTCACGACCGTTGCCGTCCCCGCGCTGGGACCCGGGGTGCGCCACACGGCCACCCCGATCACCATCAGCGCTGACATCCTCGGCCTGCCGGACCAGGCGGGTGCGTATCCCCTCGACGCGCAGTACACCGCCGACGCGACAGTGGTCAACGCGCCCGAAACCATCGTCTTCACCCCGGATGCCACCGACCGCCCCCTCGGCGTCGCGGTCGCCGCCCCGATCACCGCACCTCCCGGCAGTACGGGCTTACTCTCCGCCGACGCCCTCGCGCAGCACACGCTGCCGGCCGGAGTTCTCACACGCCAGCTCGACGGCCTGATCGACCGACCCGTCGCCCTCGGCATCGACCCGATGATCATCGCGTCGATTCGTGCACTCGGCAGCGCCGCACCGGCATCCGCCGTGAACTGGCTTGACCGGCTCAGCCGCGCCACCAACGAAACCTTCCCTCTCCAGTTCGCCGACGCCGACGCCAGCGTCCAGGCGCAGGCGGGCCTTGCCGGCCTGCTGAACCCGACGAGTCTGCTGTACAGCCTCAACCCCGAGAACTTCACCGAGCCGGTCACACCTGACGACGAGACCACACCCACCGACCCGCTCGCCACCGAAGACCCGCAGGGAACACCTGACCCGACCGACCCGACGGCGACACCCTCGCCGACCCCGGAGCCGGGCGAGCCAACACTTCCCACCCTCGCTGAACTGACTGAATGGCCGTACACGACCACCGGTGTCGTGTGGCCGGACAGAGACACCGTCCGAGCTGCCGACCTGCCCGTCTTCTCCGCCTCAGGCGCAACGACGACCATCGTCTCCTCAAGCAACGTAACCACCGAGAAGGGTTACACCCCGGGAGCCGCGGGGACCGCAGGCGACGCGTCGGTCCTCGTGACGGATGCCGTGGCATCCGCCGCCCTGCAGCGCGCGGCGACCGCAGGCACCACCGAGCAGCAGCTCGACGCCCTCGCCGACCTTGCCGGGCAGTTGATGGTGATCGCGTCTGAAGAAGACGCACCAGCGCGCACCCTTCTGCTCACTCTCGACCGGGAGTGGCCGCCAACCGGTTCGCGCCTCAGCGACGCCATCACGGCCCTCAGCGCGATGCCGACGGTCAGCTCCACCGCGCTGAGCGCAGCAGGCGCGCAGCGGGCCGAGGCTGTGGCGATCGCAGACGCCCCACAGTCACCGGAGCGGATTGCCCTGGTCAAGCGGCTCACCACCCGCGAAGCGAACCTTGCTTCCTTCTCGACCATGCTCGCCGAACCGGCGCTGCTCACCGGCCGCGAGCGCGCCGAAATCCTGGCCCTCCTCGCCGTGAGCTGGCGTGACGACAACGACGGCTGGACAGCCGCGGCTTCGGCCCACGACACGCAAACCACCACGACCCTCGAATCGGTCTCCATCGCCGCGACGAGTCCGATCCTCATGGTGAGCAACCAGTCCTCGCTGCCGTTCTCGGTGCGCAACGAACTCGACTACCCCGTCACGGTCGTGCTCCAGGCCTCGAGTTCAAGCCTCAAACTCAATGTCAACTCCTCGGTCACGCAGGAGATCCCCGCCAATGCCCGCGAAACGGTGCGCGTCCCCGTTGAAGCACGGCTCGGCAACGGTGAGGTGACCGTTCAGCTGCAGCTCTATTCGCCGCAGAGCGCCGTCATCGGCGAGAGCGCGCTCGTCCCCGTCACCGTCCGGGCTGACTGGGAGGGCATCGGCGCCGCCATCCTCGTCGTCCTCGTCAGCCTCCTCTTCATCGGTGGCCTCATCCGCACCGTCCGCAAGCGCCGCTCCGACCCGCGAGCGGCATCCGAAACCACCGACTCGGATGCTCCGGCGACCGCTGACGACACAGGGAAACGATGACCACGAAGACCGACACCGGCGGCATCGGGCGGGCCAGCCTCTTCCTCGCGAGCGGGACGATGGTCTCCCGCATCCTCGGCTTCGTGAAGGCGATGCTGCTCGCCGCCACGATCGGCCTCGTGAGCAGCAAGAGCGCCGACGCGTTCGGCGTCGCGAACCAGCTCCCCAACACGCTCTACGTCATCATCGCCGGAGGCGTTCTCAGCGCCGTCCTGGTGCCATCGATCGTCCGGTCGATCGTGCACGCGGATGGCGGCCGCTCGTACGCCAACAAACTGCTGACCCTCACCCTCGTCGTCCTGCTCGGTGCAACAGCACTGGCGGTCATTCTTGCGCCGTTCCTGGTTCACCTGTATTCGTTCCGGCTCGACCCCGAAGCGAGGGCTCTCGCCATCACCTTCGCGTACTGGTGCCTCCCGCAGATCTTCTTCTACGGCCTCTACACGGTTCTCGGCGAGATCCTCAACGCGCACAAGCTGTTCGGTCCGTTCACGTGGGCGCCCGTCATCAACAATGTCGTCGCGATGGCGGGTCTCGCGCTCTTCATCCTGTTCTTCGGCGCGGATCCCAACGGCACGCGGCTCGTCACCGAGTGGACACCGGACATGATCACCCTGCTCGCCGGCACCGCCACGCTCGGTGTTGCATCGCAGGCACTCGTGCTCTTCCTGTTCTGGCGGCGGATCGGGCTCCGCTATCGCCCCGACTTCCGCTGGCGGGGCATCGGCCTGCGGGCGACGGGCAAACTGGCCGGCTGGTCGTTCGCGATGCTCGCCCTGACCACGCTCGCCGGCCTCATCCAAAGCAACGTGGCGCTCATCGCCTCCGGCAACGGTCCGTCGACAGCGACCCTGCAGAACGCCTGGCTCATCTTCATGCTGCCGCACTCGGTGATCACCCTGTCCGTGGCGACCGCCTACTTCACCCGCCTCGCCGAGCACGTCCGCGAGAACCGCACCGACGAACTCACGACGGATGTCTCGGCAGCGGTCCGCCAGATAACGCTCATCATCGTGCTCGCCACCGCGGGGCTCATCGTGCTCGCCTTCCCGTTCGCGAGCCTGTTCACCGGTGCATTCGAGGACACGGCAGCCATGGGCTTCGTGCTCATCGCGTATCTGATCGGACTCGTGCCGTTCGCTGTGCTGTTCGTCTTCCAGCGCACGTTCTACGCCCTCGGCGACACCCGCACCCCCTTCTTCTTCACCCTCGTTCAGGTTTCGGTCTACATCGCGCTCGCGCTGGCGTGTTCGATGCTTCCGCTTCGGTACATCGGCCTCGGCCTCGCGATCTCCATGTCGATCTCGATCATCGTCCAGATGGTCACCGCGGGGATCCTGCTTCGTAAGCGCATCTCCGGACTCGGGATGCCACGGATCGTGCGGAGCCTCTCCACCTACTCCGTCGCCGCCGTTCCCGCCATGGCCGCCGGTGCCGGGCTCGTCTGGGCCCTCGGTGGGTACAGCGGCGGGTGGGCGCTGGCATCCGTTCTCGGCGCGCTCGTGACGATGGCCCTCGTCGGTGTCGTCATGAGCGTCGTCTACGCCGGTGTACTCATCGCCCTGCGCTCCCCGGAACTGCGCGAGGCGATCCTGCCGGTAACCCGGCGACTGCGCCGTCGTTAACAGGCGCGCGGAATATCAGCGAACTAAGATGTGTTCCACTCAGCGACTCACATCTTCCAAGGAGCATCTGTGCGCAACGTCATCATCATCGGGTCGGGTCCTGCCGGCTACACCGCCGCTATTTACGCGGCACGAGCCAACCTGAACCCGGTGCTGCTCGCCTCGAGCGTCGAAGCCGGCGGTGAACTGATGAACACCACCGAGGTCGAGAACTACCCCGGTTTCCCCGAGGGAATCCAGGGCCCCGAGCTCATGACCAAGATGCAGGAGCAGGCAGAGCGTTTCGGTACCGAGGTCATCCTCGACGACGTCACCGAGGTATCCCTCGGCGGCGAGGTGAAAACCGTGAAGACCGGGTACTCCGGTGACTTCGAGGCGGCATCCGTCATCGTCGCGACCGGAAGCGCGTACCGCAAGCTCGGACTCGCCGACGAGGAGCGCCTGTCCGGCCGCGGTATCTCGTGGTGCGCCACGTGCGACGGCTTCTTCTTCAAGCAGAAGACCATCGCCGTCGTCGGCGGCGGCGACTCGGCCATGGAAGAGGCGACCTTCCTCACGCGATTCGCATCGAAGGTGTACGTCATCCACCGCAAGGACACCCTGCGCGCATCCAAGATCATGCAGGACCGGGCGTTCGCCAACGACAAGATCGAGTTCATCTGGAACTCCGAAGTCGTCGGGATCTCCGGTGAGAACGCCGTCGACGGCGTCACCCTCAAGTCGACCGTGGACGGCACCGAGAGCCACCTCGAACTCGGCGGCCTGTTCATCGCGATCGGTAACGACCCGCGCACTCACCTGTTCCACGGCCAGCTGGAGCTCACGCTCGACGGCACCATCGCCGTCGACGGACGCTCCTCACGCACGAACCTGCCGGGTGTCTTCGCGGCCGGCGACGTGATCGACCCGACCTACCGCCAGGCCGTGACCGCAGCGGCATCCGGAACCGTCGCCGCTCTTGACGCCGAGCACTACCTCGCGAGTCTTGAGCAGGAAGCGAACCACAACCCCGAGATCGCGTCAGCGGTCGCGGCGACTGTCTAATTTCGACCCATCCACAAAGGAGATAACGCATGTCAGCACGCTCAGTATCCGAAAGCACTTTCGACGCAGAGGTCCTGCAGAGCGCTCGCCCGGTCCTCGTGGACTTCTGGGCCGAATGGTGCGGCCCGTGCCGCATGGTGTCGCCGATCCTCGACCAGATCGCCTCTGAGAACGTCGACAAGCTCGACATCGTCAAGGTGAACGTCGACGAGAACCCGAACCTCGCCATGCAGTACCAGATCACCTCCATCCCTGCGATGAAGGTGTTCAAGAGCGGCGAGGTCGCTCAGACCATCATCGGTGCAAAGCCCAAAGCAGCCCTCGAGGCCGACCTGGCCGCCTTCCTGGCGTAGCCCGACGACCCTCGAACTCGACCCGTCCGGCACACGCCGGGCGGGTCTTTTCGTTTAACCCAGGAGCATCCGACGGGTCACGCCGTCCGCGCCCCGCTGCATGGCCCGATACGATCAATTAGGAACCAGGAACGGAAGAACAGTGTCAGAACCAGGACTTCGCCAAGCATCCGGCAACAATCTCGACCCGTGGTACGGCGCATACGCCGCCCGGACGGCCGGGTTGGCCGCCAGCGAGGTCCGGGCCCTGTTCGCCGTCGCCAGCCGTCCTGAGGTCGTCTCACTGGCCGGTGGGATGCCGTTCGTCTCCGCTCTTCCTGAAGACCTCGTGACGGATGCCATGAATCGCGTCATGCGTGAACAGGGCCCCGTCGCGCTCCAATACGGCTCAGGTCAGGGCGTCCAGAAGCTCCGGGAGCAGACCCTCGAGGTCATGGCGCTCGAGGGCATCGAGGGCAGTGCGTCCGATGTCGTCATCACGACCGGCAGCCAACATGCGCTCGAGCTGTTCAGCAAGCTGTTCATCGACCCGGGTGACGTCGTCATCGCCGAGGGCCCCAGCTACGTCACCGCGATGGTGATCTTCAAGAGCTACCAGGCCGAGGTCGACCACGTGCCGATGGACAACGAGGGGCTCATCCCGGAGGCGCTGCGCGAGCACATCGCCCGCCTCAAGGCCGACGGCAAGACGATCAAGTTCCTCTACACGATCCCCACCTTCCACAATCCGGCCGGCGTGACCCTGTCTGAGGCGCGCCGAAGCGAGATTCTCCAGATTGCACGGGAAAACGACATCCTCGTGCTCGAGGACAACCCGTACGGACTGCTCTACTTCGACCAGAAGCCTCCCGCTGCTCTTCGCTCACTCGAGAGCGACGGTGTGGTTTACCTCGGCACCTTCTCGAAGACCCTCGCTCCCGGATTCCGGGTCGGCTGGGCCCTCGCACCGCACGCTATTCGCGAGAAGCTCATTCTCGCGAACGAAGCCGCGATCCTGTGCCCGTCGTCATTCAGCCAGCTCGTGATCTCGCAATATCTGGAACAGGCCGACTGGAAGGCCCAGATCAATACCTTCCGCGGGGTCTATCAGGAGCGCAAGGAGACGATGCTCTCGGCCCTGGGTGAGTACCTTCCTGATTTGACCTGGACCGACCCCACCGGTGGCTTCTACGTGTGGCTCACCCTACCGGAACGGCTCGATTCGAAGGCCATGCTGCCGCGCGCGGTCAAGGAACTCGTCGCGTACACCCCGGGAACGGCCTTCTACGCCGACGGGGACGGTCGCAGGAACATGCGCCTCTCGTTCTGTTACCCGACGCCGGAGAGCATTCGTGTCGGCATCCGCCGCCTCGCCTCGGTCATCAACGGTGAGCTCGACCTGCTCGACACGTTCGCCGGCACTGGGAGCCTCACGAGCGCACTCTCACGCGGCCCGTATACGGCTCCGCCACCAAACATGTCCTGACGTCCCGCATACAGACCCACAGAAAAGGCCTGATCATGACCACTTTCCACAAGCTCGACATTGTTGTGCTCGCCGGCGGGATCTCGCACGAGCGCGATGTGTCACTTCGGTCCGGCCGCCGCGTGGCCGAGGCGCTCAAGGCCGCCGGCCACACGGTGACCCTCCGTGACCCCGATGCCTCGTTGCTGACCGCACTCACCGACAACGCTCCGGATGTGGTGTGGCCCGCTCTCCACGGAGCCAGCGGCGAAGACGGCGCGCTCCAGGCCCTGCTGCGTGCCAGGGGCATCCGTTATGTCGGCTCTCATCCCGAAGCGGCTGGGCTCGCCTGGTCGAAGCCGACCGCGAAGGTGCTCGTTTCACGTGCCGGGATCGCAACGCCGGAGTGGCTGACGCTGCCGAACGGCACCTTCCGCGAACTGGGCGCCAACGGCGTGCTCGCTGAGGTGCTGCATGGGATCGGTGCTGCCGCGGTCGTGAAGCCAGCCCAGGGCGGCTCTGCGCAGGGTGTGACGATCGTGACGGATGCCGCGGATCTCCCACGCGCGATGGTGGACGCCTACACCTACTCCGATGTTGCCCTGATCGAGAAGAAGATCGAGGGCACGGAGCTCGCGATCACCGTGATGGACTCAGGGCACGGGCCCGTCGCGCTTCCGGCCGTCGAGATCGAGCCGCTGTCGGGTATCTACAGCTTCGAAGCACGGTACAACGCCGGTGAGACGACATTCTTTGCGCCGGCACGGGTATCCGAAGAGGTGGCCGAGCGTGCGGCGGCGGTCGCTGTGCAGGTACACGAGTTGCTTGGGCTGCGTCACATCTCGCGGATCGACGTGATCGTCGACGCCGAGGGAGTGGTGTGGTTCCTCGAGGCCAACATGCTGCCAGGCCTCACGGAGACGTCGCTCGTGCCGCAGGCGATCGAGGCGGCCGGACTCACCCTGGCGTCGGCATACAGTGCGCTCGCTGTTGCGGCGGCCGCTGAATAGTTCGCGACCGCCACTGGTTCCGCTACGCGCCGTAGACCGGTTCGCCGATCTCGCCGAGGATCCGGTTCAGGTCGGTGATCGTCGCGAAATCGATCGTGACCTGGCCTTTCTTGGCACCGAGGGTGACCTTCACCCGGGTGTTGAGACGGTCGCCGAGGCGTTCCCCGATCTCGTCGAGATGTCCGTGACGGGCGCCGGACGCCGGCTTCGGCTTCTTCGGCGCCAACCCCTGGGCGGCGGCGGCTTCTGCGGCCCGCACGGAGAGATCTTCGTTGACGATCTTGTCGGCGAGGCGCTGCATCGCTTCCGGGT
>NZ_RCUV01000010.1 GCF_003667545.1 Mycetocola manganoxydans | reverse complement strand
CCAACCCCTGGGCGGCGGCGGCTTCTGCGGCCCGCACGGAGAGATCTTCGTTGACGATCTTGTCGGCGAGGCGCTGCTTCGCTGCCGGGGCGCCCACCGAGAGAACCGCGCGGGCGTGACCGGCCGTCAGGACGCCGGCAGCGACTCGCTTCTGGACGGCTTCCGGCAGCTTGAGCAGCCGGATCGTGTTCGTGATTTGTGGCCGTGACCGGCCAATTCGCTGTGCAAGCTGGTCCTGGGTGATGTCGAAGTCCGAGAGCAGCTGCTGGTAGGCGGATGCTTCCTCGAGCGGGTTCAGGTTCGCCCGGTGGAGGTTCTCCAGAAGCGCGTCGCGGAGCATATCCTCGTTAGCGGTCTCCTTGATGACCGCCGGGATACTGTCGAGCCCGAGTTCCTTTGTCGCGCGAAGTCGACGCTCACCCATGATGAGCTCGAACTTGCCCTTCTTACTGGGATGCTCGCGTACGACTATGGGCTGGAGGACACCGACCTCGCGAATACTGTGAACCAGTTCAGCGAGGTGCTCAGCGTCGAAGTGGGTTCGTGGCTGGACGGCGTTGGGCGCGATGTCTTTCGGGTTGAGGTTGACCAGGCGGGCGCCTGGGACCTCGACGAGATCGGAGTCGCTTGCGCGAGCGGCGTTGTTGTCCGGGAAGAACACATCGACGGGACGGCCGTTGTCAGTCATCTCCTGTGTCGCTGTGGGGATGAGTGATCCGATTCCTCGGCCGAGACCGGTGCGTTTCGCAGCCATTAGTGTGTTGCTCCTTCAGTGGATGGTGCTGTTTTGTTCTGTTGTGCATAGCGAGTGGCGATTTCGGCCGCTGCTTCGAGATAGGAGATGGCTCCGACGCCGCTCGGGTCGTGGCTGATCACGGTCTGGCCGAAACTCGGAGCTTCGGAGATGCGAACGGCACGCGGGATCAGGGTCTTCAGGACTTCTTTCGGGAAGTGCTCGCGAACGTCGTCAGCCACCTGGTGGGCGAGGTTCGTGCGACCGTCGTACATCGTCAGGAGGATTGTGGAGAGCCTCAGAGTGGGATTCAGGTGCTTCTGGATGAGCTGAATGCTGTTCAGAAGCTGACTGAGCCCCTCCAGAGCGTAATATTCGGCCTGAATCGGGATGAGGACCTCTTGGGCGGCCACGAAAGCATTGATTGTGAGCAGCCCCAGCGACGGAGGGCAATCAATGAAGACGTAGTGGTACGGCTCTTCGGCTTCACCGATGAACTGCTCGAGTGCTGTCCGGAGTCGGTGTTCGCGTGCGACCTGAGAGACGAGCTCGATCTCGGCGCCGGCCAGGTGGATGGTTGACGGTGCGCAATACAAAGTGTCGAACTCAGGACTCTTTTGCACAACGTCAGCGAGGGGAAAGTCGTCGATCAGCACGTCGTAGATGCTCGGGATCTCAGCATGATGATCGACACCGAGGGCGGTGGACGCGTTGCCCTGCGGGTCGAGGTCGATGACGAGAACGCGGGCGCCCGATTTAGCGAGAGCAGCTGCAACGTTGACCGTCGTGGTCGTCTTGCCGACGCCGCCTTTTTGGTTGGAAACCGTGAAAACTCGCGTCTTTCCGGGGAGAGGAACGGTCGATTGAGCGATGTTCTTGCGGCGGTGGGTCAGGTCGAGGATCTCCCGCATGAGTGGGGATGTCTCTTCTTGGACGGACGTAGTACTCACCGACTTTCCTTCAGATTGGGGATGTTTCACGTGAAACGGTCTCCGTTCTCTCGTTGATTCAACCGTACCGGACTGGCTCCCCCGCCATTGACGTCGCCGCGCGAGCATCCCGCTGATCGAGCCTGTCGAGATCCCGATGTTTCACGTGAAACCTCCCACTCCGTGCCAATCATTTCGACAAGCTCAATGACCGGAGCGACCCAGGCCTCCGGTGATCGAGCTCGTCGAGATCCCTGTCCCGGTGATCGAGCTCGTCGAGATCCCTATCCCGTTGATCGAGCCTGTCGAGATCCCCGTGTTTCACGTGAAACACTGCCTGAGGTCCTGATGTCGCCATTTCGACAAGCTCAACGACCGAACCGGCCGGTGATCGAGCCTGTCGAGATCACTATCTCGCTGATCGAGCTTGTCGAGGTCCCGACGTCATTACGCGGTCATCACGCCCGGCGCCGCCTACAGGCGCCGGACGTGATGAGTCTTCAGCGATCAGCCAACCTGATCCCGGCCTCCTCATCGCTCGCACCCGATCCCCGCTTCTGCAGTTCGACGATGCCGGGGAGGTCCGCATGTCGCCCTTCGATGAGAGCACGTCGCTTCCTCCGGCTCCACCCCTGCACCTGCTTTTCGCGTCCGAACGCCTCTGCGATGCTGGGATATTCCTCGCTGTAGAGCAATCTGACGGGCAAGCGAGACCTCGTGTAGGCGGACCCGAGCCCGTCGTTGTGCTGAGCCACCCTCTCCAACAGGTGCCAGGTGCTCCCGACATAGTAAGTCCCGTCGGAGCACTCGAGAATGTACATGTAAGGCATGAGGACAACGGTGTCAGGTAGAGGCACACGCCCACCGCGAGGTCCCGATCTGTGGAGAAGACAACGGTCCGGCGTGACTGTGGAGGAGCGGCGATGCCACGCATCGTTTCACGTGAAACGATGCGTCTGGGGAAGGGTCCGGTTTAGCTGCGAACCGTACCGAGGATCACTCGCGTGACATCCTCCGTGAGCCCTTCTCCCAGAACCTGCACGCGGGCGTCGCTCACCTTGTACTTGCGCATCTCTTTCTGAGCGGCGTCAATTTCGTTCTGGGCGTTCGCGCCCTTCAAGAGGACCAGCTCTCCTCCATCGCGCACAAGGGGAGCAGTCAGCGGAAGGAGCTTCTTGAAAGCGCTGACAGCGCGTGCAGTGACTTGATCGAGGCGCGCCGTCAGGCGCACGTCTTCTGCGCGCTCGCGGAGAACAGACACATTGCTGAGTTCAAGCTCGTTGACCTGATCATTTAGCCAAGCGACGCGCCGCTCCATCGGCTCGATAAGAACAAATTGCACATCCGGGCGCGCAATTGCGAGAACAAGACCAGGAAGGCCGGCACCGGAACCGACATCACCAACCAAGCCCGGACGCAGAAGCGGGGCGACGAGGGCGCTGTTGAGCACATGACGGGTCCACAGGCGGGGGAGCTCGAGGGGACCGATCAGACCCAGCTCTTCTCCGTGCTTCGCGAGGTTCTCGGTGAACCGGCGAGTGAGCTCGAGTCGATCACCCAGGAGGGTCGCGGCGGCAGCAGGCTCGGGCTCAAGAGTGGCGTCAGTCATGTTGGGTTAACTCTATTCGGTCCGCGAGTGTGGTGAGGTCGGGTCCACGCGGGAGGGGATCTCGACAAGCTCGATCACCGGGGTGGGTGGCCATTGAGCCCGTCGAAATGACCGCGAACGATCTCGACAAGCTCGATCACCGGGGTGGTCATTGAGCCCGTCGAAATGACAGCGAACGATCTCGACACGCTCGATCACCGGAACGCGCACTCGACACGCTCGACCACCGGGGGACGATCACCGTTTCACGTGAAACCGAACCTCAGGCGCGCGTGATTACCGTGTGACGATCGCGACCTTCGCCGTGCGAAGTGGAGACAAAGCCCCGGTCAGAGACAACATCGTGGACTAGCTTGCGCTCGTAGCTTGACATCGGAGGAAGAGCTGCGGATGCCGCTCCGCCGTCGAGCTGCGCAATTGCACTGTCGACGAGAACGCTCAGCTCTGCCTGACGCGCATCGCGTGATCCGCCGATGTCAAGGATGAGGCGGGAGAACGCGCCGGTCTTGCTCTGCACAGCGAGGCGAGTCAGTTCCTGGAGCGCGCTGACGACATCCGGCTTCGAGAGAACGCGGATGTTGCTTCCCTCGGCAGCGGTCACGGCCACGTACGCACGCCCGTTGCGGACGTCGATGTCGATGTCTCCATCGAGATCGCAGATGTCGAGGAATTCCTCGATGTAATCCGCGGCAACGTCGCCCTCTTCTTCGAGCTGGGTAACGGTGGGGGAGTCGTTTCGGACGACTGCGACGTCGGTCTGGTTGTCGATCACGTCTGACATGGCGCTACTTTCCGTTGTTCTTGGGAGCTTTACTTGCGTCGGGCTTGGAGCCCGCGGCAGGAGAAGTGGGTGCTGCAGGAGCGGCCTTCGGCGCGGGCGTCGTTGGCGCTGTGCCACCGGACTTCGGCGCTGCTGGACCTGTCGGTGCCTGGGCCTTCGGGGCGCCGGCCTTCTTGGCGCGGTTCTTACCGACCGGCTGCTGCCGCTGGGCGGGCTTCTTCTCTTCGATCACGAGAGTGTCACCAGCCGCACCGTCGGCTGGCTTGAGCTTGCCCTTGCGCGCGAGACGCTCTTCGCGTTCCTTGGCTGCTTCGGTCCCGGGCATCGGCATGTTCCGGATGATGATGAACTGCTGAACCATGGTCCAGATGTTCGATACGAGCCAGTAGAACATGACACCGAGCGGGAAGGCGAAGCCGGAGAAGAGGAAGACGAAGGGGAGGATGTAGAGCAGGATGCGCTGCTGCTTGAACATCGGGCTGGCCTTGGTCTCGTCGGAGATATTCTTCGAGACGATCTGAAGCTGGGTGATGAACTGCGACGCGGTCATCAGTACGACCATGATCGCGGCGACGATCATCACGCCGACCTGGGGGCCGCCCGCAGCGTTCATCGCCGAGGAGAAGCTCATGTGCAGGGGAGCGAGGTCGAACAGCGAGGACGAGCCGAACTGCTCCGACAGAGCTTCGTTCAGCGGGCCGACTCCCGACTTGCCCGTCTGAGAGTCGTTGAGCACGGAGAACAGCGCGAAGAAAATCGGCATCTGCACCAGCAGCGGGAGACAGGAACCCAGCGGGTTCGTACCAGTCTTCTTGTACAGCTCCATGGTCTCGCGGCTCATGGCCTCGCGACTGAACTGATCCTTCTTACCCTTGTACTTGTCCTGGATCTTCTTCAGCTGCGGCGCGACTTCCATCATGCGCCGCTGGTTCTTGATCTGCTTGACGAACAGCGGGATCAAAAGCGCCCGCACCACGAGAACGAGTCCCACGATCGACAGCACCCAGGTGAGACCGTCGGCGGGAGGCATTCCGAGCGCCGACAACAGCGAGTGCCAGCCCACGAGGATGAGCTCCACGGCCCACTTCAGTGGCCAAAGGATGATCGACAGGAGATCCATGTGGGAGTTAGCCCTTTCGGTGGCGTGCTGTAACAACGAACCCACGCGGGGTCACGCTGTATTTGAAGTTTTTCTTGAGGGGAGCATCATCGACCCCGCCCGCAGCCCACGGGTGGCAGCGCGAGATTCGCCGAAGAGCGAGTCCAGAACCGATTACCGCGCCATGCTGTGCAATCGCGTGCATCGCATAAGCAGAACAAGAGGGATAGTACCTGCACACGTCGCCATAAAGCGGGGAGATCACTGTGCGGTAGGCGATAAGAGCGGCCACCGCCGCATTGCGAGGAAGCAACAGGATGCTGTGCATTGCGTCTGCCCCTTCACTCGCGTCCACGACGGCACCGGTCATGACTTCGCCACCAGACGCGCGGTCGATCGCTGAGCCTCGGTATTCAAATCGCTGAAATCCGCGGTCGCTGCGGGAGGAAGAGCACGAAACACCGTCTCGGCGCCGTCCGGTAACGTCCGTGCCAGGTCGAACGCGATTGCCTTCAACCGTCGGCGGACACGGTTACGGACGACTGCGTTGCCAACCGTTTTTGCAACAATGAACCCGAATCGCGGAGCTCCGCCATTCGGGTTCATCGTTTGGTAGGTCACACAGTTCACGCCAGCGATCCGTCGGCCGCGTCGTACAACCCGTTTGTAGTCGTCCGCACTCGTGATGCGTTGCGCTTTAGCGAGCACGAAAACGACGGGTTGCCGAGGTCGGGATGCTACGCGGAGAGTTCGGTGCGGCCCTTGCGACGGCGTGCACCCAGGATGGCGCGGCCGGCACGGGTGCGCATACGCAGGCGGAAACCGTGCACCTTGGCGCGACGACGGTTGTTCGGCTGGAACGTTCTCTTGCTCATAATCACTTACTCCACGTTTGGAAATCTCCGCTGCGGCGAGTCGCATGGCAGGGAAAATTGGCGCCCGAGGGCACAAGTCAACTGACTAAATCTACGGCCTGCGCTACCGATGGTCAAACCGAACCGACCCAAACAATCGATTATCCACAGGTTTCCCAGCTAGGCCAGCACTGACACGCTGGCGGATTTCTGCGGTAAATTTGGGCCAACCCGTGCGATTGGCTAGCGTGAGGGATCAGTTATCCCCAGCTTCGACCACTCGGTTCCCCATAGATCCGGGGGTGTGGGAGCATCCGTGGATAACTCTGTGAATAACTTTATGTAGGGAAATATGGCAAACGAGCAAGAGTCAATCACGCAAACGTGGCAGACCGTGCTCGATGAGCTCGCCACCGACGAGCGCATCACACCCCCGCTGCACGGGTTTTTGAACCTCGTGGTCCCCAAGGGCATCATGGCCGGCACCTTCTATCTCGAGGTGCCGAACGAATTCACCGCCGGTCAACTCAACATGCGAATGCGTGCCCCCCTGCTCAAGGCGATCGGCACCCTCCAGGAGTCGCACGGGGCGTCAACGTTCGCCGTCGTCGTGAATCCCGAGATCATCGACGAGGAATACGAGCCGCTTCCCCAGGCTCCGATGCACCAGCAGCCTCAACAGCAGCAGAGCTACGTCAACAACACATCGCACCTGTCGATGTCTGACACTGCTCTCCCCGCCCGACAGAACGACACGAGGCTCAACTCGAAGTATTCGTTCGACAACTTCGTCATCGGGCAGTCGAACCGGTTCTCCCATGCCGCTGCCGTGGCCGTCGCCGAAGCTCCGGCCAAGGCGTACAACCCGCTGTTCATCTACGGTGACTCCGGGCTCGGCAAGACTCACCTGCTTCACGCCATCGGCCACTACGCGATGAGCCTGTACCCCGGCATCCGTGTCCGGTATGTGTCGAGCGAGGAATTCACCAACGATTTCATCAACTCGATCGCTAATAACCGTGGCTCCGTCTTCCAGGCGCGGTATCGGGACATCGATATCCTGCTGATCGACGACATCCAGTTCCTGCAGGGCAAGGCAGAGACCCAGGAAGCGTTCTTCCACACCTTCAACACCCTGCACGATCACAACAAACAGGTCGCCATCACGAGTGACCTCCCGCCGAAGGCTCTCACCGGCTTCGAAGACCGGATGCGTTCGAGATTCGAGTGGGGTCTCATCACCGACGTCCAGGTACCCGACCTCGAAACCCGGATCGCCATCCTCCGTAAGAAGGCTCAGAGCGAGAAATTACAGATTCCGGACGAGGTCCTCGAATTCATCGCGTCAAAGGTGTCGAGCAACATCCGCGAACTCGAGGGAACCCTCATTCGCGTGACGGCATTCGCCAGCCTCAACCGCACGCCCGTCGATATGAACCTCGTCCAGACCGTGCTCAAGGACCTCATCACGCTCGACGACGACAACGTCATCTCGCCCGTCGACATCATCAACATCACGGCCGCTTACTTCAAGCTCAGCGTCGACGACCTCTATGGCTCGAGCAGGTCCCAGGCGATCGCGACGGCACGACAGATCGCGATGTATCTCTGTCGAGAGCTCACCAATTTGTCTCTCCCCAAGATCGGTCAACTCTTCGGGAACCGTGATCACACGACGGTCATGTACGCAAATAAAAAGATTTCTGACCTCATGCAGGAGCGTCGGTCGATCTATAACCAGGTCACCGAATTGACCAGTCGCATCAAGCAGGGCCACCGCTTCACTCGTTAAAGCGGTGCTCACAACCGGTTAACGGATCAAAAACTGAGGCGTCGTACACAATGTGGATAACCCTGTGGAAACTCTCCTGAAAACTCGGGCGCATCTGTGAACGGATCTCGGCCGATTGTGAACAACGGCCCCGGATGCCAGTAATTGCATGGGACTCAATCGACAGCGAGTGCACACACCGCCAACAAGTCACACCGGTGTAGTTCCCACAGATTGCCTAGCGTGTCGGAAGTTATCCACAGTTTCCACAGCGGTTAAGACCTTTAACCATTCTTTAACTTTCTCTCAGGCCAATAACCTTTTCGCCGCCGTCGAACCGTGAAGCATCACTCGGGAAGACGTGAATGACAGTGCTTCTCCGACCCGACTAACATGGGGATCCACTCGTACCTTGAAACGACAGGGGATCCAACCGTGCGGTTTAGCGTCAATCGCGATGTCTTCAGTGAAGCAGTCTCATTCGCGGTGAAGCTGTTGCCCCAGAGAACAACGCTCCCCATCCTCAGCGGAGTGCTGATTCAAACCACCGACGACGGCCTGACACTGTCGAGCTTCGACTACGAAGTCTCGGCTCAGACCCAGATCAGCGCACAGGTCGAGGAACAGGGAACGATCCTCGTCTCCGGTCGCCTCCTGGCCGACATCGCCAGCCGGCTTCCGAACGCTCCGGTGCAGTTCACCACCAACGACAACCGGATCGTCGTGTCCTGTGGTTCGGCGAACTTCACGCTGCTGTCAATGCCGGTCGAGGAATACCCGAGCATTCCGCAGATCTCCGGCGAAACCGGACTCGTCCCGGGTGAGGACTTCGCCGCTGCCGTCGCCCAGGTCGCTGTCGCCGCTTCTCGTGACGACGTCACCCCGGTCATCACCGGTGTCCAGCTCGAAGTCACCGACAATCGCCTCAGCCTGGTGGCGACCGACCGGTACCGGGTCGCCGTGCGCGAGATCGATTGGGACAACGGCGACAACAGCGCGCCTGATTCGCTCGTCGCGCTCGTTCCAGCGCGCACCCTGCAGGAGGTCGGCAAGACGTTCGGCCACTCGTCGACGATCTCCGTCGCATTCACGAGCAAGGATGACCGCGAGCTGATCGCTTTCACCGCGGACAAGAAGACGGTGACGTCGCTCCTGATCAAGGGTTCTTTCCCCCCGGTCAGGCGGCTTTTCCCCAACTCCAGCGAGAACTACGCGGTCATCAACACCGCCGAGCTCATCGAAGCCGTTCGCCGTGTCTCACTCGTTCTCGAGCGCGAAGCAGCTCTTCGCTTCACCTTCACAATCGACGGGCTGACCATGGAGGCCGTCGGATCCGAGCAGGCGCAGGCATCTGAAGCGATCGATGCTCTCCTCACCGGCGACGACATCGTGCTCAGCCTCAAGCCGCAGTTCCTGATCGACGGCCTTACCGCCGTCCGCAGCGAATACGTTCGTTTCTCGTTCACCAAGAGTGAGAACACGAACAAGCCGGGTCCGATGCTCATCACCAGCCAGTCCTCGAAGGACCAGCCAGGCGCCGACAGCTTCAAATACCTGTTGCAACCGAACCTGCTTCTTCGCTGACACTCGACCACTCACGACTCAAAGGACTTCTCGCATGCACATCGGGCTCATCGGACTCGGAAAAATGGGCGGCAACATGCGGACGCGTCTGCGCAATGCCGGTATCGAAGTCACCGGTTTCGACCAGAACCCGGATGTCACGGATGTAGCGACGCTCGACGAGCTGGTCGCCGCTCTTCCGTCGCCTCGCACGATCTGGGTGATGGTCCCGGCCGGAAAGATCACTGACAGCGTCGTTTCTGACCTTCATGACCGTCTCGACGCCGGCGACCTCGTCATTGACGGTGGCAACAGTCGCTTCACCGAGGACTTCAAGCACGCGGAATTGCTGTCAGCGAAGGGTATCGACTACATCGACGCCGGCGTGTCGGGTGGAGTGTGGGGCCTTGAGAACGGTTACGGCCTCATGGTCGGCGGATCGGCGGCGCAGGTCGAACGGGTCATGCCTGTCTTTGACGCACTTCGCCCTGAGGGACCGCGTGAAGAAGGCTTCGTCCACGTCGGCGAGGTCGGCGCCGGCCACTACGCCAAGATGGTGCACAACGGCATCGAATACGCGCTGATGCAGGCATACGCCGAAGGATTCGAGCTGCTGGAAAAGCGCGAAGACATCATCCGCGATGTCCCGGGCACGTTCAAGGCCTGGCAGCGCGGCACCGTCGTACGATCCTGGCTACTTGAGCTTCTCGTCCGCGCGCTCGATGAGGACGACGACCTCTCTGAAATCGAAGGGTACGTCGAAGATTCCGGTGAGGGCCGTTGGACGATCGAAGAAGCCGTCGCCAACGCGGTTCCCGTTCCGACCATCTCGGCGTCCATCTTCGCCCGCTTTGTCTCACGCCAGGAAGACTCGCCGGCGATGAAGGCCGTGGCAGCTCTCCGTAACCAGTTCGGTGGCCACTCCGTGAAGAAGTCGGACGACTGAGACCGCTGTCAGCCGCCCTCGGTAGGCTTACGCGGTGATTGTCACCCACCTCAACCTCAGTAACTACCGCAACTACGCGGTTGCTGACGTGGCGCTGGCACCGGGGGCGAATCTCTTCGTCGGCCGAAACGGCCAGGGTAAGACCAACCTGGTCGAAGCCCTCGGCTACCTCTCTACCCTCGGTTCGCACCGGGTGTCGACGGATTCAGCTCTCATCCGCGCCGGCGAAGATGCGGCGATCATTCGCGCCCGGCTTCAGCACAATGGCCGTGATCTCCTCGCCGAAGTACAGATCAACCGCAGCGGCGCGAACCGCGCACAGGTGAATCGCGGCCAGATCAAACCGCGTGAGCTTCCGCGCTACTTCTCGAGCGTGCTATTCGCCCCCGAGGATCTTGGAATCATCCGCGGCGACCCGTCAGGCCGCCGCCGTTTCCTCGACCAGCTGCTCATTCTGCACACACCGCGGTTGGCCGGTGTTCTCTCTGACTACGAACGCACACTCAAACAGCGAAACTCGCTGCTGAAATCCGCGCGCGGTTCCGGCCTCAAGACCAACCAGCTGACGACACTCGAAATCTGGGACGACAAACTTGTCCTTCTCGGCTCGGAAATCATCGACGAACGCGTCGCGCTCATCGGCTCTCTCCTCCAGCCGATTCGGGATGCTTACGCTTCGGTCGTCGGGGACGATCACCGTCCGTCGCTCGCAGCGTTGTTGTCCATCGACGGCCTCGACGCCGAAGCGGAATCGGGTTCAGGAACAGATGACGCCGCGGCATCCGGCACCGGAGTGACCGCTGATCGCTTTCGTGAGGCGCTCGCCCGGCAGCGACGCAGCGAACTGGAACGCGGACTCACTCTCGTGGGCCCCCACCGCGATGATGTGTTGTTCGAGTTGAACTCTCTCCCGGTCAAGGGGTACGCGAGCCACGGCGAGACCTGGTCATTCGCGCTCGCGCTCAAGCTTGCGTCCGCGGAACTGCTCCGCCGGGACTCCAACTCGGGCGATCCAGTGCTCATCCTCGACGATGTCTTCGCCGAACTCGACCTCAATCGGCGAGCCAGACTCGCGGCCGCTGTGAGCGGATTCGAACAGGTTCTCATCACGGCGGCGGTACTCGACGACGTGCCAGGTGACCTCACCGCCCACACCGTGCACATCTCCGCCGGCCGAATTCTGGAAACCGCGGAGGAGGCATCCCATGGCTGAGCCATTGTCAGGAGGGGAGCCGCTGTCGGAATCCGCCCGCGTCTATGTGCGATTCAAGGAGTTGTTCGGCGGGCAGAAGCACTATGCCCGATCGAAGCGCAACCGCAAGATCGACCCCGCTGAGAGTGTCCCGTTCGGGCACGGCCGCGATCCGAAGGGGGTCGGCGACGTTCTTGGTGCGCTGACCAGCCAGCTTGGCTGGGATTCTCCGCTGGCTCAGTCAGAACTGGTCTCCAACTGGACCGAACTCGCCGGCGAGGAGACAGCAAATCACTCGTCACCGGTAGGAATAGAAAACGGTGTGCTCACCGTTCAGTGTGAGTCGACCGCGTGGGCGACCCAACTGCGGCTGATGCGAGTCGACATCATGACGCATATCGCGGTGAGGTATCCCGAAGCGGGCATCGACAGCATCCGTTTTCTGGGACCCAACGTCCCAACCTTCAAACGCGGTCCCAGATCGGTTCAGGGGCGTGGCGTGCGCGATACCTACGGTTAACCAGACATTTCTGGTCTACCCAGCGATAAAAGTGGCTCAGACGGGCATATGCGCCCCGAAGCCGTTCGGTTCTTGATAGAATTACATGTCGAGCACGAACACGGTTTGGAGCCTAATTTCATATGTCATCAGAACCGAACAGGTCCGCAGATAACAGCGACTACGGCGCAAGCCAGATTCAGGTTCTCGAAGGTCTCGAAGCCGTACGCAAACGTCCAGGAATGTACATCGGTTCCACCGGTCCGCGCGGTTTGCACCACTTGGTTTACGAGATCGTCGACAACGCTGTCGATGAGGCCCTCGCAGGGTACTGCGACAACATCGAGGTCACTATTCTCGCCGACGGCGCGGTTCGCGTCGTCGACAACGGCCGTGGAATCCCGGTCGACATCCACCCGATCGAAGGAAAGTCGACCGTCGAGGTCGTTCTGACGATCCTGCACGCTGGCGGAAAGTTCGGCGGCGGCGGTTACGCGGTCTCCGGCGGTCTTCACGGCGTCGGCAGCTCCGTGGTCAACGCGCTGTCGAGCCGGCTCGATGTCGAAGTCCACCGCCAGGGTTCGGTGTGGCGCGCCACCTTCCACGACGGCGTCGCCGACGCACCCCTCGCCCAGGGCGAGGACTCGGACAAGACGGGAACGACGGTCACATTCTGGCCGAGCGCCGAGATCTTCGAGACCATCGAGTTCGACTACGACACGCTTCGCACACGCTTCCAGCAGATGGCGTTCCTCAACAAGGGACTCCGGATCGCTCTGCACGACGAGCGTGTCGATCACCTGGTCGAAGGACCGGCAGGCGTCGACGGTGCCGAGCCGGAGATGGTTCAGCAGTCGAACGTGTTTCTCTATGAGCGCGGACTGGTCGACTATGTCGAGTACCTGAACCACGCCCGCAAGGCTGATCTGGTCAACGACGAGATCATCTCGTTCGAGACCGAGGACGACAACCGCAAGATCGCACTCGAAGTCGCCATGCAGTGGACGACGTCGTACACCGAGAGCGTCCACACCTACGCCAACACCATCAACACGCACGAGGGTGGAACCCACGAAGAGGGATTCCGCGCCGCGCTGACGACTCTCGTCAACAAATACGCGCGTGAAAAGGGATTGCTCAAGGAGAAGGACGACAACCTCTCCGGTGACGACGTGCGCGAGGGCCTTACCGCCGTGATCTCGGTGAAGCTCACCGAACCCCAGTTCGAAGGCCAGACCAAGACGAAGCTCGGCAACACCGAGGCGAAGGCGTTCGTCCAGAAGGTCGTCGGTGATCAGCTCGGTGACTGGTTCGGGCGCAACCCGGCCCAAGCCAAGGAGATCATCCGCAAGGCATTCTCGGCAGCGACCGCTCGACTCGCGGCCCGCAAGGCGCGCGAAACCGCTCGTCGTAAGGGCCTCCTCGAGGGCGGCGGTATGCCAGGCAAGCTCAAGGACTGCCAGTCGAAAGACCCCTCGCTGTCCGAGATCTTCATCGTCGAGGGTGACTCCGCAGGCGGTTCGGCCGTTCAGGGCCGTAACCCTGAGACCCAGGCGATCCTCCCGCTTCGCGGCAAGATCCTGAATGTGGAGAAGGCCCGTCTCGACCGAGCCCTCGGCAACGCCGAGGTCCAGGCCATGATCACCGCGTTCGGTGCCGGCATCGGTGAGGACTTCAATCCGGACAAGGCGCGGTACCACAAGATCGTGCTGATGGCCGATGCCGACGTCGACGGACAGCACATCACCACACTGCTGCTGACATTGCTGTTCCGGTACATGCGTCCCCTCATCGACTTCGGCTACGTCTACCTGGCCCAGCCGCCGCTGTTCAAGCTCAAGTGGTCGAACGCGGCGCAC
Organism: Mycetocola manganoxydans; assembly: GCF_003667545.1. Classification (GTDB taxonomy): domain Bacteria; phylum Actinomycetota; class Actinomycetes; order Actinomycetales; family Microbacteriaceae; genus Mycetocola_A; species Mycetocola_A manganoxydans. Next base: position 44,254 of record NZ_RCUV01000010.1, on the reverse strand, counting down.
GAATACGTGTACACGGACGCGGAGCGTGATGCTCAGCTCGCCGCTGGAATCGCTGCCGGCCGACGGATTCCGAAAGAAAACGGCATCCAGCGGTACAAGGGTCTCGGTGAGATGGACTACAAGGAGCTGTGGGAGACGACCATGGCGCCCGAAACCCGCACCCTGATGCAGGTCAACCTCGACGATGCCGCCGCGGCCGACGAAATCTTTTCCACCCTGATGGGCGAGGACGTCGAGTCCCGCCGCAATTTCATCCAGAAGAACGCGAAGGACGTGCGGTTCCTTGACATCTAACGACGATTCCACCACCACCCCCGAAGGCGCCGAAGACATCGTGGTGGATCCGCCGGAGGACCACGGCGTCCACGGACGCATCAACCAGGTCGACCTCCAGCTCGAGATGCAGAGGTCCTACCTCGACTACGCGATGAGCGTCATCGTCGGTCGTGCGCTTCCCGAAGTGCGCGACGGCATGAAGCCCGTTCACCGCCGCGTGATCTACGCCATGTACGACGGTGGGTACCGGCCGGATAAGGCGTTCTCGAAGTGCGCGCGCGTTGTCGGCGACGTCATGGGACAGTTCCACCCCCACGGTGACTCCGCGATCTACGACGCCCTTGTGCGCCTCGTCCAGCCCTGGAGCCTGCGGTACCCGCTCGCCCTCGGCCAGGGTAACTTCGGCTCCCCCGGAAACGACGGCGCTGCTGCACCCCGATACACCGAGACCAAAATGGCCCCACTGGCCATGGAGATGGTCAGGGACATCGACGAAGACACCGTCAACTTCCAGGACAACTACGACGGACGCACCCAGGAACCGGCCGTCTTGCCTGCCCGGTTCCCGAACCTGCTCGTGAACGGCTCCGTCGGTATCGCCGTCGGCATGGCAACGAACATTCCGCCGCACAACCTCCGCGAGGTCGCGGCCGGCGCCCTGTGGCACCTCGCCAACCCCGAAGCCCCGCGCGAGGAGCTTCTCGAAGCCCTCATGAAGCACGTCAAGGGCCCCGACTTCCCGACCGGAGCACAGATTCTCGGCGTCAAGGGAATTCAGGATGCCTATCGCACGGGCCGCGGATCGATCACGATGCGTGCTGTCGTCAGTGTCGAAGAGATCCAGGGCCGCACGTGCCTCGTCGTCACCGAGCTGCCGTACCAGGTCAACCCGGACAACCTCGCGGTGAAGATCGCCGACATGGTCAAGGACGGCAAGATCTCGGGAATCGCGGACATCCGCGATGAGACGTCGGGCCGCACCGGGCAGCGCCTCGTCATCGTGCTCAAGCGCGATGCCGTCGCAAAGGTCGTACTGAACAACCTCTACAAGCACACCCAGCTGCAGGAGAACTTCGGCGCCAACATGCTCGCCATCGTCGATGGCATCCCTCGTACCCTTGCTCTCGACGGATTCATCACCGCGTGGGTCGCACACCAGATCGATGTCATCGTCCGGCGCACGAAGCACCGCCTGATGAAGGCGGAAGAGCGTGCGCACATCCTGCGCGGGTACCTGAAGGCCCTCGATGCGCTCGACGAGGTCATCGCCCTCATCCGCCGTTCAGGAACCGTCGAAGACGCGCGTGACGGCCTGATGGAGCTTCTCGACATCGACGAGTTGCAGGCGCGCGCCATCCTGGAGATGCAGCTGCGCCGCCTCGCAGCCCTCGAGCGCCAGAAGATCATCGACGAGCACGACGAGATCGAGCGCGAAATCACCGAGTTCAAATCGATTCTCGCGAGCCCTGAGCGCCAGCGCACGATCGTCAGCGAGGAACTCACCGAGATCGTCGACCGGTACGGCGACGACCGCCGTACCGAGATCATGTTCGGCTACGACGGCGACATGTCGATCGAAGACCTCATCCCCGAAGAAGAAATGGTGATCTCGGTCACCCGCGGTGGCTACATCAAGCGCACACGGAGCGACAACTACCGCCAGCAGCACCGCGGTGGAAAGGGCGTCAAGGGTGCCCAGCTCCGGGCAGACGACGTGGTGGATCACTTCTTCGTGACTACAACCCACCACTGGCTGCTGTTCTTCACGAACAAGGGCCGGGTCTACCGGGCCAAGGCGTACGAGGTGCAGGAGGCAGGCAGGGATGCCAAGGGCCAGCATGTCGCGAACCTTCTTGCCATGCAGCCGGACGAGGAGATCGCAGAGATTCTCGACATCCGCGATTACGAGGCGGCGAAGTACCTCGTTCTCGCCACCCGCAACGGACTGGTGAAGAAGACCGCTCTCAGCGAATACGACACCAACCGCACCGGCGGCATCATCGCGATCAACGTCCGCGAGGGCGATGAACTGGTCGGCGCCCTCCTCGTCGAGGAAGACAGTGACCTCTTCCTGGTCTCCAGAAAGGGCATGTCGATTCGCTTCACGGCGACAGATGAGGCGCTTCGTCCGATGGGCCGATCGACCTCCGGCGTGATCGGAATGAACTTCCGCGACGACGATGAGCTGTTGTCGGCATCCGTGCTACCCGCGGACCCTGAGAACGATGCGTTCGTCTTCATCGCCACCGAAGGTGGTTTTGCGAAACGTACCGCTATCGAGCAATACCGTCTCCAGAACCGCGGTGGACTCGGCATCAAAGTCGGAAAATACAACGAGGACCGTGGGCACCTCGCCAGCGCGCTCATCGTGGGTGAAGACGACGAAGTGCTTGTGGTTCTTGCCAGCGGCAAGGTGGTAAGGTCTGCGGTGGCCGAAGTTCCCGCCAAGGGCAGGGACACCATGGGCGTCGTTTTCGCACGATTCGCTGACGACGATCGGATAATTGCCCTGGCCAGGAACAGTGACCGCAATCTTGTCGCCGCCGACGCAGAAGTAGCCGAAGTTCTCGTGGTAAATGAGGCTGAGCCGCTCGCGACCGAGGCCGTAACGAAAGAAGAAGAATGAGTAGCGTTGCCGAAAAGCTCGCACAGAAGTCGACCAAGCGTACGTCGACCAAGCAGGTCAGGCTGAAGCTCGTCTACGTCGACTTCTGGTCGGCCGTCAAGCTGTCGTTCCTCGCTGCGGTGGCTCTCGCCATCGTGACGATCGTTGTGTTCTTCCTCGTCTACACGGTCCTCGACCAGACGAACATCTTCGACAACGTCAACGGCCTCTACAAGGACGTCGCCGGCGTCGGGAACGACCTGAGCGCAATCTTCAACCTCGGACGGGTCATGGGCTTCGCTGTTGTCGTGGCGATTCTCAACCTGATCGTCGTGACCGCGCTCGGCGCGCTGTGCGCCGCGTTGTACAACCTCAGTGTCAAGATCACCGGCGGTCTGCTGGTGGGCTTCACGAACAACTAGTTCGCGTCGGGCGGGTTCCTTCGTTCAGGAACCCGCTCGATTAGAACAAACGGCAGATTTCAGGTAGTCTCAAACCTGCCCAAACGGGGATATAGCTCAGGCGGTTAGAGCGCTTCGCTGATAACGAAGAGGTCCCAGGTTCAAGTCCTGGTATCCCCACTCGGGAGACATATTTACACAGTTTCCCGTTAATCGGGGCCTTAGCTCAATTGGTAGAGCGCCTGCTTTGCAAGCAGGAGGTCAGGGGTTCGATTCCCCTAGGCTCCACAAAAGAAAAGGCCCGTTCTTCTCCGGAAGAACGGGCCTTTTCTCTTTCCACTCACGTCCATGCCGGTAGTGCGTCGACGTCACGGGATCCCCGCAGAGTGAGCCAGACGGGAATCGGCGAGATGATGACGAGTGTTCCGGCCACAACCAACGTGGCCCGCGGCCCGATCAACTCGCCGAGGATTCCACCGGTGAGGGCACCCAGGGGGAAGAGACCCATGATGAGGAACCGCATCGTCGCGGTCACCCGCCCCAGCATCCGTTCGGGACAGAACCGCTGACGCAGACTGACGTTGGTGATCGCGTAGACGATCTGGCCGAACTCACCTGCGGCCATTCCCACAACGACGAGCAGAACGAGCCAGCCTGGCTGTGCGAAGGGCACAGCCAGCGCGAGCGGGCCGGTGAGGGCGAGAGACAGCCAGATGATGCGGGCGGAGCCGACGCGGCGCGAGAGCGTCGGGGTGAGTGCAGCCCCGGCCATGGCGGTCACCGACCCGACGGCGATCACCATCCCGATGACAACCGGCGACAGACCCAGGGTTCGGGCAAGGAAAATCATGTTCACAGCGGATGCCATGGCGAACGAGAAATTACCGGTCGCGCTCGCGAGGGCGGTCGCCCGAAGCACTCGGGTGCGGGCGACGAATCCGAGTCCCTCACGAATCTGCGGCCACAATCGCGGCCGTACTTCGGGTCGGGGTACGACCGCTTCGGTCGAGCGGATCGCGAGGAGCGCAATCGCCGACACCGCAAAGGTCACCGACTGCACGAGGATGACGCTGGCAGCGCCCAGGGCGGCCACCAGGGCGCCGCCGATGCCCGGACCGACCACCTGCCCGGATGCCCGAACCATCTCCAGAGACGAGTTGCCTGCGAGTACGCGGTTCCGTCCGAGGACCGAGGGGATGTAGCTCTGGTATCCGACGTCGAAGAAGACCCGGGCAACTCCGGAGAGCAGAGAGACGATCACCAACTGCGTGATCGTGAGGATGCCGAGGAGCGCGGTGAGCGGGATCGTCGCCAACAGCACTGCTCGAGCGATGTCGCTCGCCACCAGGATCGGCCGCCGGCGCCACTGGTCGACCCACGCGCCGGCGGGAAGCCCGATGACGGCGAAAGCGAGCGTTGACGATGCCGTCACCAACCCGAGTTCGAACGGGGAAGCATCCAGGGTGAGAACGGCGAGCAGAGGAACAGCGACGCCGCTCACCTGCGCGCCGAGCTGACTGGTGGTCTGGCCGAGCAGAAGCATCCGGAAGTCCCGGTCCCGGAACAGGCGCTCGTCTGACATGACGCTCCCGGAGAGTGGTCACCATCCACGTGCGCGATCAGCGCGCGTGCACATCATTCTGCATGAGTATCGTGGGCGAATGGACATTCGGATAGCCGCATACGGAGTCGTCATCGACAACGACCAGATCCTCCTCGCCCACTGGCGGGAATACGGACGCAGCGGCTGGACACTTCCGGGCGGCGGAATCGACCCCGGTGAAGACCCGGCGGATGCCGCGGTGCGCGAGATTTACGAGGAGACCGGGTACACGGCCGTGCTCGACGGACTGCTGGGGATTCACTCATTCGTCGCTCAGCCCGAGGCTCGACTCACCCCCGGAGCCACCCAGGCACTTCACGGACTTCGGATCGTCTACCGCGCCCACGTCACGGGAGGTGAGCTCACGAACGAGGTGGGTGGATCGACAGACATGGCGGCGTGGCATCCGCTCAGCGCTGTCCCGACCCTCGACCGGGTCGGGCTCGTCGATGTTGCGCTCGGAATGCTCTAACCGCACAGTGCGGTTACCCCGTGCCGCCTCAGTCAGTGGAGTCTGGAGCGCCGGGTGCGTCGTCGTCTTCCGTCGGCTCGAATTCCCGGCCACTCACCGAACTCGGCGTGATCTGCACGATGACCTCTTTCGATCCCCGAGCGAACGGGTCCCTCAACCTGCCTGCCACCGGACCCGTGTCGTCGTCACTCTCCAACCGACGGGCGAGCCCGCGCACGATGACGCTCCATCCGCGCGACGTACTCAAGTCGTCCGCTTCGAACAGAACAGCCGCGTTCGCCGCAAGGCCGGCCAGTTTGTCGCCGGGCGCGGTGCGGAAGTACACCGTACCGTCCAGCACCGTATGGGTGACGGGATAAATGTCGGTGATGTCACCGACCGTGACGACGATCCGTCCGACAGGTGCATCCGCCAGGCGCTCGAGTGATTCCGCTTCGGTCAATTCCCGCATGGGCATGATTCCTCCTGCAATCGGCGTTTCGCTCATTGTCGCGCACACCTGAACCGAACGACAGGACTGTCACAACAAAAAAAGGCCAGCCCCAGAGGGACCGGCCTTTTTTGCGAGATCAGAGGTTGGGTAGTGCCGGTTCTTCGTCGGCAACCCAGAGTTCGTCGTCAGCCCGGAAGGTCTGCCACACGGCGTACGCAACACCCGCCGCAGCGAGAACGCCGACACCGATGGCGACGACTCCGCCGACATTCGTCTTCTTGGGCGGCGGCTTGGGCTGGAAGCGCTCGAGCGCAGCCCGAACCCGGTGGTCCTTCGCGATGTCACCGACCGACAGGACGCTGCCGACAACACCGCCGAGAACGGGAAGAACTGATTTGTCAAGGCCCTTCATGGCCCCTTCGACGAGACCGCGAGAAGCGGCGTAGCCCCGGTCGACAACCGGCTGAACCTTGTGCTCGTACGTGCTCACAACGGAGGGAACGACCTGCTCACGTCCATATGCCCCGAGTTGCCTGCTCGCCTCGCGAGCAACGTGGTTGGCGTGGTCAAGGATCTCCTGCTGGGCGTGCCACAACTGATTGGCCTCACCCTTGAGTCGCTTGAGTTCTTTCTTACGCTTGCGTGACAGACTCACCGCTGACCTCCATTGATCTCGTTTTAACGCGACAGAACTCCATCTTGCCATTGAATGGCCGGAACGCCACCCGGCGGGGGGTCATTGCGTGTGTAAGAATTGGGAACATGTCAAAGCACACCGCTGTCGCAACCCTCCACACCAACTACGGCGACATCAAGGTCAACCTTTTCGGAGACCACGCCCCCAAGACTGTCAAGAACTTCGTCGGACTCGCCACGGGCGAGATCGAGTGGACGGATGAGACCACCGGTGAGACCAAGAAGAACACGCCCCTGTACCAGGGCGTCATCTTCCACCGCATCATTCCCGGCTTCATGATCCAGGGCGGAGACCCCCTCGGCAACGGAACCGGCGGACCCGGTTATAAGTTCGACGACGAGATCAACTCGGACCTGAACTTCAACGAGCCGTACATGCTCGCAATGGCAAACGCAGGCAAGATCGCAGGCAAGGGAACCAATGGATCCCAGTTCTTCATCACCGTCGGCAACACCAGCTGGCTGCAGGGCAAGCACACCATCTTCGGCGCTGTCGAAGACGAGGCTAGCCGCAAGGTTGTCGACAAGCTCGCTGAGGTTCCGCGCGACGCCCGTGACCGCCCCCTCGACGACATCGTCATCGAGAGCGTCACGGTTGCCGACGCCTAAGCCGACGACGACCTCCGGCCATCGGGCGGGCCCCGCCCGATGAGCCAGTCTTCGGTTCCCCCGGTGACCCGCAGCAATTTTTGTTATCGCCACCCCGATCGTCAGAGTTTCGTGCTCTGCCAGCGATGCGGGCGTACGATCTGCGGCGAATGTCAGACACCTGCCGCCGTCGGTGTCGTGTGTCCGGAATGCATGAAGGAGCAGCGTCGAACGGCGCCATCGGCCCGAACCGGCTTCTTCAGCCGATCCGGTGACCGGCCCGTCGTGACCTATGGCCTGATCGCGATCACGGCGTTCGTCTTCCTCCTGCAGCTGATTCCGGGGCTCGGGATCACGAATTATCTGCTGTACGCGGGTGTCTTCTCCGTCCCCGCTGAGCTCTCCCCTGGCTATGGATTCGAACCGTGGCGGATGCTGACGACGGTTTTCGCCCACTCCCAGGGCTTCATCTTCCACATCGCGCTGAACATGTACTCGCTCTGGCTATTCGGCCAGGCCCTGGAGCCGATGCTGGGCAGGGCACGTTTCCTCACGCTGTACCTGATCTCCGGCTTCGCCGGTTCTCTCGGCGTCCTGTTCCTGACCGACGGTTACGTTCCCGTTGTCGGCGCGTCCGGCGCGATCTTCGGCCTGATGGGGGCATTCCTCGTCATCCAGCGCAAGCTCGGCGGCAATATGAATGGCTTGCTCGTCCTCGTCGGCATCAACCTCGTGATCGGCTTCATCCCTGGGATCAACGTCGCCTGGCAGGCCCACCTTGGCGGTCTCGTCGGTGGCGCTCTGGTCGGGTTGATCTACTACGAGACCCGTCGACTCCGGCACAAGGGTCGTCAAAGACTTCTGATTGCCGGCCTCTGCGTCGTCCTCGTTCTTCTCGGTCTTCTGCCTTCTCTGGGGCTCTTGAGCACTCTGGGCGGCTAACCGGGCTAGAATCGGCCCTATGGCACGCGACAAGACGAACAGCACCCAGTCCGCTCCGAGCACCCAGCGGACCGGTGAGCAGGCACCCAACCCGGTTTGGTTCAAGCCGGTGATGTTCGGTTTCATGCTGCTTGGACTCGCCTGGATCATCGTCTTCTACGTCAGCCAGGGTGCTCTTCCGATCCCCGCGCTCGAGTCGTGGAACATCGTCGTCGGGTTCGGGATTGCGTTCATCGGCTTTCTCATGACAACTCGCTGGCGGTAGTTTCCACAACCCTGTGTAAAAACGCCCGGGATTCCGTGTAACACGGCGAGCACAGCTGAGAAAAATCGCTGGCCAGAGTTATTAACAGGGTTATTAACACTGTGGACAATTACACGGGTGTAATTATCCCCAGCATGTGGATAACCCTGTGCACAACCTCGAGAACCTCGGAATCCGTGCCGGGCTAGACTGGCGAAATGGTCGCCCACGATGTTCCCGCGCGTGGCGCAACCCGACGCGGTCGATCTCGTCGCGGCCGGCCCCATCCCATCAGCGTCGTCGGGGTTCTCGGAGAGTTGCTCGTTACGGCCGGCGTGTGCGTTCTCCTCTTTCTCGTCTGGCAGCTGTGGTTGAACGATGCTGTTCTCCGCGCAGCACAGAACAACGAGGCTGCTGCGCTCAGCGAGCAGTGGTCGGAGGAGCCGATCCGACCGGACACCCCGTCGGACCCGTTGACACCGGTCGTCGTGCCCCAGCCGAGTGATGCCGAGATCTTCGGCATCCTCCTCGTGCCGCGCTTCGGTGCTGATTACGCCGCCAAACTCGCCGGCGGGGTATCTGCGTCGCGGACGCTCAACCCGATCGGACTCGGCCACTACCCTGAGACCCAAATGCCCGGCGAAGCGGGTAACTTCGCCGTTGCCGGGCATCGGAACACCCACGGCAAACCACTGAACCTGATCGGTGAGCTGCGGGTCGGGGACGCCATCGTGGTCGAGGTGCCCGAGGGGTGGTACACCTACCGGTTCCGCACACTCGAATACGTCCAGCCATCGGGGGTCGGTGTGCTGGAACCGGTGCCGCAGGCCGACGGCGTTGCGGCATCCGATTCGATCATCACCCTCACGAGCTGCAACCCGGCGTTCTCAACCGCGGAGCGTATCATCGCCTATGGTGCGTTCGAGTCCTGGACTCCCCGGGCGTCCGGCCCACCGGCATCCATCACCGAACCGCTGGAGGACTGAGCATGTATGCAGCCCTGTGGCGCGCGCTGCCCGGTCCGCTCTGGATACGTGTGATCATCGTGATCGCTCTGATCGCGGTAGTTTTGTATGGACTGTTCACGTGGGTGTTCCCGTGGGTGCAGTCGTTTATCGATACCCAGGAAGTAACCGTTGAAGAGTAAGAGGCTCCCGTGACCCGAGTGCTGGTTATCGACAACTACGACAGCTTCGTCTACACCCTGAACGGCTACCTCCTGCAGCTCGGGGCTGAGACGGACGTGCTCAGAAACGACGTCTTCTCAGAGGCGGATGCCGCCGCGCGGCTGAACGAGTACGACGCGGTCCTCGTCTCGCCCGGTCCGGGCAAACCGTCGGATGCCGGTGTGTCGATCGCCGTCGTGAACGCAGCACTCGCCGCCGGCAAACCGTTGCTCGGAGTGTGCCTCGGCCATCAGGCGATTGCTGAGGCATTCGGCGCCCGGGTGACCAACGCCGATGAACTCATGCACGGCAAGACGTCGCTCATCGAACACGACGACAGCGCGTTCTACGACGGTGTTCCGCAACCGTTCACGGCAACGAGGTACCACTCGCTCGCGGTGGTCGACGGCACAGTTCCCGACGACCTCCTCGTCACGAGCCGCACGAGCGGGGGCGTCATCATGGGCCTTCGGCACCGTGATGCGCCGATCTACGGTGTGCAGTTCCACCCCGAAAGCGTCCTCACCGAGGGCGGATACCTCATGCTCGGCAACTGGCTCGCGGCATCCGGACTGCCACAGGCCGCCGTCACCGCTCGCGGTCTCAGTCCGCTCGTTCAATCCTGACGTTCGCGCTCGTTTAGGCGTCATCGCCGGGCCTGGCACGCCTCTTTTCAGCGCCTGATACTCCCCCTTTCGCGGGGTGTCAAGCCTTGCCCGGAAAGCTTGGAGTTGGCGCAGCTACGGGTGAGGATTTCTTCACACGACTCGAGACCGAACTGGCAGCGTCACCCCTGACCCGGCCAGCGGTCTCCTCTCAGGAGGAAGAATCATGACAGAAACCTCATCAGGAGCCGGCGAATCGTCGACCACCGATCGCGTGCGCGGAGCTGGATCCCACGTTGCGGGGGTGGCCGCCGACGAAGCAGCCAACGTGAAGCACGAAGTAGGAAGTCAGGCCAAGAATCTTGTCGGCGAAGTCCGTTCGCAGTTGAAGGGCCAGGTGTCGACCCAGCAGGAGCGCGCAGCCGGCGGCATCCGCACGGTGAGCGACCAACTCCGTTCGATGGCCGACTCGACGGACTCCGGAATGGCGTCGAACCTTGTCTCGCAGGCAGCATCGCGGGCTGGGGACGTTGCCGGCTGGCTCGAGAACCGTGAGCCGGCCGACCTTCTCGACGAGGTCAAGCGCTTCGCACGTCGCCGCCCCGGTCTGTTCATCGCCATCGCGGCAGGAACGGGCATCGTCGTCGGCCGTCTGGCCAAGTCCCTTGCCGGAGGCAACGACTCCTCAGACAGCGACTACTCGACGAACCGCCAGTCCTTTTCCTCGCCCACCGACACGACCTCCGGCTATGCCGACACGACCGGGTACGCCGGGACGTCCGGTTATGCGGGCACGACGGATGCAGACCGTTCCGTCTACACTCCGCCCGTCGGAACGGTCGACTACGAGACGAGCGGTGACCTTCGATGAGTGAGCCTTACGTTCCCGACCCCGACGGGAGGACCGAGTCACTCGGCGACCTCCTGGGTGAGGTCACGAGGGACATCTCGACTCTCTTCCGCCAGGAGGTGGAGCTCGCGAAGGCTGAACTCTCGCAGTCAGCCAAGAAAGCGGGTAAGGGTGCCGGAATGTTCGGCGGCGCGGGTGTCGCCGGATTCATGGCGCTCCTCTTCCTCTCCATCGCACTGTGGTGGGGCCTCGGCCTCCTCATCGGCAACGTCTGGTCGGCCATCATCGTGGCGGTCATCTACGGAATCGTCGCTGCCGTGCTGGCCATGCGGGGCAAGAAGGAAGTGGAAGAAATCACCGGGGCGCCGAAGACGGCTGAAACCCTGAAGAAGGTACCTGAGGCATTCAAGACAAGTGAGGACTCAAGATGACGAACGATCCCGAAGCAATCCGCCAGGACATCGAAGAGACCAGGCGCAACCTGGGCTACGACGTCGATGCCCTCGCTGACAAGGTGAGCCCGTCGAGCATCGCCTCACGTCAGACAGAAAAGGTCAAGGGAATGGCACGGAAGGTTAAGGACAGCGTTATGGGTGCAGCAGAGGATGCCACGTCACACGTCAGCGACGCCGCCTCGCACGTGGGAGAAAAGGTCGGCCACACGGGCGACAAAGTCGGCGGCAAGATGTCCGGACTCGGCAGCAGTTCGAGAAACGCGGTCGACAAGGCAAAGGGCAACCCGATCGCGGTCGGTCTGATCGCATTCGGAGTCGGTCTTCTGGCTGCCTCGTTGATTCCGGCATCCGACAAGGAGAAGGAACTCGCCCAGACCGCCAAGGAGAAGGCGGTGCCGCTCGTCGACGATCTTAAGGAGACCGCGAAGGGTGTCGCCGAGGATCTCAAGGATCCCGCAAAGGAGGCCGCTGAATCGGTCAAGGGCGCCGCGACGAGTGCCTTCGCTAACGTGAAGGATGACGCCACCAGCCAGGCCAAGGACGTCAAGGGCGGGTCAGACGACTCCTCCGGGTCGACGGACTACTCTGCAGGATCGACTTCGACCGAGGGTTATGTCGCCGCGGACAGCGGCGCTTCTCCGCTCGGTATGGACGAGCCGGTGTACGACGCTACCCGCACCGACGACACGCTGCGGTAGAACCTCACCAACGAAGACGGCGGTCGTGACGGAAGTCACGACCGCCGTTCTTCTCTGTCAGGGCTAGCCCGAGCAGTAAGTGAGCTGAATCGTCGATTTCTGCGGGACGTCTCCGGGTGCGATCGACTGATTGGTGACGGGATTGCCCGGTTGGGTCGGGCAGGTCGGATCAGGTACCGGTTCGACGGTCAGACCGACGTCCGGGTCCTCCATGAGATCGGTGGCGACCTCGAGGCTCTGCGCGATGACACTCACGATCGTGACGAGCCCGCTCGAGACGGTGAGGTTGACGGTCGAATCTTCGGCAACCTCCGTATCGGCGGCCGGATCGGTGCTGATGACCGTTCCTGCTGCCAGCGTCGGCGAGTTCTCTTTCGAAATCGATCCGGATGTCAGCCCGGCCGCGGTCAGGTCCGATTGCGCCTGCTCGGTTGTCTTGTTGACAACATCAGGCACGGTCACCTTCGCGGCGCCGAGTGAGACGTAGAGTCGCACGACATCCTTGGGCCGCACCTTGCTGTCGCTGTTCGGGTCGGTACGGATGACGAGACCTTCGTCGACGGACGCGCTTTCCTCGGTGACGACACTCGCGACCAAATCGAGATCGGTCAGCGTGTTGATGGCGCTCTGCTCGCTCACCCCGACCAGATCGGGGATGGTCCTCGACTCGGTCTGAACGACCGGAGCCTGTCCGAGCGAACCGACCCAGATCATGACGGCGATGAGCACAACCGCGATCGATGCGATGCCGGCCCAGATCCAGACGACAGGAGGGCGGCGCTGCGTTCGCGTGACAGAATCGTCGCTCGTCAGTTGGCGGAGTGCCTGCTCGGTGCTCGAGGATGCCCGGGGTGCTGCGCCGAAGAGCGCGGTGGTGGCGTCATCGGCGTCGCGGTGAACGGGGACTTTTCCTGCCGCGGCGAGTTCGAGGTCATCCCGGAACTCGGATGCGGCCTGGTAACGGCCGAAGCGGTCCTTCGTGAGCCCGCGCATGACGACCTGGTCGAGCGCGGGTGAGACATGCGAGTTCACCGAGGAGGGTCGAACTGCGGTCTCGCTCACGTGCTGATAGGCCACCGCCACCGCGGTGTCGCCACGGAACGGTGCACGACCGGTGAGCATCTCGAACAGCACCACGGCGGTCGAGTAGAGATCGGTGCGCGCGTCGACGACCTCGCCTTTGGCCTGTTCCGGGGAGAAATAGGATGCGGTTCCAAGGATCGCGGTGGTCTGGGCAACGGTCGAGGAGGAGTCGGACACGGCCCGGGCGATCCCGAAGTCCATCACCTTGACCTTCTCGTCCGGCGTGATCATGACGTTGCCGGGCTTGATGTCGCGGTGAACGACCCCTGCGCGGTGCGAGTACTCGAGAGCGGTGAGGATGCCCTGGGTGATCGCGACGGCGCGTGCGGCCTCCATCGGTCCTTCGGCGATCACCTCTTTGAGCGTGCGACCGTAGACGTACTCCATCACGATGAAGGGTTCACGTGAAACACGGCCGTCGTACTTGACCGTCTCTTCGCCGGCGTCGAAGACCCGCACGATGGTCGGGTGGGCCATCCGTGACGCGGCCTGGGCTTCCTGGCGGAAGCGGGTTCTGAATGCCGGGTCGTTTGCGAGGTCCGATTTCAGGATCTTGATCGCGACGGTGCGGCCGAGCTTCGTGTCTGTGCCGCGGAACACATTGGCCATGCCACCGCGACCGATGAGGTCACCGACGAGGTAGCGCCCGGCGAGCAGGCGTTGTTCGTCAGCCACTCATGAACTCCTTAGATCAGACCGTTCCGGTCAGGGATATCTTAGTCGCTGAGAAATTCTCATTCCTCGGTGGCGCGGATCTGGGTGGTCGCTGCAGGTGATTGGCCCGATTCTGCGTCTCCGCAGAAGGCGAGGTACGTCACGCTGAAGGATCCGGGGGTGTCCCCGAGCACGACCTGAGCCGAGTTGGTGGAGACAGCGCCGCCGGGAGCCGTCGGCGTTCCTCCCGTGGCGGTGACGCGGTAACCACCGAGAGTCATACCGGCAGGGCACTGGGTGAAGGCAGGCCAGCTGACGGTCACGGTCGAACCCGCGGCACAGTTGACACTGTCGCCGTCGCATCCGTCACCCGTGATGGTCGGAGGCGCCGTCGGTGTCGGAATCTCAGCCATCGGGGCATAGACGGTGACGGTGACGAGCTGGCCGCGCTGCAGGTTGCCTTCGGGGTTGATCGCGTAGACGATGCCGACCTGGTCTGGCGACGTCGCCGTGTTGCCCTCGGCGCGTTCCGACGCGAGACCGAGCTCCTTGAGCTTCGCTGCTGCGTCGTCGTAGGTGTCACCGATGAAGTCGGCGGCACTGACGGCGATGAGCTCACTCGTCGGTGTCGGCGTTGGCGTCGGCGTCGTCGGTTCCGGGGTGGGTGTCGTCGGCGTCGGAGTGGCGGATGTCGCGGGTGGATTGTTCGTGTCGTCCTGGTTGATGAGGGCGATGACGGTTCCAGTGAGAATAATGGCGAGGATCGTGATCAGGGCGATCAGCGGCCACGTCCACCGGCTTCGTTTCTTCTTCTGTTCTTCCTCAATCGGGACTTCGGCGGTCGTCGTGGGAACTTCCGCGGCACCGATGAGCTGTGTCGTCGCGTCTGAGCCGGAACTCATGACCTTTGTTGCGCCGGTGAGGGCGCTGCCATCAGCGATGGCAGGAACGGCTGCGGCCGCAGCGGCAGTGTCGCCGCGACGTAAGGCCTGCGCGGCGCGGCTGACGTGCGCTGCGGATGCCGGGCGGTCGGCCGGGTTTTTGGCGATCATCGAGAGAACGAGGTTCCGCACCGGTTCGGAGACAGTGACGGGGAGCGCCGGGGGTGCCTCGTTGATCTGTGCCATGGCGATCGCGACCTGCGACTCGCCGGTGAATGGACGTTTCCCTGCGAGGCACTCGTACGCGACGATGCCAAGCGAGTAGATGTCGGTGGTCGGTGACGCGGCGTGACCTGACGCTTGCTCAGGAGACAGGTACTGCACGGTCCCCATGACCTGTCCAGTGGCCGTCAATGGGACCTGGTCCGCGATGCGGGCGATGCCGAAGTCCGTGATCTTGACGCGCCCATCGGGAGTGATGAGGAGGTTTCCCGGTTTGATGTCACGGTGCACGAGGCCTGCGGCGTGCGCCGCCTGGAGTGCAAGGGCCGTCTGCGCGGTGATGTCGAGTACCTTGTCGGTGGACAACACGTGCTCGCGCTCGAGCATCGTTGACAGCGCTTCGCCCGGGACGAGTTCCATGACGAGGAACGCGCTTCCGTCCTCCTCGCCGTAGTCGTAGACGTTGGCGATACCTTCGTGATTGACGAGAGCGGCGTGCCGTGCCTCGGACCGGAATCGCTCGAGGAAGTTGGGATCGCCGAGATACTCATCCTTGAGGATCTTGATAGCGACCGTCCGACCGATCACAAGATCCGTCGCGTTCCACACCTCGCCCATGCCGCCGATGGCAATCCGGGACTCCAGTTCGTAGCGTCCCCCGAAGGTGACCCCTGCTGTGGGTCTCATTTGTTCAGCACCGCCTCTATGACTTTCTTGGCAATTGGCGCGGCAACGATGTTTCCTGAGCTGTGACGGCCCAGGTTTCCGTCGTTTTCAACGACAACCGCGACTGCGACTTCGGGATTGTTTGCTGGGGCGAATCCGGTGAACCAGAGTGAATATGGTTCGTCCTCACCGTTCTGCGCTGTACCGGTCTTTCCCGCCACGTCGACCCCCTCTATTCTTGCACCGTTCGATTGCCCGACCTCGACGCCGTTGACCATCATCGTCGTCACCCCGGCCGCGGCATCCTCGCTCACGGCCTCGTTGAGCACCTGCGGTTCGAAACTCTTGAGCTCCTCGAGGTTCCGTCCTGTGACACGGTCGACCAGTGTCGGGGCCATCACGGTTCCTTTGTTGGCGATTCCGGCAGACACGAGCGCCATCTGCAGCGGCGTCGCCCGGACTTCGTACTGGCCGAAAGCCGTCAGGCCGGTCTGTGCGTCGTCGAGGCCTCTCGGGTACACGCTCGTCCCGGTGGGAGTCGGCAACTCGAAACCGTTGTTGAACCCGAACTTCTCGGCAGCCTCGCGCAACGCGTCGTCGCCGAGTTCCATCCCCAGTTCGGCGAACGGGATGTTGCAGCTCTGGCGAATGGCTTCAGCGAGCGTGACCGTTTCGCCTGGTCCACACGTCGTGCGGGTCCAGTTGTACACAACGGCACTGCTGTTCGGGAGCGTGAGACTCGCGGGGTTGGCGAACGTCGACTCGGGCGTGTACTTGCCGCTGTCGAGCGCAGCGGCGGCGACGACCACCTTGAACGACGACCCAGGAGGATTCATGTTTCCGCTCGTGGCCCGGTTGATCAGCGGGGTGAGCGGGTCGTCGTCAAGTGCGGCATAGGCCGAGATGACGCTTTGGGAATCGTGTGAGGCGAGGGTGTTCGGATCGTACGTCGGGGTCGATGCCATCGCGAGGATGCGGCCCGTCGACGGCTCAATCGCGACGACGGCACCCTGCCGGTCGCCGAGGGCGTCGAAAGCCGCCTTCTGCACGACCGGGTCGATTGTGACCTCGACGGCAGCACCCTTCGGCGCCTGGCCGGCGACGATGCGGTTGATGCTGTCGAGGAATTGCGTGTTCGACGTACCAGAGAGGTAGTCGTTCATGTACTGCTCGATACCGGCTGATCCCTGCGTGGGGTTGAAGAAGCCGGTGACAGGGGCGTACAGCTCCCCTTCCGGGTACTGTCGCTGGAACACGAAGCGGTCGCCGGTGCGCACGGACTGAGCGATCACTGTTCCGCCGGCGAGGATGGGCCCGCGTTCTGTGTCGTAGCTGTCGTAGAGGGCGCGCGTGTTCCTCGAATCGAGGCGGAGAGCATCCGCCTGGACCGCCTGAATGATCGTCGTCGAACCGAACAGGGCGATGAACATGGCGAGCACGAGCACACTCACGCGTTTCAATTCGCGATTCATGAACTGACCTCCTGAGCAGGTCCGGTCCGGATGCTGTCACTCACGCGCAGAAGGAGGGCGACGATGATCCAGTTGGCGACGAGTGATGAACCACCCGCGGCGAGGAACGGAGTGGTGAGACCGGTGAGCGGGATGACGCGGGTGACGCCGCCGACCATGATGAAGACCTGGAGTGCGATGGTGAACGCGAGACCCACGGCGAGCAGCTTGCCGAAGTCGTCCTGACCACGGAATCCGATGCGGATCCCACGGGAGACGAAGAGCAGGTAGAGGCCGAGAATGGCGAAGATGCCGGCGAGACCGAGCTCTTCTCCGAGGCTCGCCATAATGTAGTCGCTCTGCGACAACGGAGTGAGCTCGGGGCGGCCCTGGCCGAGGCCGGTGCCGATGAGGCCGCCGTGAGCGAGTCCGAAGATGCCCTGAACGAGTTGATAGCTGCCACCGGTTGCGTCATAAACGGTGGGGCTGAAGGCGTCGAGCCAATTCCGGAACCGGCCCTCGACGTAGGTGAGGGTCTGCGCGGCGAAGAACGCGCCGACGCCGAACATGCCGACGCCGATGAGGATCCAGCTGAGCCGCCCGGTCGAGACGTAGAGCATGACGGTGAACAGGCCGAAGAACAGGAGTGCTGTTCCCATGTCGTGCTGGAAGACGATGATCGCCATCGACAGCGCCCAGACCACGATGATCGGGCCGAGGTCGCGGAGCCGCGGGAACTGCATCCACAGGAACTTCTTGCCGACCATAGAGAGGCTGTCGCGCGTGCGCACGAGGTAGCCGGCGAAGAAGACGGCGAGGGCGATCTTGGCGATCTCACCCGGCTGGAAGCTGACGAAGTTACCGATCCCGATCCAGACCCGCGCACCACTCACTTCTCGGCCGATGCCAGGAACCAGTGGCAGGAGAAGGAGGAGGAACGCAAACGCACCGAAGAGGTAGGTGTAACGGAACAGCACCCGGTGATTCTTGACCACGATGATGATGACGATCGCCGCAAGAATGGCGATCGCACTCCAGGTGATCTGGCGGGTGGATGCGGCAGCCCAGCCGCTGACGCCCTCGGCGAGGTCGATCCGATAGATCATCGCAACGCCGAGGCCGTTGAGCACGGTGGCGATCGGTAACAGCAGCGGGTCGGCCTGGGGTGCAACGTAGCGCAGGCACACGTGGAGCCCGAGTACGAGGGCCGACAGGCCGGCGCCGAGGTAGACGAGGTCGAGGTCGATCGCGCCGGTCGCGCCGAGCTGGACGAGCAGGATCGAGACCGAGTTGATGGCGCAGGCGAAGATCAGGAGGGCGAGTTCGCGGTTGCGAAGCTTCAGCGGCAACCGCAGCTTGCGCATGGTGCGCAGGACCGCGGTGTCCGCCTTGAACTCTTCCGCCGGGCGCTCAGCGACGCGGCCACCGACGGCGCCGGTCGCTCGTGTTCTCGAATTGTTCGTCATTCCTCGTCGTCCTTCGACGTGGTCGTCCGGAGCCGGGAAACGATCTCTTCCGCTTCCTCGAGGGAGGAGGCGGAGATGGTCTGCTCGACCTGCTGGCGATCATAGGTCGACAGCATGGAGATCGGAATCCCGGTGTCATTGTGTTCGGTGGAGAGACTGAATGGCCCGACGTCCTGCTGGATGCCCTGGAAAATAACGACGGTGTCCTCGTCGGCACCGACGAAGTAGCGCGTTTGTGTCCAGGTGTATCCGAGCAGCAAGGCGAGTGCGATGGCGAGCACGAGGGCGATCGAGCCGACCAGCCAGGTGAGGCGGCGGCGTTTCGCGCGGCGGGCATCCTCTTCGATCAATTCGTCGAGGTAGTCGTCCGACGCCGGTTCGAAGTGGCTGGGGCCAGATGACGTGCCGCGGCCGGAGTGCAGGCGCAGGGACGGGAGCAGGCCCGTCCGTTTGGGCACATCGTTCTGGAAGGCGAGCGGGCGAGACGCCGACCCGACGATGACGGGAGTCTGCGCGCTCGGTGACCGCTCGGCGCCGACATCGAAGATCACGACCGTCACGTTGTCGGGAGCGCCGCCGTCGAGTGCCTTGCGGATGAGTCGTTCCCCGACCTGACGCGCGGGCAGTTCGAGAGCGAGCGTGCCCTGGATCGCATCCTTGTCGACGACACCCGACAACCCATCTGAACAGAGCAGCCAGCGGTCACCCGGGTGGGTACGCATCACCATCGTGTCGATCTCAGGGTTTGAGTCGACGTCGCCGAGCACGCGCATGAGGACCGAGCGACGAGGGTGGACCATCGCCTCTTCCTCGGTGATGCGTCCCGAATCGACGAGACGCTGCACGAAGGTGTGGTCGGTGGTGATCTGGCTCAGTTCACCATCGCGAAGCAGATAGATGCGCGAGTCGCCGATGTGCGCAATCGCGACCTCGTCGCCCACCGCAACGATGGCATCCACCGTCGTTCCCATGCCGCCGAGTTCGGGATGTTCGAATACCACCTCGGCAAGTTCCGAGTTCGCCGCACTGATCGCGGTCTGCAGGGCAGCCTCAGCATCCTGCGCGCTCGTGAAATCCGAATCGGCCTGCATGATGCGCTTGAGCGCGATGGCACTTGCGACGTCACCACCGGCGTGGCCGCCCATGCCGTCGGCGACGACGAACAGGTGGGTTCCGGCGTAACCGGAGTCCTGATTGTTCGAGCGAACCTTCCCGACATGGGAGATGGCCGCAGAGTCGCCTGCCTTTGTCACCGTCTACCGCCGCAGTTCGAAACTGGTCGCGCCGACCTTGATCGGGGTACCGAGTGTGATCTGCGTCGGTGAACTGATCCGCTTGCCTCCGAGGAAGGTGCCGTTGGTGGAGTCGAGGTCCTGGATCATCCAGTTCTCGTTCCAGAGAAGCAGTTTGGCGTGGTGTGTGGATGTGTAGTCGTCGCGAATGACAAGTCCCGAATCGGGTGCGCGTCCGATCGTGAGCGGATCGCGGCCGAGGGAGACCTCGAGACCTTCCTTGGGACCCGCGGTGATGACAAGCCGTGAGACGTTGTGGATCGTCGCTTTTTCGTGCTTGCGCCCCGACGGTGTGACGGGCGGCGGTGCCGCGCTTCTCGGTGGGACGGGCGGAGCGGGCGCCGGCCGCGGGGCGGGCGTCGCTTGCTGGCCCGCCTGTGCCGGCTGAGGTTTGCGGGTACCCGGGCCGAAGATGTCGGAGCGAAGGGCGTAGACGATCGCGAAGACAAACAGCCACAGCAGTAGGAGGAACCCGATGCGGAGCACCAGGAGAGTCAGCTCACTCACGACGCGGGCCCCCAGAATCCGCCCTCAGCGCCGTAAGCGCGGGTGG
This sequence comes from Mycetocola manganoxydans, assembly GCF_003667545.1. Classification (GTDB taxonomy): domain Bacteria; phylum Actinomycetota; class Actinomycetes; order Actinomycetales; family Microbacteriaceae; genus Mycetocola_A; species Mycetocola_A manganoxydans. The sequence goes on along the minus strand of NZ_RCUV01000010.1, from coordinate 23,952 downwards.
AGTCGTCATAGGTATCGGGTGACGCCGGGGCAGAAGATTGGGCAAGCACTCGGAACACAATACGGGTGCGACCGATCTGCACGACTGAATCCGGTGACAGGGCGACCTGGTTGAACGGGGATCCATCGAGCGTCGAACCGTTGGTCGAGCCCAGATCGCGTGCCTGGGCGCGTTCTCCGTCCCAGAGAATTTCGACGTGTTTCCGGCTTGTACCCGGGTCATCGATCGTGATGTCCGCATCGCTTCCGCGGCCGATCACGGTCCGGCCCTTGGTGATCGGGTGCCGCTTGCCGCCGATGTCGAGGACCGGAGTCCAGGAGACCTGACCCTTCACATTGACCGAATCGAGTTGGAGCATCCCGTCAGAGAGACTTCCGTCGCTCTTGAGGCGGATGTCGATGCCGCCGGCGAATGTGTAACCCTGGTGCGACGCGTGCTTCTGCACGAGGCTCGTCAGCTCGTCGATGAGAGCTGGACCGATCGCGGTCATTCGCTCGTGGTCGCCAGGCGACATTCGAACGACGAACTGGTTGGGAGCGAGGATCCGGTCACGGCTCATGACGGCCGACTTGGTGTCGAGTTCGCGCTTGAGCGCCGACGTGATTTCGACCGGCTGCAGCCCCGAACGGAAGGTCTTGGCGAACGCCCCATTTACGGCGCGCTCGAGACCCTTCTCGAAGTTGTCCAGAATGCCCACAGGTCTCCCGATCGTGTCAAATGGCTATGGACATGTTAGTAGGCGGGGCTGGGAGTGAGGTTTGCCGGTATTTCGGCGGCGATTGAGTGCCGATCGCGCCTTCACGCGACCGCGGGCGGTCCAGCTCGAGACCGAGGTGCGGGGGGAGCAGTGAGATCGACCCTCGAATGGCGATTCGACGGGGGCCATGCTAATCTCGCTGAGTTGACACGCACGTGTCACGACACTGCGCGAGTGGCGGAATTGGCAGACGCGCTGGCTTCAGGTGCCAGTGTTCGAAAGGACGTGGGGGTTCAAGTCCCCCCTCGCGCACAGAGGGTAGTTCGTGATGAATCCGGTTTCGGGTTCGCGAAATTGACCGGCGAAAGGCCGAGCTGATCTAAATGAGCAGTTCGGCCTTCTTTGTTTGCTATTAGGGCACCCGACTTGCGCCGACTGTTCCGGTTTGGTCTGTTCTTAACGCGAAAACCCGCTTATCGGGCGCGACGGGGCGTCCGGTAAGCGGGTTGGTCTTGCGAAAGGGAGTGGCGCGGAGGAGTTACTGCGGCGGTGCCGGGATGGCGGGACTGTGCTCCTCGGAGAAGAAGCGCTTCATGACATCGACGCGGCGCGGCGCGCGGGTGCGGGCCTTGCTCGGGACGGGGTCGACGACGGACCGAATGAAGGTTGCGATCTTCCGAACGTTGGCTGAGACGACGGCCAGAGTGCTCGCGAGGAACGCGAATGTGTATCCGCGGCCAGGTCGCTTCCCGGGATCCGCGAGGCCTTCGGCGTTCGAGTCCTTCAAAGACTTGTTGAATGATTCCACCGTGTTTCGCAGCGCGTACCACTTCTTCCACGGCTTGCTGTTGTATTGCAGGTGCTGACGGTACTTCATGCCTGCGCTCGGTGGAATCGTGAGGCTGCTCGGGGTTTTCGGGGCGCGTAGGTGCTTCTGGCTAACGGGCTCGACGGCGGAGTAGGAGCCCACGGGAGGGTAGGAGAACCGCTGGTAACCTTCGGGGTCGGGGCGGCCCTTTGGCTTGAGCATGTATGGAATGCGCGCCTCGAGACGGCCATTTCGCGTTTTCTTATCGATCCGACCGTTGCGGGAGTCCGCTGTTGCGTTGATGAGGGTTTGTGGCATGTACTTCACGTACCAAGTGCCGTCAACCAAAATGGCGTCTTCGTGCCATGCTTGCAGCCCGAGCTGAGTCTTTTTGTAGTCAGCGACAAAGATCCAACCCATAGCTCGGGCCGGAGCCTGGAGTTCTTCGGGGCGCGCGCTGGGAACGTACGCGCGGTCCGACATGAGGGTCCCGATCGCATGGCCACGGTCGCGGATGGAATTCAAGAGTAGGAGCCCCTCACCCCTGACTTTGCCCGGCTGATGGAAACCAACGGCTGAGGCGACGAGAGGGAACTCATCAGGGCCGTCCGGTGTGTTGCGAACCCAAACGCCAAGCTCGAGTTCATACGACCAGATTTCGGTTCGGCGGCCTGTGCCACCGTGGCTACCGCCACGGCGCCAGTAACCTGCGAAAACATCGATGCTTCGCCTCTTCTTGTGGTCCTTGCCCTTTCCGGGATTGCCGGCCTTACCGAGGATGTCAACACGCGTTGCGTCGATCGCCAGGTTGCCCTTGTAGCGACGCATCACCTCTCTTGGCATGAGACTGACGGAGCCTTCGACCAACTGGTTGCACATCCATCGCATGCGTGTTTCCTTGAGATCGCACATGGGCTGGTCAAGTGCCGCGAGAAGTTTTGCGAACTGATTCTTTTTGAGTTTCTTGTGGCGCGGGGCCGGTCGAGAGTCGACCAATTTGATCAGCTTCTGGGCGCTCCTCCATAAACGGTGGAACCATTCCTTCTCAGATCCTTCGGAAGCTTTGATGCCGATGAGGGCAAAGTCGCCCGGTTCAAGGCGGTTGGCAAGAGTCTCCGCCATCTTGGTGAACACGACGCCGCGGCCATCAAGCACGTGCATGAGAAGGACGATGAGGACTGCCTGCATGCTGATGTCAGCCTTTCGGCCAGCCACGCCCTTGCGTTCTTCAGCGAACCACTCTTCAAGCACCGGGCCGACCCCGGAGCGCTCGACGATCCGTTTCGCGGTCGTGATGTACGCAAGCGGAAATCTGCCGTACTGGTTGTCCTTGTACTCGTCCAGTGACATGCCAAAGGCTTCAAGCATCCAAGCCTCGGCTTTGCCAGCGTCGACGTGCTGAGCGCTCATCGCGTTGCCTCGATTCGGAGACGACGGCGGTAGTCAGCGGTGTCCAGCTCGGGGATGTACTGGAGGTAACGGCTGAGGTTCTCGAACTTCGAAACTCCCGCCGCTTTCATGAGCCCCTTCATCGGGGTACCGGCCGTGAGGTGGGTCAAGATCCAGGTCGCACGAAGTCGGTCGCTACGCGGGTGCTCCACCCCGTCTGCTTTGTCGACGAACGCGCTCAGCACGTTCCTTGAGTGTTTGCGAGTCGGTGCACCGAAGACGAGATGGCCTGCCGCAGTGTCGCCTAGACCTCGGACCAACCAACTTTCCCACTCGGCGAGAAGCGGGATCACCCGCACGTTACCGGACTCAACTTGAACCAGGATGCCGTCGGCATCGATCGAGACGTGTTCCCTCCGCAATTCGGCCACCTCAACCGCTTTGAGACCTGCTCCTCCACACAGGGAAAGCATCATCGCCGCCTTGCGTCGTCTGGTCTCTGTACTTTGACCCATGGCCCAGTTTCGGAGTCGCGCGAGCTCTTTCTCCGAGTAAGGGGCGATGCTCGCGCGGTCGTTGAGCGGTTTCATGGCGAGCGGGCTGCATTCCGGTACGAGGACATCGGAAACCCGGAGAAGCATCGACCGGTAGTTGCGCAGTGTCCCCTCGCTCAGCGTGCCGGACGCGGATCTGATGAAGTGCTCGATGGTTTCGCGCTGGAAGAGTACGTCTGCTTCGAGCGGCAAGCCTGCGTCACGCCAAGCCCACAGAGTGTACGTGGCGACAGGTGTAAGCAGACGGTGAGCCGTGTAGGCCGTCGACGGCGCCGCAACCGCCACGCTGTCGCGGACGAATGGTCCTACTTCGCGCCAGTACTTGTTCTTCATACGCGGCTTGTAATTTTCCATCTGGGCGAGCGACTCCTCAGTGCAGTGTCGATAAGTATCGACAACCAGTGCACCATCCGCCTCTGACATCGGGCCGTCGAAGCGGCCGACAAGGCTTACTAGGCTTGAGCCATGTCCCCGCGTCCCGGCCGTCCGTCCCCAGCGCAGCTGTGTGTCTCGTGGCCGTATGTCGCTAGCGACGACCCGGTGGCGGAGGCTGCTCGCCTTTTTGCGAGGAACGTCGTGGAAGCGATGGGCGGTCGCAGCTACCGCGAGATCAGCAGGCTGAGCGGTGTCCATCATGAGGTGTTGAGTAGCGTTGCCGCCGGCGAGTCCTGGCCCGACTTGGTGACCATCGTCCGTCTGGAAGAAGCTCTCGGAGAACCACTTTTCCCGGCCAAGCGCGGCTGATCGGAAGCGGGCCCGCGTCGCGGGATCGAGTGCGGTGTCGTAGTTGATATTCACATAGCGGCTATTCCGACGAATCAGCATGTGGTGCGGTCACACAGGCCAATTGCAACGGTTTACCGACAAAATACTGAGTATCTGCCACAACTTATTGGTTCCGCTGAGAAGTCTTGTCGAATCTCGCTATGGTAGCGACGTGTCTCAAGCCTCTAAACGCTCCACCTATCAGCCGCGCGATCTGTTTGACGAACCGAAGCGGTTCGGAAAAGGAGCGCAATGGCTCCGCCCGGCGGTAGATGTCAAAGAAGGGGACGCTCGATATCAGGCGGCTCAGTTCCAGCACGAGTTTGCGCACCGACTCAACCGAGCAATCCGAGATAGCGGTACATCGGTCTACGCCTATTCGAAGGATCCTCGGACAAGAGGAGGAGTCGTCCATGACAGATTGTCGCGACAATTGCGGGGAGAGACGACATTGCAGCTCTTCGACCTCTTCTTCTGGTCCCAACGGTTTGAGTCCATCCGAAGATGGCTGGCTGAGTTTCCATTCGGACACGCCAACGCGAAGGCGCCGCCTGTCGGCGGGGGAGCCGACGCCCTCCTGCCCCGTTGATTGTCGAGCGCTAGAGAAGCCCGACGATCGAACGCGATGCCGAGACCGTCTGTCCGCGGAATCGGTATACGTGTGGTTCCGGGTGAGGCGCCGATCGTGGCGTTCTAAGTTCGGAGCAGCGCGCGGGCGTTGCGTCCCGGTACCGCAGGAACAAACTGCATAAACCGCGTAAACGCTTCCAGCGACTGAACCCCTGCCGCTTCCATCAATACACCCATCGGCGTCCCAAGCGTTAGATGCTCGACGATCCAGGTCGCTCGCATGCGCTGACTTTGCGGACGGAAGTCGGGTCCGAGACTTTTTTCTATCAGGCCGTTCAGGAAGTTGCGTGAACTCGTCGTTCGTTCTGGCCGGATGAAATAGTGGTCAGCTGCTGCGAATCTCGCATGATCGATTAGCGGCTCTTCCCACTCGCGCCGGATCTGCACCGTCCTCGGTCGTTTATTCTCGACAACGACTTGCACACCTTGGGCGTCAATCCGGATCGCATTGCCACGTAGATCGGCTATCTCACCGGCTGCTAGCCCGGCCCCGATGCCAAGGCTGAGGACGCTTCGCGCATCGCGTCGTAACTCCTCGGTTGCCTGAGCAGCGGCCCACGATTGCAACCGACGGATGTCTGACTTTACGTACGGGGCGGAGGGGTCCGCTGATGAGAGCGGTTCGGCAGTTCGGGGGCGATCTAACGCGGTCCGTATGGCACGAAGTTGTGCCCGCTGGTTCGAGCGGCTCGCGTCCGTATAGCCGGGAAGACCATTGGCGATGAACGACGAGATCCTGATCTCCGTTAGAAGGTCATCAGGATGGACCGGCAGATAAAGATCGATCGACCAGTTGATGATTTGCGTCAAAGCGCGCTTGAGCTCAGCACCCGTGTATGGGGTGGAGCGAGCTGCGAAAACTGCCGTGTCAGTGGCGAAGCTTTCGATTTCATCGAGCCAGGCTGCTGACCCATAGGTCAGATCGGGCGAGTCGGGCTCAGGCATCAGTTCATTCTATTCATCGACTTATACGAGCTGTTTATGTCTGCATGTTCCCAAGTCAAAGAGGGGGGCTTCTTATCCCGCAAGCGGGAGCCCTCAACGGAACACTGAACGGAAAGGCCACCGTACCCGAGGGGGCGGGGCAGTTTGGCTACTCGGCGCGGCTGCCTGTGTGTCCAGCCCTCCACCAACAGGTGCCCGCCGGCGCATTCATCACTCTGCCGTCATCAACATTGACGCATAGACGTTCTTCTATCGAAAGCGATTCGTTGCGTATCGTTAAGGTGCTGTTCATATAGACAGCCTTCTATCGGTTAAGACGGTTCCGTCATCACATTCAACCGACGCGAAGCGATTCGCGAACTTGAAGGGCCACACAGTGTCGAAGAAATCCATCCGAATTCTGGGATTGGCGGCAAGCCTCAGCGTTGCCGCACTCCTGCTCACCGCCTGTGGCGGGCAAAGCTCAGGTGCAGATAACGCCAATGCCGAGGCAGGAGGCCTCTCCGGCTCGGTCACAGTTGACGGCTCGTCGACTGTCGCTCCGCTCAGCGAGGCTGCCGCTGACCTCTTCCGGGATGTCGAGCCCGACATCAATGTCACCGTGGCCACCTCCGGCACAGGCGGTGGATTCAAGAAGTTCTGCGCGGGAGAAACCGACATTTCAAACGCATCGCGCGAGATCAAGGAAGAGGAAATCGCCGAATGTGAGGCCGCCGGTATCGAGTACACCGAGATCGTCATCGCCAACGACGGTCTCTCCGTCGTCGTCAACCCGGAGAACGATTGGGTCGACTGCCTGACGGTGGAGCAGCTCGCAACAATCTGGGGCCCTGAGTCAGAGGGCGAGATCACAAACTGGAACCAAGTCGACCCGTCATTCCCTGACATTCCTCTCGGCCTGTTCGGTGCAGGCACCGATTCAGGAACCTTCGACTACTTCACGGATGCCATCAACGGCGAGGAAGGCGCGATTCGCGCTGACTACAGCCCGTCAGAAGACGACAACATCACCATCCAGGGCGTCTCCGGCGACGAAGGCGCTATGGGCTTCTTCGGCCTGTCCTATGTCGAGGAGAATCCCGACTCGGTGAAGGCACTGGAAATCGATGGCGGTGCTGGATGCGTTGCCCCGACCGCTGAGACCGTTCAGGACGGCACATACACACCCCTCGGCCGCGAGCTTTTCATCTACGTAGCGAACGAGTCGTATGCCGACAAGGAGCAGGTTCGGTCGTACGTCGACTTCTACGTCGAGAACGAAGCTGAAATTGCCGAAGCCGCTCTGTACATCGGCCTGACCGAGGAGCAGAAGACGACAGCAACTGAGGAGCTGGCTTCGCTGGTCTCCGAGTAACCCACCACCACTCAACCTCGACTCCGGAAAGCACACAATGAGCTCCGTAGCGACGAAGGCCGGTCCATCCGAAAGGGTGGGCCGGCCCCCCGCCATTCCGCAGTTCGCGGGACGCCCTCGGTATGGCGAAAAAGTCATCCGCTTCGTTCTTCGGATCGCCGCCATTCTCACCGTCGTCATCACGGTGGGGATCCTGATCGCCCTTATTGTCCCGTCACTAGGCTTCTTCAGCCAAGTGAGTGTGGGTGAGTTTCTCTTCGGTACGCGCTGGGCTCCGCGGTTCGCCGAGGCATCCTTCGGTGTCATCCCACTCATCACGGCAACACTCTGGACGACCACGATTGCCCTTCTCGTGGCCATACCGCTGGGACTCGGAGCGGCTATTCTCCTCGCCGAATATGCATCGTCAAAAGCGCGCAAGACACTGAAGCCAATTCTCGAGATACTCGCCGGCGTCCCGACAGTGGTCTACGGCCTCTTCGCGCTTCAGTTTGTCCAGGCCACCGTTCTCCGCGACTGGTTGCAACTGGACACCGGGGCGTTCAGCGTCCTCGCGGCGGGTCTCGTCATGGGCGTCATGATCGTACCGACGATCGCCTCGATCTCTGAAGACGCAATGTCCGCGGTGCCGTCTGCACTTCGCCAGGGGTCGGCCGCTCTGGGAGCCAACAGGATGCAAACCACAATGCGTGTCGTGTTCCCGGCTGCACTATCAGGAATCGTCGCCGCCATCGTCCTCGGTATCTCGCGCGCCATCGGCGAGACCATGATCGTGGCGATCGCCGCTGGCAGTCAGGCTCGGATCGTCACCGGTCCCCTGGAGCAAGGACAAACGATGACCGGGTTCATCGCTAACGCAGCCCTGGGTGATTCCCGCGTCGGATCGATCGAATACGACACGCTCTTCGCCGTCGGTCTGCTGCTGTTCGGGATCACTCTCATCATCAACGCAATCAGCATCCGGTTCGTCCGCAGATTCAGAGAGGCCTACTGATGGTCAGCACTCAGACTCTTAAAGCCAGTGATTTGGCTTCGTCAGGCCGGGGCGAACGGGGAGTGAAGTCGCTCGTCTTCATGACTCTGCTGTGGCTCAGCCTCGTCATCGCGATCCTCTTCCTGATGACGTTGATCACGAACATCCTGTTGGAAGGTTTCGCGCGCCTGACTCCGGCCCTCTTCACGGAGTACCCGGCGTCCGACCCGGATCGGGCGGGAGCCCGGCCCGCGATTCTTGGATCGATCTGGGTGATCGCAACGACGGCAGTCCTTACGATTCCTCTGGGTGTTGCGGCCGCGATTCATCTGGAGGAGTTCGCGGACAAGAAGCGGTGGCACAACCGGTTCATCGAACTCAACGTGCAGAACCTCGCCGCTGTGCCATCGATCGTCTACGGTTTGCTCGCCCTCGCTTTCCTCTCAGCAATCGGAGTCCAGGACAAGAACATCGTCATCGGCGGGGCCTTCGCTCTCAGCCTTCTTATCCTCCCCGTCATCATCATCGCTACACGGGAGGCGATCCGGTCGGTGCCGGAAGAGATTCGGCAGGGATCACTCGCTCTCGGAGCCAGCCAATGGCAAACCGTGTGGCGTAATGTCCTCCCCTCGGCAGTACCCGGGATCGCCACCGGCTCCATCCTGGCGTTGTCACGGGCTATCGGCGAAGCGGCGCCCCTTCTGCTTCTAGGCGCGCTAGTGTTCGTCAGTTTTGACCCCAACGGACTCCTCAGCGGTTTCTCCACCATGCCGATTCAGATCTTCAACTGGACCGGGCGCCCGCAGGAAGGCTTCCACGAACTCGCCGCAGCGACCAGCATCGTGCTGCTCGTTCTCCTCGTCGTGATGAACGGCATCGCGATCTATATCCGCAACCACTTCCAGACACGTTGGTGACACATGACTTCTATAGACAGGCCAGAAATGACCACCCAAGATCTCCGAGACGACGAACCAGAAGCTCTCCACGAGCTCGCCATCGAACTCGAGCGCAAAGCACGAGCACGCTCGATCCCCGATGTTCCTGTCGGCGTCATGAGCTGTAAGGACGTCGACGTGTACTACGGCAAATTCAGGGCGGTGACTGGAGTCAACCTTGAGTTCGGGCGGAACGAGATAACTGCACTCATCGGCCCGTCCGGGTGTGGCAAGTCGACCCTCCTTCGATCGCTGAACCGCATGAACGACCTCGTTGACGGCGCTCGTGTTGACGGTGATGTTCTTTTCATGGGTGAGGACATCTACCGCAAGGGTGTCGACCCGATTGAAGTCAGGCGCCGGATCGGAATGGTGTTCCAGAAGCCCAACCCCTTCCCTAAGTCGATCTACGACAACATCGCATACGGCCCGCGGGTCACCGGCATGAAGGTGGATTCGATGGACGACCTGGTCGAGGAGGCTCTCACCAAAGCCGTGCTCTGGGACGAGGTTAAGGACAAGCTCAAGCAGTCCGCATTCGGGCTCTCGGGTGGTCAGCAGCAACGTCTGTGCATCGCTCGGACGATCGCCGTGAAGCCCGATGTCATCCTGATGGACGAACCGTGTTCAGCCCTCGACCCGATCGCGACAATGCGGATCGAAGACCTCATGCAGGAACTCCGTCAGGACTACACAATCGTCATCGTGACACACAACATGCAGCAGGCAGCCCGGGTCGCGGATCGGACGGCGTTCTTCACCGCTCTGGCCGATAAGGGGACCGGGGACCGCACCGGCGTGCTGGTGGAATTCGGAAGAACGACGCAGATCTTCGAAGACCCGCGTGATCAGCGCACAGAGGACTACATCTCCGGGCGCTTCGGATGACGCAGGTTCGGCCGACGAAACGGGGGGACTCGGCCGCGGCGGAGTTTGCGTATGCGCATGCTGGTGCCACCCACATGGGTCTGCCGACTCTGAGATGGCCGCTAAGAGTACTGGTGATCGATTCGGCCACCGTCATCACCAGCGATGCCCCGGAGGCGTTGTTCTCACGGGGCATCGACCTCATGCCCTATTCAGAAGGCACCGGTGCTCTCATCGGTCTGTTGAAGGACGAACCTGCCCTCGTCGTGGCCCCGACGGATATGGCAGAGATCGATCTTGTCCGGTTCGTCACCGCCGTCGTCACCTGGACCGAGATTCCAGTGGTCGTCGGCCTGGGCAGTGAACCGGGAGCGGGGGAGCGTGCATTCCAGGCGCTGGAGGCCGGAGCTCGATCGATTTTGGCGCTGCCGTTCAACGCTGACCAGATCTCCATGGCGGTACGTCAGATGGGGTTCACGGCTGATTCGTCGACAGTCTCGATGCGGATCGGACCGCTCACGCTTGACCCGCAAGCTCACAGGCTCACCGTCGACGGCAATGACGTCAACGTGACGCCACGCGAGTTTGAGCTTCTGCGCTACCTCATGAGAAATCATCCTCGAGTGGTGACTGTCGAAGAATTGACCCAGGCTGCGAACATCTACGAAGACAGCACAGATGCGGCGACGCGGGTACACCTCACTCGGCTGAGGAAGAAGCTCGACGGCGTGAGTATTGCGGGTGGACCGTCGGTGCTGGAGAACGTGCGAGGACTCGGCTACCGGTTGCGCGGCTAATTCGGTCGAACGGCGATGTTGAGCGATCGCAATAGCCCCTCGACGCGAGACTGGATTTCGTCGCGAACGGCGCGGATGCCTTCTGTCGACAGTTCAAGTGGGTCCGGGATAGCCCAGTCCAAGTATCGTCGACCGGGGTAGACCGGGCAGGCGTCGCCGCAGCCCATGGTGATGACGACATCCGCTGCCTGGACAACTTCATCGGTGAGGGGCTTCGGAAATTCCGAGATGATCGGCACTCCGATTTCATCGAGGGCGTCCACTATCCGTTCGTCGATCTGGGTCGCGGGTTGTGAACCTGCCGTCCGCACGTTCGCCCGGTCGCCGGCCAGTTGGCGAAGAATCCCGGCTGCCATTTGTGAGCGCCCGGAATTTTGTACGCAGACGAAGAGAACCTCAGGGGCCCCGGTCAGGTTGAATCCGTTCGCGGTCGCGAGCGCCCCCAGCCTGTCGGTAGCGAATCGACTGGTTAGCGATGGAAGGTGACGGGTGACGGTCGCCCGCTCGCTCAGTAGCGCATAGCTTTCGGCAACGTAGCGGGTCACGGTCTCGCGGGAGAAGTGGCTGCTGAACCGATACGCGAGGCGCTCGGCGATCTTCAGGATCACGGGAGGCAACTCACCGGGTGGCGGCGACGCGGCGCCGGTCGCGACAGGCTCCTGATAGCCCGACTTTCCCCTCAGCAGCCGACCAAAGCGCACCCACGCGTCGGGAGAGGGGCGGAATGTCGGACCGGCACCCCCCGGGCCGATCTCGACCAACCCGGCAGCGAGAAGCTCGGCGAGATGGCCGTCGATGGCCGCGACTGATTCGTCTAGCAGCTCGGCCAGGCTTGCGGAGGTGTGCGTGGATTCCGGGTCGGTGACGAGCGAGCTCAGGAGGCGCAAGCGATCAGGGTTGGCCAGCGCCGCCACCTGTTGTGCACGGGCCGCGGCGGTGGTCGGGTCCATGGTCAGTGGACGACGTGGATAGTCGTTCACAGCGCCTGCCTAGCGAATGAGATCGGCGATGTCGGCGCGGCGAGATTCGACGATTGAATACCAGGCGTTTCGGCCACGCTGATCGCGGGCCAAGAGACCGTCACCGACCATGATGCGCAGATGATGGCTGACCGTAGGCTGTCTGAGTCCCAGATGCTGCGCCAGGTCACCGACGGTGATTTCTCCGTCCGGGCTGTGAGAAATGATGCTGAGCACTTGAAGACGTGTGGGATCAGCGACAGCCCGGAGCGTCCGGGCAAGAGTTTCCGCCTCGTCGCGACCGAGCGAGCCAGCTGGGGCGCTTGAAGCTCCGGCTGTGTCGAACTCGCGTGCAGGAGAGGCCATGTGCGGGATTCTATTCCACGTGAGTGAACAGGGGCGGTCCGGCCAGCCATGAGCGTTTCTACCGGCAGCAGGCAGAGCCTGAGGCTTCCGGGCTCGACTCGCCGTTCTCCGTGGGTGCTGCGGTGGAACAGACACCGGTCTCGGGTAGAACGAGTTGAACCTGGCGGGCGGCACCATGGTTGCCGGCAAGCTCATCAGCAATCGACCGGACCTGCTCGTAACCGGTGAGGAGAAGGAACGTCGGCGCCCGGCCGTAGCTCTTCATTCCCGCGATGTAGAAGTTGGGTTCCGGGTGTGCGAGTTCTGCAACTCCGTGCGGATACACGGTCCCGCAGCTGTGCATGTTCGGGTCGATCAGTGGTGCGAGGGCGCGCGGTGCCTCGACGATCTCGTCGAGCGACAGGCGGATCTCGCGCAGCATCTCGAGGTTCGGTCGGAAACCGGTGGCGTTGACGACCTGGTCGGCCTCGATGATCGAGGTCTCGCCACGACGGCGTCCGCGCACCTGGACGCGATCATCCGTTGCTGGCCGGAGATCATCGATCTCGAATCGATCAACCAAGGCCACCTGACCGCGGCGAACGAGATCGTGGACAGAATCGCCTAGTTGACCACGTGCTTCGAGTTCGTCATTCGTCGATCCGTACGCCCGCACGGGGCTCGCACCGCGGATCGCCCAGGTGATCGAGGTGCGGTCGTCTTCTCGAGCAAGCACGGCGAGTTTCAGCAGCGTATTAGCCGCTGAGTGACCTGCCCCAACAACGAGCGTGTGCTTGCCGGCGAAGAGCCCTCTATCTGCGCCGAGAACGTCGGGAAGCGCATGCGTGACGTTCTTTCGGATGCTGTCCGGGTCGATCGGTGGGAGCCCGCTAGCGGTGAGCCCGTTCGGCGTGCTGTAGGTACCTGATGCGTCGATCACGGCGCGAGCGAACTGTTCGAAGGTTGCTCCTGCGCTCTGGACACGGAGAAGGAAGGGGGTACTTCCGCGGCCGGCGGAGCGAGTGCGGTCCATGCCCTGACGGCTTACATCGGTGACGGTGCTCGAATACCGGATGCGTGGGGCCAGTTCCGGGGTTGCAGCCAAGGGGAGCAGGTAGTCGTCGACGAGTTCGCGACCAAACGGCAGCTTCTTGGCGGCAGGCGCTTGCCAGTCGGTCTTGTCGAGGAGCCGGCCGGCTGCTTCGTCGACGAGGTACTCCCAGGGTGAGAACAGTCGCGTGTGGCCCCAGGCCGCGACGGATGCTCCGGCAGACGTCCCAGCCTCGAAGACGATGACGTCAACGCCACGCTCGAGTAGTTGGGCCGCAGCAGCTAGACCGACGGGTCCTGCACCGATGATCGCGACCGGTAGACCGTCGAGCTTGCGGGACGAGGGGGCAGTCAGCGTTGGCAGTTGTGCGAGGGTCATGGTTCGTCTCTCTTCCTTCTAGCGGGCGACGGCGTCGTCGAGTACCGCTGTTTCCTGCTGCGGGTAGCTGGCGAGTCCGCTCACGGCTAGATAGTGCTCGGCGTCGGCAGCTGCGGAGCAGCCCGTTCCTGCCGCGGTGATGGCCTGGCGATAGCGGTGATCGACCAAGTCCCCACAGGCGAAGACACCGGTCAGGTTGGTGTGGGTGGTGGGGTGGTCGACGATGACGTAGTTCTCGTCGTCGACGGTGACCTGTCCGAGCACGAGTTCGCTTCGAGGGTCGTGACCGATCGCGATAAATAGGCCGGTGGCATTTAGCTCGGACAGTTCACCGGAAACAGTGTCACGGACCGTCAGCCCCGTCATCTTCTCGTCGCCATGCGCTTCAACCACTTCGCTGTTCCATCGCGTAATGATTTTCGGATTCGCGAAGGCTCGTTCTTGCATGATCTTGGATGCGCGAAGACTGTCCCGGCGGTGGATAAGGGTGACCGTGTTGGCGAACCGGGTAAGGAACATTGCTTCTTCGAGAGCGGAGTCTCCGCCGCCGACGACGACGATGTCCTGATTGCGGAAGAAGAACCCGTCACAAGTTGCGCACCAGGAGACACCTCGACCAGTGAGGCGTTGTTCGCCTTCGATGCCAAGCTTGCGGTAGGCGGAGCCCATGGCCAAGACGACGGCATGCGCCGAAAACGTGGTGCCATACCCTGTTGCGATCGTTTTCACGTCTCCATCTAGGTCAAGCTTGACGGCGTCGTCGTAAACCACGCGAGCTCCGAAGCGCTCGGCCTGCTGTCGCATGTTCTCCATCAGTTCCGGACCCATGATGCCGTCGGGGAAGCCCGGGAAGTTCTCGACCTCTGTGGTGTTCACGAGGGCACCGCCCGCCTCTACAGAGCTCGTCAGCACGAGAGGGCTCAGGCCCGCCCGCGCCAGATAGATGGCTGCTGTATAGCCAGCAGGGCCCGACCCGACGACGACGACGTTTTCGATAGTCACACTTGTTCCTTCGGGGTGACGGCGAGCGAGGCGAGCATGCCTTCGACGTTGGATTTGATCTGGTCCCGGATCTCGCGAACCACCTCGATGGGCTGGCCTGCCGGGTCGATGAGTTCCCAGTCCTGGTAACGCTTGCCCGGGTAGATGGGGCAGGCGTCTCCGCATCCCATCGTGATGACCACGTCTGCGGCCTGTACCACGTCGTCGGTGAGGGGCTTGGGGAAGGCCTCGTCGAGGTCCAGTCCGATCTCAGCCATCGCCGCGACGACGGTGCTGCTGAGTTCCCGAGCGGGTGCAGAGCCCGCCGACCGAACGTGAACGGCACCGCCACTCAGCGCCTGCGTGAGCACAGCGGCCATCTGACTGCGTCCGGCGTTCTGTTCGCACACGAAGAGCACTTCGGGAACCGAGTGGTCGAATGCACCTTTTGCCTGGGCGAGCGCGGTCAGGCGGTCCGTCGCGAAGTGGACAGTGTTCGTCGCCAGGTGCGCCTTGACGGTTGCCGTGCGCAGAAGCGCCGTATACGACTCGAGAACGTAGCGCTCCACCGTCTCTTGATTGAAGACCCCGGCGAACTTGTCGGACAGGTCAACGGCGAGTCGTCGGAGGTGTTCTTCGGGGTAGGTCAGCCCAGGCAGACCACGGCGGGAGCTCACGTCAAGCATGATGCGTCTACGCCTTCGCCGGGAGGATCTCGGACAGCAGCTGCTCGATGCGAGCCTTGATGTCGTCACGGATGGGGCGGACCGATTCGATGCCCTGGCCTGCGGGGTCTTCGAGTTCCCAGTCTTCGTAACGCTTGCCGGGGAAGATCGGGCAGGTGTCACCGCAGCCCATGGTGATGACGACGTCGGAGTCTTTCACCGCTTCGGTGGTGAGGATCTTCGGAGTGTTGTTGGCGATGTCGATGCCCTCTTCGGCCATGGCTTCGACAGCGATCGGGTTGATCTGGTCTTTCGGTTCTGAGCCCGCAGACAGCACCTCGACTTGTCCGCCTGACAGAGCGGTCATGTAGCCGGCGGCCATCTGGGAACGGCCGGCGTTGTGAACGCAGACAAACAGGACGGACGGTTTCGCACTCATCGGATTCTCTCTCTTTCGGGGTGGGATTTAGACCCGGTCCGTGACCGGGAGCTCGGATTCTACGCTGGCCGGGGAAACAACGGGGAACATGCGTGGGCGGAGCCACAGCGCGACGTAAACCAGCGCGACAAGGACGGGTACTTCGATCAGCGGGCCGACGATCCCGGCGAGGGCCTGGCCGCTGGTCGCCCCGAAGGTGCCGATCGCGACGGCGATCGCGAGCTCGAAGTTGTTTCCTGCTGCCGTGAACGCCAGCGTCGTCGTGCGTTCATACGACAGCCCGATCAGCTTGCCGAGGACGAAGCCGATGAAGAAAGTGGCCGTGAAGTACACCAGGAGGGGAACAGCGATTCGCACGACGTCGAGCGGTCGGTCGATCACCTGCTGGCCTTGAAGGGCGAACAACATCACGATCGTAAACAGCAGCCCATAAAGGGCGAACGGGCCGACCTTCGGGAGGAAAGCGTCTTCGTACCAGGCCCGACCACGGGTTCTCTCGCCGATTTTCCGGGAGAGGTACCCGGCGAGCAACGGGATGCCAAGGAACACAAGCACGCTGAGGGTGATCGCCCAGATCGAGAACGATGCGCTCGTGGTTGGCAGGCCCAGCCATGTCGGAAGAATCTGAAGGTAGAACCAGCCGAGGGCCGAGAACGCGATGACCTGGAACACCGAGTTCACGGCGACGAGGAACGCTGCGGCTTCACGGTCCCCGCAAGCGAGGTCGTTCCAGATGAGCACCATCGCGATACACCGGGCAAGGCCGACGATGATGAGACCGGTCCGATACTCCGGCAGATCCGGAAGGAACGCCCACGCCAGGGCGAACATCAGGGCGGGTCCGAGAAGCCAATTCATCACCAGCGACGAAATCAGGAGCTTGCGATCGCCGGCGATAGCACGAGCATCGGAGTACCGGACCTTTGCGAGCACCGGGTACATCATCACGAGCAACCCGATAGCGATCGGAACACTGACCGATCCGATCGAGAAGCTGTGCAATGCCTCACCGAATGCCGGAATAAAGACGGCTAGAGCCAGCCCGAGGGCCATCGCGGCGAGAATCCAGACCGGCAGAAGTCGGTCAGTCGCTCCAAGTCTTGCGGGCTGTGGGTTGGCGGGGTCAGGCGTCGACATTCAGCTCCGTGGGTATCGGTGATAGATTGATCACTGTCGATACACATTCTGACTATTGCATTGACGATTGTCAATATAAGCGGAGGCTGTCCACATGTCGTTAACGGAGCTGTTGCCGATCACTGACCTCAACGACTGCTGTGCGCCGATAACGCGAGAGCCGATGAAGGCCGACGGAGCGGAAAAGCTTGCCCGCTCCCTGAAGGCATTGGCTGACCCGGCGCGTCTGAGGCTGCTATCCATTGTCGCCTCGCACGAGGATGCCGAGGCATGCGTCTGTGATCTCACCGAGCCGCTCGGCCTGAGCCAGCCCACCGTGTCGCACCACCTCAAGGTGCTCGTCAGTGCGGGCTACCTCAACCGTGAGAAGCGCGGAACCTGGGCGTACTACAGCCTCGCGCCGCACGCCCTCGAAACCGTCTCTGGGCTTCTCGGCGACCTCTGACCTCTAGCCCGGCCGCGTTCGCGAGAATCGTCGAACCGCTGCGCCGGTAGGCGCGGTCAAGACTGGACGGTGTCCCGCTAGCTGGAAGCCTCGAGGCTCCGAACGCGTACGCGGTCGCTCGCAACGGCACCCTGATTGGCGTGATCTTTGAGGACGGATCGCTTTCCCTTCTCGGGCCTCGATTGACGGGCCGGGAGCGCACCTTCGTCTGAGCGTCTTGCCTTGATGCGATCGCTCAACGGAACCCTCTGCGGGGACCCTCAACAGGAACAGTCATCGACGACGAGCCGGGCGGCCTTCAGTCGGTGCACCCGCACGTGCGAACGCTGCCGCATCCCAGAAAGGGCGTTGCCGACTCAGAGACCCTGGCCCCCAACGATTCAGGCGCTTAGGCTGAGGCATCAGGAGGTGACCGTGAACCTATTCAACCGCGGACGATCGGATTCAACACTCCGAGATCTCGTCCGAATCTCACGCCGGGAAGGCTGGGATTCCGAGGACCTTCGTGGATGGCTGAACGCTCCCAACAGTCGATTCGATGACGACCAGCGGCCAATGGACCACCTTCAGACGCACCCCGAGGCCGTGATCAGCGCTCTTGAGCAGACCATAGCCGACAAGTGGTGACTTCGGATGCCGGTCTTCAGCGGCCGGCTAGCGAACGATGCTCTTGGGTCGCCCATCGGCGTGAAAGTCTTGTAGTACAGATCGGTTGAGCGCGTAGCTTCTTCGCAACGCGGCAGAGAGAGCGGCCACGAATCTCGCCGGGACTGTGACTCCAGAGAGAGACGCGGAGCTCCGGGGTGCCGCACGTGATTCAGCGGGTTTGCCTTTGTTCTTCCGTCCGTCTTCAGTGTCAGAGTTGCAGTACCCAACGACCGATTCGGCGAAGAAGAGCGGGGATCTATTGGACACGGAGATCAACGCAATCTACTGGTAGTAGGCCTCGAAGTCGATGCGAAATGTCGCCTCGCAAAGTCCACGGGCGTTCGATTGTGCAAGGTATTCCCGTCGCCAACCCTCAACCGGAACCCTCAGCGGGAAGGTTGTGGGGGTCGTTCTAACATCACGGGAGGCCTTGCGGTGCTTTGGCACATTCGTACCTCGTTTTGGGTGGTCCTCTTAGCGGGACGAAAACCTTTCGAGCCCATCTACAGGACGTCCCTCTTCAAACGCTCAGTGGAACACCCAGCGCGATCATCGCGATCAGTTTATTCTGGCGGTGGCGGCGTTTTCCTCGGCGCTCCTGGGGGCCCATCAGTGGGTCGCCGAAATGGATCGGCAGGAGGGAACACGCCTTTCCGCAATCACATCGGGTTGGGCGTCCACGTGGCGTCGTCGAGGCGAGCGATATCAAAAGTCGAAGCTATTTTGGCAGGCATCTGATTGAGCCAAACAGTTTCGTCTGGGCTCCATCCAGCGATCATCGTGTTGCCCGTTCTTGCTGGGATCGGAATTCCTGAGAGGTCAAGGTAGGCCCAGGTGGTGAGATGGATGCCATCGTATTCAGACGCGAGCTTGGCCCAGTTCGGAAGCCACCAGGTGGTGGCGGGGCGTTTACTCCGTAAGGCAGGAAGAGGGAACGGCTGGTAAATTGGTGCCCTTTCGCCCCAGTTCTCGTCTCGGGAGATCGAAACGTCCAATGGCGCGGAGTCAACCAATGCGACCCAATCGGACGCGGACGAGATTTCGTAGATGCGCGCATCTGAAGGAATAGGTGAGGCCACATGGATCCGGGCGCGGTTGCGTCCCATGTCGTCCTCGTCGGCGACGAGATGAACGGCCGGCGCGAAGGGCGTTGACCGTGATGTGCGGATCACAGAGGGCCCTAAAGGTGCCGACCACCACGGCCCGTCCCCGCCTTCTTGGCTGGCTCGAAGCGTCCATTCGCTGAGAGCTTCGGACAAGCCGCCCTGTCCTAGTGGCGTGGGGTCGTCCTCAAGCCACTCAACAATGCGTTGATCGACTCGGTCAATCGGGGTATCCCACCACACGGTGCTGTCGCAGTTCTCGAGAACGGAGCGCACAACGTCGGGCACAGCGGACGACGGTTCAAACGGCGGGTGTGGCGTCGACTGATGGAAATAGTGCGTCGCGTTTGCGGCACTCCACAAGGCGCGCCACAGTTGCGCCTCCTCCGGCGGGTTCTTCTCCCAGAATTGCCGATCCGACGCGCACTCCAGGTCCACATCGTCACACAGTGCGCCGACGAAATACTCCCATTTGGTCGGACGCACTGGCTTCACGCTCCGCACGGGATTTCCCGGTGTTTCGAAATTCCCTGCACGAAGTACTGTTTTCCGTTATATGTGATCTGAGATCGCGCAGAAGCAATCCACCATGTCTTTGTTTTTCCCACGCAGGGAACGGACAAATTTTTCGTCTTGAACGTGTTCACGTACGTTCCGCTTGATTCGGTCACTGGGCCGCCCTTGCTCAGTGTCCAGTGCCAGAACATATAGTGCATGAGAACGGTCGTGATGACCTTGACCTTCTTGCCTTTGTCACACCAGGTATAGCCTTTTGCGCCGACCGTTTCCTTCCCCGTAGAGCTGCGTGCGTGGGGGTGCTGTACTTCGAACAGGCATGGTCCGTACTTGAATCCGCGAAGGCCGACTTCCGTGTCATCACCATCTTCTTCCACATAGGGAACCGAACCCTCCGAGACGAGCAGATCTTCACCCGCCGTGGGGTCTCCTTCAACAATGTCGGCGCTAGCGATGAAAGTCCAGATTGGGGATTTGAGGGTGGCTGTGGTTCCGTAATAGTCAGTGGCTCCGGTGATGTGAACCTGCCAGTAGTAGGTCTCACCCGCCGAAAGGAGCCCATCAGGAACTGTGAACGCGTCGGCGAGGAGGTCGCTCGTCACTACAGGGTTGCTCATGTCAGGCTGTGCGCTCACCGTGTACTGCCGGGCGGCCGTGTCGGGTAACACGTGGGTATCTTCGGCGGCCACTGAGACAGCAAGAACTGGGGTCACCGAGGCACTGCTGCCGTTTGCCGGGAGCCCAGACAGTGTGGCTTGCGTCCAGTCGCCGGTTGAGAATCGGTAGGTGGACGTGAACTTGTTGCCATCAACGTCTGTACGGGTGGCCGTAATCAGGTGCTCGCCATTCGCGACGGGGATATTCACCGTCGCGAACGTGGGAGCCGGGGCCGAAGAGGCGACTTCCACTAGATCATCGTCGTCCACAATGTATGACAGCATCTCGCCCGCCGACGCTGAGACACTGATCGTGCACGCAATTGGAGTGACAGTGGGCGCTGTCCAGCTTTCGTTCTCAAACGGGGCTGGACAGGCGATCAACGGCGCCAAGTTGACCGAAAGGTTGTTAGACCACTTCCCGCCGTATTCCTCAACACCATCCTTCGTATATACCGTCCACACGTATGAACCGCCGTCCTGGAGGGCGCCGACAGGCGGGGCCCACGTCGGCGCATCCAGCCAGTCGGAGGAGGTCGTTGCGTCCGACCCATCGGCTGCTGTCACCTCGAACCTATACTTCACCGGCTGGCCCGCCTTGTCGGTGACAGTTCCGGTTGTGAACGTCGGCTGAGTCGTGCCAACCTCAGCATCATTCGCTGGGGTCGCCGTTGCTTGGGCGGGCAGACCGGGCTTGTTCGTTTTGAAGTTCGCGACCGCCGAGGATCGCACTGTCGAGGTTCCCAAGACTCCGTCAGCGGTGTCGTGAATCTCAACTTTCCAGTAATAGGTGGTGTCCGGGTTCAACTTGCCGACAGGGACCCGTGCCTCGGACTTCCCAATACCGGTTGTGCCAACCCAGCCGGATTCCCATACCTTTGACGCGTCGACGTTCGACGTGGTGCCGACTTTGAACCGCCATGTCACCGGGTAACCGCCGGCAGACGTCGCTCCTGCCGATGTCAGCAGTGGAGTCTGACCGACGACCGTTCCATTTAGTGGTGTGGAGGGCGATCCGGCGGTTGGGAAGTCCTTGTAGAGGATTCGCGTGTAGAGCGACTCCATGCGCTTGTAGGTGAACTCCGAGTTCTCCACCCCGCGCATTGCGAAGTATTTTCCGGTCGTCCGGGCGTTTACCCAGTCCGACACTTGCCTTGACAGGCGTGAATCGTGAGCGGTTGCATTGCCGGTACCGATTACGAAGGGGCTGAGGACTGCGCCATAGCCGCCGTAGCTGACGGACGTGCCGACGTGAACGTAGTTGGTGCGGGTCGCGGTGGACGAGTCACTTGCGAAACCACCGAAGTCCAACGCAACGTCCAACACCTGCTTGCCGAACACTGCTGGATAGTTGACCAGCGCTGAGGTTCGCCAGATCCCGTTGCTCGTGTTGCCGACCTGCACGCCATACCAGGAGTTGGCCTGCCCGTTCGACTTGAACGTCTTAACGTCTGAGCTACCGTACGTTCCTTCCGGGTCAACGAATACGGGGTACACGCGGTCCTTTTCATTGAGCCAAGTACGGCTGGCATTCAACGTCAGCCGCCACCGGTCACCGTCGCGCTCCACCTCGGCACCGACGTTGCGGGTCGCGTTCTCCCGTTCCTGGCCGTCACCCGCGGAATCCCACATGTGCGGTGCCGGGATTACCATCAGCGGAGACCCATCCGCCTCGCGCAGCTCGATCATTCCCTCATCGGTCACGACCATGTCGAGACCATCGGTGTCGATTAGCCATTCCCAGCTCGCACGCCCATCGGAACCCGGCGCTCCATGCAGCTCGAACAGCTCTTTGACACCGCCGGTTGTGACGTCGAAAAGCAAATCCGTATCTTCGAATACCCCCGGGTACTCGACCTGAGAGTGTTCGCCCCACGGTAGAAGGTTGCGGGACAGCTTCGCGTCGGAAGCGTCGACAAGCGAAAATGACACGTCGTAGCCGCCCTTGGACAGGCTCAGCACACCCGCGTCGCTCGCCGTTTCGGCGAACCTTGGGTGCAGCGGATGCTGTTTGACCTCTCCCCCACCGATACCGAAGACGGACCAGGCACCCACGCCGTCAACTGCGGTCTGGATTTCTTCCCACTCACCGTTAACCTCCATGTTCAACGGTTCCTGCGACAACTGAACCAGCTTCACCCCGTCGCCGACGTCGAACGTGTTCTGAACATGTCCTGGTCCACAATCGCCGACTCTGGCGGCAACGGGTCGTTCACATCAATGACCTGCGAGGGAGTTGTTCCCTCGGAGGCAGCGACCGATGGCACCGGCTCAACCCCGTCTTCGGATCTCTCAGCGGACGTCGCGGGTGTTACAGACCCGCCGACCAACGCCAATGACACCAGGGCCACGAGGGCAGGACGAAAGAACGAACGGGCTGAAAGTCTCACAGCTCTCCTTGAGAGGTCAAGCGAAATCGCCGGCCAAAGAGCCGTAACACCAGAACATACTGGCCGTCCCCAGCGCTCACCGAGTCGTAGGGTACCCCCAGTTCGAGCAGTGGACCGGGAGCCGAAGATTGATTCGTGGACCTAAAGTTGCTAGTTGGGGCGCCTGCCCTCAAGTCGGACGTCTAACGGGTCAAGCGTCGAGATACTCGTCCCATACCGCCTTGGAGTAGGAGTCCTGCTGCGCGGGATGGGCCTCTCAGGAACCGGCCGAGATTTGAGCTGAGGGAGCAGCAATGCGCCAGGCGCGAATGATCTCCGCGCCGATCTCGACGTCTCTTTCGTTCGAGTTGCTGGCCAGCAGTAATGGCTGGCGGCCGTCGTCGAGGGTCAGTTCTACCGTGTAATCCACATCGCGGTTCATAAGCATGGTGAGCACCAAGCTTGGCCACCACCGCAGCTGGACCGCGTTGACGGAGACGATCGATAGACGCGAGTATCGGCGGGACCAGAAGTAACCGCGCGCGATCAGGTGCGTCGGCGTCAGCTCCACCCCATGTAGCGGACTGCGCAGAATCATCCAATTGAACGCTGCCACGAACGCAGTCATCAGGACCGCGATCGGGAGCGCGATCCACACATCCGTCGGGGCAGTGGAATCCCAGCCCAGCGCCGAGGGAATCAGGAACAGTGCCATTGCCACCAGCACTCCGCAGAACGGAACCGCAACGACGTTCCAGACCCGGAAGCGTCGCCCGAGGGGCCAAACCAACGCGGAGCCCGAGCCCGAGCCGTTAGCAGTCCGGGCCCGGATAGCAGGCGGCGGCACCAGCAGCAACGTTGCCGCAGCCGCCCAAAGCACGAGCACCGCCCCGGAGATCGGGATGTCGAGACCGAACGAGTAGCCTTCGTCCTCCACTCCCCAGACCAGAATGGAGCGGATGATCAGCACGCCACCCGCTGCCATACCAATGAGCATGATCAGGGGCGAAAACCGGAACAGCCGCCAATACAGTGTCGGTGAGATCGCCCATCCTGTCCCGTTCCCTCGCGCCTCGCGCATCTCCTTCCTCACTGGACGAGTGCGAACCGGAGTGTTGGGCTGGAAGTCATGCTTCAGAGATTAGCCCGGGCGGAGCCAGTAAGGCACGAGGCGCTGGGCCCCTCTCCAAGGCACAGTTCGCGATCAAGCTGTGCGCAAGCGGCCTGGCTGGAAGGTTGGGCGTCCACATCTCTTGAACGGTGGGCTAAGTGACGTGTTCGTCCAGCTTCCTCGCTGACCGCACGGGCACCTGCGAAAGCTCTCATCACCGCAAGCGGGACCTCTACGGACACAGAAATGGGGCCACACCCTCGAACCTCACAGAGTGGCCGTGACGTGTCACTGGGGAACGCCTTACGGGACAGACTTAGCCCGTGTTTCATGCTGCCCTTTCAATTGGTGGATCAAATCTTGCTGGAAGCCACTGACGGCGAGGTTCGCTGTGAGGCTTCGCTCAGGCGCACCCGTGCACACTAGAAGCCC
>NZ_RCUV01000009.1 GCF_003667545.1 Mycetocola manganoxydans | reverse complement strand
ACGGCCCAACGCCGCGGTCTTGGACAGGATCGACAGCACCGTCACCGCCGGCAGCCGGGACAACTGGTCCAACCCGATCGACTCGACCGCGACCGCCAACGCGGCGATCACCCCATCCAGCACACCCTCAACCCCCGGCACCTCTACACCCAGCACCTCCACACCGGGCACCTGACGGGCCGGGGAAGAAGCGCTGGTGGAGGTTTTCATGACTCAAGTACACACCCGACCACTGACAGTGACCCACCCGCAACCAGCCTCACCGGGAGGCTGTGGATAACTGGTCTGACCGGGAACTTCATACCCCCAGTACACACCCAACCACCGACATCCGACGTCCGCCCGAGGATACTCAGGCTTCTCAGGCGTCAGCCAATCAGGTAGATCAAGCCGCGGCCTGTTCGTGCCATTTCACCCGTGAAAGAGGTTGCGTCCTGAAGGTATTGGAGGACGTGTCGGACATCACCCTCGATGTCTCGCCTTCCGAATTGCGAGCCATTCTCTTGAAGTGATCTTCGAACGTCTCCCTCGTTTACCGTTTGTAGATCTATGGCAATTCGGGATACTTCGTCAGGAGCGAGCACCCTGACGAAGGAGTACCACCCCATCGCATGCTCTCGAACCTGTCCTCTGACCAGTTCAGCTGCGGGACTACCGGTTTCGCCTGGCACAGCACCGAGTAGTCGCTGCAGCTCCCACCAGCTCTTGTCGAGGTAGAGCATCTCCGGTCTCCCTGCTTCGGGCCCCCACGCGTCCATAAGCGGGTCGTCACTCAGGAAGTCCCATGGGGTGTGCCTGGCATGCTCGATGAGCTCTGGATCGACTGGATAGGCGTAGTAGCGGATTCCCATGAAAGACGAGAGTGGCACTAGTCGCCGTGCGGTGACGACCGATCCGCCGATCGACGAAAAACGCAGACGAACGAAAGGCTGTGGGGGACTCGGCTGGTGATCTTCAGCCGAGAACCCTATCGAGAAACTCCGCCACGGATGCTGTCACGAGCGTCGCGACATCCTTCGCCGTAAGGGGCGACGACGCGAGAACCTTCATACTGTGATCCGCGCCGGCGACAGGGACCACCCGGATCGACGAGTTTGGCTCCAGTGCAACCGAGATATCGGCGGCGCTACCAAACGTGTCACGATCACCCTGAAGGACGAGAGCGGGAACGGGCGGAAGCAGGAGCTCTGGAAGCCGCGACGACTCCGGCTTGCCGGGCGGGTGCAGCGGGAATGCGAGGCACACGACAGCGGAAGCGCCGAGGTCCTCCGCCGTTCGGCAGGCGACCCGTGCTCCGGCACTCCTGCCACCGACGACAACGGGCAGCCCTGCGGCAAGTTCAGCTATCGCCGTGGCGGTTTCACGCCACGCGACGTCGAGAGTCGCCGGCCGCGGCGCAATCTTCTTACCGGCGACGCGCCACGGCTGTTCGTAGCGCGCAACGGTGTATCCCCGCTGCGGCAGATGGGCAGCGAGGGCCACCAGGTCGACAGCACCGATGCCGCCACCGGCGCCATGCCCCAGCCACACCACAGCACGAGGGTCGCTCGCAGCGCTTACGGTGAGCCGGCCCGGGCCGAGGCTTGTCGGCACGTCGATGATCATGGCTCCGAGGTTACTCGCGACACGAGTCGTCGGCAGGGCAGCACGACGACGAGATCCTATGCCTCGACGCTGTGCTTCGCGTCGTCACGCTCGGCACGCCACGCGCGCCAGGCCTTCCACGCGCCCGTCGACCACAGCGCCCACAACACGAGCAGCGGCTGGAAAAGCAAGCGGATGCCACGGCTCAGGTCGTCGTTCAGGCCGAATGAGTCGGTGCCGGTGGTGAACTGGGAGATGTTCCCGGGGAAGATTGCGACGAAGAATGCGGCGACCACCCAGCCGACCCACGGCCGCCAGCGCCACAGAACGAGGAGGGACAGTCCGAGGACAATTTCGACGACCCCGGATGCAACAACGACGAAGTCGACATCGATCGGGAGCCACGTGGGAACCTGAGCCTGGAACGCGTCCCGGGCAACCGTGAGGTGCCCGATCCCGGCGACGAGCAGGAAGAGGCCGAGCAGGACTTGGGCAATGATGGCGGCGACGGAGGTGCGTCGAGCAGGTCGGGCGTTCTCCGGAGAAGTCATGCCCGCCAGCCTAGGGCTGGCGCAGCCGACTGCTGGGCGTGAACACGCAGACGCTGGCCCTTTTCACAGCGAGGCTGCGGGTCCGTGCGTTGTCAGCGGGACTGTCGTCGCTTGCCCGGCCGCGGCTGACCTTTCACGGCAGGAGCGCGGCCCTTTCCCTTTGACGCTTTCGCCTTGCCGCCGGCCGGTTGGGGACGATTCTGCACCGAGGCGGCTGTCGCATCCGCCTTCTTCTGTTCCGCTGCGAGGAGTTCGCGCCCGGCCTGGGTGAGCGTGGTTGTCGACGCGTTCATGTCGAACAGCGGAGTGCCGAGCTCGTTCTCCAGTTCACGAACGGAGGCGATAACCGACGAGCGCGGGATGTTGAGGTACTTGGCAGCGCGTGCGAAGTGCAGCTCTTCGGCAGCGACCACGAAGCGTCGCAGTGCGATGGTGTCCATGACCGGCCTTTCGTCGGCCGCGAGAAAGCAGCTCAGGGTTCAGGGTACGCGGTCGGGAGGCTGTGGGCCCCATCGAGAGAACGCCGTGGCACTCGGGAACACGCGGAGCTCCCTCTTGCCATCGACGCCGCGGTAGCCCACGATGGGGTCCTTGTGACTTCCACCCATGTTTCTGCGATCACCGGCGTCTGGGCCTGGGGCAACTCGGTCGACCCCGCCGTCGACGAGCGCGGGCGTGGACAGGCAGACCTCGCCCCCGCCGCGATCGCGCGGGTCGCCCGCACCCGCGGGCTTCAGCGCGTCTTCCTCAACGCGCCGTGGGCCACCAATGTCGGGCCGATGGCCGTCTGGTTCTCGGATGCCGTCTCAACGTTGGCCGAGGCAGGCGTCGCCGTCTCCGTCCTCGGTGGCGACGCAGGCTGGTTCGATCAACCTCACCTCGCCGCAACCTGGCTCACCGCCGCGCGGGCGACTTCGGAGGTCGATTCCGTCCAGCTCGACGTCGAACCCTGGGCTGGCCGGCCGGAACCCATCGACCCGGTGCTGCTCGCCGAGGGGTACCTCCGGCTCATCGAAGCGGTACGAGACGCCGCTGGCTCGCTCCCGATCGGTGCAGACCTGCCCTGGTGGCTCGCCCGCACGTCGTACGGCGGTGGAACGGTCTTCGACGCGCTCGTTGCTGAACTCGACTCGGTCGCGATCATCGCCTTCTCGGATACCGCCGATGGCTCGGCGGGAATTCTGGAACTGGCCGGTCCAGCGATTCGTGCGGCCGCGGCATCCGGTACCCCGTTCACGATCGGAGTCGAAACGGACACCCCCGAGGTAGCCGGCGGAGCCCAGTACACGTTCTTCGATGAGGGCAGCGCGGTACTCGAGGCCGAGGCCGCGAAGGTGCGCGCGGCGCTCGAGGGAACACCGGGGTATCAGGGTGTGACCGTCGAGCATCTGCTCGCGTGGAACACACTGCGACCCTGACCCCGGTGCAGGTGCATTCCGGAAGGGGAGCGGTTCAGCCGAAGGTCCCGACAGCGGTGACGGATGCCGCGACCGCGTCGATCACGGATGCCACCCCCTCACCGGTCAGGTCGCTGCCGAAAGTGAATCGCACGGCGGTCTGGGCGATCTCGGCGGGCATGCCGAGGGCCGTCAGGACGTGGGACGCCTCGTCGCTTCCTGCGGCGCAGGCCGAGCCGCTCGATGACACGACACCGCGCCGTTCCAGCTCGAGCAGTACCGCCTCACCGCTCGTGCCCGGAAAACAGAACGAGGCCGAGTTCGGAAGCCGGGACGTCGCTGAACCGGTCAGCACGGCACCGGGAACGCGATCGAGAACGCCGGCGATGAGCTCATCGCGACGATCGGAGACGCGCCGAGCGGCATCCGCCCTCTCGCTTTCGGCGAGCTCGAGAGCTGTCGCCAGGCCGACCGCCGCCGCTACGTTCTCGGTTCCCGAGCGGCGTCCGCGTTCCTGCCCGCCGCCGTGCACAAGCGGTTCCACGGGGATGCGCCCTCGCAGCCAAGCCAGCCCGATGCCCTTCGGCGCGCCGATCTTGTGCCCGGCGAGCGAGAGGGCGTCGACGCTGAGACGAGCGACACGAAGGTCGAGCCACCCCGCAGCCTGCACGGCATCGGTGTGGAACGGTATTTTGTGGGCGGAGGTCACCGAGCCGAGGGCGGCCAGGTTCTGCACCGTGCCGATCTCGTTGTTGGCGTACATGAGCGTGACGAGAGCGGTATCCGGGCGCAGCACGGAATCGAGAGCGTCTGCTGTCACGATGCCGTCGGGGTCGAGCGGAACGAAACTGACCTCGAAGCCGTGAAGACGCCGGAGGTAGTCGACCGACTCCAGCACGGCCTCGTGTTCGGTTGCCGCGGTCACGATGTGCCTGCCGCGCCTCGATGCGAGCGCGATGCCTTTGACGGCAAGGTTGTCTGCCTCGGTGCCTCCCGACGTGAACACGACGTCGCTCGCGCGCACGCCGAGGACGGCGGCAATACGCGCACGGGCGTCGGCGAGGGCATCGGCGGCACGCTCGCCGAGGGTGTGTGAACTCGACGGGTTGCCGAACTCGGCGGTGAGGTACGGCCACATCGCCTCGAGCACCTCGCGCCGCACGGGCGTGGTCGCGGCCGAGTCGAGGTACAACACGTCAGTGGCCCAGGTGCTCGATCGACACGTCGAGTCCGAGGTCGAGCGAGCGGACGCTGTGGGTCAGTGCACCCGACGAGATGACGTCGACACCGGTTTCGGCGATGGCCCCGACGGTGTCGAGCGTCACAGTGCCGCTGGCTTCGATGATCGCCCGGCCGGCGACGAGCTCGACGCCGGCGCGGAGGTCGGCGAGGCTGAAGTTGTCGAGCATGATCGTGTCGACGCCGGCGGCGAGTACCGCTTCGACCTGGTCGAGCCGGTCGACCTCGACCTCCAGGTGGGTGGTGTGCGACAACTGTGCCCGCACGCCGAGGAGCGCTTCGGTGACCGACAGTCCGCCCGCGGTGAGCACGGCGAGGTGGTTGTCCTTCGCCATGACGGCATCCGACAACGAGAACCGGTGGTTGAAACCGCCACCGCAGCGGACGGCGTGCCGTTCGAACGCGCGGAGCAGCGGGGTCGTCTTGCGGGTGTCGACGATGCGGGCACGGGTGCCGGCCAGGGCGGCGACGTATCGCGCGGTCTGGGTCGCGATTCCCGACATCCGCTGGGTGAAATTCAATCCGATCCGTTCCGCCTGCAGGATGCCGCGGGCCGGTCCCGTGACCGTGGCGAGGGTGTCTCCGCGGCTGAAGGGCTCGCCGTCGGCGACGTGAAGATCCACCGTGATCGCGGGGTCGGTCAGGCGGAACGCGGTGGCGAACACCTCACCTCCGCTGAAGACGCCGTCCTCGCGAGCGGTGAGCTCCGCGGTCGCGGTGGCCTTCGCCGGGATCAGGGTTTCGCTCGTGAGGTCGCCCCATGGCGCATCCTCCTCGAGGGCTGCTCCGACGACGCGGTCGATGTGTGATGTCGTCAGCATGCGGCGGCGACCTCTCGGGTAGCGGCGACTGGCGCCTGGGCGGGGGAGTCGGAGCGGGCATGGGCTCCGACGGATTCGGTGCGGGCGAGCGCAGAGGAAACGAGCTCCCTGCCGAGCGCGAGCAGGTTTCTGTCCTCGAGGTCGCGGATGCTCCCCGTCGGCACGGGAGCGGCCGACCAGGCGTCGAGGATGCCGGCAGCGGCGGTCAGTCCGGCGTCGTCGCGGAGCAGGCCGGCGGCATCCCACATCACCCGCTGGAGGGCGTCGCGGGAGAAGGACGGGGCATCCAACGCCGGTGTGCGCTCGGGCGCCGGCGTGAGCGGGGGTGGAGCCACGGGCCAGGACGCCGGGTTGTCGGTGTCGAGCGCGGCGGCGGCGCGAGCACCGAACACCGCCCCTTCGAGGAGCGAATTGGAGGCGAGGCGGTTGGCGCCGTGAACCCCGGTGCGGGCGACCTCGCCGACGGCGTACAGGCCGGGAACCGTTGTGCGCCCGTCGAGGTCGGTGACGACGCCACCCATCCAGTAGTGCGCCGCCGGGCTCACCGGTACGGGCTCTCGCGACCAGTCGATTCCGGATGCCCGCACCGCGCGGTCGATGACCGGGAATCTGTGTGCCAGGAATTCGGCGCCGAGCGCGGTGGCGTCAAGCACGACAGGCAGGCCGCCCTGCGCGGCCATCTCGGCGGCGATTCCCCGGGCGACCACGTCGCGCGGGGCGAGCTCGGCGGCCGGGTGCAGTGCGGGGAGGAAGCGCTCGCCGATGGCGTTGCGGAGCACAGCGCCCTCGCCGCGAACCGCTTCGGAGACCAGGAAGTGGTCGCCCGTCGTGAGCGCCGTCGGGTGGAACTGGTAGAACTCGAGGTCGGCAAGGAGCGCGCCGGCGCGGAGCGCAGCCGCTGCGCCGTCACCGGTCGCCACCGACGGGTTCGTCGTGAACGGATACAGCTGGCCAGCGCCTCCGGTGGCGAGCAGAACGGCATCCGCCCGTTCGTCCCGCTCCATTCCGTCGGCGTCGCGGAGCGCGACACCGCTCACGGTGCCGTTCGTGAGGAGGAGGTCCACGAGGAAGGTGTTCTCGGCGATCCGCACACCGCTATTCAGGACGCGGGCGACGAGCGCCTGTTCAATTCTCGCGCCGGTCGCGTCTCCTCCGGCGTGCAGCACCCGGGGGTACGAGTGCGCGGCTTCACGGCCGCGAGCGAACTCGCCGTCCGTCCGGTCGAACTCGACGCCGAGCGCGATGAGCTGCCGGATTCGCGCGGGGCCCTCGGAGCAGAGAACGCGCACCGCCGCCTCATCGCACAGGCCGGCTCCGGCGGAGAGGGTGTCCGCGATGTGTGCCTCGACACTGTCGTCGTCGAACATCACCCCGGCGATCCCGCCCTGCGCGTACCGGGTGTTGCTCTGGCCCAGGGAGGACTTGGTGACGAGCAGCACGTCGTGCCGTTGTGAGGCGTGGAGCGCAGCGGTCAGGCCCGCGATTCCGCTGCCGACGACGATCACGCGTGTCATGTCAGGCACCCGCTGCAATCGGGGGCCTCGCGGCAAGCATCCGCTCGAGCGCGATCCGAGCCGGGAGGGCGACGTCGTCGGAGACGGTGATCTGGTTGAGCACCTGCCCCTCGAGGAGTCCGTCGAGCACCCACGCCAGGTAGCCAGGGTGGATGCGGTACATCGTCGAGCACGGGCAGATCACGGGGTCGAGGCAGAAGATCGTGTGCTCGGGGTGTTCGGCCGCGAGCCGCTGCACGAGGTTGATCTCGGTGCCGATCGCGAAGGTGGACCCGGCGGGCGCCGCCTCGATCGCCTTGCGGATGTAGTCGGTCGAGCCCGCTTCGTCGGCAGCGTCGACGACGGGCATCGGGCACTCGGGGTGGACGATCACCCGGACGCTCGGGTATTCCGCGCGCGCCTTCGCGATCTGGTCGATCGTGAAACGCTTGTGCACCGAGCAGAACCCGTGCCAGAGGATCACTCGGGAGTCGTCGAGCGCCGTGGCGTCGTTGCCGCCAAGAGGCTTGTTCGGATTCCACATCGGCATCTGCTCGAGCGGCACGCCCATTGCCTTGGCGGTGTTGCGTCCGAGGTGCTGGTCCGGGAAGAAGAGCACGCGCTGCCCGCGTTCGAACGCCCACTCCAGAACGGTCTGCGCGTTCGACGACGTGCAGACGATGCCGCCGTTGCGGCCACAGAATCCCTTGAGAGCGGCCGAGGAATTCATGTAGGTGACCGGGATGACGGGAACCCGGCCCGAGGCGTCCGGCTCGGTGCCGTACAGCTCGGTCAGCTGTTCCCAGCATTCTTCGACCTGGTCGATGTTCGCCATGTCGGCCATCGAACATCCGGCGGCAAGGTTGGGCAGAATGACAGACTGCTCGGCGGTGGAGAGGAGGTCAGCGGTCTCTGCCATGAAGTGCACGCCACAGAAGACGATCGCTTCGGCATCGGTGCGCTCGCGCGCTGCGGTGGCGAGCTGGAACGAGTCACCCACGTAGTCGGCGTATGCGAGCACTTCGTCCCGCTGGTAGAAGTGCCCGAGGATGACGAGCCGGTCGCCGAGAGCAGCCTTGGCGGCACGGATGCGACGGTCGAGCTCCTCCGCGCTGGCGTCGCGGTAGAAGGCGGGGAGGGCACCCTGGCAGGGCGAGCCCGTCGGCAGGACGTCGCCCATCGACGAGCCGGGGCCATAGCTCGGTGGCTGCAGGTCGAAGACCCACGGTTTTTCGACGAGGGCTGGACTGCAGGATGCTCCCTGCTCGGTTCCGGCGGAAATCCGCGTGAGTGTCGTATCGACGGAGGCGGTGAGGGTCATGTTGTTCCTTGGGCGGGAGCGGCGGGCCAGGCGAGGGGACCTGAGGTTCCATCGGCGGCGTCGCGGTTGTATCGGTAGAGGCGGGCGGGGCGGTGTCGCCCGCCGGTCTGGACGTCTCCTGTGGGGACGACCTGGCCGGAGCCCTCGATCTGACGCCGGAAGTTGGCCGGGTCCAGAGATTTCTGCAGCACGGCCTCGTGGACCTCGCGCAGTTCGGACAGGGTGAAGGTCTCGCCGAGAAAGGCGTGCGCGATGTGGCTGTACTCGAGCTTGTTTCGCAGGCGCCAGAGGGCGTAGTCGACGATGAGGTTGTGGTCGAAAGCGAGTCCGGGGATGGAATCGGCCTCGAACCAGCGCACGTTCTCGGTTTCAACGGCGACGGCCGCTTCGTCGGAGCGCACGAGCGCCCAGTAGACGATGGAGACGACGCGTTCGCCGGGGGAGCGGTCGGTGTTTCCGAAGGCGTAGAGCTGTTCGAGGTACTGGGGGGCGAGGAGTGTCGTCTCTGCCAGCGTGCGCGCTGCGGATTCGGCGAGATCCTCATCCGGTTCGAGAGGGCCGCCGGGAAGTGCCCACCGGCCACCGAACGGGTCGCGGATGCGGCGGACGAGCGGAAGCCACACGGTCATGCGCCCGGTGTCCTCGTGCGGACGCAGGGCGAAGATGACCGTGGAGACGGCGACCTGGACGGCGGCAGCGTGTGCGGTCATGGCATCCGTCCGTTTCCCTCTAGTTAAAGTCACCGTGACCCTAACTGGACTCCATTTTAGTGTCATCCTGACTCGAACTGGAAGAGAAAGTTTTCAGGGGAGTACCGGATGTCACGGTAGGCTGGGCACAAATCGAATATCGGGCCGCACACGCGATGCGGGAGAGCCGGGTTAGCCCCGGCACCGAAGGAGCAAGCCTCCCTGCCAATCTCTCAGGTCTATGTACCGCATCGAACTGGCCACTCTGGAAAGTGAACCGAACCTGGTTCCGCCGACGGTGAAAGCCGCCCTTCTCAATCGGGCGCGTGAAACTCTCAGGCTCATGACAGAGGGGGAGTTCCCAAGGCACCTCGCGTGCCGCAGCCGCATCTGCGACCGTCGCCCCGGCGACACCTGGAGAACTCGTGTCAGATCCCGTCCCCGAACGCACCAGCCCGCTTGTCGACGTCCACACCCAACTCGGTGCGAGCTTCACCGATTTCGCCGGGTGGCAGATGCCGGTCAGGTACACCAGCGACCTCGCTGAACACGCCGCCGTTCGCACGGCTGCCGGCCTGTTCGACCTGTCCCACATGGCCGAGATCCTCGTCTACGGTCGTGATGCCGCAGCCTTCCTCGATGCTGCCCTCGCCGGCAAGCTCTCGGCAATCGAGCTGATGCAGGCGAAGTACAGTCTCATTCTCACCGAGAGCGGCGGCATCCTCGACGATGTCGTCGTTTATCGCCTTGGCGACACGACGTTCCTCGTCGTCGCCAACGCGGGCAACCGCGAAGCGGCATTCACCGCCCTCCGCGATCGCTCCAGCGGGTTCGAGGTCACCGTCGACGATCAGAGCGACGACTACGCCCTTCTCGCGGTGCAGGGACCGAACTCCCGCGCGATCCTCGAAGCGACTGCCGGCATCACCGAACTCGCGCTTCCTCTCGACGGACTCAGGTATTACCGCGCCACCGACGCGTTCTTCGAGGGCGTCCCCCTCCTCATCGCCCGCACCGGCTACACCGGCGAGGACGGCTTCGAGCTGTACTTGCGCACCACCTCGGCCGTGTCCCTCTGGCGTGCGCTCGAGAAGGCAGGGGAGGACCACGGACTTGTCCCCGCGGGTCTCGCGAGCCGCGACACTCTGCGGCTCGAAGCAGGGATGCCGCTTTACGGCCACGAACTCGACCTCGAGACCCAGCCGGCCCAGGCCGGACTCGGCCGCGTCGTCGCGCTCACCAAGCACAACGACTTTCCCGGTCGCGCGGCCGTCGAAGCCGGTCCTGCCGAGAACGCTCGCGTGCTCGTCGGACTGGCGTCCGAGGGCCGCCGAGCGGGCCGGGCCGGATACTCCGTTCTCTCCGGAGACACCGTCGTCGGAACCGTGACGAGCGGCGCTCTGTCTCCGACGCTCGGGCATCCGATCATGATGGGCTTCGTCGACCCGACCCTGACCGAACCCGGCACCGAACTGGCGGTGGACGTGCGCGGCACGGCCATCCCGGCGACCGTCACCCCTCTCCCGTTCTACAGAAGAAAGAAGTAAGCCATGACCGACAAGACCGCGCTCAAGTACACCCCCGAGCACGAATGGCTCGACATTGACGGCAACTCGGCGACCGTGGGCATCACCGCGTTCGCCGCTGAGAAGCTCGGCGACGTCGTCTTCGTCGAGCTCCCCGGAGAGGGCACCGCGATCACCGCAGGTACCGTCGTCGGCGAGATCGAATCAACCAAGTCGGTGGGCGAACTCTTCGCCCCCGTCGACGGCACCGTCACCGCGAGCAACTCGGCCGTCGTCGACGACCCGTCGCTCGTCAACAGCGACCCACTCGGCGAGGGCTGGCTTGTCAAGGTGTCGTTCGATGCAGCGCCCGACGGCCTGCTCAGCTGGGACGAGTACTCCGCGCTGGTCGGCGAGTAATGGCTGACCTGTTCTCCGAACGCCACATCGGAACGGATGCCGCCGCGCAAGCGAGCATGCTGGCATCCGTCGGTTACGACAGCGTCGACGCCCTCGTCGAGGCAGCTGTTCCGGAATCGATCCATGTCGCCGACCTCGTCGACTCGGTCATCCCCGCCGCGGCATCGGAGCGTGAGGCGCTCGCCGAACTCCGCGAGCTCGCCGGCAGGAACACCGTGCGGACCTCGATGATCGGACTCGGTTACTACGGCACGATCACTCCCGCTGTCATCAAGCGGAATGTGCTCGAGAACCCGTCCTGGTACACCGCATACACGCCGTACCAGCCCGAGATCTCGCAGGGTCGTCTCGAGGCGCTTCTCAACTTCCAGACCATGGTCACCGACCTCACCGGTCTCGACACGGCCAACGCGTCGATGCTCGATGAGGGCACCGCCGTCGTCGAGGGAATGCTCCTCGCCCGCCGCGCGTCCAAGCTCACCAGCAACGTGTTCGTCGTCGACGCCGACGCTTTCCCGCAGACAAAGGCGCTGCTCTCGAGCCGTGCCGAAGCGGTGGGCATCGAGCTCGCCGAGGTCGACTTCGCTGCGGGCGCACCGCTGCCGGAGGAGTCGTTCGGTGTCTTCGTGCAGTACCCGGGGGCATCCGGCCGGGTCTGGAACCCGGCATCCGTTCTCACAACGGTGAAGGACGCCGGCGGTCTCGCCGTCGTCGCCGCCGACCTGCTCGCGCTCGCGTTGATCACCTCGCCCGGTGAGCTCGGTGCCGACATCGCGGTCGGTACGACGCAGCGCTTCGGGGTTCCGATGGGCTTCGGCGGTCCGCACGCCGGCTACATGGCCGTGCGGAAGGGGCTGGAACGGCAGCTGCCTGGTCGCCTCGTCGGAGTGAGTCAGGATGCCGCCGGGCACCCCGCGTACCGGCTCACGCTGCAGACGCGCGAACAGCACATCCGCCGGGAGAAGGCGACGTCGAACATCTGTACTGCGCAGGTCCTCCTCGCCGTGATGGCGTCGATGTACGCCGTGTACCACGGGCCGCGCGGCATCCGCAGGATCGCGACCGAGGTCGCCGGCAATGCCGCACTCCTCGCGCGCTTCCTCAGCGAGGACGGCCAGAGCCTCGTGCACGATTCATACTTCGACACACTCCAGGTCCGCGTGCCGGGTAACGCCGGCACGATCGTCGCCCGCGCGGCCGATGCCGGAATCAACCTCTGGCTCGTCGACGACGACACCGTGTCGGTCTCGGTCGACGAGACGACCACTCTCAGCGAAATCGGCGCTGTCGCGCACGCATTCGGTGGGCCGGAATCCCGTGATTTCGCGTTCGTTGGCGGCGGCATCCGAAACCTCCCGGGCGAACTCGTCCGGACGAGCGAGTACCTGACCCACCCGGTGTTCAACACGCACCACTCCGAGACCGCCATGATGCGCTACCTCAAGCAGCTCGCCGACCGCGATTACGCGCTCGACCGCGGCATGATCCCGCTCGGATCGTGCACGATGAAGCTCAACGCGGCGACCGAGATGGAAGCCATCACCTGGCCCGAGTTCGCCGCGCTTCACCCGTATGCTCCCGAGGCAGACGTCAGCGGTTACCTCGGTCTCATCGACCAGCTCGAGAGCTGGCTCGCCGAGGTGACGGGGTACGACTCCGTGTCCCTGCAGCCGAACGCCGGCAGCCAGGGCGAACTCGCCGGGCTGCTTGCGATCCGTGGGTACCACCGGGCGAACGGCGATGCCGACCGCACCGTCTGCCTCATTCCGTCAAGTGCACACGGCACCAACGCGGCATCCGCTGTTCTCGCCGGGATGAAGGTCGTCGTCGTAGCCTGCGACGAACTCGGAAACGTCGACCTCGACGATCTCCGGGCGAAGATCGCGCAGCACGCCGAGACACTCGCCGCACTCATGATCACATACCCGTCGACGCACGGCGTCTATGAGCACGAGGTGACCGCGATCACCGAGGCTGTGCACGAGGCGGGCGGTCAGGTCTACGTCGATGGCGCCAACCTCAACGCGCTGCTCGGATACGCGCGGTTCGGCGACTTCGGTGGCGATGTGTCGCACCTCAACCTGCACAAGACGTTCTGCATCCCGCACGGTGGAGGCGGCCCCGGCGTCGGCCCCGTCGCCGCGAAGGCACACCTCGCACCGTTCCTGCCCGGGCACCCGCTCGCGCAGCGCGACGAGCACGGCGAATTCACCCACGCGGGCGGACCGGTTTCGGCCGCGCCATACGGCAGCCCAAGCATCCTTCCCATCTCGTGGGCGTATGTCCGCATGATGGGCGCAGAGGGGCTCAAGCAGGCCACCGGAGCCGCGGTTCTCGCCGCGAACTACATCGCCGTGCGACTGCGCGACTCCTTCCCGGTGCTCTACACCGGCGACAACGGACTGGTTGCGCACGAGTGCATCCTCGATCTGCGTCCCCTTCGGGAGGCAACGGGAGTGACCGTCGACGACGTCGCCAAGCGGCTCATCGACTACGGATTCCACGCGCCGACGATGTCGTTCCCGGTGGCGGGCACTCTCATGGTCGAGCCGACCGAGAGCGAAAACCTTGCCGAGATCGACCGGTTCATCGACGCGATGATCGCGATCAAGGCAGAAGCGGATGCCGTCGGTTCAGGAACCTGGCCGGCGAACGACAATCCGCTGGTGCACGCTCCGCACACCGCCCAGTCGGTCATCGCAGGGGAGTGGGATCACGCCTACACCCGTGAAGACGCGGTGTATCCGGTGAAATCGCTGGTTCGCACGAAGTACTGGCCGCCGGTGCGTCGCGTCGACAACGCGTTCGGTGACCGCAACCTGGTCTGCGCGTGCCCGCCGCCGGAGGCTTTCGAGAGTTAGACGTGCGGAGCGCAGGAGTGTTTGTTCCTCAGCTCAAACAATGAGTGGGTCGACGGTCCTCCGGCCGCGGGCGGCCTCCGAACCATCGACCCACTCATAACTCGACACCCCGCAAAATTCCAGCGCTCGGCGGGGTGAATCCCTAGTTGTTGCTCAACTGCATCGGAGTCCAGCCTCCCGTGCCGATGGTCTGCCGTGCCCCGAACTTTCCGCCGGCGATCGGGTAGTAGTACAGACGACCGGCCGAATCCTTCGCGATGAGGCCCGTCGATCCTGTACCGGCAAAGCCCGTCAGGACGACGGAGGTGTAACCCGCCCAGCCCGATCCGATCTGCGTGCGGGTCTCGGAGATGAATCTTCCGACACCGTTCGTGCGGTACAGCAGAATGGTGCCGCGAGCGGTGGTCGCGAGCACGTCTTGCTTGCCGTCGGCGTCGAAATCGGCGATCTTGACGTCGAGCGCACCCCAACCGGTCCCGATCGCCGTGCGTGCGGAGAGCGTTGTGCCCCTGCTGTTGGGGTAGAGCCAGAGCTTGCCAGCGGCATCCTTCATGATCACGGAAGGGTACTTGTCTCCCGTTGACCACAGGGCCATGTCGACGTCCACCGATGCCCATCCGCTTGACCCGATGAGAAAGCGGCTGCCGAACCCTCCGGTGGACTTCCCCGGATAGACGTGCATGGCGCCGCTTTTCCACTGGACCACGAGGTCCTGGGTGCCGTCGGCGTTCCAGTCGTTGACGTGGAGTTCCTTGACTCCGGTCCAGCCGCTGCCGATGAGTGTGCGTGCGGTGACGTTGATCTGGCCCTGTTTGCCGTAGTTCCAGAGGCGACCGGAGCCGTCGGCAACGATCACGTCACCGGCGGTCCGAATCGACGGACGCGACGAGTCGGCCGGGGGAGCGGGAGGAACGGGTATCGAGGAGGCCGGGTAGGTGGCGAAGTTCTGCGTGTAATAGAGGCTGCCATTGCTCGCGGCGGCGACTCCGATGCCCAGAACGTTCGCGGATGCCTGGGTGATGTTCCGGTAATGGCCCGGAGAGTTCTTCCATCCGGTGACAACCGCCGTGACCGAATAGCCGTAAGCGACGTTCTCACTCGCGGTCGACCATCCGGACGGATACTGCGCCGAGTACGACGGGTTGTGCGACATCGTCCTGGAGCTTGCCTGCTTGGCTGACCAGCTCTGTGCGACGGTGTTCAGGGCGGCGCTAGCGGCGACCGGTTTGAGACCGACGCTTTTTCGAATGGCGTTGGTCTCGTCGAGGATGATCTTCCTCGCCTGGCTCAGTGTGTAGCCGCCGACGACGGGCTCGGCCGCTTGCGCGGCAACCGGTCCGGCCACCAGAGCGGATGCCAGGAGTGCGCTGGCGAGAGCGGCGACCATGAACCGGTGGCGCTTTCCGGGTGTGGTGAGTGTGCTCACAGTGTTCCCCTCAGAACAGGCGTCCCGAGACGCCACATGAAAAAGCGACTCTACACACACCTCGATGCCCAGGGACCGCCCCCGGCGACGCAGCCGACCCGCAACCACCGAGATGGTTGCGGGTCGCCGTCTTGTATTCGAGATTGCCTTGGTTAGGGCTGCCGCCTTTCGCAAGGCTTCGCCTCGCGGAGCTGAGGAGAAAACACCTCCCCGCCCGCCACACGAACTAGTGCGAAGAAGCCTTCTCCGCACCGTGGCCGGTGAGCGAGCGCACCTCCATTTCGGCCGCGATCTGCGGGTCCTCCTTGACCGACGACGTGACAGTTCCGAGCCAGCCGAGGAAGAAGCCGAGAGGAATCGACACGATGCCGGGGTTGCTGAGCGGGAACCACGAGAAGTCGACGTTCGAGAACATCGACGTCTCTGCCCCGGAGATGACCGGCGAGAAGATGATCAGCAGCAGTGCCGAGCCGAGACCGCCGTACATGCTCCAGAGCGCACCACGGGTGGTGAACTTGCGCCAGAACAGGGAGTACAGGATCGTCGGCAGGTTGGCGCTCGCCGCGATGGCGAATGCGAGGGCGACGAGGAACGCGATGTTCTGCCCCTGCACGCCGATTCCGCCGACGATCGCGAGGACGCCGATCACGACGACGGTGATGCGGGCGACCTTCACCTCGCCGTTCGGCGGTACCGCTCCCTTCTTGATGACGTTCGCGTAGACGTCGTGCGCGAATGACGTCGCCGCCGTGATGGTGAGGCCGGCGACAACCGCGAGGATGGTCGCGAACGCCACGGCCGAGATCACAGCGAGGAGGATGGAACCGCCGAGCTCGAAGGCGAGCAGTGGTGCTGCCGAGTTCACGCCGCCCGGTGCGGCGAGGATGGCGTCCTTGCCGACGAGGTACGCGGCGCCATAGCCGAGGACCAGCGTGAACAGGTAGAACAGACCGATCAACCAGATCGCCCAGACGACACTGCGACGGGCTTCCTTCGCGGTCGGCACGGTGTAGAACCGCATGAGTACGTGCGGCAGGCCGGCGGTTCCCAGAACGAGAGCGAGGGCGAGCGAGACGAAGTCGAGCCTCGACAGCCCGGTCAGTCCGTACTGGGCGCCCGGGTTCAGGATGCCTTCACCTGCGACGGAAGCCGCCTGGCCGAGGAGCGTGGAGAGGTTGAACCCGTTGAGGGCGAGAACCCAGACCGTCATGACGCCTGCGCCGGCGATGAGGAGGACGGCCTTGATGATCTGTACCCAGGTCGTGCCCTTCATTCCACCGATGAGGACGTAGAAGATCATGATGAATCCGACGACCGCGATGACCACGGACTGACCGAGCCGGTCGTTCACTCCAAGGAGCAGCGAGACGAGTCCACCGGCTCCTGCCATCTGAGCGAGCAGATAGAAGAAGCAGACGGCGAGCGTTGCGGTCGCCGCTGCGAGGCGAACCGGACGTTCCTTGAGGCGGAAGGAGAGAACATCCGCCATCGTGAATTTGCCGGTGTTGCGGAGCAGCTCGGCGACGAGCAGAAGCGCAACGAGCCAGGCGACGAGGAACCCGATGGAGTAGAGGAATCCGTCGTAGCCGTTGATGGCGATCGCGCCGCAGATACCGAGGAAGGATGCGGCGGACAGGTAGTCGCCCGCAATCGCCGTTCCGTTCTGGCCACCGCTGAACGAGCGTCCTGCGGCATAGAAATCATTTGCTGTCTTGTTGGTGCGCGAAACCCTCAGCACGATGATGAGGGTCACGACGACGAACGCCGCGAAGATGGAAATATTCAGGATGGGGTCGCCGACGTTCATGCGCGCTCAGCCTCCTCGAGTTCGTTGCGGAACTTCTCGGCAGCCGGGTCGAGCTTGCGGTTGGCGAAGGAGACGTACCAGGTGGTGATGGCGAAGGTTGTGACGAACTGGCTCAAACCGAGCAGCAGGCCGACGTTGATGTTTCCGAACACCTTGATCGACATGAAGTCGTGAGCGTAGTCCGCGAGGAAAACGTAGAGGAAGTACCAGAGCAGGAATGCGATGGCGAGGGGGAAGACGAAACTTCGATGCCTCCGTTTGTGTTCGATGAAGGCGGGGGATTCTTCGATTGCCACATAGTCGATGGCGGTGCTGGGAACGTTTGTCCCCGTGTCGTCGTGGGCCATGATCCTCCTGAGAGTTCGCGCAACGCTGCGCGACGCACGGCTCTGTGCGCTGGGGGAAACCCTAGTGGGCCGACGTCTCGAGCGACAAGGTTTCTGGAGTCATTTTGTTGCGACGAACAACTCAGGCCACAGGCCTGCGGCGATCGGGTACCCGACGAACGAGGCCACATCGAGCAGGGTGTGCGCGATCACCAGCGGCATCACCCGGCCCCAGCGCCGATAGCACCATCCGAACAGGAGACCCATCAGGACGTTGCCGACGAACGGGCCGAAGCCCTGATAGAGGTGATAACTGCCACGAAGAAGTGACGTGGCCAGGATGATCAGCCAGTCGGACCAGCCTCGCTCGCGAAGCCGGGTGAAGAGATAGCCGACGACGATGACCTCTTCGACGAGCCCGGCGCGCAGAGCCGACAGGATCAGAACCGGGATGGTCCACCAGTACGTTTCGAGGGGAGAGGCCTCGACAGCGACGGTGATGCCGGTCAATCGACCGATCGCGTACAGGGCGATGCCGGGGATGCCGATGGCGAGGAACAACAGGATGCCGCGTCCCGCGTCGCGTCCGCCACCGGCAAAATCGAGTCCGATCCGGTTGAAGCCGCTCTGCCCTCGCCGCCACAACAGGTAGACCACGAGAGCAACGACGAACAGCTCAAAGAAGATGCCGAGAAACTGGTAGCTGAAATCGAGCCACTCCCGCTCGCTCCTCGACGTGTTGAGCCGGGCGGACTGATTTGCGAGGGGAGTATCGTCCGTCACCCGGGCGACCAGAGACAGTACTGAATAGACGGCGGATGCCCCGAGGCTGAGGCCGAGAACGATGGTGATCTCCCACCATGCTCGCGCGCGGTCGCTCTCGGGCATTCTCACTCCTGGTCGTGTTCTGGGCTGATTTGGTGCAATACGACACCGGGCACGCAGTAAACCGCGGTATTCGATGTGCGGGTGCAAGATTCTTCAGATTGAGTTACCGGTATGTAACGATTGCCCGAGTAATTTTGCGGATGCGCTCAACGATACTTAGGGTTTGTGTATCCAGCGCGGTAGATGGGGCATGATTCTGCCTGCCGTGCTCACTTGCACAGGAGGAAAATTGAAGAAATCACGCATTGGCCTCGGCGCCCTTGCGCTGCTGTCTGCCAGCGCACTCGCGCTGACCGGCTGCGCGTCGGGCAACGAGCCGGCCGCTGAAGAGTCCAAGGGTGACGCTTCGGCGATCATCACCACGAACGGTAGCGAACCCCAGAACCCGCTGATCCCGACCAACACCACCGAGACCGGTGGCGGCAAGATCATCGACTCGCTGTTCTCGGGCCTCGTCTCCTACACCGCGGAGGGCGAGATCGAGAACGAGGTCGCTGAGTCGATCGAGTCCGACGACGCCACCAACTGGACCGTCACGCTCGAGGAGGGCTGGACGTTCACGAACGACGAGCCCGTCACCGCGAACTCGTTCGTCGACGCATGGAACTACGGCGCGCTGTTCAGCAACGCACAGGGCTCCTCGTACTTCTTCGACAACATCGTCGGCTTCGACTACGAGAAGGACTCCGAACTGACCGGCCTCAAGGTCGTCGACGAGCAGACCTTCACGGTCGAG
Organism: Mycetocola manganoxydans; assembly: GCF_003667545.1. GTDB lineage: Bacteria > Actinomycetota > Actinomycetes > Actinomycetales > Microbacteriaceae > Mycetocola_A > Mycetocola_A manganoxydans. The sequence goes on along the minus strand of NZ_RCUV01000009.1, from coordinate 152,529 downwards.
CTTGCGGCTCCTGAGGCTGACTGGCCGCTGCGCCTGGGCTACTCGGCGTACTCGCCGCTGCCCGAGGCAGCGTTCGAGGACATGGAAGCCTTCGGCGAGAACCCGATCGGCAACGGTCCTTACATGCTCGCTGAAGAAGGCGCATGGGTTCACGAAGAGAAGATCAGCCTCGTGACCAACCCGGACTACGACGGTGTTCGCAAGCCCGCCAACGGTGGCCTCGAGATCATCTTCTACGCCACGCAGGATGCCGCATACGCGGACATCGAGGGTGGAAACCTTGACGTGCTTGACGCCGTTCCCGACTCGGCATTCGAGACCTACGAAGACACCTTCGGTGACCGCGCTGTCAACCAGCCGGCCGCTATCTTCCAGGGCTTCAACATGCCGTACTACCTCGAGCACTGGTCAGGCGAAGAAGGCGAACTCCGCCGCGCAGCGATCTCGATGGCGATCAACCGCGACGAGATCACCGACGTGATCTTCCAGGGCACCAGGACCCCGGCCACCGACTTCACCTCCCCGGTGATCGACGGCTGGACCGACAAGCTCGAAGGCGCCGACGTTCTCGCGTACAACCCGGATGAAGCCAAGAAGCTGTGGGCTGAAGCCGACGCGATCGCTCCTTACGGCGACACCGTGTTCGACCTCGCATACAACTCCGACGGTGGCCACCAGGCCTGGGTCGACGCAGTCGTCAACAGCATCTCCAACACGCTCGGTATCGAAGCCGTTGGCAAGCCGTACGCGACGTTCGCTGCTGCTCTCGAAGACCGCGACGCTGACAAGCTGACCGGTGGAACCCGCGCAGGATGGCAGGCGGACTACCCGTCGATGTACAACTTCCTCGCTCCGCTGTACCAGACCGGTGCCGGATCGAACTACGAGGACTACTCGAGCGAAGAGTTCGACGCCCTCCTCAAGGAAGGCGCACAGGCGTCCAGCGTTGAAGACGCGACCGCGAAGTACCAGGAAGCCCAGGAAGTCCTGCTCAAGGACCTCCCGTCCATCCCGCTGTGGTACTCCAACGTCACGGGTGTCTCCGCTGACACCGTCGACAACGTGGTCTTCGGCTGGAACTCCGTTCCGCTGTATCACCAGATCACCAAGGGCTAAGCTCCACCAGCCCAGTAAATACAACGAGTGAAGTGTCCGGGGCGGAAACGCCCCGGACATTTCATTGATTAGACTTCTCCAGTGATTGCGACGTTAATGCCCATTCAACCCGGTGAGACTGCCTGATGCTCTGGTACACAGGCAAACGCATCCTCCAAATGATCCCCGTCTTCTTCGGGGCGACCTTCCTGATTTACTTCATGGTCTTCTCCCTACCGGGTGACCCCATCGCCGCTCTCTACGGTGACCGCCCGCCCGCCCCCGGCGTCATCGAGATCATTCGTGCCGAGTACAACCTGGACAAGCCGTTCATCGTCCAGTACTTCCTGTACATCGCCGGACTCTTCCAGGGTGACTTCGGAACGACCTACTCCGGTCGACCGGTCGCCGACGTCATGGCTCAGGCCTTCCCGATCACCTTCCGACTCGCGATGCTCGCCCTCGCGTTCGAAGCCTTCGCCGGAATCCTCGTCGGCCTCATCGCCGGCCTTCGCAAGGGCAAGCTGTTCGACGCCACCGCGCTCGTCGTCAGCCTCCTGCTCATCTCGGTTCCCACCTTCGTCGTCGGATTCGTCCTGCAGCTCATCTTCGGAGTTCAACTGGGCTGGGCGCGAACGACGGTCTCGAGCGCCGCCCCGTGGGGAGAGCTCATCCTGCCAGCGCTGGTGCTGGCATCCGTGTCGTTCGCCTACATCGTGCGCCTCACACGGGCCAGCGTCGCCGACAACCTCAATGCAGACTTCGTGCGCACGGCGACGGCAAAGGGGCTTTCCCGGCGACGTGTCGTCACGGTGCACGTGCTGCGTAACTCGCTCGTGCCTGTCGTCACTTACCTCGGTGTCGACCTCGGATCGCTCATGGTCGGTGCGATCGTCACCGAGGGCATCTTCAACATCAACGGAGTCGGTGGAGTCGTCTACCGCGCCGTCACTCTCGGCGAAGGCCCGACGGTCGTTTCGTTCATCGCAGTGATGGTCATCATCTTCGTGGTCGCCAACCTGCTCGTCGACCTCCTCTACGCGGCGCTTGACCCAAGGATTCGCTATGCCAAGTAAAAACTTCACCCCGCAGGGACACTACGTCGCGCCGATCGAGGAGACTCCGGTCGCCGCGGTGGACGTCCTCGACGAAACGCAGAAGGCTCGCAGCACGTGGGCGGATGCCTGGGACTCGATGCGTCGCCGTCCCAGCTTCTGGATCTCGTCGATCCTGATTCTGCTCATCCTCATCGTCGCGGTCGCTCCTGGCCTCTTCACACCGATCGACCCCCGCTCGTGCCAGCTGTCCGACAGCAACGGCGCGCCGTCCGCGGGGCATCCGTTCGGATTCACGCGACAGGGCTGTGACGTCTTCTCGCGCATCATCCACGGAACCCAGGCGTCCATCACCGTCGGACTCATGGCCACGCTGCTCGTCACCCTCGTCGGAGGAGCGATCGGCGCACTCGCCGGGTTCTACGGCGGAATTCTCGACACCCTGGTGTCGCGTCTCGGAGACATCTTCTTCGCGGTCCCGACCGTCCTCGGCGCCATCGTCCTCATGTCGGTCCTCCCGGTCCGCACCCCGATCACGGTCGCGGTCGTTCTCGCGCTTTTCGCCTGGCCCCAGATCGCGAGAATCATGCGCGGCGCGGTCCTGAGTGCGAAGAACTCCGACTACGTCATGGCATCCGTCGCCCTCGGCGTGACGAGGTTCAAGATCCTGCTCCGGCACGTGATCCCGAACGCGATCGCTCCCGTGATCGTCATCGCAACGGTCTCACTGGGAACGTTCATCGTCGCCGAGGCCACCCTGTCGTTCCTCGGTATCGGCCTCCCGCCGACGATCATGTCCTGGGGTAACGACATCGGGCAGGCGCGGACCTCCATCCGGACAAGCCCGCAGGTCCTGCTGTACCCGGCAGCGGCGCTGTCGATCACCGTTCTCTCATTCCTCATGCTTGGCGACGTCGTTCGCGATGCACTCGACCCGAAGGCGAGGGCACGCCGATGAGCCAGCCAGTCTCCGAAACCGTCAGCCTGCTCGAAGGAGAGGCCAACGCGCCTCTGCTGCAGATCCGCGACCTCGAGGTCGGATTCGAGACGCAGCGTGGCATCGTCCCCGCTGTTCGCGGCGTCGACCTGACGCTGTATGCGGGTCAGACCCTCGCGATCGTGGGGGAATCAGGATCCGGCAAGACGACGACGGCGCAAGCCATCATCGACCTGCTGCCCGGCACGGGCAAGGTCACCGGGGGGCAGATCCTCTTCGAGGGCCGCGACCTCACCAAGCTGTCAGCACGTGAGATCCAGGCCGTCCGCGGAAACGACATCGGATACGTTCCGCAGGACCCGATGTCGAACCTCAACCCGGTGTGGTCGATCGGATTCCAGGTCGAAGAGGCCATCAAGGCCAACAACATCGCTCAGGGCAAGGAAGCACGACTGCGCACCATCCAGGTGCTCAAGGAGGCGGGTCTGTCGGATGCCGCCGACCGGCTCAAGCAGTACCCTCACCAGTTTTCGGGCGGTATGCGCCAGCGCGTCCTCATCGGAATCGGACTGTCGTCGCGCCCCAAGCTGCTCATCGCCGACGAGCCGACCTCGGCGCTCGACGTCACCGTGCAGCGCACGATCCTCGACCACCTTGCGACGCTCACGCGTGACTACGGCACGAGCGTGCTGTTCATCACCCACGACCTCGGCCTCGCTGCGGAGCGCGCCGAGCAACTCGTCGTCATGTACAAGGGCAAGGTCGTCGAGTCAGGACCGTCGCAGGAGATCCTCGCGAACCCGAAGCACCCGTACACCCAGCGACTGGTCGCCGCGGCTCCGAGCCTCGCATCGCGTCGCATCCAGTCGGTCAAGCACCAGGCGCCCGACGAGGCAGAGATCTTCTCCGAAGGCTCGCTCGACGACGCACTGCTCGCCCGTGCGGCCGAACGCGAGCACGCTGCTCCGACGAAGGACCTCATCTCCGTCAAGAACGTGTCGAAGATGTACCGCATCCGCAAGCAGGGATTCCGCCACGACGAGCTTCTCGCCGTCAACGACGTGTCGTTCGGTGTTCAGAAGGGCACAACGACCGCGATCGTCGGCGAGTCCGGTTCGGGCAAGTCGACGGTCGCGAAGCTGATCCTGCAGCTCGAGAGCATCACGAGCGGTGAAATCGAGTTCGACGGTCAGGACGTCGCCGGACTGCGCGGGTCAGAGCTGCTCAAGTTCCGCCGCCGGGTCCAGCCCGTCTTCCAGGACCCGTACGGTTCCCTCGACCCGCAGTACAGCGTGGGCAACACGATCGCGGAACCGCTTCTCGCACACAAGATCGGAACGGCCAAGGAGCGCGAGGCCCGCGTCCGCGAGCTCCTCGACCAGGTGTCGCTGCCTTCGGCGACGCGCTTCCGCTACCCGAGCGAATTGTCGGGTGGCCAACGGCAGCGCATCGCGATCGCCCGTGCCCTCGCGCTCAAACCTGACGTCCTCGTGCTCGACGAGGCCGTCTCGGCGCTCGACGTGCTCGTGCAGGGCCAGATCCTCAACCTGCTCACCGAGCTGCAGACGGACCTCGGCCTGACCTATCTCTTCATCACGCATGACCTCGCCGTCGTCCGCCTCGTGGCCGACAACGTGTGTGTCATGCAGAAGGGCAGGATCGTCGAGGCGGCGACGACCGACGAGGTCTTCGACAACCCGAAGGAGCTGTACACGCAGGAGCTGCTCGCGGCGATTCCCGGCGGTGACTTCGAGTTCGGCCGCTAGGCGCCTCATCCATACGAACACGGCGGGGCGGCTCCATCTCGGAGCCGCCCCGCTTGTTGTTGGGATGCCTCCCAGCAAGCGGACCGGGACAGTGCGGTAGGATAATCTGTTGGGTCGGACTCTGATCCGATCTATCCCTTTTCCGCCGCGACCGAAACGACGAGCGGCATCCATTTTCTGTAAGGAATTTTTTCATGGCGCTTGCTTCGCGCGACGACCTCCGAAACGTAGCGATTGTTGCTCACGTTGACCACGGCAAGACGACGCTGGTTGACGCCATGCTCCGGCAGACGGACTCATTCGCCGAACACTCACACCTCGAAGAACGCGCCATGGACTCGAACGAGCTCGAGCGCGAAAAAGGCATCACGATCCTCGCGAAGAACACCGCGGTGTCGTACAAGGGCAAGCACGCATCGAACGGCCCGATCACCATCAACGTGATCGACACCCCCGGCCACGCCGACTTCGGTGGTGAGGTCGAGCGCGGCCTGTCCATGGTCGATGGTGTCGTGCTTCTCGTCGACGCGAGCGAGGGCCCGCTGCCGCAGACCCGCTTCGTGCTCCGTAAGGCGCTCGAGGCCAAGCTGCCCGTGATTCTCCTGGTCAACAAGACCGACCGCCCAGACGCCCGCATCGACGAGGTCGTTGCCGAGAGCCAGGACCTCCTGCTCGGGCTCGCGAGCGACATGGCCGACGACGTTCCCGATCTCGACCTCGACGCTGTTCTCGACGTTCCCGTCGTCTACGCATCCGGCCGCAACGGAGCCGCGAGCTGGAACAAGCCGGAGAACGGCACCCTGCCGGACAACGATGACCTCGAGCCGCTGTTCGACGCGATCATCAAGCACATCCCCGCTCCGGTCTACGACGACGAGCACCCCCTTCAGGCTCACGTCACCAACCTCGACGCATCTCCATTCCTCGGCCGCCTCGCACTGCTTCGCGTCTTCCAGGGCACGATCAACAAGGGCCAGACCGTGGCATGGGTCAAGCACGACGGATCCGTGCACAACGTGCGCGTCACCGAGCTCTTCATCACCAAGGCTCTCGACCGCTACCCCGCCGAGAGCGCCAGCCCCGGCGACATCGTCGTGGTCGCCGGGTTCCCTGACATCACCATCGGTGAGACGCTCGCAGACCCGGACGACGTCCGCCCGCTTCCGACGATCACCGTCGACGAGCCGGCCATCTCGATGACCATCGGAACGAACACGTCGCCGCTCGTCGGCAAGGTCAAGGGCCACAAGCTCACCGCCCGCATGGTCAAGGATCGCCTCGACCGTGAACTCGTCGGCAACGTCTCTCTGCGTGTCCTCGACGTCGGCTCGCCCGACAAGTGGGAGGTGCAGGGCCGAGGTGAACTCGCACTGTCGATCCTCGTCGAGCAGATGCGTCGCGAAGGCTTCGAACTGACCGTCGGCAAGCCGCAGGTTGTGACCAAGAAGGTCGACGGCAAGACGCACGAGCCGTACGAGCACCTCACCATCGACGTGCCTGAGGAATACCTCGGGGCCATCACCCAGCTTCTCGCGGCGCGCAAAGGCCGCATGGACAACATGGCGAACCACGGCACCGGCTGGGTCCGGATGGAGTTCATCGTTCCGTCGCGTGGCCTCATCGGGTTCCGCACCGAGTTCATGACGCTGACCCGCGGTACCGGAATCGCCAACGCGATCTCGCACGGGTACGACGAGTGGGCTGGATCGATCGTCACCCGCAACAACGGCTCGATCGTCGCCGACCGCGCCGGCGTCGTCACCCCGTTCGCCATCATCGCCCTCCAGGAGCGGATGACGTTCTTCGTCAACCCGACCGAAGAGGTCTACGAGGGCATGGTCATCGGCGAGAACTCGCGCGCTGACGACATGGACGTCAACATCACCAAGGAAAAGAAGCTGACGAACATGCGCCAGTCGACCTCGGACACGTTCGAGTCGATGACGCCGTCACGCCAGCTCTCCCTTGAGGAGTGCCTCGAGTTCGCCCGCGAAGACGAGTGCGTCGAGGTCACCCCGGCCATCGTCCGCATCCGCAAGGTCGAACTCGACGCCAACGCCCGTGCGCGTATGACGAGCCGTCTCAAGAAGCAGAACGAGTAGCAGCACCGCTCGAACGAAGCGCCCGGAATCCACGGATTCCGGGCGCTTCGTCGTTGGCGCTACTCTGGGTTTCATGTCCTGCCCGTGTCCTGTGTCCGTCCGCGTCGCGCCGACATCCCGCCCCTCGTGACCGCGGAGCCTCGAGCGGCCAGATCACCGCTCCAGGTCGCCACCAGACAGGGGGTTGCCGTCGGTGTCGCCACGGCCGCGTACGGTGTCTCGTTCGGCGCGCTTGCCGTGGCTGCCGGTCTCGACGTCTGGCAGGCGTGTGTGCTCAGTCTCGTCATGTTCACCGGGGGATCCCAGTTCGCGCTCGTCGGCGTCCTCGCTTCGGGGGGAGCGGCGGCAGGGTCAACAGCCATCGCCAGCGCGGTGTTGCTCGGGGTGCGGAATGCGGCCTACGGCATGCGAATGAAGCCCGTCGTCGGCGTGTCAGGCTGGTGGCGCACTGTCGCGGCGGCCTGGGTGACCATCGATGAATCGACGGCGGTCGCCCTCGCGCAGGACGACCCTGAAGCTCGCAAGCGCGGCTTCTGGGTGACCGGGATCATCGTCTACGTCGGCTGGAACCTCACCACGCTTCTCGGAGCTCTCATCGGTGATCTGATGGGGGACACGCGTGCCTATGGCCTCGACGCTGCCGCAGCCGCGGCGTTCCTCGGCCTGATCTGGCCGCGGTTGAGAAGCCACCAGACCATCGCCGTGGCGTCAGCGGCCGCCGTGATCGCTGCCGCTCTCACGCCCGTCGTCGCTCCGGGCGTGCCGGTGATCGCCGCCGCCGTTGTCGCCGTCGTCTTCGGACTGACGAACTGGCTCGGCGCACCGAGACGGAAGGCATCGCTGTCATGACGCTCTGGCACATCGTGCTCCTCGCTTCCATCGCGTGCGTCGCGATCAAGTTGGCCGGGTACGCCATACCCGCCTCCTGGCTGGAGAACCCTGCCACAGCCCGAACCGCCGACCTGCTCACCGTCGCCTTGCTCGCCGCCCTCATCGCGGTGCAGACTCTCGGCACCGGTCAGCAACTCGTCGTCGACGCTCGCGTGCCGGCTCTTGCCGTAGCGGGTCTGCTGTATTGGCTCCGTGCGCCATTCCTTGTCGTTGTCATCGCCGCGGCCGCGGTGGCGGCAGTCCTGAGGCTCTGGACCGGGATGGCCTGAAGGACGGCGAAGACGGGGGATGCCGCGCGGGTAAACTTGAGGCCGTGACCCTCGACAACAGCCAGCCCGCTCCGGCACCAGGGGCCACCCCGCTGTCAACCCGACTGACGGGTGCCGTACTCTCCCTCCTCGTCGGCGCCATCTACGGGACGGTCGGAACGGTGGCACACCAGAACGTCGTGCCGATCGGGGGAACCGACCTGCCGGTGGGGCTCGTCCTCGCTGTTCTCGGCAGCCTCGCCCTCCTTCTCGGCTTCCGGCTTCTCTTCGATGACCGTCTGGCCGTGCTGTGCGCAGCGATCGGGCTGGTCGGCATGATCGCCCTCTTCTCGCTCGCGAGCCCCGGAGGTTCGATCCTCATCCCGCAGGGACTCATCGGCCTGTTCTGGTCGGTCGCCCCGGTTCTGATCGCCACGATCATCGTCGCGTGGCCGCGGCTTCCGCAACGCTCCACTACCACGAAGCCCCCGACCGCACCGCGATTGGACCTGCCCCGTCAACCGGAGGCGTAGACTGGGGTTTCCTGTCGTCGAAGGGAACCGAGCCAACTGTGACCTACGTCATCGCCCTCCCGTGTGTGGATGTCAAAGACCGAGCGTGCATCGATGAATGCCCCGTCGATTGCATTTATGAGGGTGAACGCTCGCTGTACATCCAGCCGGACGAATGCGTCGACTGCGGTGCATGCGAACCGGTCTGCCCCGTCGAAGCGATCTACTACGAAGACGACCTGCCCGACGAATGGGCTGACTACTACAAGGCCAACGTCGAGTTCTTCAACGAGATCGGCTCTCCGGGCGGAGCAGCCAAGGTCGGTGTCATCAAGTACGACCACCCCGTCATCGCTGTCCTGCCTCCGCAGGCCTGACCGGTGGCGCTGCAGCCGCTTCCCGATTACCCGTGGGATGCCATGGTGCCGTACGCACAGCGCGCCAGGGCCCACCCGGACGGAATAGCCGACCTCTCGATCGGGTCTCCGGTCGACGCCACCCCCGAGGTCGTACGGACGGCACTGGCACACGCGACCGACGCCCACGCCTATCCCACGACCGCGGGAACCCCGGCCCTGCGAGAGGCCATCGTCGATTGGTACTCCAGGCGCAGGGGAGTGACCGGCCTGACCGTCGATTCCGTGCTCCCGAGCATCGGCTCCAAGGAACTCGTCGCGCTCCTTCCGTTCATGATCGGAATCGGTGCCGGCGACACGATCGTCCACCCGACGGCCGCATACCCGACCTATGCGATCGGAGCCGCGCTCTGCGGGGCAGTCGCCGTGGCATCCGATCGGCCTGAGGAGTGGCCGAAGGGCACGAAGCTCATCTGGCTGAACTCCCCGGGGAACCCGGACGGTCGGGTCCTCGACGTCGACTACCTGCGTACTGCGGTTCGCCGCGCCCGCGAACTCGGCGCTCTCATCGTGAACGATGAGTGTTACGCGGAGCTCGGCTGGACCGGGCCGTGGGCGAGCGAGCCGATTCCGAGCATCCTGGATGCTCGCGTGACCGGCGGGGACACAGCCGGGATCCTCTCGATCTACTCGCTCAGCAAGCAGTCGAACATGGCCGGGTACCGGGCAGCATTCGCCGCGGGATGCGAGAGAACCCTCGCCCGCCTCCTCACGGTCCGCAAGCACGCGGGACTCATGCTGCCGGCCCCACTTCAGGCAGCGATGGTCGCCGCCCTCGGCGACGATCGGCATGTTGAGGAGCAGAGAGAACGGTACCGCGCACGGCGCGCTGTGCTCGTCCCCGCGCTCGAAGCCGCGGGGTTCCGAATCGACTCGAGCGAAGCGGGACTGTACCTGTGGGCGACGGAGGGTCGCGACGCCTGGGCGTCCATCGACCGCCTCGCCGACCTCGGGATCCTCGCAGGACCCGGTGTCTTCTACGGTGATTTCTATCCCGAGCACGTTCGACTCTCGCTGACAGCGACAGACGATCGCATCGCCGCTGCGGCCGCCAGGCTCCGGGCATCCGTGCTTTAGGAGAAATCCTCCAGACATCGCTGGCCCTCGTTGACGATGGCGACGATAGGCTGTCAACCCGATTAGGCTGTATCCGGACCGACCACCGCCACCAGCGGTTCTCGCGTCTGGTCCGACGAAAATATCTCAGTACAAGGAGGCGCCGTGGGCGACGTCGAGCAGGACTTCCGTGCAGGAAACCACAAAGCGACCCTGACCTACCCCGGCGGCACTGCCGAATTCCCGATCCTGGGATCGAGCCAGGGCGCGTCCAGCATCGACGTGTCGACACTGACCCGCCAGACCGGTCTCACCGCGCTCGACTACGGATTCGTGAACACAGCGGCCACGAAGTCGGACATCACCTACATCGACGGCGATGCCGGAATCCTGCGGTACCGCGGCTACCCGATCGAGCAGCTGGCCAAGAACTCCAGCTACCTCGAGGTCGCCTGGCTGCTCATCCACGGCGAGCTTCCCACCGCAGACCAGCTCGGTGAATTCGACGAAAAGATCCGCCGTCACACCCTCCTGCACGAGGACCTCAAGCACTTCTTCTCCGCCCTTCCCCACACGGCACACCCGATGGCGGTGATCTCCAGCGCACTGTCGGCGCTGTCGACCTATTACGAGAACGCTGGGGACCCCAACGATCCCGAGCAGGTCGAACTGACCACGATCCGTCTCCTCGCCAAGCTGCCCGTCATCGCCGGGTATGCCCACAAGAAGGCTCTCGGCCAGGCGTTCCTGTACCCGGACAACAGCCTGAGCTTCGTCGACAACTTCCTGCGCCTCAACTTCGGCAACATGGCGGAGCCGTACGAGATCGACCCGGTCCTCTCCACGGCGCTCGAGCAGTTGCTCATTCTGCACGCAGACCACGAGCAGAACGCATCGACGTCGACCGTCCGGCTCGTCGGCTCGACCGGTGCAAACCTCTACGCCTCCGTCTCCGCGGGAATCAACGCCCTGTCAGGGCCGCTCCACGGCGGGGCGAACGAAGCGGTTCTCGAGATGCTCGGCCGCATCCGTGACTCCGGTGAAGGCGTCCAGCGCTTCGTCGACCGGGTGAAGAATAAGGAAGACGGCGTCAAGCTCATGGGCTTCGGGCACCGGGTCTACAAGAATTACGACCCGCGCGCGAAGATCGTCAAGGAAAGCGCCGACCAGGTGCTCGCGCAGCTCGGCATCAGCGACCCGCTGCTCGACCTCGCCAAGGAGCTCGAGCAGATCGCCCTCGAGGACGACTACTTCAAGGAACGCCGCCTGTACCCGAACGTCGACTTCTACACCGGCGTGATCTACAAGGCGATGGGCTTCCCGACGCGCATGTTCACCGTGCTGTTCGCCATCGGCCGGCTGCCGGGCTGGATCGCCCACTGGCGCGAGATGAACGAGGACCCGCAGACCAAGATCGGCCGCCCGCAGCAGCTCTACATGGGTGCCGCCGAGCGCGACCTGCCCCAGCGCTGATCCATGGGGTTTCCGTCCGGAACACGTTTGCTGAAGAATCTCACCGACCCGGGTCGGATCGAGTACGGCGTTGCGTCGAGCATCGTCGCCGGCGCGTTCTGCCTCGTTGATCCCGCGCGCCTTCGGCCAGGAGGTCGCCTCGCCTTCCGGGGTCTGACGGCCGGGCTCGTCGGCGGGCTCATGCTGATCGAACTGAAACGAACCCCTGCTCTCAAGCACAATCCGATCGCCCTCGCCGGCACCGCCGCTGGTGTCGCCGGAACCGTGTTCGGGCTCTCCGAGGTCAGTGAGAAGCTTGACGCCCGGATGATGGCCGCACTCACGCGGGTCGGCATCCGTTCGCCACGGGTGCTCGTCGCCGTCGTGTCGACCCTGGCGTCACTCGCGTCATTCCGTTCCGGCACGGCAACCGACGATGACGACGGCGGCGACGACGGCGATGGTCCGTTCTACACCGAGGTCGATCCCGCGATCCGCTCGCTCGTCGACGGCATGCTCCAGGCGACCCCTGAGCACTCGTCGGCGGCCCTCAGCGCCCAATGGGCGACGGCGCGGGCCGAACACTGGACTCCGCCCGAATCGGACGAGTTCGACCGCTGGCTGGAATTCTCGGTAGATGAGAACACGGCTCGCGTCGTCCCTCACTCGTTCACCTTCCCGGTGAAGGCGCACTTCCGCGCGCCATCGGGAGTCGTCGCAGAGGCATCCCTTCTCGTGTCAGAGGGACGACTGCGTTCCCTCATGATCGACGTCGTGCCTGGAACGGACGAACTCGAGAGCTACGACGATGGCGACCCGCTGGAGAGCCTCACGTCCTGGCCCGCCATCGAGGACGTCACGTTCGTCCTCGACACGCCCTGACCAGCGGAAGCACACCCTCCAGCGCGGATGCCGCTTGCGCGGCTACGGAAGGAGCGTCAGGGTGTCGCGCGCGGCTTTCTCCACAGCGTCCGGGGTGAACGGCCATTGGCGCGTCTCCTGTTTCTGCCACAACGGTGTCTGGTCGACGTAGTTCGCGTGGAACGCGTGACCCGAAGCGCCGGTGAGGTTGATCCAGGTCGACGAGTCGATGTCTGCGAGGTCGATCACCTGACGCATGGAGGGGACCCAGTCCACCACGTAGCCCTCCGGGGCGTACCATCCGACGGCATTGACCACGGACGACCCGCCCGCCAGTTCGTACGGCCCACGGTTGAAGAGCATCTCGATCGGGGCGATGCCGGACTCACCGAAGCTCCCGTTGCGGATGGTGAGGGTGTGAAGTTCGCCCCAGCTCCAGTCTTCAGGGTGTGACCCCATCAGGTTTTCCGCTTCCGTCCAGGCCTCACTGAGGGCAAGAGTCAGAGCGTCGTCCCGGGTGACGATGTTGTCGTCCGGACCGTTCCACCATTCCGAGCCGGGGTCGTCGAGAAGCGATCCGACCACCTGGAACCACTGGGACCCACCCGCTGGAGGAACGGTGTCCGGCAGTTTCGGCGCGAAGGTGTTCTCGAGCAGGTTCCGCCAGAAGATGTTGAAGTAGGCGGCCTGGGCGCTGTCGGCGTCATCGGCGTGGTCCCAGCCGTCGAGGAGCTGCTTGCCGAGCCGGGCATTGCTGGATGGAGCGAGGTCGGCGATGTACGGAGCGATCCGCTCAGCGATCGCGTTGGCGTTGTCGGCCTGGATTTCGCTCATGTCCTCGCTGGTGAGTCCACCGCCGGCGATCGCCTCATCGACGAGTTCGACGATGCGTTCGGCGCGGTAGCCGGCGTCCCAGTCCCTCGTGAGGAATGTCGACGACCCGCTGGGTTGCACAGCGTTGTTGGCCGTGACGATGTACCCGGAGGGCGGGTTGTACAGGGTGGGCAGGGACTCGAACGGGATGTAGCCCGACCAGCCGGACGCGCTCGTCCATCCCGGCTGGGGGATCGTGCCGTCTCCGCTCGCCCGGATCGGGATCCGGCCGGGCGCCTGGTAACCGATGTTTCCGTCCACGTCGGCGTAGACGAGGTTTTGCGACGGGACCTCGAACAGGGTCGCTCCCGCGCGGAAGCTCTCCCAATCCGTCGCCCGGTTGACGGCGAAGATTGCGCCTGGCGTCTTCCCCGGGGTCAGTGCCGTCCACTGCAGCGACAATTCATACGTGCCGTCGGGCAACTCGGCGGTCGCCGGGTATTCGGACGCGACGGTGCCGAGATCCGGGCTGATCCCCGTGACGAGCGGTCCACGTGACGTGGAGCGGATCCGGAGCGGGACGTCGTCTCCGCCGGCAACCTTGATCGTCTCCTCCCGGATCGTGAGCGGTTCGGCCACACCGTCGAGCTCGACGGTGTCTCCTGACACCTTCTCCAGGTAGAGGTCTGCGACGTCCGGCCCGAGGTTGGTGAACCCCCACGCGATGCGATCGTTGTGCCCGATGATGATGCCGGGCATCCCGGAGAAGCTGAACCCCGCGACGTCGAACGGGCATTCCTCTGAGACCGTCGAGCAACGCAGACCCATCTGGTACCAGACCGACGGAAGGGCAGGGCCGAGGTGGGGATCGTTGGCGAGGAGGGGCTTGCCCGACTCGGTGTGCTCACCGGAGACGACCCAGGAATTCGACCCGATGTCCGAGCCTGCCCTGCCGAGGAGGGCGGGCATGTCGGCGAGCACCTTCTTCAACTCGACGAGGGAATCCGCGGATCCGATGCTCGGGGACTCGAGCGGCGTCGCGATCCCCACGGATGCCGGTGCAGGCGTCGCGGTCTCGCCGGGGAGAATCGTCGGATTGTCTGGGTAAGGGTAAGGGGGGTAGACCTGCGCGAGCTGCTCCGGGGTCAGTTCGGTGGCGAGCAGTGCCCGGTCGATTTCGTCCTCGAGGTTCGACCGAAGGTCCCATGCCATCGCCTTCAACCAGGCGACGGAATCGGCTGGTGTCCACTTCTCCGGCTCGTACCCGGGGTTCTGCAGGCCGAGGACCGCGTACTCGAGCGACAGATCCGCTCCGCTGCGCTCCGCGAGGTAAGCGTTCACGCCGTCGGCGTAAGCCTGGTACCAGGCGAGGGTCTGCTCATCGAGGAGCTCGACCTCCTCCTCCGCCACGGCCCGCCAGCCCAGGGTGCGCACGAACGTGTCCGTGCCGACCTGGGCCTCACCGAAGAGCTCAGACAGTCGTCCGCTCGTCACGTGACGACGAAAGTCCATCTCCCAGAAGCGGTCCTGCGCGTGTACGAAGCCCTGTGCCATGAACAGGTCTGTTGCGCTGTCAGCCTCGATCATCGGGATGCCGGCGTCATCGCGCTGGACGGTGACCGTGTTCTTGAGCCCGGGAACCGTCAGTTCCCCCGAGAGCTGGGGGAATGACCGCTGCACGGTCCAGACGCCGATGCCGCCACCGACGAGAACGACGACGACGAACACGCCGACGATGCTGAGGAAGACGGTGAAGGCGCGCGACCGCCGGGGGCGGGCTTCAGAACGGACCACATCACTCCTTTGTGAGGGTTGGAAACGAACGGATCAGGCGTGAAGCGCCTGGTTGAGCTGGATGCCGGCGCCGGTGCGGGGGAGGACTTCGACAGCGCCCGAGACGGAGTTCCGGCGGAACAGAATGTTCGGCACACCGGACAGCTCGACGGCTTTCGCGGTGCGGGGAGCGTCGCCGTCGAGAACGAGGACCTTGGTCCCGGCTGTGACGTACAGTCCCGCTTCGACGACGCTGTCGTCGCCGATCGAGATGCCGATCCCCGAGTTGGCGCCAAGGAGAGCCCTGGCGCCGATGGCGATCCGCTGGGTTCCGCCTCCGGAAAGGGTTCCCATGATCGAGGCGCCGCCGCCGATGTCGGAGCCGTCACCGACGACGACTCCCTGCGAGATACGCCCCTCGACCATGGAGGAGCCGAGCGTGCCAGCGTTGAAATTCACGAAGCCCTCGTGCATGACCGTGGTGCCAGGGGCGAGGTGGGCACCGAGGCGCACGCGTGAGGCATCCGCGATCCGCACCTTCCGTGGGGTGACGTAGTCGAGGAGCCGAGGGAACTTGTCGACCCCCGTCGCGTGGATGCCCTGGCGCGCGAGTGCTGGGCGCAGACGGTCGAAGTCGTCGGGGTGGACGGGGCCGGCGTTGGTCCAGACGGTGATCGGCAGGTGGCCGAAGATGCCGTCGAGGTTGATCGAGTTGGGCTGCACGAGAAGGTGGCTGAGCAGGTGGAGCCGCAGGTAGGCATCCGGCGTGTTCTTCGGCGCTTCATTCAGGTCGATCTCGACGGTGACGATGTCGACACGGACGTTACGGCGCTCGTCAGGAATGGCGAGGGCTTCGATCTCGGCGGGGGCGATCCAGCGTTCCCGACCCTCCGGGAGCGTTCCGAGGCGCGGCTCCGGATACCAGGTGTCCAGCACCGTCCCGTTCGCGCTCACCGTTGCAAGGCCGTAACCCCAGGCGGATGTCGGGGTGGGGGAGGTTTCTGTGGTGCTGGTCATGCATCAAGGCTAGCGAAGACGAGCGGCTCAGGGCGCACGCCCGGCCGGGCGGGAGAGCCGCCTCTAGACTGGAGGCATGCCGGATTCGCGCCTCGACGTCCCCCCGCTCGACCTCTCCGCCGGATCGGTGGAACTCACGCGAGCACTCTGCGACATCGAATCGGTGTCAGGCAACGAGAAACCCATCGCGGATGCCATCGAAGCGGCACTCGCCGGATCCGCTCATCTCGAGGTGCTCAGGCACGGCAACACGGTCGTCGCCCGAACGCGTCTGGGGCGTGAGCGGCGCGTGATCATCGCCGGTCACATCGACACCGTTCCGCTCAACAACAACCTTCCCACCCGCTTCGAAACCGTCGACGGCCGCGACTATCTCTGGGGCCGGGGGACCGTCGACATGAAAGCGGGCGTTGCCGTCCAGTTGAAGCTCGCGGCGGAGATCATCGACCCGAGCGTCGACGTCACGTGGATGTGGTACGACAACGAAGAGGTGGCAAGCGAGGTCAACGGTCTCCGCCTCCTCGCCGAGGAACGTCCGGACCTCTTCGTCGGGGACTTCGCGATCCTCGGTGAGCCGACCCGTGGCGACATCGAAGGCGGGTGCAACGGCACCCTCCGGGTGAACCTCACCACCTCCGGCCTCCGTGCTCACTCCGCGCGCAGTTGGGTCGGGGACAACGCCATCCACAAAGCGGCACCGATACTCGACATCCTCGCCGCGCACGAGCCGCGCACGATAGAGGTGGACGGACTCGCCTACCGCGAGGGGCTCAACGCCGTCGGGATCTCCGGCGGCATCGCGGGAAACGTCATCCCGGACGAGTGTGTCGTGCAGGTCAACTACCGGTTCGCGCCCGACAAGAGCGCAGCAGACGCCGAGGCAGAGGTCCGCGCGCTCTTCGACGGATTCGATGTCACCGTGACGGATGCTGCGGACGGCGCCCGCCCGGGACTCGACGCTCCGATCGCCCGGGAATTCCTCGCCGCAGTCGGTGGAACAGCGCTGCCGAAGTACGGCTGGACAGACGTCGCCCGGTTCTCGGCACTCGGGATCCCCGCCGTCAATTACGGACCGGGAGATCCGCTCAAGGCGCACGCCGACGACGAGCGTGTCGCTCTCGACGAGATCACCGGATGCGAAAACGCTCTGCGCACCTGGCTGACCGGCGGGCGTGACTGACACGCGAGCCCGTCCGGTCGCCGACCTGTGGCGGCGCTTCCCGTGGTGGGCCCAGGCGCTGCTGATCTTCGGCGCCGCCCGACTGGGAACGACCGCGATCCTGCTCGTCGTCGCCGCGGGACAGCCCGCGAACGCGTGGACGGGGGCGAGCCCCGGGTACGCGGATTTCGCCTCGATCTGGGACGGCCGCTGGTACAACATCATCGCCGAATCCGGTTACCCGAGCGTCCTCCCTCTCACGGACGATGGTCACGTCGGCGAGAACGCATGGGCGTTCATGCCGGTGTATCCGGCGGTCGTGAGAATGCTCATGGTGCTCACCGGTCTGCCCTGGGCGCCAGCTGCCGTTGTCGTTTCCCTCGCCTGCGGCTTCGCCGCCGCTGTCGTCGTTGCGAGACTGTTCCGCCTCGTCCTCTCGCCAGGCACCGCGATGTTCGCCGTCGTCTGCTATTCGGTGTCGCCCCTGTCTCCGGTGATGCAGGTCGCATACGCGGAGTCGATGCACCTGCTGCTGCTCGCCAGCGCGCTCTACCTCGTGATGCGGCGTCGATACTGGCTGGTCCTGCCCGTCCTGGCGGTCGCGTCGTTCACCCGGCCGAGCGGGCTCGCCTTCGCCCTGTTCCTCGTGCTCCACGTCTGGTACCGCTGGTGGACGCGCGACCGGAGCCCGTTCCCCAGGAACGAAGCGATAGCGGCATCCGTCGTTGCCGTGGCGAGCGGGATCCTCGGCTTCGGCTGGCTGCTGATCGCGTGGGCAGTGACCGGGTCGCTCACCGCATACACCGACACCGAGCTCGCCTGGCGTTCCGCATACATCGGCCACAACCCCCTCGTGCCTTTCGCTGGCTGGTTCCAGGGCCTCGGCTGGTGGGCCGAGAACGGCCTCGGCCTGCCCGCACCGATGTGGTGGGGGGCGGCGGGCGTCCTCCTTCTCGTCGCGGCGAGTGTTGCGCTCCTGCTCTCGCGGCCGGCGAAACGCATTGGCGTGGACCTCCGGCTCTGGGTCGCCAGCTACCTGCTCTACCTCTTCGCTGTCTTCTTTCCGCAGTCGAGTACCTTCCGGTTGCTGATGCCCCTCTTCCCCCTCGCTGGAGTGGTCGCCCAACCGCGATCCGTCGTCTACCGCTGGGCCGTTGTGGCTCTCAGCATCGCCGCACAACTGGGCTGGATTCTCATCGCGTGGCGGGTCGACGGTTACGACTGGACACCCCCGTGATGATGCCCCCAGTCCGGGACCCGAATGTCATCGATTTCGCTGGTCTCGCCCGAATGCGGGATAATAGAGATCAAAGCCACGAAAGGGGAGCCGAATGGCCGCGATGAAGCCGAGGACTGGGGATGGGCCGATGGAGGCCGTAAAGGAGGGTCGGCTGATCATCGTGCGGGTTCCGCTCGAAGGCGGCGGACGACTCGTCGTCTCCGTGAACGATGCTGAAGCCAAGGAACTCCACGATGCACTGGCCGGGGTCGTTTCCCCGAGCTAGTCCTTCTTTGTGAAAGACGCGAATGCAGGTGGTCAGTCGACCACAGGCATCCGCGTCTTTCTTTTTGCGCCGGAAGCGGCCTCAGCCGAGCTTGGTGATCTGGAGCAGACCGTCGCCGACGGGGGAGAGCGCGCTGACGACTGCGTTCGACGAGGCGATCTCCTGCACGAGAGTGCGGAACGCGCTCGTGATGTCATCGCGCTGCGCGGGATCGGCGACGCGGCCACGCCAGAGCGCGTGAGGCACGAGGACGGTGCCACCGACGCGAGCCAGCCGGAGACCGTGCTCGACGTTCTCGATGACCTGGGCGGGGTCGGCGTCGACGTAGACCACGTCGTAGGAGTTTTCGTTCATGCGGGGAAGAACCTCGAGGGCCTTACCGGTGATGAGACGGATGCGATTGGGAGCGATCCGAGCGTCGGAGAACGCCTGGCGTGCATAGCCGAGATGTTCGACCTCCGAATCGATCGATGTCAGCACCGAGCGGGGAGACGAGCGCAGCAGCCACAAACCGGACACACCCGCCCCGGTTCCGATCTCGACGATGTTCTGGGCGTTCGTTGCTGCGGTCAGAACGGCGACCTGGGCACCCATCGCCGGTGACAGCGGTTCGATCCCGAGTTCGAGTGATTGTGCTCGGGCTTTCGCGATCGCCTCAGATTCGGTGACGATGTAGTCGGCGTACTTCCAGTTCGAATCTTGTTCAGACACTTGCAGCTCCCGGTGGTGGTTGGGATAACAGTACCGGCGCATGGTGCGGCGTTTTGCGAGGCGCGGCGCGATAGTCTGAACTTGTGTTCTTCGGCCTGACGTTTGAGAAGCTCCTCCTGATCGGAGTGATTGCTGTCTTTCTGCTGGGCCCTGACCGGCTTCCGGGATACGCCGCAAAACTCGCGCAGCTGATCCGGTCGTTACGTGACATGGCACGCGGAGCCAAGGACCGCATGCGCGACGAGATGGGCCCGGAGTTCGACGACGTCGACTGGCAGAAGCTCGACCCGCGGCAGTATGACCCGCGCCGGATCATCCGCGAAGCACTTCTCGACGACTCACCCGGCCCCGCTCCGGTGATCAAGCCACCGTCCAGTGAGGCAGGGGCAGCCGCGGCAGAGGGGGCTGCGGTCGTGTCGACGGCAGCTGAGCCGACGGTCGGCGTGTCGTCGAACCCTTTCATCTCCGCGGGAGCGGTCGACCGGTCGCGTCGTCTCGCGGCGGGTGAAACGGTGGATCCACCACCGTTCGATGCCGAATCGACCTGACGTCAGGGCATCCCACAGGCGTCGTGGACGAACGCCAGGAGAGCATCCGTCACGTCCGTCGGCGGAACGAGGCGGTAGCTGCCGGTTCGGCTCCCCGTATCGACGCTGAGCGAGAGGACCGTGCCGACTTTGTCCTCGGCGATGGCGTGCGGGTCGCAGCGGGCGGGTACGATCTCGAGGTGCTCGGTCACCGCATCGCCAGAAGAAGTCAGGGCGAGGGCGAACGTCCAGTCCTTCGCCGCGGCTCCCGTAGCCGGTGGGGCCGGTTTGAGCAGGGGAGTGGATGCCACGCCCGTCACGCTGAGTGTCCCGTCGGCGCCGGTCGGGGCGAAGGTTATCGGCAGAGAGGCGACCGAGGTCGCCAGAGTTCCGGTGACCTGTGGTGCACCGACCGTGATCGTCGCCAATCGTTCGACCTCCTCCGCGACACACGACTCGTCATGGAGTCTGAGAAGCGTGCCCAGCGGATCGGATGCGAGAAGCTGAACGGTCCCGGCCCCCTCCCGCGAACGGAACTCGAGCGACACCCGGGGAGCGTCGGTTGATTCCGAGCAGTCCGGCTCGGGCAGCGGGGTTCGCAGGTCAACGGTCGTCCCAGCCCTCACCGTTGTGCCCCGATCCCAGGGCGGTGACTCCGGAAACGCCGGTGTGACCAGGGTCACCTGCCGCAGGGCGACGTCGTTCTCTGACTCGTTCACGACACGGATGACGATGGCGCCGCTCGAGTAATCCGTCCTGCCCTGCTGGATCTCGACGCGTACCTCACCGGACAACGCAGCGGGCTGCTCACCACCGCAGCCGAGAAGAGCGGCGAGCAGCAGAACAGTTCCGGTGCCGGTCAGCAGTCTGGTGACGCGGTTCATGGCGCTGTTACACCGGGGCGAGACCGAGCTTGCGGCCGGCGAGACCGCGCCCCGCTTGCGTCACCCTATCGGCGATGCTCCGGATGGCGACGCTGGCCGGGTCGGCCGGATCCGAGAGAACGACGGGTAGTCCTGTGTCGCCGCCTGTCCGCAGCGGCACGCTGATCGGAACCGAGGCGAGCAGCGGAACGGGCGGGACGTCGCCTTCGCTCAACCGCCGGGCGACCTCGGCGCCGCCGCCTTCACCGAAGAGGGAGAGCACGGTTCCGTCCTGCTGGACGAGGCCCGCCATGTTCTCGACGACCCCCATCACCCGCTGTCCGGTCTGGCGGGCGACGATCCCGCTGCGCTCGGCGACATCGGCTGCGGCGGGCTGGGGAGTGGTGACGACGAGAACGTCGGCGTGCGGCAGGATCTGGCCGATCGAGATCGCCACATCACCGGTTCCGGGAGGCAGGTCGAGAAGCAACACGTCGAGGTCACCGAAATACACGTCGGTGAGGAACTGGGTGATCGTGCGGTGCAACATCGGGCCCCTCCACGCGACAGCGGAGGAGGCACCCGGTTCGACGAACATGCCGATGGAGATGACCTTCACGCCGTGGGCGATGGGCGGGAGGATCATGTCTCCCACTTGCGTCGGGCGAGTGATCGCGCCTGCCGCAGCTGCGGCATCCGTCAGTCCGAGCAGTCCCGGGATCGAGAAACCGTGCACGTCCGCATCGACGATGCCCACGGAGAGGCCGCGACCCGCGAGCTCGACGGCGAGGTTCGCGGTGATGGTGGACTTTCCGACGCCGCCCTTGCCGCTCGTGACGGCGATCACGCGGGTGAGCGAGTTCGGGCCGAACGGCATCACCCTCGCCGCTTTCGAGCCACGAAGCCTGTCTGTGAGTGCTTTGCGCTCGTCGGGCGTCATCACCCCGACAGCGATGCTCGTGGATGTGACACCGGGGACGGATGCAACGGCTGCCGTCACGTCGCGTTCGATCGCGGTTGCGGCAGGGCAGCCGACGATGGTGAGAACGATGCCGACGGATGCCGCGCCGCCGTCATCGACCGATACCTCTTTCACCATGCCGAGTTCGGTGATCGGTTTGCGGATCTCCGGGTCGATCACACCAGCCAGCGCTGTGGTGATGCGGGCTTCGAGGTCAGCGCCGGGCATCGTCGGAACCCTTGTCTTTGTCGAGCTCCTCCAGCAGCCCGCGGAGCTCCTGACGGATGAAGTCCTTCGAGGCCATGTCCTTCATCGCGAGGCGGAGTGCGACGACCTCGCGTGCGAGGTACTCGGTGTCGTTGAGGTTGCGTTCGGAGCGCTGACGGTCCTGCTCGATCTGCACGCGGTCGCGGTCGTCCTGACGGTTCTGCGCGAGCAGGATGAGCGGAGCCGCGTACGAGGCCTGCAGCGAGAGGATCAGGGTGAGCGCGGTGAACCCGAGGGCAGCGGAGTCGAAGCGGAAGTCCTCAGGACCCCACGTGTTGTACGCGATCCAGGCGAGGCAGAACAGCGTCAGGCCGGCGAGGAACGCCGGGGTTCCCATTGCCCGCGCGACCCACTCGGTGAACCGGCCGAACCGGTCGCTCGACTCGCGACTGCGGCCGGGGAGCAGTGAGGAACGGCGGCCCTTGGGAGCGTCGAGGCGGACCCCGCTCTTGCGCGTCTTAGGCACGAGCTGCCCTCCTTCCCTGTGGTCTGTGCGTGGTCACCGGTTCGTCGTCGTTCTGACTTCGCCAGTCTTCCGGCAACAGGTAGTCGAGGACATCATCAATCGTCACCACCCCGACGAGTCGGTGATTGTCGTCGACGACGGGAACCGAGACGAGGTCGTAGCTGGCGAGGATACGCGACACTTCGGCGGCGGATGCTTTCGCTGTGACCGGGTCGAGGCTCTGGTCCATGATCGAACCGAGTCGTTCGTGGGGCGGGTACCGGAGCATCCGCTGGAAGTGGACGATGCCGAGGTATCGACCGGTCGGCGGTTCGTACGGCGGCAGGGTGACGCACACCGCTGCACCGAGGGCGGGGGGAAGCTCCGGGCGTCGGATCAGCGCGAGAGCCTCGGCGACGGTGGAGTCCGCGGAGAGGATGACCGGCTCTGTCGTCATCAGACCGCCGGCGGTGTCCGGCGCGAATGCGAGGAGCATCCGGACGTCTTCTGCTTCTTCAGGCTCCATCAGCTGGAGGAGGCGTTCACCGCGGTCGACGGGCAGCTGGGCGATGAGGTCCGCTGCGTCGTCCGGCTGCATCTGGTCGAGCACGTCTGCCGCGCGCTCGTCACCGAGTTCGGCGAGGATGTGGACCTGGTCCGATTCGGGCATCTCCTCGAGAGCGTCGGCGAGACGGGCATCGGGGAGCTCTTCGGCGACCTCGATCATGCGGTCCTGCGGCAGGTCGAGCAGTGTGTTGGCGAGGTCGGCGGGCTTGAGGTCCGAGTAGGTGGCGATGAGTTGCTCAGCCGACTGGGCTTCGCTGCCGGTCTGCTTCTCGCGGATCTCCCGCCAGGTCGCGAACGTCGTCGCACCCTTCGCGAACGGGCTCGGTGACAGCTTGGGCCTGCGCACGAAGTACTGGCTCACCGACCACGCACCTGGACCGACTTCTTCGATCGCGATGTCCTCGATGGTGGCTTCGCCCGAGCCGTCGACGAACTCGACCTTGCGCCCGAGGAGCTCGGCGATGACGCGAACCTCGCCGCCGCGCTGCTCGAACCGGCGCACGTTGATGAGCCCCGTCGTGATGATCTGTCCGGATGCGATGGACGTCACGCGACCGATGGAGACGAAGACGCGACGTTTGCCCGGGATCTCGACAATCAGGCCGACCACGCGTGGCGGATCGTTCTTGCGGTACACGACGAGGACGTCGCGCACCTTGCCCACACGGTCGCCCGCGGGGTCGAAGACGGTGCACCCGGCCAGCCGGGCGACGAAAACTCTTGTGCCACTCACCCCCCTAACTTAGCGCTCCAACCCGGATGCGGGGTGGAGCGGCACCGTTCCGGGCGGATTCAGGACGCGGGTGGGAGAATAGGCGTGTGAGCAATCAACAGCAGCGTCGCGGCATGTCCCGCGGGCCCCTCGATATCGTGATTCCCCGCGGCGAGACCGTCGCGAGCTTCGAAACGTACGGGGAGGCGCAAAAGGCTGTCGACCTCCTGGCCCAGGCCGATTTTCCGGTCAAGCAGGTGTCGATCGTCGGCGACGGACTCAAGAGCGTCGAGCGGGTCACCGGCAAGCTCAGCTACGGTCGCGCGGCCGGCGCCGGCGCACTGAGCGGCGCCTGGCTCGGCCTGTTCTTCGGTTTGCTGCTGGTGATCATCAACCCGGCATCCGACCTCGTCTTCGTCGGGGCCGCCATTCTCATCGGTGCCGCATTCGGCATGATGTTCACGATCGTCTCGTACTCCCTCAATCGGAGGCGCCGCGACTTCACCTCGGTCATGCAGGTGATCGCGACGAGCTACACCGTTCTCGTCGCCCCCGACCTCGCGAACCGCGCACGAAACGTGCTCAACGGCGGGACATCCGAGTAACAGCCCGTCAGTCGTTCAGCCGTTCAGTCGTTCAGCCGTTCAGTCGGGCGATCCACGCTTCAACGTCATCCGCACTGCGCGGGATTGCCGCAGACAGGTTCTCGGCGCCGGTCTCCGTGACGAGGATGTCATCCTCGATGCGCACTCCGATCCCACGGAACTCCTCGGGAACGGTGAGGTCGTCGGGCTGGAAGTAGAGCCCGGGCTCGATGGTGAAGACCATTCCCGCCTTCACCTCGCCATCGTGGTACATGTCCCTGCGGGCCGCAGCACAGTCATGAACGTCGATGCCGAGGTGGTGGCTCGTGCCGTGCACCATGTAGCGGCGGTGGAACTGGTTCGCGGGGTCGAGCGACTCCTCCGCCGTACCGGGCAGCAGCCCCCACGCCGCCGTGTGCTTCGCGATGACCTTCATCGCCTCGGCGTGGACATCACGGAAGATGATCCCGGGCCGGACGATGGCGAACGCGGCATCCGCTGCCTCACGAACGGCTTCGTAGACGGCGCGCTGGACGTCGGTGAATCGTCCGTTTGCGGGCAGGGTCCTCGTGATGTCGGCGGTGTACAGGCTGTCGACCTCGACGCCGGCGTCGAGGAGCATGAGGTCGCCCGGCGAGACCGGCCCGTCATTTCGGGTCCAGTGCAGGATGCACGCGTGCGGTCCTGAGGCCGCGATCGTGTCGTAGCCGACCGCGTTTCCGTCGAGTCGTGCGCGCGTGTAGAAGACGCCCTCGACTGCCCGTTCACCGCGCTCGTGGGTGGTGATGCGGGGGAAGTCGGCGATGACGTCGTCGAAACCGCGCGCAGTGGCATCGACAGCGAGCCTGAGCTGGGCGATCTCGAACTCGTCCTTCACCAGCCGGAGCTCGGAGAGGAACGTGGTGAGTTCTTCGTGCTCCTCTACCGTGACATCCGACCCTGTCGGAGCGAAGGAATCGATGTGGTCTGTTTGGACGCCGAGGTCGGAAGCGACCTGGGCGAGGGAGGGGCGTGCGCCGATCCAGAACTCGCCGATGGCCGGGTTGGCGTAGAACTCGTTGGACGTGCGGTCGGCACGCTCACGGAAGTACAGCGTTGCGTCGTGACCGTCGTCGGTCGGATCGAGGACGAGGACCGCGTCGGGTTCCGAATCGGAACCCCAGCCAGTGAGATGCGAGAACGCCGAGTGAGCACGGTACGGATAGTCGGTGTCGTTGGAGCGCTGCTTGAGGCTCCCAGCGGGGATCACGACGCGCTGGCCGGGGAATGCCGCCGAGACGCGCGCACGGCGCTCCGCGGCGTAGCGTGCCTGCTCACGTGGGGCGGGAAGTTCGTCGACGCGGTCGGCCCAGTTCGAGCCGATGAAGTCCTGGAACTGCGTCGACGCCGGTGTGGTCGACCGGTTCGAGGTGCCGCGCGGTTCTTCGCTCGTCGTCTCTTCGCTGGCCGGGGCGATGCCGGTGCTTGCCGTGGTGGTGGTGTCGCTCGGAGTCTGCATGACCCCATTGTCCCACCGATTCACGCGGGCGGCCCGGATCAGCCGGTCTGGGGTGCCCGGCTGAGCTGAACGAGCACCGGGCGGTGGTCGCTCCCGCTGTCGTCTGTTTCGGTGATCACCCTCATGCCGGTCACATCCCAGTCTGGCGTCGCCATGACGTGGTCGATCGGGGCGCCGACGAGGGCGGGGATGCCGGTCGGCCAGGTGCCGACAGCACCGTTCCCCGATGCTTCCCCCGCGTCGACGCACTCACCGAGCGTCGCGGCATCCGTTGCGCCGAGGCCCGCCATATTGTCGAGGGTGGCGTTGAAATCCCCGGCCATGATGACGCTGCCGCCTGCACACTGCTCGGCGAGCCAGCTCAAGTCGTTTCGCCAGTTCTCCATCTGCCCGGTGATGGGCGCTACGGCGTGCGCCGCGATGAAGGTCGGTCCGTCCCCGTCGACCGGTTCGACGATGATCGTCGGGAGCACGGTGGTGTTCTCTTCGCGTTCTTCGTTGCTCGTGACCTTGACGTAGTCGCCGAGTTCGGGGCTGATCAGGATGGTGGTCGACCGCGCGGGGGAGATCTGGTCGAACCACTCGGTCAGCACCCACATCGGGCGCCCGAGGTCCCGCATCCGTTCGGCGATCTCGATCCCGGTTTCCTGGGTGGTCTCTGGCAGTGAGAGCACGTCCGCGCTGGATTCCACCGCGAGCCGCGCGACGGCATCCGCTCCAGGAGCATCACCGAGCGTGTTCCAGCTCAGCACCGTGATGGAGTCGGCGGTGTCCTCGGCGAACCTGGTGTCTCCCAGGCCGCGGTTCACGGCGATCGCCGCGTTGGCGCCGGCGAACACGAGTAGCAGGAGCACGATCGTGCCGGCGAAGGCGCGGAGCGGGCGGGCCAGCGCGAGCAGGGCGAAGATGACGGCCGCGAGGACGGACGCGACGATGACGAGGGACCGCATCGACGTGATCTGCGCGACGATCCAGGTGGTTTGCAAACCGAAGAACTGCGGCCACGTGCACACGAGGAGAAGCACGGCGATCGCAACGGTGGCGAGGGCGCCGAGGACTTTGAGCATGGTGCAGCCACACTATCGACTCGCGACTGGGAGGAGGCCGGAAACACGCGCCCTCGGCCATACACTGTGAGGATGCCAGCTCGACCCCTCTTCAGTGGGCCCGCGGATCTGCACTCGCACTCCCGGGTCTCCGACGGAACGCAATCACCGTCGCGCGTGATCCGTGAAGCGGCCGCCGCTGGACTGGGAGTGGTCGCGCTGACCGACCACGACTCGACGGCCGGCTGGCAGGAGGCATCCGTCGCGGCGACCGAGGTGGGCATCACCCTTATTCCCGGCATGGAATTCAGTGCGCGGCTCGGCTACAAGAGTGTGCACCTTCTGGCATACCTCTTCGACCCGGATAACGGAGATCTCAACACCGAGACGGCACGGATCCGCGAGTCGCGGCTGCGCCGTGCCGAGTCGATCGTGCAGAAGATCGCGGCTGACTACAGCCTGAGCTGGGACGACGTGGTCGCGCAGACGACTCCCGGCGCAACCGTGGGACGGCCGCACATCGCCGACGCCCTCGTGGCGCGTGGGCATGTACCCACCAGGTCGGAGGCGTTCGCCGGCATCCTGCACCCGCGTACCGGTTACTACCTGCCCCACTATGCCCCTGACCCGCTCAAGGCGGTCCGGCTGGTAAAGGCGGCTGGGGGAGTGCCTGTGATCGCCCACCCGGCAACACGGGGACGTGACGCCATGATCAGCGAGCGCGAGCTCGGGCAGCTCGTCGACGCCGGACTGTTCGGACTCGAGATCGACCACCGTGAGAACACCGAGGACGGCAAGGTGCGACTGCGCGAGCTCGCGGAGCGGTTCGACCTCGTGCTCACCGGGTCGAGTGACTACCACGGCGACGGGAAACCCAATCGGCTGGGCGAGAACACCACCCCGGATGCCGTCGTGCAGGCGATCATTGACGCGGGCACGGGGTCACAGCCGGTGTATCCGGCACGCTGACGCGCTGCTCGGCCGGTAATGGCGGTACACCTCGGTTGCTCGGTCACTTTCGGCTATATAGTTCGAGATTCTTCGACCAAAACTGGCCGAGCAACGCCTTCCCGATGCGGGCGAATGCGGGCGGGTGCGGATGCGGCGTCGCCGTGCGCGTCGAATCGCCACACCTTGTCTGTGCTGGGCGTTTGGGCGACAAAGTGTGGTAACTCGATCGGTCGTGCAGCGAATTGTGGTGATTCGACTGGGGGAGCGACCCTTCGGGCCGATCGATCGAGCGGATGCCGCTGGGACTTCGCGTCGTTGCGTGCGCGTCGAATCGCCGAACTTTGTCTGTGCCGGGGCGTTTGGGCGACAAAGTGTGGTGATTCGAGCTGGTCGTGCAGCGAATTGAGGTGACTTGAGCGGGTGCTGGATGTGCTGCGACATCGGTTGGTCATAAGGGACGTTCGGACGCATCAGGAGTAACCCTTCGGGCCCGATGGGCGGCACCCGCGCAACGAAAATGCCCGCTCGCACCGAGGTGCGAGCGGGCCTTTCGTGGTTCCGGAACTACTCCGGGCGGTTCGTGCGCCGGCGGGTGCGGCTGCGGCGACGCGGCGCACTGTTCCCGTCGTGGTGCTCGGCGCCCTGCCCGTCGTGCGTGCCGGCGGCGACAACAGGGGTCTCGTCGCGCGGAGCATCCGTCGAGGGGGTGCGAGTGCGGCCGCGACCGCGTGACGACTCACGCGAGCTACCCTCGCTCCGGGTGCGGCCACCATCGCGGGATCCGCTTTCACGCGCACCGCGGCTCGGGGGAGCCACGATCGACGTGGGGCGGAGACGTCCCTTGGTGCCCTCAGGAATGTCGAGGTCGGTGAACAGGTGAGGGCTCGACGAGTACGTCTCGATCGGCTCTGGCTGTCCGAAGTCGAGCGCCTTGTTGATGAGCGCCCACTTGTGCAGGTCGTCCCAGTCGACGAAGGTCACGGCGATACCGGTCTTGCCGGCGCGCCCGGTGCGGCCGACGCGGTGCAGGTACGTCTTCTCGTCCTCGGGAATGGTGTGGTTGATCACGTGGGTGACGTCGTTGACGTCGATTCCGCGAGCCGCGACATCCGTGGCGATGAGGACGTCTTTCTTGCCCGCCTTGAACGCGGCCATGGCGCGCTCTCGCTGTTCCTGGCCCAGGTCGCCGTGCACAGCAGCGGCGTTGAAGCCGCGGTCGTTGAGCTCTTCGACGAGTTTTGCGGCCGAACGCTTCGTCCGGGTGAAGATGACAGTCTTGCCGCGGCCCTCGGACTGCAGGATGCGGGCGATGACCTCGTCCTTGTCCATGTTGTGCGCGCGGTAGACGAGGTGCTTGATGTTGGCCTGCATGAGGCCTTCGTCGGGATCGGAAGCACGGATGTGGATCGGCTTCGACATGAAGCGACGCGCAAGGGCGACGATCGGGCCGGGCATCGTCGCCGAGAACAGCATCGTGTGCCGGTCGGTCGGCGTCTTCGAGAAAAGCTTCTCGATGTCGGCGAGGAAGCCGAGGTCGAGCATCTTGTCTGCCTCGTCGAGCACCATCTCGCGCACGTTCGACAGGTCGAGAAGCCGCTGGTTGTTGAGGTCGATCAGGCGGCCGGGGGTTCCGACGACGACCTGTGCGCCGGCCTTGAGCTGCTCGATCTGTCCTTCGTACGCCTTGCCTCCGTAGATCGAGACGATCTTCGTCGGGCGGTTCGACGCGGCCAGTTCGATGTCCTCGGTGACCTGGACGCAGAGTTCGCGCGTCGGGACGACGATGAGGGCGACGACACCGGGAGCCGGGTCGGTGCCGATGCGCTGGAGAACGGGGAGACCGAAACCGAACGTCTTGCCTGTTCCTGTCTTGGCCTGTCCGATGATGTCCTGGCCGTCAAGCGCGAGGGGAATGGTCTGTTCCTGAATGGGGAAGGGTTCGAGGATGCCCTTTGTTGCGAGAGCGTCTGCCATGTCCTGGTCGACGCCGAGATCCGTAAAAGTCACGTGTGTGCTTGCCTGTCAATGCATATAAGCGGTCTACGCCCTGCATATTTTTGAGGCGTAGCGTCCCGATCCGATGCCGGGGACAAGGCCTAGCCTACCGAACATCTACACTGGAGCCGTGGTTTCATGGTTTAGCGCGTCCCGGTCCCGAGCGCCGTTGCCGCGCCTTCGCGCTCGCGGGGGCACGATCGAGGCCACCAAGGTGGACTTCGCGGAGCTTGCGCCCGATACCTCCAGCTACCTCGGCCAGGTCGCCTACCTGCAGCTCTGTTTCTTCCAGTCCATCTCGAACATCAGCGCGACGTCCAAGGACCTCGACGCCACCCAGACCCTCTCGGCCGCCGCCGGCTTCGCCCTGGCTAAGCACCAGGGGCTCGTCGCCGAGATCCGACGCCGGGGTGAAGACCCGACCGAGGTGATGGCGCCGTTCGTTCCCGGGATCGATCGATTCCTCGAGTTGACGCGCGGAGCATCCGTCAACGAGAGCCTGCTCACCCTGTACGTCACGCAGGGCTTCCTCGACGACTTCTTCATCCGGCTCTCGGACGGCCTGCCATCGGAGATCGGCGCACGATACGCGAGCCTTCTCGGAGCGGATTCCGGTTCGGCCGGCATCGTCGAACTGCTGACGGATGCCATCGCGGTCGACCCGAAACGCGCCCACTTCTTCGCGATGTGCGGCAGGCGGCTCGTCGGAGACACGTTGCTTCTGGCTCAGTCGGCGCTCAACCTCGAGGGTCACAGCAAGTCGGATGAAGAGCGGATCGAGCCGGTGTTCACCGAACTCATCGCGACTCACACCCGCCGGATGGACGCACTCGGGCTGACTGCCTGATCGCCTGGGCGAAACTAATCGAGGCGGGCCTCAGCCTCCGAGCGCCACCAGTCGCTTCTGGTCCCAGACCTGACGCGAGCGACCGAGGGCGATGTCGACTGCCGCCGCAACGGCAAGTGCTGCGACGAGGGTGACGGCCCAGATCCAGCCGCCGTCCCATGCCCAGCCGAGCCAGGTGAGCCCGACCCAGACGACCGCGGCGACGATTCCGCCGACGGCGGGGATCAGTGCGACCCCGTGGGTGCCGCGCCACGGCAACGCGTAGTGAACACCAATTCCTGCGACGATGCCGAACAGGATGATGAAGAGGAGTTCCACGAAGGGATCCTTAGCCGACGAAACCGATGCGGCGGGTCTCTTCGCTGCCGATTTCGACGTAGGCGAGCCCGGCGGACGGAACGATGTACAGGCGGCCCTTGTCATCGGTGAGGGTGAAGTAGCTCTTGTCCGAGCCCAGTGCGTCAGAGATCGTCTGTTCGATCTCGGTGGCGGTCTGTGCTGACTCGAAGCTGAGCTCGCGCCCACTGTTGGTAATACCGATTCGGATCTCCACGTAAAGCACCTTTCCTTGCGTTACCAGCAACATTACGGCAGTTGGTCGATCGGTCTCGACCGCCCGCGAGCGCCGAGAGCGAACAGGCGCGGCACGGCATCCCGGTGGTGTCGGTGGTGCCCGGTAGCTTGACTGTCGTGGCGATACGCGGATTTCAGAGCACACGACGTGTGACGGTTGCAGGAGAACTGCTCGTCCCGGATGCTTCGCAGCAGGCGGTTCTGGATCTCGCGGACGGTGCAAGCGCGGCGATCAGCGGGGCACCAGGCACAGGCAAGACGTCGACGGTGGTCGAACTCGTCGCCGAACGAATCGCGCGTCGAAGCTATGACCCGGCCGAGGTCCTCGTTCTCGCTCCGAACCGCAGGGCCGCTGCGGCGCTTCGTGATCGCCTCGCGCTGAGGGTCGGCGTCCCAACCGAAGGCCCGCTCGCCCGCACACTCAGTTCGGTCGCGTTCTCGATCGTCGGCGCCCGGGCTTCTCTCGAGGGCAGAGAGCAGCCCCGGCTCCTGACCGGTGCCGAGCAGGACACGGTGATCGCCGAGCTTCTCGCCTGGCATGAAGCAGACGGCGCAGGTCCGGACTGGCCTGAACCGCTCGTTGCCGATGTGCGACGGCTCAAGGGGTTTCGCACCGAACTGCGCGAGCTGATGATGCGCACCGTCGAGGCCGGGTTGCGCCCGGATTCGCTTGCGAGACTGGGGCGCCAGCACGGCAGACCCGAGTGGGTTGCAACTGCCCGGTTCATCGCCGAGTACGAGGGAGTGGTCGACAGCTTCGGTGGCGACTACCTCGACTCGGCTGAGATCGTCGCTCAGGCGACAACCGAGATTTCGCGCGGCTTCGGACTCGAATCGCTGCGCCTCGTCGTCATCGATGACTTCCAGGAGCAAGGGCCGTCTGCTCTCGCGCTCCTACGCGCCCTCGCTCGCCGAGGTGTCGCCGTCATCGCCTTCGGGGACCCGGATGTCACGTCGAGCACGTTCCGGGGGTCTGATCCGGCGGCACTCGCCGGACTGGGGAGCGCGCTCGGTGTTCCGGTGGAGCGACACACGCTCTCCACGTCGTATCGCCACGGCGCCGACATCCGTTCACTTGTGCGGCAGGTGACCGAGCGAGTGGGCACAGCCGGTGCGATCGCCCACCGCGCCGCCCAGGCCATCGAACGTGACGAGTTCACCATCGACCAGTCGCCAGCGATCGTCCGCCTCGAGGCAACATCGACAGCGGCAGAACACCAGCAGATCGCCCGCGCTCTCCGCGAACACCACCTGTTCGGAAACATCCCGTGGTCGCGGCTGGCGGTGATCGTCCGGTCGGGTGCGACCATTCCCGTTCTGGCGCGTGCGCTCGCCCTCGCTGAGGTTCCCGCGGCTGCACCGGCGGGAGGGCGCACCATCCGGGCCGAGTACGCCTCCGCCCAGCTGATTGCCGCCGTGGCGTTCGTCCTCGGCCGCACCGAACCGTCGGCAGAGCTCGCAACATCTCTCCTGACCGGGCCGCTGTGTGGCCTCGACGGAATCTCGCTGCGCCGGATCCGACGAGCGCTCCGGCATGAAGAACTGGCGGGAGACGGCACTCGCTCAGGAGACGAGCTCCTCGTCGACGCGCTTGAGCAGCCGGGGCGATTCGCAACCATCGATTCGGCGGCAGCACGGGCAGCGGGGCGATTCGCCACCACCCTCGCAGACGCACGGGTGGCCGCTGACGCCGGAGCGAGCATCGAAGAGCTGCTCTGGCTGTTCTGGGAGCGCAGTTCCCTCGCCGCGACATGGTCGGCGCACGCGCTCGGCTCCGGTCTCGCCGCAGACGAAGCCAATCGTAATCTCGACAGCGTCATGGCGCTGTTCACCGCGGCGAAGCGGTTCGTCGAGAGGCACCCCGCCGAGCCTGCCGGACGGTTCGTGGATGAAATCCTCGCGTCCGAAGTCCCCGAGGACTCACTCACCCCGCAGTCAGCGGCAGACGCCGTCTTTCTCGGCACTCCCAGTTCCGTCGTCGGCAGCGAGTTCGACGTCGTCGTTGTCGCCGGCCTGCAGGATGGAGCGTGGCCCAACCCGCAGTTGCGCGGTTCGTTGCTCTACCCGCATCACCTCAGCCAGCTCGCTGCCGGACTCCCCGTCGCCGATCTCGACGCTCGCGCAGAGGTCTTGTCCGACGAATTGCGGATGTTCGCTCTCGCGATCTCGAGAGCACGAACGCAGGTTGTGCTGTCGGCAGCGGTGAACGACGACGAACAGCCGTCCGCCTTTCTCCGTTTCCCGGCCATTCGCGCGGTTGAGCCCGTGCGCCGCGGCGACGGGGAGCATCCGTTGTCTCTCCGGGGCATGGTCGGGAGCCTGCGCAGGCGGCTGGTCACGACGGGTGACCCGCACGCGGCATCCGCTCTCGCCCGCCTCGGCGCCGAGGGAGTGCCCGGTGCCGACCCGGAGGAGTGGTACGGGCTGCTCGAGCCGTCGACGACCGCTCCGCTCGTCGACCTGACCGACCCGGAATCGGTGGTGCCGGTCTCTCCATCGAAGCTCGAGACGTTCGAGAAGTCCGGACTCGCCTGGTTCATCGACACCATGGCTGCCGCACCGTCCGGGCTCGCGGCCGGTATCGGCACCGTCGTGCATGCCGCCATGGAAAAGGCGGGCCGGATTCCGGCGGCAGAGCTTACCGACGACGACGTCAGCGTCGAGCGGCTGTGGCAACATATCGATGAACACTGGTCCGAACTGTATTTTGAAGCGCCGTGGCTTGCTGAGCGACAGCGCCGGCTCACGTCCCGGCTGGTCGAGGGTCTGTCCGACTACCTGACCGACTTCCACCGGGCCGGTAGCGAGGCCATCGGTGCGGAGGGAAAGTTCAGCGTGACGCTCGGCCAGGTACGGTTGTCGGGGACGATCGACCGCGTCGAGCGGCTTCCCACCGGTGAAATCGTGATCGTCGACCTGAAGACAGGCAAGACGGCTCCGTCGAAAACGAAGGTCGCCGAGAACCCGCAGCTCGGTGGCTACCAGTTGGCGCTCGCGGCAGGGGCGATCGAGGGGACAACTCCGGACGACCCGGCCGGCGGCGCAACCCTGCTGTACGTTTCCGGTGGCACCCGCGGCAAGAACTACAAGGTGCTGACCCAGCAGCCGATGACCGACGACGAACGAGACGCGTTCACCGCGAGAGTCGTCACCGCCGGTCACGGCATGGCCGCCGCGGAATTCACCGGTAACCCGAATCTGGACGAACGCGACCCGAAGGCTGATCCGATGTACCGCATTCACCTCGTCGCGGCGGTGAGCGCATGACCGGCGTCGCCTTGTCCGCCCGCGACATCGCCAGGAAGCTCGACCTGCCCCAGCCCACCCCTGAGCAGGTCTCCGTGATCGAAGCCGGCCTCAGCCCGGCGCTCGTCGTCGCCGGAGCCGGAAGCGGCAAGACCGAGACAATGGCCAACCGCATCGTCTGGCTTCTCGCGAACGGCAAAGTCCGCGTACCCGAGATCCTCGGTCTGACATTCACCCGCAAGGCCGCAGGAGAACTCGCCGAACGCGTCGGCAAACGGATCGGTCAGCTGCAGGAACTCCAGCGCGAGGAGGACCCGACACTGAGCATCGATGTGCTCGAGGCTCCCACGATCGCCACCTATAACTCGTTCGCGAGTGGACTCTTCCGCGAGTATGCCCGGCTCATCGGCCGCGAACCGGACGCGACGGTGATCACCGAGGCGTCGGCATGGCGACTGGCGAGGCAGATCGTCGTCGACAGTGGCGACGACCGCCTCGTGGGCATCGACAAGAGCGTCGACCAGGTGACGGCAGCCGTGATCTCGCTCAGCCACGCCCTCAGCGACAACGACGCGACCGGCCGCACCGATGACATCCGGACATTCGCGGCGGAGTTCCTCCGCCTCAGCGAGCTTCCCCTCCACGACGGCTCGTCGAAGAAACGTGTGCCGTACCAGTGCGTCACAGACGCGGTCGCCGACATCGGCTCGCTCGGGCTCATCCTTGACCTTGCCGAGCGATTCGCGGCCGAGAAGCAGCGTCTCGGTTTTGTCGAGTTCAGCGATCAGGTCGCTCTCGCTCTCGAGATCTGCCGCAGGGTGCCGCGGGTGGTAGAGGAGTACCGCTCGCGATTCGGAGTCGTCATTCTCGACGAGTACCAGGACACCTCTGTGGTGCAGACCGACCTTCTCTCCCGCCTCTTCGCCGGGCACGCTGTCATGGCTGTCGGTGACCCCAACCAGTCCATCTACGGCTGGCGCGGCGCGAGTGCTGCGAACCTCGCTCGTTTCTCCGCCGACTTCGCCCCCGCAGGCTCGGCAGACACGTTCGCCCTGTCGACGAGCTGGCGAAACTCCGGCCGTGTGCTCGACGCGGCCAACGCCATCGTCGGGCCGCTCCCCGCCACCCCGGGAGTGCCGGTCCGCCGTCTGGCCAGCGCGCCGCACGCCGGACCCGGCGACATCTCGGTCGTCTTCGCCGAAACGGTCGTCGAGGAGGCGGACGCTGTTGCGCGCTGGTTCGCGCTTGAGATCAGCCGAGAGTCGAGCAGGGGCGGGCAGCGAAGCGCCGCACTTCTGTGTCGCTCCCTCAAGAAGGTCGACGTGTTCACCGAGGCGCTCCGGCGCAACAACGTTCCCTTCCACATTCTCGGCGTCGCCGGATTGCTGGAACAGCCCGTCGTCGTCGATCTCGTCGCTGCGCTGCGCGTTCTTCACGATCCGACAGCGGGCTCAGAACTGGTCCGGCTCCTCACCGGTGCTCGGTGGCGCATCGGTCCGCGCGACATCAAAGCGCTCAGCGGCCTCGCCCGCTGGCTCGCCGACCGTGACCTGTCGCAGCGGCTCATCGCCGAAGACGTCCGCGAGAAGATCGCATCCTCAGCCGCCCACGACGACGGCAAATCGATCGTCGATGCCCTCGACTTTCTCCAGACGGCACCGGCGAACCACACGGCGCTTCGCGATTTCAGTGCCGAAGGCATCCGTCGGATGCGACTCGTCTCCCGTCAACTCGCCGCTCTCCGACGGCGCTCCGGGCTCGACCTGTACGACCTCGTGAACCTTATGGTGCAGGAACTCCTGCTCGACATCGAGGTCGCCGCCAACGACCAGAACCCGCTCGGGCAAGCGAGTCTCGACGCGTTCTCCGAGCAGATCGCCTCGTACCTCGCCGTCTCCGAGGGGGGAACACTCGGGCCGTTCCTGTCGTGGCTGGCTGAGGCGGAACGTCGGGAGAACCTCAGTCCCCGTGGCGAGGACCCCGAGCCAGGTACCGTGCAGATCCTCACAATCCATGGCTCGAAGGGACTGGAATGGGACAGCGTCGCCGTCCCGCGGATGGTTCGCGACGAACTGCCCGGCACGCTTCGCAGCAAACGCGGCTGGACCGCGTTCGGCGAGCTTCCTTACGAGTTCCGCGGTGACCGTGCAGAGCTGCCGACCCTCGCCTGGCGCTCAGCAGCGACGCAAAGCGACTTCGACGCTGCCTACACAGCGTTCGGCGACGGGCTCGAAGACCGCAACGCCGCGGAGCAGAGGCGGCTTGCCTACGTCGCCGTCACCCGCGCGAAAGACGCACTCCTCGCAAGCGGCTCATTTTGGGCGACACAGTCGAAGCCGCGTGGGCCCGGGCAATTTCTCCAGGAGATCGTCACCGCTGTTCCGTCGAGTTGCGATGGCCTGCCCGACGAGTCGCAGTTCGAGGAGAACCCGCTCGCCGACATCCAGAACGAGGTGTCCTGGCCGCTCGATCCGCTCGGTGCGCGTGCACCGTCGGTCGTGGCGGCGGCTGATGCCGTCCGCACTGCCGACCCGACCCTGCCGACTGTGTGGTCGAACGACATTGCGCTGCTCCTCGCCGAACGCGAGGCCCGGCTCGCTTCCGACGAATACGTGACGATGCCCGACCGGGTCCCGGCATCCCGGTTCAAGGATTTCGTGACGGATGCCGCGGGGCTGGCCACGCGCATGCGTCGTCCGCTTCCGGAACGGCCCTACCGCCAGACCCGGCTCGGCACACTGTTCCACAGCTGGGTCGAGCAGCGCTCCGGCATCGCCGGCGGCCAGGAATCCCTTGATTCCAGTCTTTTGGAGCAGGACCTGGACGATGCGTCAGGCACGCTTCTGCCTCTCGAGCAACGCGAACTCGATGAGCTTGCGGTCCTGCAGCGCACCTTCGAAGCGTCCGAGTGGGCGAACCTCCGGCCGATCGAAGTCGAACGTGAGATCAATTTCGTCCTCGGCGAGCAGATCATCATCTGCAAACTCGACGCCGTCTATGAGCGAGACGGACGCTACCAGATCGTGGACTGGAAGACGGGAAAGGCGCCAAAGACTGCTGCCGAGCTGGAGGAGCGGCAGTACCAGCTCGCCCTGTACCGGCTCGCATTCGCCCAGTGGAAGGACGTGCCCGCCGAGCTCATCGACGCTGTGTTCTACTACGTCACCGACGATCGGGTGATCCGGCCGGCGACCCTCTACTCGGCCGAGGAGTTGGGGCGGCGCTGGGTCAGGGGAGTGACCTCGCCGGATTCGGCCAGCTCGAGCGCCGAGAAGTCGAGTTCGGCGGTGTAGCCGGCGTCGCCCCGGTCACCGCGCGCGGCGATGATGTCGGATGCGGCATCCTCGGGCGAGACGACGGTGATGGGCCCCGTCTCGACAGTGTCCGGGTGACCATCGTGCTTCTCGGCCACGGGAGGGTTCTCGTCGTCATCGTGCTCGGCCGAGTCGGGGTCCCGCTTCTCGTCGGCTCCAGCGATGCCTTCGGCATCCCGCCCGAACACTGCCTCGAGTTCGGAACGGTCGTAGCTGTCGGTCTGCATGCCGATTCCGCTCGAACCGGCCGGCGCGCTGGATTGCGGCGTGCGGCTCAGCATGTCTTCGACGTCAGATACGGCGAGGATCGGACCGGTGGTATTCGAGAGCGGGTTCATGAGATCGCCGAGTACATGGTCAACGAGCCCGTCGAGCAGCCCGACCGCGTCGTCGATGATCGCCTGGTCCCTCGCGTCGACACCATGCAGAAGCCAGCGCGCGAGTTCCAGTTCGGCGTGGAGCATCGACCGCTGCAGGAGCAGGCGATCCGGTGACCGAGTCGCGGACGAGCGGTATGCGGCGAGCACGCTCTCCGCCGCTTCCCCCGCGCCGCTGAGCCAGTGCAGGTCGCGAGCAGGGTCGCCGACGCGGAGTGAACCCCAGCCGAGCACGCCGGTGACGATCGGACCGACTTCATGATCGGTGAGGATGAAGGAATCTGCGCCGAGCGATCCGTGGATCACGGTTGGCTGGAACTGCCACAGGCTGTCATCGGCCGCAGCATCCGTCCACCGTTTGCGGACCGCCGTCGGCAACTGTCGCGTCGATGCAGCACGTTCGATCACACTGCGCGCTTCGTTCCGGCACTCCTCCGCGGTGAGGTGCGGCAGGCCGACCTCGGCGACGAAAGAGCCGGGAAGAGTATGAATGGCGGCAATCGCAGCGCCGATCGAGGTCGCGGCGCCGTCGCCGGCGGGAATGTCGGCGGCGTCAACGTTGTACCCGGGCAAGTGGTTGTACACGACCACACGGGTTCCCCGCGTCGAGCCCTGCCCGACGACGGTCGGGACCTCGAACGGAAGACGGCTTCGGATGCCAGCGGTCATGGCCTGCAGGGCAATGAGCTCGACCGACTGCTCGCTTGCGGCACGCTCATTTGCGGGAACCCGCACCACCAGTTCGCGGTCGTCTCCGGTGCGGAGCAGCGCTGAGTCGAAGTCCCCGGTCGTCCCATGTCCGAACGGGCCTGCGCCGAGAATCTGCAGGTCCGCGACGGCTGAAGTAGCCAACGCGGCTAGAGTTAGATGCGATCTGGCCATGGCATCTAGGTTAGGTTGCCCGGCCCTGTGGCAGCTATTCGCCACGCCCTTGCAGGTGGGAGTGCTTTTGTTCGATCTTGGTGCGCTCACGGACCTTCCGCTCGCTCGAAGTGCCGTGAATCGTGATGCTGACGTCCGCGTCCGTCCCGACCTGTTCACCGAACTGGTGGGCGATCCCGCCTGCCGGGTGCTGCCGCTCTGGAATGGAAAGACGCTGATGAGCGGCGAGCGCCTCGCTCTCGCCGGAGCATCCGTCACCGATGACGCCGCATCCCTGTTCTACCTCGGCAGGACCGTCGAACAAGGCCCGGCGGCGGAAGCAGGCTCTCCGGTCATCGCCGCTCTGGTGACGGATGCCGGTGCCACGGCTCTCGAGCCGGATCCGGAACGCTGGGTCTCCCTCCGGGACTCCGGCGCTTCGCTCGAACCGGGAGATTCAGCGCTCATGACGGCTGCTGTGGCGCTGGCCAACTGGCACGGATCGACCCCCCACTGTCACCGGTGCGGTGCAGAGACACACCCTGAACTCGCCGGCTGGGCGAGGCGTTGCCCCTCGTGCAACACCCAGGTCTTTCCACGAACCGATCCCGCCGTCATCGTGCTCGTTCTGGACAACGACGACCGGCTCCTGCTCGGCTCGAACGTACTCTGGCCGGAAGGTCGCTATTCACTCCTCGCCGGCTTCGTCGAGGCAGGCGAGTCTCTTGAGAGTGCCGTCTGCCGCGAGATCGCCGAAGAATCCGGGGTGCGCGTCGAGAACCCGCAGTACCTGGGCTCGCAGCCGTGGCCGTTCCCCCGGTCGATGATGCTCGGCTTCTCCGCCCGCGTCGCCCAGGGCGAAGACCCGGACGCTCTCCTGCCCGACGGGGAGGAAATCGTCGATCTGCGCTGGCTCAGTCGCGAGCAGTTGCGCAGCGAAGTCGGCACGCTCCTTCTCCCAGGGTCGACGTCGATCGCCCGGCATCTCATCGACCTGTGGCTCGTCGCGGACGGCGGGCCGGATCTGGCAGAGACGGCACACCTCGCAGCGATCGAACCGGCTGATTCGCGGGCATGAGCGGAATCGAACCAGGCGACCTTCTCGCGGGTCTCGACGACGATCAGCGCGTCGCCGCTGAAGCGCTCCGCGGACCGGTCTGCGTCCTTGCCGGCGCCGGCACCGGAAAGACCCGGGCGATCACCCACCGGATCGCCCATGGCGTCGCAACGGGCACATACGCCGCCAATCGCGTCATGGCGCTGACGTTCACCAACCGTGCCGCGGCCGAACTCCGCTCGAGGCTTCGCCATCTCGGTGCCGGGGGAGTCGCTGCGCGCACCTTCCACGCGGCGGCTCTCAGCCAGCTCAACTATTTCTGGCCGCACACCGTCGGCGGCATCATGCCGGCACTCATCCCGAGCAAAGGCAAGATGCTCGGCCACGCTGCGGAGCGACTCCATCTCAAACTCGACACCGCCACCCTGCGTGACATCGCGGCGGAGGTCGAGTGGCGCAAGGTTTCCGGTCTGAGCATCGAACAGTACGCCGCGGCGAACCGACCGACACCGCAGAACCTCGCCATCGATCAGGTCGCTGACATGCTCAGAACCTACGAGGACCTCAAGGACGAACGCAGGCAACTCGACTTCGAGGACGTGCTCCTGGCCTGCGCGGGCATGATCCAGACCGAGCCGGCCGTGGCGATGCAGGTTCACGAGCAATACCGGTTCTTCGTGGTCGACGAGTACCAGGACGTCTCTCCTCTGCAGCAACAGCTGCTCGAACTGTGGATCGGGGGCAGGAACGACGTCTGCGTCGTGGGAGACGCCAGCCAGACCATCTACTCGTTCGCAGGCGCACGGAGCGACTTCCTCCTCGATTTTCCGTCGCGACACCCGGATGCCACCGTGGTGCGTCTGGAACAGAACTACCGTTCGACGCCGCAAATCGTCGATACGGCCAACCGGCTCATGCGCGGACGCCCGGGTGCGCTCAGCCTCCACGCCAACCGCGGTGCAGACAATCACCCGCTCCCGCAGATCACGAGCCATCCGAACGACATGGCTGAAGCGCGCGCCATCGCCCAGTCCGTTCTCGAGCAGATAGCCGCGGGGACCAAACCGGAGCACATCGCCATCCTGTACCGGGTCAATGTGCAGGCGGCAATGCTCGAAACCGCACTCGGCGATGCAGGCATCTCGTACCTGCTGCGGGGCAGCAAGCGGTTCTTCGACCTGCCCGAGGTTCGTCAGGCGATCATGGCGCTCCGCGGGGCATCCGTCTCGGTCACCGGTGAGCCGCTGTTCAAATCGGTCAGCGACGTCCTGCGCTCCCTCGGCTGGACGCAAGTGGCACCCGAGACCGCTGGGGCCGTTCGCGACAAGTGGGAGTCGCTCAACGCGATCATGGCCCTCGTCGATCAGGCGCCGCCTGGGACGACCTTCCGGCAGTTCACGGACGAGTTGCTTGAACGGCAGGCGGGTCAACACGAACCGACGGTGTCCGCGGTGACCCTTGCCACGCTGCACTCGGCCAAGGGACTCGAATGGGACGTCGTCTACCTGCTCGGACTCAGCGAGGGCCTCGTTCCGATCAGCTATGCCAAGACATTTGATCAGGTGGACGAAGAGCGGCGGCTGATGTACGTCGGCATCACGCGCGCACGGTCAAAGCTGTTCATGTCGTGGTCGGAACGCTCGGCGCGGTCGCCGCAACCCAGGGAACGGTCTCGTTTTCTGACAGAGATCGGCATCCGCACTCCGGGTGCGGCTGGTGCTCTGTCCGGCTCCCAGACACCCGGAACGCGTCGATCCTGAGCGACGCAGACACGAGGTCGTTCGAGCCGTCCACGATCCGCGCCGTCACGATCCGGGTCACGCGGGCGCACACTTCACTGATCAACGGCTCACTCTCCGCGAACGACGGCTGACCGAGCAGCTGGGATGCCATCGCGGGCCATGCGGCATCCGTATCGGTGCGTTCGCGCGCGAGGCAGTGCAGGCAGGGGCCGGAACCGGGTTCGACCAGAGGGCCGATCTGCACGCCGATGTCGGTGTAAACCACGGCCAGATGCGGCACGTCGAGGCTGAGCCAGCGCACATAGCGGCGTGGATCGATGACATGTGTCGACACGAGAACCGCAACGGCGGGCGGACCCGTTTCCGGCGTCGCCTCCGGAATACCGGACATCGCGAGGAGAGAGCGGATGCCGTCGGCCGTCTTTCCCTCCCCGTCGACGATCCAGCCGGGTACCTCCCTCTGCCGTTCCTCCGGTACGAGTGCCGGCGCGACCGCAGCGAGAAACGAATCGACCACAGACGGTTCCGCACCGACTCGTTCGGCGAGCCTGTCGAGCTGGAGGCGACTGGCGCCGGCCATGAGGGCGCCGAGCAGATGTTCGATCGCTGGAGTGACCTGCTCGAGTCGCGCGAGCGGGTGCTCGGCGCCGATCTGCAGGGACGTAGTGTTACGCCAGACGATCGGGTACCGGGGGTCGAGTCTGTAGAGCATGCCGGGAATCATGCCGCACCCGCCGAAACGGCGCGCGGATTTTCCACAGGTGCGGTCAGTAGCGGTTGGCTAGCCCCGAATAGTGGATGTATCCCGTCTGTGTGCCGACGCGGACCCGGTACCAGACGCGGACGCTGTCGATCGCTTCGACCTGGGTTCCGTATCCGATCGTCCGGAGAGCGCCGCTGCCGGGGCGGGAATACATCACGACGGGTTTCTGCACGTACATGTTCAAAACGGGATAGGAGGCCGCCGCGCCGAATGTCCCGTTGAAGTGCTCGTACACGACCCGTGATATTCGGGCGATGCCCGCCTTGGTGGCATTCCTGCTGCCGAGCACCGAGAGGACGTAGGTTCCGTTCGGGGCGTAAACGATCGCAGCGTCGTTCTCGACGACGCCCGATGACACCCAGAGCAGCCCGATCTTCGAACCGTGGGCGACCTTG
Organism: Mycetocola manganoxydans; assembly: GCF_003667545.1. Classification (GTDB taxonomy): domain Bacteria; phylum Actinomycetota; class Actinomycetes; order Actinomycetales; family Microbacteriaceae; genus Mycetocola_A; species Mycetocola_A manganoxydans. The sequence continues at coordinate 109,569 of NZ_RCUV01000009.1, read as the reverse complement.
GGGGGCAGACCGACGGCGATGCGGTTCTTCCACAGTTGCGTCTTCATCAGGGTGAGCATGTACTTCGTCGACGCCGGGCTCAACAGTGTGCCGCTCTCCAGCCGGGACAGGAGAAGGGAGAGGTCGTTGGTGCTGCTCGTCTTGCTGGAGTAGTAGGTTCCGTTGACATTCCCGGTGTAGTGGGTCCGGCTGTAGCCCTCGGCGGCGAACTGGCTGTTCAGGCTGGAGACGCCCATCAGATTGATCAGGTCGACGTGGCACGGGTTGTCGGAGATGTGAATTGCCACGCGCATGCAGTCGGCGACGGTGGTGCCGGAGGACGTGCGGCTCGAGAAGTACAACCGGCCCTGGTCCACCCGCTTCAGAGCGGCGTACACCGCGAAGAGTTTGATGGTGCTTGCGGGTTCTTTCATGTCGGCACCGCGGATGCTGACAGCGGTGCCGACTCCGGAGAGTTCACGCACGGAGACCGCGTACGAGCCGGGCAGTTTCGGCAACTCCGCGTTCAGGCGGGAGGTCAGGGTGGCGTCGGAGCTTTTCTTGGCTGCGGCGCAGTTCTGGAGGGCACCCACTCGATCGTTGAGCACGAGAGGGCCACCGAGCAGCGTGACTTCGGTCGGCTGAAGGCGGGTGGAGATGTCTGCAGCCACCGGTGCACTCAGGCACGCCCTGGGGGAGAGATACAGGGGGTTGCCGCGGTTACCGGCCAGTGACGCGCCGGCGAGGGCGTCGGCGAAGGAGCTTCCGACCGCAACGTGTGCGCGGGAGGCAGTGGGAAACGCCGCCTTGTTGATCGCGAGAGCGGTGAGATAGCGGTCCGCACCCGCCCGTCGGGCCACCGTCTTCCCTGACTGCTTCAGCGCCGCCTCGATACCGCCGGAGACGATCGCTGTCCCTCCGGCGATGATGGCAGTGGTGACGGAGGTCAAGGCGGTTGCCGTCGGCGGAGAGACCGACGGCTTCTTCCCGTCGACGAGGACGACGGGGGCCCCGATGGCTCCGGCGGCAGCCGAAGCGGCCAAAGCGTCCGGGTAGTCTGCGCCAGTTGCGACGTAGGCGGTCTTCGCCTGAGGGAATGCGAACTCGGCCACCAGCCGGGACGTGTCATAGCGGTCGGTGCCGGCGATCCTCGAGACTCGCGCTCCGAGCGCTGTGGCCGCTGCTGCAACCGCATCAGAGACGATTGCCGTGCCGCCCAGAATGACGACGGACGTTGGCTTCAACCGTGCGAGTTCCGTCTGGACAGCCGGAGGAAGGCCCGCCGCGGGGGTGAGGAGGAGTGGCGCGTCTGCCGCTGCCGCTGCCGGAGCGGCAGAGAGAGCATCAGGATAGTTTGCACCGGTCGTGATGTAGACCGTCGAGGCGCCGGCCGGGAACCCGGCCTTCGATATTTCGACGGCCGTACCGTAACGATCGGCGCCGAACAAACGGGTCACCGTCGGGGCCGCCGCCGCATGGGCGGCGGGGGAGGCGACCGAGGTCAGGCTCGGAGCAGCCACAACAGCGAGCGCGACGACAATGCCGATCCCGGCACGGCGAATGCGCGCCGAGGCTCTGGCTCTGGTGTTCGGGAGCGTTGTCATACCTTCATGAGGGTTGACCTCGACCACAGTTGTCTCCCCTCAGACGCTATCGATCATAACCGTGCGTCCGATCGCCGTCGGCAAGCGCGCACTGCGCGCCGACGAGCGGTGAAGCCGGCAGAGCAGCACGAGTCCTGCCGTCACGTCAGACGGCGGGGGGTGTTTCTTCGCCAGGACCGGACCCCGCTTCGCCGCGGAGCAGGTTTTCGAGAGCGGTGTCCATGTCGTCCGGTTCGGGGACCTCGCCGCGGGCACGAGCCTCCAGGCGCGCGATAAGTGCAGCAGGATCGTCGATGTCGCCGCCGGTCGGGATCACGTCGGGGTGCGACCAGAGGTCGTCCCGCGCGTCGTCACCGACGGCATCCGTGATCTGCTGCCACATCGCTGCGGCTTCGCGAAGTCGCCGCGGCCGCAATTCGAGGCCAACGAGGGTCGAGAACGCTGATTCAGCGGGACCACCTGTCGCGCGTCGACGGCGGACCATCTCGGCGATGGCATCCGCCTTGGGCAGACGCGAGGTCGCCCGGGCCGTCACCACGTCGACCCAGCCCTCGACGAGCGCGAGCGTCGTCTCGAGGCGCACGAGTGTGGCGAGTTGCGCGTCGGTCTTGGGTGGGATGAGCGAGCCGTCGACCATCGCCTGTCGCAGTTCCTCCGGGTTCGAAGGATCGAATCCTTCGGCGAGGCTTTCGAGGCGGTCGGTGTCGATCCGGATGCCACGGGCGAACTCCGTGATCGATGAGATGAGGTGAAGACGCAGCCAGCGGGCGTGACGGAAGAGCCTGGCGTGGGCGATCTCCCGCACAGCGAGATACAGGTGGATCTGATCCTCGGGGATGTCGAGACCCTCACCGAACGCCGTGACGTTCTGGGGGAGGATCGCGGCCTGGTTGTCGTCGAGGAGGGGAATGCCGATGTCTCCACCCGAGACGACCTCGGTCGACAGTTGTCCGACGACCTGGCCGAGTTGCATGGCGAAGAGGGCTCCTCCGATGCTGCGGAGAAGGGCGCCGGCGTTCTCCACCATGCCCTGGAACTCTTCCGGTGCCTGATCCCGGAGAACCCCGGTGAGAGCGTCGGAGATGCTTGTCGCGACCGGCTCCGCGAGTTGAGTCCATACCGGCATGGTTGCGCGGACCCATTCTGCGCGGCTGACCAGTCGTGGCACGCTCGTCAGCTCGCTGATGCCAGTGACGTCGTCGAGCCACAGCGCGGCGATGGAGAAGGCCTGGTCAAGAGCGGCGCGCTGCTCGGGGGAGGTCGAAACGGCGCCGGTCGTCGCGAGCGTGACCGCCTGATCGGTCGCCGCCTTCCAGTTGATGGAGCCGTCGCCAGCACCCTGGAGGGCGTTGCGAAGCTGGCTGATCATCGCGTTGACGGCTGCCGGATCGCCGGGCAGTCCGGCAGCTCCCGCAAGCTGGCTGGGATCGATCCCGGCGTTCCCGGCCAGGAACTGCCGCAGCATGTCGCGGAAATCGTCCTCGGGGTTCTTGTCGGATTCGTCGGGCACAGAGGCCACCTTTCAGACAGCATTCGGTTGCGGGATCTACGCTAGTCGGTGAACCCTTGAGATTCGCGTGGCTGCCCCTGGCAGGTGTCCGCCCGTCGCGAACAGACGAAAGGCACGATGAGTCTCTTCACCGATAACCCCGCCGGCACTGCACCGCAGGCGCTGTTCTCCGACGCCGAACTGGCGAGCATGGAGCGCGTCCGCCGCCGGCGAAACCGAGGCTGGCTGGCACTCGCGATCTCGTTCGTGCTTCTTCTCGGTCTTGCGCTCTGGCCGACCTCCTATGTGATCCAGCAGCCCGGGCCCGTGTTCAACACGCTCGGTTCGGTGGAGATCAAGGACGACGAGGTCCCGATGGTCACCGTCGAAGGGGCCAGGACATATGAAACCGCCGGCTCGCTCGACATGCTTACGGTGCAGGCGGTCGGTAACCGCGAGCAGAGGCCCAACTGGTTCGAAGTCGCGATGGCGTGGTTCTCGCCCAGCAAGGCGATCGTGCCGGTCGACGCACTGTTCCCTGAAGGAGTGACCACGGAGCAGCGTGAGGCGGAGAACGCCGCGCTGATGGTTGACTCGCAACAGGATGCCGTCGCTGCTGCCCTCTCCGAACTCGATTTCGAGTTCCCTTCTCAGCTCGCGGTGGGCCAGGTCGCCGATGGCGCGCCGGCAGAGGGCAAGCTCGAGGTCGACGACGAGATCCTCGCCGTCAATGGCACGGAGGTCTCCGACCTCAACTCCCTCCGCGATGCGATTGCGGCCAACGGCAGCGGTACTCCGGCGGACTTCGATGTCCGCCGCGGGGGAGACCCGGTGACGGTCGCCATCACTCCGGTCTCGGCCGAGTCTGCCGACGGCGAAGAGACATCCATCATCGGTATCGCGACGAAGGTGCTCTACGACTTCCCGGTCGACGTCACGATCCAGCTCGACAACGTCGGCGGCCCGAGCGCCGGGATGATGTTCGCGCTCGGCATCATCGACAAGATGACTCCCGGCGAACTCAACGGAGGCGAGAACGTCGCGGGCACGGGAACGATCGACGCGCAGGGCGTCGTCGGCCCGATCGGGGGAATCCGGCAGAAGCTGTTCGGTGCGGTCGACGCGGGAGCGGACTATTTCCTGGCGCCGGAGGCCAATTGCAACGAAGTCGTCGGTCACGTGCCCGACGGCATCCGCGTTCTCAGCGTTGCGACGCTCGACGACGCACTGACCGCTTTGGAAGCGGTCGCCGATGACAGCGGGATCGATGCGCTGCCCACCTGCGAGCGGCCGGAAGGCAGCGGCTAGCTCACAGCTTCCAGTGCCCGGACCCCCGTAGACTTGACGGTGAACCCCGAAAACTGACAGAGGCCACACGTGACATCCGCATCATCAGCCAGTTCCACTCCCAACCGCAGCCGAGCCCCGCTCGCCATCACCGCAGCCGTCGTGGGGGTGCTGGTGGTCGCGTTCTTCATCTTTGCGGGGTTGTATTCCGACTTCCTCTGGTTCGCCCAGTTGGGCTTCGCCAACGTTCTGACCACGCAATGGATCGCCTCATCGGTGATGTTCGTGATCGGCTTCGTCGGCATGGCGCTTCCGGTCTGGGCGAGCATCATGCTCGCCTACCGCCTCCGGCCGGTCTACGCCAAGCTGAGCAGCCAGCTCGACCGTTACCAGGAGCTCGTCGAGCCTCTCCGTCGCCTCGCCACATACGGCATCCCCGTCGTTCTCGGTCTGTTCGCCGGTTTCGCGGCAGCCACCCGCTGGGAAGTCGTCCTCATGTGGCTGAACCGGACTCCCGTCGGTGAGACCGACCCGCAATTCGGACTCGACGTCTCGTTCTACTTCTTCGAGCTTCCGTTCTTCCGTGGCCTCGTCGGCTTCGCGTCGGCCGTCGTCCTCCTCGCAACCCTGCTCACCATCGCGGTGAGCTACCTGTACGGTTCGATCCGGGTCTCCGGTCGTGACCTGCGCATCTCCAAAGCGGCGCGGATCCAGATCGCGATCCTCGCAGGTCTCTACATCGCGCTGCAGGCTGTGTCGATCTGGCTCGACCAGTACGTGACGCTCAACCAGACCGGTGACCTGATCACCGGTGCAAACTACACCGACGACAACGCGACCATCCCCGGACGGGTCATCCTCGCGGGCATCGCCGCTCTCGTCGCGGTGCTCTTCCTCGTCACCGCGTTCATCGGGCGCTGGCGCCTCCCGGTCGTGGGAACAGCGCTTCTCCTCGTCGCAGGGCTCCTCGTCGGCACCGCCTACCCGTGGGTCGTCCAGCGCTTCCAGGTCGACCCGAACGCCAAGACGCTCGAGACGCCCTACATTCAGCGCAACATCGATCTCACCCGAGATGCATACGACGTGGCGGATGTCGAGGAGATCCCGTACAACGCAACGACGGATGCCGCCGAGGGCGCTCTGCGTCAGGACGCTGAGACCACGGCATCCATCCGTATCATCGACCCCGCGCTCGTCAGCCCCTCGATCTCGCAGCTCGAGCGGTTCAAGAACTACTACTCCTTCTCGCAGGACCTCGACGTCGACCGATACCAGATCGATGGTGAAAGCCAGGATGCCGTCGTCGCGCTTCGTGAACTGCGGCAGGATCCCGAAGACACCTGGGTGAACAACACCTTCGTCTACACCCACGGATATGGTCTCGTCGCCGCCTACGGAAACCAGCGTTCCGTCGACGGTCAGCCGGTCTTCCTCGAATCCGGGATCCCGACATCCGGTGACCTCGGCGACTTCGAGCCGCGTATCTACTTCGGTGAGGCGTCACCGGAGTACTCCATCATCGGAGCCCCGAAGGGGAATAAGCCGGTGGAGCTGGACTACCCGTCCGGCGAGGAAGGCGAGTCGGAAACCTACAACACCTTCAAGGGTGACGGAGGGCCGAAGCTCGACACGATCCTCAACAAGTTGGTCTACGCACTGAAGTTCCAGTCGGAGCAGATCTTCCTCTCGGATGACGTCACGAGCGAGTCGCAGATCATCTACGACCGCGACCCCGCCACCCGTGTGAAGAAGGTCGCGCCGTACCTGACGCTCGACTCCGACCCGTATCCCAGCGTGGTCGACGGACGTGTGGTCTGGATCGTCGACGGTTACACCACGTCCGATGCTTACCCGTACTCGCGCACGGTAGGCCTGTCGACGGCGATCAGTGATTCGGCGACCAACAACCAGCGGTTCGCGCTCGACGACATCAACTACATCCGCAACTCGGTCAAGGCGACGGTCGATGCTTACGACGGTTCGGTGACCCTGTACGCCTGGGACACCGAGGACGCCATCCTCAAGACCTGGCAGAAGATCTACCCGTCGACTCTCGAGCCGATCTCGAAGATGAGTGGCGACCTGATGAGCCACGTCCGGTACCCCTCGGACCTCTTCAAGGTGCAGCGCCAGATCCTCGGTCAGTACCACGTGACCGACGCAGGTAAGTTCTACTCCAAGACCGACGCCTGGTCGACTCCGGCAGACCCGCAGTCCGACGCGGCTGAAGCCGAGCTTCAGCCGCCGTACTACCTGACCATGCAGATGCCGGGCCAGGAGTCGCCGTCGTTCTCCCTGTACTCGACGTTCGTGCCGCGGGGAACGGGTGACAGTGCGTCCAGCGTGCTCACCGGTTACCTCGCTGTGGATGCAGACGCCGGAGCCGAGGACGGCAAGCCCGGAGACGATTACGGCAAGCTGCGACTTCTGACCCTGCCGAAGGACGTCACCGTTCCCGGTCCGGGACAGGTGCAGAACGCGTTCAACACCGACACCGAGGTGTCATCCCTGATCAACCTGCTGAAGCAGGGACAGTCGAAGGTGCTCAACGGTAACCTGCTGACCCTGCCGGTCGGTGGCGGTCTGCTCTACGTCCAGCCCGTCTACGTCCAGTCGACCGGTGAGACGAGCTACCCGCTTCTGCAGAAGGTGCTCGTCGCGTTCGGTGACCAGATCGCGTTCGAGGACACCCTCGACGAAGCTCTGGACTCGCTCTTCGGTGGAGACTCCGGAGCAAGCGCCGGTGACGGCAACACGCCCGACACGGAGAGCCCGGACGCTCCGGATGCTCCGACCGAACCGGACACCGGTGAGGGCGAAGACCCCGGGACCACAGACCCTGTTGCCGACCAGGAGTTGCGCGAAGCGCTGGCTGCTGCGAAGACAGCGATGGACGAGAAGGCAGCAGCACTGGCCGAGGGTGACTGGGCAGCGTACGGCGAGGCGGACGCCCGCCTGAGCGACGCTCTCGCACGAGCGCTGGCTCTGCTCAACCCGTAGCCGACGCGATAACGTGGGGCGCATGACCGAGAATTCGTCAGGCGCCCCACTTCGCGTTAATCTGCGTTCAGGAGAATGGCTCGAAGCCAACCGGGCGCAGTGGGACGAGCGCGTACCCATCCACGTCCACAGCGACTTCTACGATCAGGGGCTACTTCGCGCGGGTGCCGGTCGCCTCACTCCCATCGACGAGGTTGAGCTCCAGGCGCTGTTCCCCGGTGACGATGGACGATTCGACCTCACCGGGAAACGTGTGCTGCACCTGCAGTGCCATTTCGGGGCCGACACATTAGCGCTCGCCCAGCGCGGCGCATCCGTCATCGGTCTGGACTTCTCGATGGCGGCGGTCCGTGAGGCCCGCACCCTCGCTGACGAGATCGGACTCGCTGACCGCTCGCGCTTCGTCGCGGCGAACATCTACGACGCGAGGCACGCGCTGCCGGAACCCGACTCGTTCGATCTCATCTTCACGACCTGGGGAACCATCGGCTGGCTGCCTGACGTGGGGGAGTGGGCGCGCATCGTCGAGTGGTTCCTCAAGCCAGGTGGGTCGTTGTACTTCGCCGACAGCCACCCGTCAGCGCAGGTTTTCGATGCCGATCCCGACGAGCCGAATGCGCTGCCGGTGTTCCGGTATCCGTACGCCCAGACTGAACCGGACATCTTCGACGACGTCACGGACTACGCCGACGAGTCGGCGGTGCTGGAGAACACCAGGACGTGGGAGTGGATGCACCCACTCTCCGAGGTGATGACGTCTCTTCTCGACGCCGGGCTGCGAATCGACCGCCTCGCCGAACACGACGAACTGCCGTGGCGGATGTTTCCGTACCTGGTTTCCGTCGGAGACGGAATGTACGGCTGGCCAGAGGACCGCTGGTTGCCTCTCGCGCTGAGCCTCGTGGCGGCCAAGCCCGCCTCATGATGAGGCCGCGACGTTCGCGTCGATGGATCGACGGCGCGGATTGGCGCCCATCATTTATCCGTGCTAGAGTCATTTCTTGTGCCGCGGGGTGGAGCAGTTCGGTAGCTCGCTGGGCTCATAACCCAGAGGTCGTAGGTTCAAATCCTGCCCCCGCAACAGAGAAGGCCCGGAATCGTTGAGATTCCGGGCCTTTTGCTTTGTCGGGGCTCCAGCCGCGTTCTCGCCGCAGGCTGCCGCCACACTCATCAGCTGCGAAGGTAAGAAGCCCCGTTGGCATCGAGGATGGCGCCTGATGACCACGCCGCCTCTGGCGAGGCAAGCCAGAAGACGGCCGCAGCGATTTCCTCCGGGGTCCCAACGCGCCCGAAGGGGCTTTGCGCGCGGAGCACGTCGCCATCCACCCCATCGAGCTTGCTGAGCTGGCGGGGCGTGGCCACGAAGCCGGGGGCGACCGCGGTGACTGAGATCGCGTGCGGTGCAAGTGCGACCGCCAGTGACTGCCCCAGTGCGTGCAGGCCGGCCTTGCTCGCCGCGTAGGCCGGGAACTCGGGTTCGCCCCTGAAAGCACCCCGCGATCCAACGTTGACGATTGCGCCAGGGGCCTTCCGCTCGATGAGCTGCCTCGCGAACGCCCACGCCAGATCGGCTGCACCGATGAGGTTTACGTCGATCATCCGCCGAAAGGTGGCGGCCCAGTCGTCGTAGTCGACCTCGCCGATGACATGCCGGTTCTCGGCAGTTGGCGCGATGCCGGCATTGCACACGAGGACGTCCAGCAGCCCGACCGCGGTCGTCGCAGCGGCAACGATATTCAACGCTTCGCCCGGTTGGCTGAGGTCGCCCTCGATCGCAGCGTGCCCGTCGCCCGGGAGCGAGCGAAGCGTCTCTCCCGCGGCGTCCTGATTGCTGGCGTAGTGAACAACGACCCGGTCGCCGGCCTGGGCGAAGCGGAGCGCTACTGCGGCCCCGATTCCCGTCGAAGCGCCGGTAACCAGAACCGCTCTCAACTACGCCGCTCGATTGACCGCTTGGCCTCCAGGAGGCTCGCGTACGTACCGACCGCTTCGCTGCGTCCGTTTCTGGCGACGTAGGCCCGCGGCGAAACCTTCTCGATCATGCCGATGAAGTCGCCTGCGGTACTGCCCACCCACAGCCCGGTCGCTACGGGTACCCAGACGGCGCTGTCGGCCTTCTGCGGCCGCGAAGGGGTACGGATAGCTTCGATGGTCATTCGTCGCTCCTGAGTAGAAACCAATCGCCAGCGCAGTCATGGACGACCGGTGATTCAGCTAATGGTTACTTACAGCAAACGCGATAGAGCTGACGTTAACAAGGGCTTGACTTCACAGCGACAAAACGGAGCATCAGTGTTCGTGGGGCCGCTGGTCGGGGTGCGGCGCTGGATGCTGAGGGTTGCTCTCCGGAGCGCGGCCCGCCGTCGGTTGGTGGGATCCATCCTCGCCGAAGACGACAAGGCCATGAGCGCTGTTGGCCGAAGCGGTGAGCTCCGCGATCCACTGGCGGTTGATCGTCGGGGGCCTGCTGCCCCAGAACTTGAAATACAGCGGGATGGAGGGGTGCAACCAGACGGAGCTTCGGCCGTTGCCGATACTGACGGCATCCTTCCAGGAGAGCAGGAAGCTCTCGCCGCAGCGCAGCTTCTGCACGATCACGATTTGGAGGTGTGCAAGGAGCCGGTCGTCGAACTCGACAATGACGCCGTCGTAGGTCAGGGTGCCCATGTCCGCTGCTTTCGTCGGTGGCCCGATCGGCGACCTCGCGAGCGGATCGCCGTCGACCCGTCACTTGTGTCAACGGGTAGTGCGATCATTGCCGTTTCGGTGGCGGATGGCAAGCGAAACGCACCGAGCGTGCTGTTCGTGACGAGAAGCGGGAGAAACTAGACGGTTACGCCGCGTTCGCGCAGGAACGGTGCGGGGTTGGTGTGTTCCCCGTTCACCGCGACCTTGAGGTCCAGGTGGCACCCGCTGACGACGCCGGTCGCTCCGACCTCTGCGATGACGGTGCCGCCTTCGACGACGTCACCGACGGACACGGAGTACGAGCCGCTGAGAAGATGACCGTAGATCGTCTGAAGACCGTCGCCGTGATCGATGATCACGCGGTTTCCGAATGCGCCGGCATTTCCGGTGAAGCTGACGGTTCCGGTCGCAGCAGCCTTGATCGGTGTGCCACAAGCTCCACCGAAGTCCATTCCTTCGTGGAACGAGCTCGAGCACCCGGCGCCGTTGCAGATGAGGCCGCGAGGACCGTACTTGGAGGTGATCTCTCCTGGCAGCGGGCGCCACCAGCCGCTGGTCGACGGCGCGAGGTAGCCGGCAAGCGCCGAAGCGCTGTCGTAGATATAACCGGCTGCTGCGTAGGTCTGCTCAAGCTCTTCAGCGCTGGTCGCCGAGTATCCGTCGCGCTCGACTTCGGCAAGAGTGACATCGTCACTGACGGTGAAGGACTGCGCAGCCTTCGCATCCGTGGTGAGTGCGGCGTTCGCATTGGCGATCTGAGCCGTCGAGCCGGTGCCAGGCGAGAACGCGTAGGCCGGGAGGGCGACAGTACCGAGCAGCGCGGGGATAGCGAGAGCAATGATTGCGGGTGATCGAAGCGAGCGCCAGCGAGCGGGCCGGGGCGCCGAGGAGTGTGCGCGGAAGGCCGAGGCAGGCACAGGTGCCGAGTCGGCCACCGTCGTCTCGCGGAAATGCGGACGGTGAATTCCACTGGTCGGCGCGATGAAGGCTGCGGCAACCGAAGAGGGGGCGGCGTCGAACGGGGCGGGGCTGACGGCATCCGCTGGCGTCTGCTGTGCGTCTGCTTCGGGCATCTCCGGGGAGGCCGACGGCGCCTGGTCGATCGCTTCGTCCATCGGGTCGGCCCACACGGGTACCGGTGGGATGGCTTCTTCGACGACGGGGACGTCTTCGGGTGCGGTGGGGCGCTCCGCCTGGACGGCGGCGCGCGCATCGCGGCGGCGGCGCAGGGGCGTCGGCTCAGGGACCGCGATGTGCATCGCTTCTGCCTGAGGCTCGGTCTGGGCGGTCGCTGCACGTTCGCGCAGGCTACGGCGAGTAACGGGCTCGGATGGCGTAGCGGCGGCTTCGCGGGAGGTTCGCCTGTCACGTCGGGTCAAATGACCGTTTCCTGACAGGGAGTCACCAGCGTTCGCCAAAGTACATTCTCCGAAAGCCCGCAGCGACATGGGTCATGACGCTGCCTCGTCCTCAGCAAGAGGGGAACCGCGTAAGGGACGAGGGGGGCACCTCACGCGCGTCCTTCGGCTCCGGGTCGAGCCAATGGGACTCCCTAGACACTACGCGAATTGAACCGATTTTTCATCCTGAGTTGAGGGAAGTTAACAAATTGGTAACGCCCCAGGACGCAAAAACCCGGCGTAATTGCATACAAAATGCGCTAAATGCCACCCGGTATGGGATCACGCGCAAGAATCGTGACAATTCCTCGTGAACGTCGCGCCGGTGAGCACTGCGTCATCCATGCGAATGCACAGGTTTTTCCAAGCCCTCACGGCCCGGGTCGGCCCCGATCAGGACTTGCGTGCGGCCGCCTGCTTGGTTGCATCTGCCTCGCTCAGGAGGTGTAGCCCGCGCGGGCCGAAGGAAGAATCAGCGAGCACTTCGAGCCACTGGCGGTTCAGTTCCGGGGTCTTGCTGCCGACGAACCTGAACTGGATCGGAATCGCTGGGGACACCCACACCGAGACGCGACCGGAGCCTTCTTCAGGGGTGTGTTCCCAGCTGACGAAGAATCCCTCCTGTCGCCGAAGCTTCGAGCCAATGACGATCTTGAGGTGCGCGAGGGCCCTGTCGTCAATTTCATATTCCGTGCCGTCGCCGTAGACCAGGTATCCCATGCACTCATTCTGCACGAGAACTGAGCACTCTCGCGCCAAGCCGAGCCGACAATTCTTTTCGCGTGTTGCCTAAGCTGGGGCGATGACCGAACACGCGCCCATCGGAATCGCTGTCGCCCAGTTCTCGCCGGAGGCCGACGCTGAGGCAAATCTGTTCGCCATTCGCGCTCTCGCGGAGCGCGCGGTCGAGCGCGGGGCATCCGTCGTGGTCTTCCCCGAGTATTCGAGTTACTTCAGTGATCCAATGGGACAGGACCTGGTCGATCATGCCGAAGCTCTCGACGGGACGTTCGTCGAAACCCTCGCCGGTCTGGCTCAGGAACTCAGCGTCCATGTGGTCGCGGGGCTCGTTGAACGCACCGAGGACGCGTCGAAGTTCGCAAACACGATCGTCGTCCTGTCGCCCGAGGCTGAACTGGTTGCCCGATACCGGAAGCAACACCTGTACGACGCTTTTGGTCAGAAGGAAAGTGACTGGGTCGTGCCCGGCGCTCTCGATGAGCCCGAACTGTTCGAGACCGGTGGTCTGCGGTTCGGAATCCAGACCTGTTACGACATCCGTTTTCCTGAGGTGACACGCCGAATTGTCGACGCCGGAGCAGACGTCGTGCTCGTTCCAGCCGAATGGGTGCGTGGGCCGCTCAAGGAGCACCACTGGCGCACCCTCGTGACCGCGAGGGCGATCGAGAACACCGTCTACCTCGCCGCTGCCGACCACACGCCGCCGATCGGCGTGGGGAACAGCATGGTGATCGACCCCACGGGCACTCAGATCGCCGGGATCGGAATCGAAACGGATGTCGCCGTCGGCTTCGCATCCGGCTCGACGATCGCACGTGTACGCGCCGTCAACCCGGCGTTGGAATTGCGCCGGTTCTCCGTTGTGCCAAACGACGCCCGAGACGTCTAGATCCCTAGGGAGTTCCAGGACGAAGAGCGGAAAGCCGACGCGCAGCTTCTTCCAACACCGGTCGTTTCTTACAGAAGGCAAACCGGACAAGCGAACGGTAGCTCTCGTGCCGGTCGCGATTCACGAAGGCGGTAACGGGCACGCCCACCACTCCGGCGAGGTGTGGGAGCCGCCTGCAGAAATCCGCTGCGTCCGTCACTCCCAGTGCCGAGGCATCCGCCACGATGAAATAGGAGGCGCTCGGCAGGGAGAGCGCGAAGCCAGCGTTCCGAAGGCCCGCAGCAAGAATGTCGCGTTTTGCCTGCAGTTCAGCAGCGGCGCCATGGAAGTACGCGTCAGGCAGTCTGAGGCCGGTCGCCATGGCGGGCTGGAACGGAGCACCGTTGACGTAGGTGAGGTACTGCTTGACCGTCGTTATCGCTGAGATCAGGTCCGCGGGTCCGGTGGCCCAGCCGGTCTTCCAGCCGGTCGTGTTGAACGTCTTCCCTCCCGAGGAGATCGTCACGGTTCGCTCCCACGCGCCGGGGAGCGAGGCGACCGGGATGTGAGCCGCGTCGTAGATGAGGTGTTCATAGACCTCATCGGTGACGATGATCGCGTCGTGGCGGTGGGCGAGTTCCACAATCAACTCGAGAGTTGCCCGATCGAATACCGCGCCGGTCGGGTTGTGCGGGTTGTTGACCAGGATGATCCGAGTGCGGTCCGAAACCGCATCGCGGAGGTCATCATGGTCGGGCTGGAAGTCCGGCCATTGGAGTGCAACCGTGCGGTGATCCGCGCCGGAGAGCCCGACGAGCCCGCCATACGCGTCATAGAACGGCTCGAAGGTCAGAACTTCGTCGCCCGGCTGGACAAGAGCAAGGATGGCCGCGGCGAGGCCCTCGGTAGCGCCGGCGGTGACGAGCACGTCGGTGTCCGGGTCCATTTCGAGCCCATAAAACCTTTTCTGGTGTTCGGCGATGGCGAGACGCAGATCGGGGAAACCGCGGCCCGGCGGGTATTGATTCACGCCATCGCTGATCGCCTGTCTGGCAGTTTCGAGGACGGCGGCTGGTCCGTCTTCGTCTGGAAAGCCCTGCCCCAGGTTGATCGCTCCCGTCTCCACGGCGAGAGCACTCATCTCCGCGAAGATCGTGGCGGCGATCGAACCGTCCGGTTTGAGGAGTCCTGCTCCCGCCGCAGTTCGTTGCCAGCCTCCATGCTCGAGCATCCGCGCTCCCTCCGATCCGGCGTCACCGCCTGAGGATCCAAGGCTAGTCGCGAGCCCAACTGATCTGTGGATAACCCTCCCGCAACACCACCGGACTGTTCTACTCTGTCGCCATGAGTGCTCGGTCGGCGCAACCCCGACGGATGCCGCGGCGCAGCACCGCGGTCGCCGTCACGTGCCTGCTGGCCGCATCCCTCGTCGGCTGCACTCCGCCACCGACCGCCCCTCCCACCCCCACGTCGACGGCGATATTCGCGTCGGAGGAGGAGGCGCTCGCCGCGGCGACGGATGTTCTAACGCGGTATAACGCAGCATTTGACAAGGCAAATTCTGCTGGCGCCAAGAATTGGGACGAGCTGGAGGAGCTGGTAACGCAACAGCACTTAACTGAACTCGAAAAACCCGGTGTGATCAACTCCAATGGTTGGCACACGAAGGGGGTATCAACTTTCTCCGTGGTGAGCGTGGCTTCATTCGAATCTGGCGAAAGCGACAGTTCGATCGCTCTCAACGTCTGCCGTGACGTCTCCGGTGTGCGGGTCCTTGACGCCTCTGGTCAAGATGTGACTCCGATCAACAGGCCCGACTCCGTTCCCTTGGTTGTCTCCTTAGTGACATCCGATAGTGAGCCTTCTTCACTCCTGGTAGCAAAGGTCGACACATGGCTGAATCCCGCATCCTGTTAGGTGTCGTATCGCTCGCGGTCGCGATCCAACTGATCAGCGGCGGGGCACTTGAACCGGCGACTGCAGCTGCTTGTGACGTGCAAGATAAGGTCTCTGGGTTCTGCTCCGAGGGCGGCATCGACGGCGGCGACGCCGTCATTCGCGGTGACGGGATTGTCGACGGGGGTAACGGTGGCGGAGGAGGCGACACCGATGGGGAAGATGGGGGACGCGACACCGATGGTGGGAACGGTGGAGGAGAGGACGTCATCGATACGTCGATGCGATGCACGTCCTGCGTCGAAGTCAGTGATGCGATCACCCTGAGCGATCTTGCAGCGTTCCGGCCGCTCGCACCGAGCTTACGTATGGAGCCAGACGGCTGGATGCTCGTCGGTCTACCGGCGAACTTCATCGTCGGTACCCGCACGCACGTGGTCTCGGGGACACTTTTCGATCACGCGGTGGATGTCCGTTTCACCCCGTCGAGCTATTCGTGGTCGTGGGGCGACGGCACTTCAACGAGGTCGAGCGTGCCGGGCGCGACGTGGTCGTCGCTCGGATTGCCAGAGTTCTCAACGACCCCCACCAGTCATGTGTTCGATGAGAAAGGGCTCTACCGGGTGTCTGTGACTGTGTCGTACACCGTGGAATTCCGGGTCGCGACGCTGGCGTGGCGCAGTATTGCAGGCACCCTTCCCGGACCGGCCACCGTCGTTGCCGCGGTGGCCGGCACGGCGAAGACGGTGCTGGTGGATCGGGAATGTACACGAAATCCGAGCGGACCCGGGTGCTGAGGGGATCTGGCTACGCTGGGTGGTGATCGCGGTGCTGAGCACCAGCCGCGGGTAACGGCAGGATCGCGGTCGCGCCCTAGTTCGTTCACAGAGTGCGCATAGTCAACGCCCAGCTTGACCGTGAAAGCTGGCTTTGCTTGGAAGGAGCACCCCATGAACGAAACCCCGCAGGACCCCAACGACTCCCGGGACCCCCAGGACTCCGCTGCTCCGCGCCCGGACGCCGACGCGGCATCCGGTTCCTGGCAAGCACCGCCGCCTGTCATTCCTCCCGTGCCGACCTACTTCCCCGGTGTGGAGGCCGCTCACCGCACTGACACCGCTCCCACCAATGCTTACCCTCATGCATCGGGTGCGGCTTTCGGAGTGGCGTCAGGTGACCACGGTGCAGAACAACGCACCGACGCGTACCCGACTCAGGACTATCCGGCGTTCGCCGACCAGAACTCTCCTTTCGCGAGCCAGCACTACCCGGGCGACAACCAGAGCACAGATGCTTATGGGCCATCATTCGGTTCGGCGTCGAACGGGGCTACCGAGCAGGAACACCCACCGAAGAAGCGCCGCTCCACCGCTGGCCTCCTCATCGCTGGTCTGGCGATCGGCGCTCTGGTCGGGGGTGCGACGGGCGCGGGCACGGCTGCTCTCCTCGTCGAAAACCAGGGAACTACCGTAACCGCCGGTGCCGGCGGTTCTCAGAACATCACCATCAACGACACCTCGGATGTCACCCGGGCGACGGCGATCGCCGCGACGGCCTCGCCCAGTGTTGTGACTCTGGCGGTCCAGAGCGCGAACAGTGGCGGAAGTGGTTCCGGCATCGTCCTCAGCGAAGACGGCTACGTCCTCACCAACAACCACGTCGTCACCCTCGACGGCAAGATCCCTGACCCGCAGATTCAGGTGACGGCGAACGACGGCAAACTGTACTCGGCGTCGATCGTCGGCACCGACCCGGTCTATGACCTCGCCGTGATCAAGCTCGAGGGCGCCAGCGGCATGACCCCCATGGAGTTCGCTGACTCCGACAAGCTCAACGTCGGTGACATGGCCGTCGCGATCGGTGCTCCGCTCGGCCTGGCTGGAACCGTCACAGACGGGATCGTGAGCGCCCTCAACCGGAGCATCACCGTCGCGTCCTCCGCTGTGCCCGAGGACTCCACCCAGGAGGACGGATCCGAAAGTCCGTACGACGTGTGGGGCTTCAACCTTCCCGGCGAAGAAAACAGCGACCCTCAGACGCAGTCGGTGATCTCGCTCGCTGTCATCCAGACGGATGCCGCCATCAACCCGGGGAACTCCGGAGGTGCACTGGTCGACAGCGAAGGAAAGCTCATCGGGGTGAACGTCGCGATCGCGAGCGCCGGCAGCGCGCAGAGTTCCGACCAGAGCGGAAGCATCGGCGTCGGTTTCGCGATCACCGCGAACATCGCGAAGCGTGTCGCGGACGAGATCATCGAAAGCGGCGAGGCAACCCACGGACTCCTCGGAGCGAGCGTCGGCGACGCCTCGAGCGCTCAGGACAGCCCTGTTGTCGGCGCGTTGATCAGCGACATCAGCTCGGGCGGCGCCGCGGCTGACGCAGGCCTGCAGAAAGGTGACATCGTCACCAACTTCGACGGGCATCCGATCACGGGCGCGACCGACCTCACAGCTCAGGTACGCGCACTCGCGGCCGGTGCCACGGCCGAGGTGACCTATGTCCGTGACGGTGACACGAGAACCGTTGATGTGACCCTCGGAGAACTCGTTCTCTGATCGGACTCACAACGCCCGCGAGCATTCAGCTCGCGGGCGTTGTGCGTTGGCACGCGACGTCCGTCTCACGTCGCCGCTGATAGGCTCGACCGACGAAATCATCGAGTGGAGACCATGACCGAGAGCACATCGACTGGCGCAAGCGCTGAACTCGTCGGGGTCTCGTACGTCATGCCCGTCCTGAATGACGTCACCCATGTCCGGGCCGCTGTCGACAGCCTGCTCCGGCAGGACTACCCGGGTCCGTTCGAGGTTGCCATCGCGGTCGGTCCGTCCATAGACGGAACCAACGAACTCGTCGAGGAGCTCTCACGCGCCGATTCGCGCATCCGGGTGCTGTCCAACCCGGTCGGTTCAACGCCTGCCGGTCTCAATATCGCTATCTCGGCAACGCGGTATCCGGTCGTCATCCGCGTCGATGCGCACTCCGTGCTTCCGAGCGACTACGCCCGGATCGCAGTGGAAACCATGCAGCGCACCGGCGCCGACAACGTCGGCGGCATCATGGATGCGCAGGGAACCACGCCATTCGAGCGCGCTGTCGCGCGGGCGTACGGCAGCAGGGTCGGCCTCGGCGGGACTCCGCTTCACGTCGGCGGGGCGGAAGGACCTGCAGACACGGTGTACCTCGGTGTCTTCCGCCGAGGGCCGCTCGAGCGAGTCGGCATGTTCGACGAACGAATCAAACGTGGCCAGGACTGGGAACTCAACAGGCGTATCCGGCTGGCGGGTGGTGTTGTCTGGTTCACTCCGCAGCTCAAGGTCACCTACAGGCCCCGACCGAGTTTCGGGGCTCTCGCACGGCAGTTCTTCTCGACCGGTCTGTGGCGGGGAGAACTGACTCGCCGGTTCCCCAGCGCAAACAACCTCCGCTACTTCGCTCCTCCGGTCATGGTCGTCGGCGTCGGAATCGGCGTTCTGGTCGGGCTCATCGGTCTCGTCCAGGCTGTCGTCGGGGCGCCGAGTTTTCTTCTGCTCGGCTGGGTGGCGCCCGTTGTGTATCTCCTCCTCGTGATCGCAGCGACTCTCCTCGTCGCCCGACGGGACGGCATCCGCTCGCAGCTGTGGTTTCTCGTAGTGTTGCCCTGTATCCATTTCTGCTGGGGAGTCGGATTCGTGCTCGGCTTCCTCTCGCTGGCGAGCAACATCTCAGCGTTGAAGAACGAAAGAACCGGAGGCACGAGTGTCGGACGCGTCGACTGATCGACCACTCAAGCCCCGCACGATCGCGGAGCTGAGAGAGGTCGCCCAACCGCCAGAGGTTCGGGGGCGCCGAAACGCGGAACACTGGACGGCGTCGCTGTACCTCCGCGACATCTCGCCATACCTGACCTGGCTGCTGCTGCGCACCCGAATCTCCGCCAACGGGGTCACCGGCCTGATGATCCTCACCGGATGGTCGGTCGCTGGCGCGCTTCTCATCCCCGGAATCTGGGGCGCACTCCTCGGGCTTGTTCTCGGCCAGTTGCAGATGCTCGTCGACTGCAGCGACGGCGAGGTTGCTCGCTGGCGCCGTACCTCCTCGCCCGCCGGAGCGTTCCTCGACGCTGTCGGCCACTACTCGACCGAGTCCCTCATTCCACTTGCGCTGGCGATCCGTGCCGCCGGGTACCCGTTCGAAACGCCCGAGGATTACCTCTACACGACCCTGGGAGCGCTGCTCGCGCTCGTGATCGTGCTCAACAAGGCACTCAACGACATGGTCCGCGTCGCCAGGGCCAACTACGGTGCACCGAAGCTCACCTACACGGAGGGGGAGTCGGCGCCGAGCGGGGGAGTGCTCGCCGCCGCGCGGAAGGTCGCGAAGTTCCTCCCGTTCCACCGCATCTTCCACTCGGTGGAATTGACGATGGTCATCTTCGCCGCCGCCGTTGTCGGACTGTTCATCGGCGAACTCACCGCGATGCGCGGAGTGCTTGTCATTCTTCTGGTCCTCGGGGTCATCACGCTCCTGGGGCACTTCGTCGCGATCATGTCGTCGAAGCGTGTCCGTGCCTGAAGTCACTTCCAGCGTCGGCGTCGTGATCCTTACCCAGGGATCCCGACCGGACGACCTCGCCCGCGGCATCCGGAGCGTCCTCGATCAGCGCGATGTAGACCTCGACGTCGTGGTCGTCGGCAACGGATGGGAGCCCGAAGGCCTGCCTGACGGCGTCCGAGGTCACGCGTTGCCGAAGAACGTCGGCATTCCTGCGGGGCGTAACAGCGGCGCTGCGGTCGTGTCCGGTGAGTACATCTTCTTTCTCGACGACGATGCCTTTCTCCCGGATGCCGGCTTCCTGGCATCCTGCATCGCTCTCGTCTCAGGTGACCCCGGAATCGGACTCATCCAGCCCCGGCTGACCGATCCAACGGGAACGCCCGCTCCGAGACGCTGGATCCCGAGGATTCGCAAGGGCGACGCGAGACATCCAGGCAACGTCTTCTCCTGCCTCGAGGCAGCGGTGTTCCTGCCGCGCGCAGTCTTCGACGCCACCGGCGGCTGGGCAGCACCGTTCTTTTACGCCCACGAGGGCATCGAGTTGGCCTGGCGGGTCTGGGACCAGGGCAAGCGCGCCTGGTACGCAGGAGACCTCGAGGCTCACCACCCGGTTGTGGTCCAGACCAGGCACCCCGAGTACTACCGCCTCAACGCCAGGAACCGGGTCTGGCTTGCCCGCAGGAACCTTCCGGCACCCTTTGTTCCGGTTTACGTTGGAGCGTGGACCGGGGTCCATGTTCTTCGCTGGTGGCGTCAACCGGCGGCGCTTCGTGCCTGGTTTGGCGGCTGGCGTGAAGGCTGGTCGACCAACCCGGGCGAACGGCGTCCGATCCGCTGGTCGACCGTGTGGCGGATGACGCGCGCTGGCCGACCGCCGGTGATTTGAGTGGTTAAACTGGTATCCATGGGTGTATTGCGGGATGCGCGAAAAGCGGTGAAGATCGGGCGGGACCTGCTCGCCAACCGACGCGCTCGGGCCGCCCTGTCCGGACGGCTGGCGCAGCTCCCTCCTCTCGAACCGAACAAGTACAAGATCGCCGTCTATTTCGCTGACGGCCAGGTCAACATGTACCAGCTTCGTCAGTGGTACAAACCGCTCGAAGTACTTGGCCGCACCTGGCCCGTCGTCGTGTTGAGCCGCGGTGCAACCGCCGCAACCAAACTGTTCGAGGAATCACCGCTGCCGGTCGCCTACGTGCGCACGGTATCAGCGCTCGAACGCACACTCGCCGAGCAGGACATCCGGATCGTCTTCTACGTCAACCAGAACACCAAGAACTTCCAGATGTTCCGGTACGGGCAGCGTTGGCACGTTTTCATCAACCACGGTGAGAGCGACAAGATGTACATGACGACGAACCAGTTCAAGGCGTACGACTACAGCTTCATCGCTGGTGACGCGGCCCGCGCACGACTCGACAAGGTCCTCTGGGATTACGACTTCGACAAGCGCGCCATCCCGATCGGCCGGCCCCAGGCCGACCACTACTCCGGCACACTGCCGTACACACCGGACGAGCGCACCGTCGTGCTCTACGCCCCAACCTGGGAGGGCGATCGGAGCGCGGCAGCATACGGGTCGATCGCCAGCCACGGTGTCGAGATCGTCCGCGCCCTCATCGCCACCGGAACCCACCGGGTGATTTACCGGCCGCACCCGCGCAGCGGCGTGGTGGATCACGAATACGGGGCAGCAAACCGCGAAATCATCGGGATGCTCGCGGCCGCCAACACGGCGGACCCTGCGGCCAACCACGTCCACGACACCGGATCAGAGCTCGGCTGGCAGCTGTCCGCAGCAGACGTCGCCATCGTTGACATCTCGGCGATGGTCTACGACCGGCTCGCGAGTGGCAAGCCACTGCTCATCACCCGCCCGGCCCACCCGGAGGCACAGGTGGATCTCACGGGTTACCTGTCGGCGTGCGAGTGGCTCGACGCAGCGGATGCCGCGTCCGTCGTTGCGGAGACCGATCGCGTTCTCCACGACCCGGAGACCGTCGGGCGACTGGACTACTGGGTACGCCGCTATTTCGGCGACCCGACTCCCGGCGCGGCAACGGAGCGCTTCCACAATGCCGTCGGGCATCTCATGGCGGAATGGGAACGCTATGCGGCGCTACACGCGGGTGACGAGCCGGCGCAAGCGACGGCATCCATCCCGGTCGCCGTTCCCGCCTCGTCACAGGCAGGCCAGGACGACCAGTCCCAGGAGACCGGCGAAGATGACGACGACCTGCGCTAGCTAGAGCGTCGGGTCTTCGGCGTCACGGCGGCCCGCCTTGCGCGGCGACGGCAGGCGTTCCCGCAACTGCCGGATGGTCGGAAGCGCCTTGCGCTCGCGCGGCTCGAGTTCGAGCGGCAGCCAGACCGGGGGAGGTCCGAACGCACTCCTGGCCGCTGTGACCACCTGGCGGCCCGCAAAGTTGTTTCCTGCGCCGCCGATCACGGCACCGATGCCGAATGGCATCGCCTTGCCGACGAGCGATGTCCCCTGATTCTTGACGAAGTGTTTGAGGAACCGGCGCCTGAGCTCGTCGGCGACCGGTCCCATGACAGCCTGGGGAACCTTGCTGGTGACCATCTCCCCCCAGAAAACCTTGCGGGGCGGGCCCCCGCGAAAGGCCTGCCCTGTGAACTGGCGGACGAGGTCCGTTCCAGCTTTGCCGAGCATGAGAGTCATGACGAGTGCGCGCGCCCGTACCGGGTCGTCGACGGTGATGCCATGCACTTCGGCGACCGACTGGGCGAACAGGGCGGTGGTTTCGAGGAACCCTGCGGTCTCCGCTCCGGCGAGTGTGAGGGTCAGCCCCGTGCCGAACCCGGGGACCATAGCCGTCGCACCGACCGCAGCGCCTCCGGTCGTGATCGCGGTGAGGTAGCGGCGCTCAAGGATTCGCACGAGCTGCGCGGGCGATGCGTTCGGGTGGGACCGTCGGAGGGCGCGAATGTGCGCGACGACGACGGGCCGCTGGACAGAAAGCGCCCGGTCGATGGTGCGGAGCCAGAGTGGCGGCTGCTCGGGCGCAGTCTCCTGCGTCGCGGCATCCAGAATCCGTAGTCGTTCGTCTGATGCGGTCAAGAGGGTCCCCCTGGGAGATCGGTGGTGCCGCACCAGTCTAGGTTTCAGCGCTGTGAAGACGCAGGGGAGCGTCGAGGGTTCCGCTATCGGCTCAGCGGTGGTATTCGGCGTTGTAGCGGTCGAGGACGTCTGAGATGGGGCCGTCGAGCTGGAGCACACCTTTGTCGAGGTAGAGGCCGCGGGTGCAGAACCGTCGCAGGTCCTTCTCGTTGTGTGAAACGAAGAACAGGGTGCGGCCACCCTCGAGAAGCTCCTCGATCCGGCGATAGCACTTCTCGCGGAATCCCTTGTCTCCGACCGCGAGGACTTCGTCGACGAGGATGATGGGTTCCTCGAGCATGGAGATGACGCTGAAGGCGATGCGGACCTTCATGCCGCTCGAAAGGTGCTTGTACGGCGTGTCGACGAAGTCGTTGATCTCGGCGAAGTCGATGATCTCGTCGAATCTGGCCTCGATTTCCGACTTGGTCATACCGTGCAGACCGGCTGTGAGGAAGACGTTGTCGCGCACCGTGAGGTCGTTGACGAAGCCTCCGGTGATCTCGATGAGCGGAGCTACTCCGCCGTTCACCTCCACGCTTCCTTCGTCCGTCAGCACGACGCCGGCAACAAGCTTGAGCAGTGTGGATTTGCCCTGTCCGTTGCGGCCAACCACTCCGATCGCCTCGCCCGCCTGGACGTCGAAGGACACGTTGCGGAAGGCCCAGAACTCGTTCGGCCGTGAGCGCCGATCGCGGTTCGAGAACAGATCCTTGAAGTTACGTCGTCCACCGCGATTGCGGCGGAAGCGGATGCCGACATTGTCGACGCGGATAACGGGTTCCGGCATCACAGTTCCTTCAGCACGGTGCGCTCGGAGCGCTTGAAGACCCACACGCCGATCGCAAGGAAGAGAAGCGACATCCCGGCGGAAACGACGACGGCGTACCAGTCGAGTTGTTCCGGGAAGAACGCGGAGCGGTAGAGCGAAAAGATCCCGGCGAGCGGGTTGAACACCGCGAACGGCTGCAGATTCTCGGGCAGGTCGCTGAGCCCGTAGATGATGGGGGAGGCGTAGAAGAGGAATCGGAGGATGAGTTTCACCGCACGTTCGAGGTCGCGGAAGAAGACGACGAGCGGAGCGACGATCAGGCCGATACCCACGGTGAGCACGCACTGAATGAGAATGGCGAGCGGGAAGAACACGACCTGCCAACTGAGCCCAGCGCCATAGACGATTGCGAAGAGGGCGAGGACCGGGAGGGCAGCGACGAACTCGATCCCTTTGGAGAGCACCAGGCGGTTGACCCAGATGGTTCGCGGGATGGAGGTGGACCGCACGAGTTTCGCTTCGCGGAGGAAGGCTCGGGTGCTGTCTGAGACGGCACCGTTGAACCACATCCAGGGCAGGAGACCGACGAGAAGGAAGACGATGTACGGCTGTTGCCCGATGTTGTCACCGCGGTCGAAGACGACGGCGAAGACAAACCAGTAGATCCCAGCCATCACGAGTGGATCGAGGATCGACCACAGATAGCCCAACACGCTCGTCGAGTACCGCACGCGCAGGTCGCGTTTGGTCAGGAGCCAGAGGGCGTGGCGGTAGCGAGTGACGAACGAACGCTTCGGCGGTCGAACGTTGGCGGGTGAACTCACGACCATAAACCTATCGGCAAACAAAGACCGGCACGGTCAGGCGACACGTGCCGGTCTGTGTTGCTGTGTGTTCTAGACGAAAAGGTTCGCTCGCTCGAGGTCTTCGGCGAAGTCGACCTCGACTGCGTAGAGATCCGAGATGTCGACCGGTTCGATCAGGAGGTTGTCCTGTTCGATGGCCAATTCGAGCCCGCGCTCGAAGTAATCCTGGTCGCCGACGCGGGCGAGCTGGCGAAGCAGGGTCGCCTTGTCGTCGCGGGAGATGTAGTTGATACCAACGGCCTCGCCGAGCCCGTTCTTGACGGTCTTCGACAGCTCCTTGATGTAGCCCTCAGCGCTTGTCGTGTACTTGACTTCTTCGTCAGAGACCTTCGAGGTGTTGACGGTCACGAACGACTGGTCGCGCGCCATCATCGATGCGGCACGGTCGAGAACAGCCGGGTCGAAGACGACGTCGCCGTTCATCCACAACACGCCACCGGGCTGCGAGGCGCTCAGCGCACGCATGAGGCTCTTCGACGTGTTGGTCTGGTCGTACTGCTCGTTGTAGACGAATGATGCCTCGGGGAACGCCTCGATGATGTGCTCGAGCTTGTAACCGACGACGATCGTCACCTTGACGTTCTTGCCGAACGCGTGGTGGATGTTGTCGAACTGCTGCTGCATGATCGTGCGGCCGTCGGCCAGTTCGGTGAGCGGCTTCGGAAGGGAGCGACCGAGTCGGCTACCCATGCCCGCTGCAAGTATTACTACCTGGGTCGTCACGAGATTCTCCTCAAGGTTGTTCAGGCCTGTCCGATCGCCGTGTTGGCGGTGTTTCTGCGGAATTTACCTGTAAGTCGATGAAATGACACCCCGTTATGCCATTGCCTACGTTATCGCGACACCCCTACTGGGGGCCTAGTGGATTGCTTCTCTGTTGTCGGATCGTAATAAGGCGTACGGTCTATTAACAGGTTCGCCGGTGGCCAGAAACCGGCTTCGGCCTCGAATAGACAGTGGTCACTTGGTAGGTTAGACCAGTGACTCCAGCGCTCGATTCTCCCCAGGACGCGCCCGACCGGAAGATGCAGAACGCATCGCCCGTTGGGCCGTCGACGGATGCCTCCGCTCCATTGACCGAATCGGCTGACGTGAGCGCGGTCACCGCCGGATCGGGGGAGGACGCATCGGTTCAGGACGACTCAACACGCACAGGCCCTGCCCCGGCGAAACCGAAGCGTAAGCCGGCAGCGAAGAAGCCGGCCGCCCCACGCAAGCCAGCGACCGGGACGGCTGCGGAATCGGCAAAGGCGGACGCATCCGGCGATACAGCGACCGGTGACGCACCCGCTGCGACCCCGCGTAAGACACCTGCGCGAGCGGCGGCGACGAAGAAGGCAGGCGCCGGCCGGGCAGCGACCCCACGCACTCCATCCACAACGAGCAAGACGGCGGGGGCCAAACCGGCCGCCGCGAAATCGGGCACGGCCTCGAAGGCGGGCGCTCAGCCGAACGCCTTGACGCCCGACCCCGTCGACCAGCCGGCGACGCCGGCGGGAGAGCCCCAGACCGTCGAGGACCCCACAAACCTGAAGCCGGCGTCAACGAAGCCCGCGGCCCGCAAGCCCGCCGCTTCCCAAGCAACGACGTCCAAGTCCGCTGCGGCGAAGTCTGCTGCAACGAAGTCCGCTGCGTCCAAGTCTGCTGCACCGAAGTCCGCTGCATCCAAGTCTGCTGCAGCAAACTCCGCCGCGTCGAAGCCGGCTGCAGCGAAGCCGGTCGAGCCGGAGTCGGATCTCAAGTTTGAGCACGGCCCGACAATGCAGGATCGCCCCGCGGCACCGGATGACGTTTCTTCGCCGAGTGGCGCGAGCGGAGCTGCCCCTAACGGTGCCGCTCCTGCGGCAGGGCCTGAGGAGACGTCTCTGGCGGCCGACCCCGCTCCAGCCCCTGACGCCGAGTCGGGGTCGACCACGGACGCGGGTGAGGGCAACCCGAGCGTCGCAGAAACGGCAGTCGCTGAATTGCACGCACTCTTTGCGGCAGATGCCCGGCCAGCGCGTCCGGCCCCGGAAGACACGACAACGGGAGGCTCGGCTGGCGAGACGGCGGACGTTGTGACGACTCCCGCGTCCGGCCCACGGAAGGGTCCTTCCAAACGGCCCGCATCGAAACGGCCTGCCCTGACGCTTGCTTCGCAGGTGTCCGGAGACTTCGCCATCACCGCCCCGGCGGGGAGCGGTGAGACAGCTACCGATGACCCGACCGGGCAGCCGCAGGGATCAGACGCTCCGGCCGTGCCCGCGTCAGGTTTCACGCCACCGCCGTTGCCAACGCTCAGCCCGGATGACGCCGCGCTGAAGTTCGAGGCAATGCCGGAAGCACCCGAGACTCGCTCCGTCCTCGATGACCAGGAGCCCATGCGATTCGTCTGGAGCAAACGCTGGCCGTTCCTGGCCCTCGCTCCTGCCTCCGCGAATCCGGCATCCGTGTCGACCGTCGAGAGTGCATCAGCGGCTCCTGCGGTGGACACAGCACCCGAAACAGAGTCACTCGACGCCCTCACCGTCGCTGAGGATGTGACCGCAGCTCCGGTCGAGCCGGCGCTCGCCGTTGAGCCCGAGCCCGCGCTCGCGCCTGAACCGACGGATGACGATCCCGCAATGACCGACGCTGCGCCTGACACAGCTGCCGGTGCCGATCGTGAGCTCGAGCCTGAGGTATCCGTTCCGCCCGCGGTCGAGATCGTTCCGGAACCGGAGGCCCCTGTCGCCGAAGCCGACCCGATTAGCGCCGTCGCTTCAGCTGCCGAGACCGAGGAAGCCGAAGTGCGCGTCGAACGCCGACCGACCGCTGTTGACCCGACGACGTCTCCTGTCGTGCTCAGCATCTCCGCACTCTCTCGCCGCTTCGGCGACACCGTCGCGGTCGACGGCATCGACCTCGAGGTTCACGAAGGTTCGTTCTACGGGATCGTCGGTCCGAACGGCGCCGGCAAGACGACCACGCTTTCGATGGTGACCGGGCTGCTCAGGCCCGATGCCGGGAACATCACCGTCCACGGCATCGACGTGTGGAGCGATCCCGATGCCGCCAAGCGTTCGATCGGGGTCCTGCCCGACCGGTTGAGGCTCTTCGACCGGCTGACCGGCGCACAGCTGCTGTATTACGCCGGAGTTCTCCGTGGCCTCGACAGCGCGACGGTACGTGCACGGGTCAAGGACCTTGCCCGAGCCTTCGGCCTCGAGGATGCTCTCAATCGCCTCGTCACCGACTACTCGGCAGGGATGACCAAGAAGGTCGCTCTTGCCGCTGCGATGATTCACTCGCCACGATTGCTCGTCCTCGACGAACCGTTCGAGTCGGTTGATCCTGTCTCGGCGGCCAACGTCATCGAGATCCTTCAAAAGTACGTCGCGCACGGCGGTACGGTCGTCCTGTCGAGCCACGGCATGGATCTCATTCAGCGCGTCTGCGACCACGTCGCGATCATCGTCAACGGTCAGGTGCTCGCATCCGGTGCCGTGGATGACGTTCGTGGTGCTGGCACGCTCGAGGAACGCTTCGTTGAACTTGCCGGCGGTCGTAAGGCCGCAGAAGGAATGGAATGGTTGCACAGCTTCTCGGACTAAGGCTGCGATTGCTGGCCAACGGGTTCCGGCGGAGCGTGTGGCAACTCATCGGCATCGTCTTCGGAACGGCCGCCGGTGTGGCAATGGTCGTACTGATCGGCAGCGGCCTCATCGCTCTGCGTTTCGCTCCCGATGAACTGGCGCGCAACCTCCTCGTCATCGTCGGCTCGTTCGTCGTCCTCGGTTTTGTGCTGCTCCCACTGGTGTTCGGGGTCGACGACGACATGGATCCGAGACGGTTCGCCCTCGTCGGGTTTCCACAGCGAAGGCTTTCAGCTGGCCTTCTGCTTGCCGCACTCGTCAGCGTGCCGTCCGTCGTCATCCTGGTCCTGAGTGTGCTGACCGTGGTCACCTGGTCCCGCAGCGTGTTCACGGTCATCCTCGCGGCGGTGTCCGCCCTCATCGCTGTTGCGACGTGCGTGCTCGCGGCTCGCGTCACCACTGCGCTTGCGTCTCTTCTGCTCGCCACGCGGCGCTCACGCGAGCTCACCGGAGTGATCGGCACCCTCGTTCTCGTGCTCCTCGCGCCCGCCATCATCCTGCTCTCGAGCGTCGACTGGACCCGTGACGGCCTGGGTGTGCTCGGCGACGCGGCAGACGTCGTGAGCTGGACGCCGTTCGGGGCCGTCTGGTCGATTCCCGGTGACGCTGCGATGGGCAACGTCGGAGCTGCGCTTCTCAAGCTGGTGATCGCCGCTGTAACCGCTGCCCTGCTCTGGCTGGCCTGGGACAGGCTCGTTGCACACATGCTTGTCACTCCCGAACGCGAGCAGGCCGTCCGGACGTATGGCGGCATGGGCTGGTTCGACGTGCTTCCCGGCCGACCGGCATCCGTCATCGCCGCCCGCAGCATGGCGTACTGGGCCCGCGACCCCCGTTACCTCGTGTCGATCGTGATCATCCCGATCGTCCCGATCATCATGATCCTTCCCTTCCTCGTCATCGGCGTTCCGATCCAGACTCTCGCGCTCCTTCCGCTGCCGGTGATGGCGATCTTCCTCGGATGGTCGCTGCACAACGACCTGGCTTTCGACTCCACCGCGATCTGGCTGCACGTCGTCTCCGGAGTGAAGGGAGCGGCCGACCGGGTCGGACGGATGTTCCCGGTGCTGCTCATCGGCGTTCCCCTCATCGTCATCGGTTCGATGATCAGCATCCAGTTCTATGGAGACTGGGCGGCATTGCCCTCGATGATCGGCGTTTCCACGGCGCTCTTCCTGGGGGGCGTCGGACTGTCGAGTTACATCTCCGCGCGGTTGCCGTATCCGGCCGCGCTCCCCGGCGACAGCCCGTTCCAGCAGCCTCAGTCCTCCGGGACGTTCGGTGGGCTTTCGCAGGCGGTCGGCCTGGCCGGATCACTGCTCGTCGCCGCGCCTGCACTCGCATTTGCCTGGTTCGGGATCACCGGGGACCCTGGATGGCACCTCCCGGCCCTGATCGCAGGCGTCGGCGCCGGTGTCGTTGCGCTCGTCTTCGGGGTGTGGAGCGGGGGACGGGTCTTCGACCGCCGCGGTCCGGAGATCATGGAGTTCGCTCTCAGCCACTGACCGTCGTCGTCGATTCCCCGCGCGGGTAGAATCTACGCATGATTGACGCACGTGTGAGCATTGCAGATCCGGGATCGACCCCGGATGCCGGTGGTACCTCGGTCCTCGACCGTGAACTCGAAGAACTCCTCAACAACGAGGGAGTCGAGCCCGGCGACCATGAACGCTTCTCCCACTACGTGAAGAAGGACAAGATCATGGAGTCCGCGCTGAGCGGGAAGCCGGTTCGTGCGCTCTGCGGCAAGAAGTGGACGCCGGGCCGTGATCCGGAGAAGTTCCCGGTGTGCCCGAGCTGCAAAGCCATCTACGAGAAGATGAAGGCCGAATAGGCGGTCAGCTCGAGAAGGTCGTCGGAAGTGTTGGATCCCCGCGACCGAGCCGCGCGGCATCCGCCGGCAGTTCCTTGAGGATCGTGGCTCGGTGCTCGCGGGCGCGCCTGGTTCCTTCGGCGCCGATGAATTGTTCGTCGATCGCGCCCGAGTCGACGAGCTGAACCAACAACGGCCGTTCAGAGCGTGAACCGGAGTCGTCGTCTTCGGGACCGTCACCGACGTAGATCAGTTCCTCGACGGCGATCTGAGCGGAGTTGAGCCGGCGTACCGGGTATTTGCGGCCACCGACGCTGATCTTGTCCGGCGACTTCTTGGCCACCGAGATCCACTCGCCGTCGAGGCCGCGTCGCGCCACGAGCTTGTAGACCATCCCGGCGGCGGGGGACCCCGAACCGGTGACGACGGATGTCCCGACACCGTAGGAATCGACGGGGGAAGCAGCGAGCGCGGCGATCGCATGTTCGTCCAGGTCGTTGGTCACGGTGATCTTCGTGTCCATCGCACCGAGCGAGTCCAGCAGCTCACGCACCTCGACAACGAGGGTGGGGAGGTCGCCAGAGTCGAGCCGAACCGCACCGAGGCCGGTGCCGGCGACACGAACAGCGGTGCGGACGCCCTCTTCGACGTCGTACGTGTCCACGAGGAGAGTGGTGGAGGCGCCGAGCGAGGCGACCTGCGCACGGAACGCTTCTTCTTCGCTGTCGTGCAGGAGAGTGAAGGCGTGAGCGGCGGTGCCCATCGTGGGGATGCCCCAGGTGCGGCCGGCTTCGAGGTTGCTCGTCGCATCGAATCCGGCGATGTACGCCGCACGGGCTGCGGCGACGGCGCTGTGCTCGTGGGCGCGGCGGGAACCCATCTCGGCGAGGGGACGCCCGCGCGCGGCGGTCACCATTCGAGTCGCCGCGTTGGCCACGGCGCTGTCGTAATTGAGCACGCTGAGCACGAGGGTTTCCAGCATCACGCCTTCGGCGAATCCGGACTCCACGACGAGGAGCGGTGAGTTCGGAAAATAGGCTTCGCCCTCGCGATATCCCCAGATGTCGCCCGAGAAGCGGTAGTTCGCCAGCCAGTCGAGCGTCCGCGCCGTGACGACGTCGTTCTCTCGCAACCATTCGAGCTCGGGCTCGTCGAACCGGAAGTCCCGGATCAGTTCGAGAAGCCTCCCGGTACCCGCCACCACGCCGTAGCGTCGGGCCCCCGGCAGCCGGCGGGCGAAGACCTCGAACATGCACTCCGTGTCGGCTGTGCCGTGTTCGATGGCCGCGTCGACCATTGTCAGTTCGTAGCGATCGGTGTGCAGTGCGGTCGAGGCCCGCGGATGCGACGTTGGGTTCACCCCGTCAGCATAGCGACGAGGGCGGGGCGGTAGGCTGGGGGAGTGAATGACGCGCCAATCGGAATCTTCGACTCGGGCGTCGGCGGGCTCACGGTGGCTCGTGCCATCCAGGATCAGCTCCCCAACGAGGAGATCCTGTACATCGGCGACACCGCCCATTCGCCCTATGGCCCCAGGCCCATCGCCGACGTCCGCCGTTTCGCCCTCGAGGTGCTCGACGATCTTGTCGCCCAAGGCGTGAAGATGATCGTGATCGCGTGCAATACGGCATCCGCCGCGATGCTGCGCGACGCTCGCGAGCGTTATACGGTGCCGGTGATCGAGGTGATCCAGCCTGCTGTGCGCACCGCCGTCTCGAGCACGAGGAACGCACGCGTCGGGGTGATCGGGACCGAGGGAACGATCAACTCCCGCGCGTACGAGGACGCTTTCGCCGCTGCTCCTGACCTCGAATTGTTCACCGAAGCCTGCCCCCGCTTCGTCGAGTTCGTCGAGAAAGGGATCACGACCGGCCCCGATGTCCTCGCGACCGCTCAGCTGTACCTGCAGCCACTGAAGGACGCCGGAGTCGACACCGTCGTGCTTGGGTGCACCCACTACCCGTTCCTCAAGGGAGCGATCTCGTACGTCATGGGTCCCAACGTGACCCTGGTGTCGAGTGACACCGAGACCGCGAACGACGTGTATCGCGAACTCGTCTCGAGGGGGCTCGAACGCACGAGCGATGTGCCGCCGTCGCACCACTACGAGGCAACCGGCGCAAGTGAGAACGAGTTCCTCGATCTCGCTCACCGGCTCATCGGCCGCGAGATCTCGCACGTCGACCTCGTACAGACCGGTGTGATCGATCTCGCGGCCATCCGCGCGCACGCCGATTTCCGAAGCATCTAGCTTTCGACACCCGCGCCGACGGCGCCCATCAGGGAGAACCACATGACCGACATCACCCGCAAAGACGGCCGTACCCCGAGCGAATTGCGCGAGGTGACGATCGAACGCGGCTGGAGCGCCCAGGCGGAGGGCTCCGCGCTCATCTCGTTCGGCAACACCAAGGTGCTGTGCACCGCATCGTTCACCAACGGTGTGCCACGCTGGCTGGCCGGCAAGGGTAAAGGCTGGGTCACGGCCGAATACTCGATGCTTCCCCGGTCGACGAACAGCCGGATGGACCGGGAGTCGGTCAAGGGCCGGATCGGCGGACGCACTCACGAGATCTCACGCCTGATCGGGCGGAGCCTCCGAGCCGTCATCGACACCAAAGCCCTCGGCGAGAACACCATCGTCATCGACTGCGACGTACTCCAGGCCGACGGTGGAACGCGGACAGCCGCCATCACCGGAGCGTATGTCGCGCTCGCGGATGCCATCGAGTGGGCTCGCGAAAAGAAATTCATCGGTCAGAAGGCCGTCCCGCTGATCGACAGCGTCGCAGCCGTCTCGGTGGGCATCATCGACGGCGCTCCGATGCTTGACCTCGCCTACGTCGAGGACGTGCGTGCTGAAACCGACATGAACGTCGTTGTGACTGGTCGCGGTCTCTTCGTCGAGGTGCAGGGCACCGCTGAAGGCGCCCCGTTCGACCGCAGCGAGCTCGACTCACTGCTCGACCTCGCACTCGGGGGAGCTGTGGATCTTACCAAGCTGCAGGTCGCCGCACTGGGGCGCGATTCGGCATGACCATCGAGGTCGTGCTCGCCACCCACAACCAGCACAAGGTTGGTGAGTTCCAGCGAATTCTCGGTGCCGCCATGCCCGAGCTCATCGTGGTCGCGTACGACGGGCCTGAGCCGGTGGAGGACGGCATCAGCTTCGCTGACAACGCCCTCATCAAGGCCAGGACGGCGGCCGCTCATACCGGGCGGATCGCTCTGGCCGACGACAGCGGGATCTCTGTGGACCTTCTCGGTGGCGCGCCGGGCATCTTCTCCGCGCGCTGGGCAGGTCCGAAGGCCGGAGACCGGGCGAACCTCGAGCTGCTGCTCGCCCAGCTCGCCGACATCGCTCCCGAACATCGAGCGGCGAGCTTCCGGTGCACGATCGCACTCGTCGTCCCGGAGGGCTTGCCTCACGCGGGATTCGAGCACGTGTCGGAGGGGATCTGGCGTGGGCGCCTCGCGACGGCGCCGAGCGGGGAGAACGGCTTCGGCTACGACCCGATCTTCGTGCCGGAGGGCTACGACGTCTCAGCAGCCGAGCTGCCTCCGGAGACGAAGAACGAGATCAGCCACCGCGCTCGAGCGTTCGGCGATCTGATCCCGACGCTGCGCACATTGGTCTGATCGCGAGTTGCCCGATATCGCGGGTGTTACAGCATCCGCACCCGCCAAGCCGGGCAACTGGAATGTGCGTGGTCGGAATACCTTCGGCTCGCCACGCGCTGCACCCGGTATGACGCGCATCGGTTTTCTCTCCTTCGGCCACTGGCAGCCCGTTCCCGGATCGCAGGTGCGAACCGCTCGTGACGCGCTGCTGCAGTCGATCGACCTCGCTGTTGCCGCGGAAGAGGTGGGTGTCGACGGCGCGTACTTCCGGGTGCACCACTTCGCTCGGCAACTGGCTTCACCGTTCCCCCTGCTCGCCGCGGTGGCGGCTCGGACCAGCACCATCGACATCGGCACCGGCGTGATCGACATGCGCTACGAAAACCCGCTGTACATGGCCGAGGAGGCCGCGGCATCCGACCTCATCAGCGGCGGACGACTCCAGCTCGGCATCAGCAGGGGATCACCCGAGACGGCGCTTCGCGGGGCGGAGTCGTTCGGCTTCGTACCCCGCGACGGCGAGACGGATGCCGACCTGGCGCGCAGGCACACCGCCCTGTTCCGCGCCGCGATCGCGGGTGACGCGGTCGCAACCTCTGATCCGAAGATGACCGGTTTCTCCCAACCCCTCGCTGTGGAGCCGCGCTCGCCGGGACTGGACGAACGAATCTGGTGGGGAGCAGGGTCACGCCGAACGGCCGTGTGGGCTGCTGAGGAAGGTATGAATCTGATGAGCTCCACTCTGCTCACGGAAGACACGGGTGTGCCGTTCGATCAGCTTCAGGCGGAACAGATCCGGATGTATCGGGACGCCTGGCAGGCGGCCGGTCACGCGAGGGAACCACGGGTCTCGGTGAGCCGCAGCATCATCCCGCTCATCGACGACGAGACTCGGCACTATTTCGGTATCCGGGCGCAGGCCGAGGCGAAAGACCAGGTCGGGATCCTCGACGGCGGACTCGCGCGCTTCGGGCGGAGCTATGTCGGGGAACCGGACCAGATCGCGGCGGAACTGGCGCAGGACGAAGCCGTCGCAGCCGCCGACACCCTCCTGGTGACGGTACCCAACCAGCTCGGCGTCGAGTTCAACACCCGGATCCTCGAGTCGATCGTCCGGGATGTGAGTCCGGCTCTCCGGTAGTCGGCGGAGGAGTGAGAATGGCCATCATTCCTATCTGAGCCCTCAACTGGCCGGAACGAGCCGCCGGGCTTAGCGTGGAAGAACCATGTCACACGATCACGCCCAGCACACCACCGACCGACGCAAGCTCGGCGTCGTCATCGCCATCGTCGCCGTCGTCCTCGTCGCCGAGGTGATCGGCGGCATCCTCACCGGGTCGCTCGCGTTGCTGGCTGACGCCGGGCACATGTTCAGCGACCTCACCGGTCTCATCATCGCGCTCGTCGCGCTCGGCATCGCGTCTCGCCCAGCCACACAGCGGCACACCTACGGCTATCGCCGGGTCGAGGTGCTCGCGGCGTTGCTCAACGGCCTCATCCTGCTCGGGGTCGCCGTTGCGGTCGGCATCAGCGGCGTCTCCCGCCTGCTCGATCCGTCGCAGATCGAGGTACTCGGCGTACCGATGCTTCTCGTCGCCGTCGTCGGCCTCGTCGCAAACGTCGTGTCGATGATCATCCTCCGGGCGTCGGCAAAGACGTCGGTCAACATGCGCGGCGCCTATTTCGAGGTACTCGGTGACCTGTTCGGTTCGATCGGGGTCATCGTCGCCGCGCTCGTCATCCTCGCCACCGGTTTCGTCCAGGCGGATGCCATCGCCTCGCTGGTCATCGCCGCCGGAATTCTTCCGCGCGCGTGGGTCCTGCTCCGCGATGTCTGGCGAGTGCTCAACCAGTCAACGCCGGTCGAGACGGACGTCGACCTGATCCGGCGCCACATCCGCGACGCCCCGGGAGTGCTGGACGTGCACGACGTGCACGTCTGGTCGATCACGAGCGGGCAGCACGTGTTCACCGCCCATGTTGTCGTCGAAGCCGATGTTTTCGCCGAAGGGCGGACCGGCCCCATGCTGGACACGCTGTCGGAATGTCTCGCCGACCACTTCGACGTCGACCACTCGACGTTCCAGCTCGAGCCGGCGCAGCACGCCGGGCACGAGCACCAGCAGCACTCGTAGACCGGGGTGGTTTAGAGTTCAGGCTTCTTCTCGAAGGTCTCGGCGTCGAGCACCATCTGGCGGGCTTCATCAGAGTCGGTGATGACGTCTTCGCCGGCGGCAGCTGCCCGCCTGGCCTTGCGGCTTGACTGGATGTAGTGCCAGATCGTCGGGATGAGGGTCACAACGACGGCGCCGATGAGGATGACGTCGATGTACTCCTGCACGAAAGTCGCGACCGGCGGGATGTAGCCGAGGAAATACCCGAAGTAGGTGAGGCCAACGCCCCAGATGATCGCACCGACGAGGTTATAGAAGGTGTACTTCCTGTAGTCCATGTGGCCCACGCCCGCCGCGACGGGTGCGAACGTCCTGACGATGGGCACGAAGCGAGCCAGAATGACGGCGAG
Organism: Mycetocola manganoxydans; assembly: GCF_003667545.1. Lineage (GTDB taxonomy): Bacteria > Actinomycetota > Actinomycetes > Actinomycetales > Microbacteriaceae > Mycetocola_A > Mycetocola_A manganoxydans. The sequence continues at coordinate 73,750 of NZ_RCUV01000009.1, read as the reverse complement.
GCCACCGAAACGGGTGAAGAACGCGTTGGTGCGTTCAACATTCTTGATGCTGAAAACCCCGGATTCCTTGCGTTCGAATACCCGGGGGCCCGCTTTATGGCCGATCAGATAACCGACCTCGCCTCCGACGAACGCGGAGAGCCCGATCGCCAGGGCCACCCACCAGATGTCGAGGTCGAGGCCGCCACCGCCCGCCGTGTGCATGCCATGAAAGGTCAGGAGGCCGGTGATGACGAGAAGGGTGTCGCCGGGCAGGAGAAAACCGACGAGAAGGCCGGTCTCGGCGAAGACGATGAAGCACACGACGACGAGGGCCCAGGGGCCGGCGGCGCTGATGATGCTCTCGGGGTCGAGCCAGGGGATGAGTCCTGTCGAAATCATGGGCAGCCGCTACTCCGTCGGTCGTCACTCGGTGTGGCCGGATCGCCACCAGTCGTGCGGAAGGTGGGACTTGAACCCACACGCTCGAAAGCACAGGAACCTAAATCCTGCGTGTCTGCCAATTTCACCACTCCCGCGAACGATAACCAGTTTAGGGGCACCACTCCCAGCAACTTGTGACCCAAAACTGGGGATCATCCCGTCCTGTGGATAACCAGAACGGGCCGCGGATCGTTTCGGCAGACTTTTCCCATGACGTCGGCCGCCGAGATCATCACCAACCGCGTCCGCGATCGGGTGCGGCGCGATGGTGTCGACCTCGCGGGAGGGAAGGGCCTGGCCGAGCACTACGTGCAGGAGGAAGTGCGGCGGTACAGCGAGAAAGCCCTCGGCAGCGCTCTGCCGCTGCTCAACGATGAGGCGGGAACCGAACGCGAGGTGGTGGCATCCCTCACCGGGTTCGGCCCGTTGCAGCCGTATCTCGATGACCCCGAGGTCGAAGAGATTTGGATCAACGGACCCACCCGCGTCTTCGTCGCACGGAACGGCATCCCCGAGCTCACGAACACCGTCCTGACCGAAAGCGGCGTGCGCGACCTCGTCGAGCGAATGCTGCAGACCACCGGCAGACGGGTGGACCTCAGCTCACCGTTCGTCGACGCGTCGTTGCCCGACGGGTCCCGATTGCACGTCGTCATCCCGGATGTCACCCGACGCCACATGGCGGTCAACATCCGCAAGTTCAGCAGGAGGGTGCGCGACCTCGCCAGCCTCGTCGAAGGCGGTTCGCTGAGCGTGCAGTCTGCCGAGTTCCTGCGATGCTGTGTCCTCGCCGGGCAGAACATTCTCATCTCCGGCGCCACACAGGCCGGCAAGACGACGCTGCTGGGGGCACTGCTCTCGAGCGTGCGCTCCACCGAACGCATCGTCACGGTGGAGGAGACGTTTGAGCTCGACCTCACCGCTCCCGACGTCGTTGCGATGCAGTGTCGGCAACCAAGTCTGGAGGGCACCGGTGAGATCACCCTTCGACGGCTGATCAAGGAGGCATTGCGGATGCGGCCAGACCGGCTCATCGTCGGGGAGGTTCGCGAGGCGGAGAGCCTCGACCTGCTGATCGCGCTCAATAGCGGCATCCCGGGAATGTGCTCCATCCACGCCAACTCCGCCCGTGATGCACTCGTCAAGCTGTGCACCCTTCCACTCCTCGCCGGCCGCAACATCGACTCGTCCTTCGTGCAACCAACCGTCGCGGCATGCATCGACATCGTCGTGCACTGCGAGATGGACCGAGCAGGCTCCAGACGTGTCACCCAGATCCTCGCGCTCAGCGGGACGCTGAACGGTTCGGTGATCGAGGCGAGTGAGCTGTTCTCGATGCGCAACGGTCTGCTCGAAGCGACCGGCAGCCACCCGACAAGGCTCGTCAAGTTCGAGAACGCCGGCCTCAACCCAGCCGTCATTCTCCGGAGAGCGCGATGATCACCCTCACCCTGGGCGGTCTGCTGGCTGCAGGCGCTTTGCTCGTCGTCTCGCCGTGGCTGTTCCCCCGGAGGAGCAGGGACGCCGTTCGCGTGCGTCCGCGGAGGGACAGGTTCCAGGCTGCGCTCGCGCTCGCCGGCCTCGGACGCGTCCCGCCAGCGGTGTTCGTCGCGCTATCTCTGGTTCTGGGATTACTCACGGGAGCGCTGGCGCAGGCGATTCTCGGCGTCGGCGCCCTGTCGCTCTGCGCGTCAGTGGTGGGCGGCGCCGCCCCCGCACTTCTCGTTGCCTGGCGTGCACGGACGAGGAGATCGGCGAACCGGGCACTGTGGCCGGACGTCGTCGATCACCTCGTGGGAGCCGTGCGGTCTGGCCTCGCCCTTCCGGACGCGGTGGTGAGCCTGGCGTCGAATGGACCCGAAGCGCTCCGCTCCGACTTCCGCGCTTTCGAGGCCGACTATGGCCGGACCGGGTCGTTCGGTGGGTGCCTCGATCGCTTGAAAGAGTCTCTCGCCGACCCGGTTCCCGACCGGATCCTCGAAACTCTCCGGATGGCACGTGATGTCGGCGGAACGGATCTCACGGTCGTGCTGCGGAGCCTCGCTGCCTACCTGAGGGAGGACCTTGCGATCCGCGCCGAGGTCGAGGCACGTCAATCGTGGATCAGGAATGCTGCGAAGCTCGGCGTCGCAGCGCCGTGGTGCATTCTGCTCCTGCTGGCGACCCGACCCGAGGCAGCCATCGCGTACAACTCGTCCGGCGGCGCGGTCCTCATCGCTGGAGGGGCAGCGGTCTCCGTCGTCGCGTATCGTGTGATGCTTTCTGTCGGCCGGCTGCCTCAGGAGAGGCGGTGGTTCCAGTGAGCGCAACCGTCGCATGGGGGATCGTCTTCGGGGTGCTTCTCGGAGTCGGCGTCTGGTCTGTGGTCGCCGTCCTGCCGAGGATGGGCGGTCCCACCCTTGCCGATCGGGTCGCTCCTTACATCGTCGATGTCTCGGAAGCGGCGCGGCTGTTCACCATCAAGAAGATGGTGGACCCCCTTCCGATCCTCGGCACGCTGCTGGCACCGACCGCGCACCGAGTGGTTGAACTGCTGGCGCGCTTTCTTGGCGGCAACGCGGTGATCGAGCACCGGCTCGCGCAAGCCGGAAGCGCCGCGAACGTCCACCGGTTCCGGGGAGAGCAACTCGCCTGTGCGCTCGGAGGAGCGGCGGCTGGAGTTTTCGTGTCCACGCTGGGAGCAGTGAACGGCACGCTCCCGGGTGGTGTGATCGCGACCGCTCCCTTTCTGGGCGCATTGGCGGGAGCTGTCGCACGCGACAGCATGGTGAAACGCGCTGCCAAAGCACGGCTGAGCCGGATTGCCGCGGAGCTGCCCACCGTTCTCGAGTTCCTGAGCCTGAGCTTGTCTGCCGGTGAAGGCATCCTCGATTCCCTTCGCCGCGTCGGACGGGTCGGATCCGGCGAGCTGAGCGGTGAGTTCCGTGAGGTCGTCGGGGCGGTGAACACCGGCATCCCCGTCGCAACAGCGCTCGACGAACTAGCGAGGAGGGTCGATCTCCCTGCGCTGACCCGCTGCATCGAGCAACTCTCGGCCGCCCTTGAACGTGGCTCCCCACTGGCGGAAGTTCTGCGTGCGCAGGCTCAGGACGCTCGTGACGAAGCAAAAAGGAGTCTGCTCGAGGTCGCCGGCAAGAAAGAAGTCGCCATGCTCGTGCCGCTCGTCTTCCTCATCCTCCCGCTATCCATCCTCTTCGCGATCTATCCCGGCGTATTCGTCCTGCAGTCCGGATTCTGACCACTATCCCTCCACGATAAGAAGGAGCATCCCATGAACAGCCTCACTACCTGGCGTCGGTACCTGACCACCCGTGTGAGCGAAGACGACGGAGACGTGCCTGGCTGGGTGCTGATCACTTTGATGACAGCGGGTCTTGTCGTGCTGATCTGGAGTCTCGCCGGTCCGGCTCTCAGTCAGATCTTCGAGCAGGCCATCGCGAGGGTGTCGGGGATGTGACGGATGTTCCGGGAGCGTTGGGAGCGCGACGACGGGTCCGCCGTCGTCGAATTCACCTTCGTCGCCGTGCTCCTCACCGCGCTCACACTCTCGGTGCTCCAACTGGGACTGGCCCTACACATCCGGAACACCATCATCGACGCAGCAGCGGAGGGTGCCCGGTTCGCGGCCCTCGCCGACAACGAACCTGCTGACGGGGTAGCGAGAACGAAAGAACTCATCACGACCGCGATCGGACCGGATTATGCGGGTGACGTGACGGCGCGATCCGGGACATTCCTCGGCCATCCGAGCATCGACATCCGTGTCGTGACCAAACTCCCGGTGCTGGGTCTGATCGGCGTCGAGAACGGTCTGGAGGTGAGCGGGCATGCCGCGGTTGAAACGCTCGAGGACTGAACCACTCCGGCTCGTTCAACGGTATGCCCGCGACGACGCGGGGTCTGCCGCCCTCGAGTTCGTGACCGCGGGTCTCATCCTCCTCGTTCCCCTCGTATATCTTGTCGTCACGCTCGCCGCCGTTCAGGGCGGTGCCCTCGCCGTCGAGGGAGCGGCGAGGCAGGCAGCACGGGTTTTCGTCCAGGCGCAGGACCCTGGGCAAGCGGAGGAACGCGCCGCGCGAGCGATCGAGTTCGGGCTGTCCGATTACGGGATTCCCGCGGACTCCGCGTCCGTTTCCGTGTCGTGCAGCGAACCGGCACGCGCGTGTCCCGCGCGCAACGCGGTCGTCACCATCACCGTGAGAGTCGAAGTCCCTCTGCCGCTCGTGCCGGACGTCCTCAATCTGGACCGGGCGGCAACCATCCCCGTTGAGGCAACGGCACGCCAGCAGGTTTCCCGGTTCTGGGCTGAGCCATGAGACGGATGCTGCTGCGCGCGCGTGACGAGGAGGGGTCGACCCTGCTGCTCGCGATCTTCTACGGCGCACTGTCGCTCTCGCTGATCCTCGTGGTCACGGCGGCCACCTCGCTCTACCTCGAGCGGAAACGGCTCTACAGTCTCGCCGACGCTGCAGCGCTCGTGGGCGCTGAAGCGTTCGAGCTGTCGTCGGTCGATCTGGATGCCGGAGAGCCGACGCTCACCCTCCGGTCACCCGCGGTACGGGCATCAGTCACGGAGTTTCTCGAGGAGAATCCGGCCGGAAGCTTCGATGCGCTCAGGCTCGAGGACGCCGCCTCGCCCGATGGTAAGAGTGCGTCAGTCACCGTGTCATCCGCGTGGCGACCTCCCGTCCTTGCACTCTTCGTTCCCGGCGGGATTCGGCTCGAAGTGACGGCGGTCGCGCGCTCCGTATTCCAGTGATTGCCGAGCGGTGCGGTGCGTCGCTAGGCTCCGGCTACGTGGCGTGGAGCGACAGAGCGGGGGCGAGGTGGGAGGGGAGAAGCTACCGAGGGAGCCGGGAGCGAGCGAGATCCGGATCGGGGTGCGCTGCGCCACCGAGCCAGTGGACGACGTTCCGCTCGCCAGCATCCTGAACGACGCGCTCCCCGGATGGACGGCGGCCCCGCTCTTCGCGGACGCGGACGGGATGTGGCTCGTTACCGGTCCCGCCGAGGAGCGAGTGGGTACGCCGGAGTACGCACGCCGGGCTCACTCGCTCGCGCAGGACCTGATCGATTCCGGCCAGGTGGAGCACGCCGAGGCTGACGTTCCGTCGATCGTCTCGAGCTCCACTGTCGAGAATCCCGAACAGGTGTCTCTCGGGCTCTCGGATCACCCGCCGGGGAGTGAGCACGCGCGATGGGCGCGGGATGCGATCCGGTGCGACGCGGCCTGGGCGATCTCGCCGGCGCGAGGAGCAGGCATCCGGATCGCCCACCCGGACACCGGGTACACGCTCCACCCGAACCTCGGCGCCGATGCACTCGACCTCACGATCGACAGGGACTTCCTCGACGGAAATGACGATGCCCTCGACCCACTGCTCGATCCGGGCAGCCTTCCCCTGCCGTCGTCGTTCCCCGGGCACGGTACGTCGACCGCGAGCGTGATGGTCGGGCGGGGAAACGAAAGGGACGGGATCGTCGGGGTGGCACCCGGCGCGACGGTTGTGCCCCTCCGCGCGGTCGAGAGCGTTGTGCAATTCTTCGACAGTGATGTCGCTCGAGCGGTGGAACATGCTCGGATCTCGGGATGCCACGTGGCGTCGATCAGCGTCGGAGGTCTCGGATTCTTCGGGCTCCGCGCCGCCATCGACCGGGCAGTAGCCGCCGGCATGATCGTGGTCGCGGCCGCGGGCAACAACGTTCGCGTCGTCGTCGCACCCGCGTCCTATGCCAATTGCCTCGCCGCCGCCGCGACCGGGCCTGAGGATCTGACGTGGCCGTTGTCATCGCGGGGGCGGACGGTCGACGTCAGCGCGCCTGGGTGGGGCGTTCACGTCGCGGACTTCACGTGGGAGGACGATATCCCGACGCCGAGGGTGGCGCGATCCTCGGGATCGTCGTATGCCGCGACGCATCTCGCAGGGGTGGCGGCACTGTGGCTGGCGCACCACGGTGCGGACGCCCTGCGGGAACGCTACGGGGCTCGCGTGCAGGAGGTGTTCCTGTTCCTGCTGCGCGCCGCAGGCTCCCGCGTTCCGGAGGGGTGGGATGCCGACGCATACGGCGCGGGGATCGTCGACGCCGGGGCGCTGCTCGCTGCGCCACTGCCGGCGGAGACGGAACTCGACGGGAACACACAGCGTGGAGTGTCGCCGGTGACGCGGCTCAGCGCCATGGTCGATGCGGACCCGAGCGAGCTGGCGCGGGGCCTCACACGGCGACTGACGATCCCCGAGGCTGAGGTCGACACGGTGGTCGGACGCTTCGAGCGAGAGCTCGCCTTCCACCTCGCCGACTCTCCGGCGTTCACCGGCGAACTTCTCGCCCGCGAGCGCGTGGACGGTTCCGCTACACAGGCGGCGTGGCCCGACATGCGCGCCTGTTCGCCGCAGTTCGCTTCGACCTTCGTGACCGGCTGTCAAGGGACTTGAGCCGCCTGACCGGCTGGTGTTGCGTAGGGAAACCAACTCAACTCCGGAGGTTTCCCATGACATTCGACCCGAAGTTCGCCATCGTCACCGGTTCAGATTCAGGGATCGGTCGAGCCACAGCAGTGGCGCTCGCCGAAGCCGGAATGGACATCGGCGTGACCTGGCACACCGACAAGGAGGGCGCCGAAAACACGGCGAAGGAGGTCAGGGCTCTCGGGCGGAACGCCGTCGTTGCGCAGCTCGACACGACAGACCTGAACGGTTGCGGCGACGCACTCGACGGCCTCGCGGACGAACTCGGTGGCCTCGATGTCTTTGTCAACAATGCCGGGACAGGAGACAACGTTCCCCTCGTCGAGATGACACTCGACCAGTGGCGTCACACCGTCGCCGCCGACCTCGACGGTGCGTTCGTCTGCATCCAGCGCGCGGCGAAGCGGATGATCGCGGCTGGCAATGGTGGCCGGATCATCGCCGTGACGAGCGTCCACGAACACCAGCCCCGCTACGGATCGAGCGCGTACGACGCCGCGAAGCACGGGCTCGGCGGGTTGATCAAGACCGTGGCTCTGGAACTCGGCGAACACCAGATCACGGCGAACTCGGTCGCTCCCGGCGAAATCGCCACTCCGATGACGGGTCAGACCGATGAGGACCCGCGCAGCGAGGAACGCCCAGGAGTTCCGCTGGGGCGGCCGGGAGACGCCCGCGAGGTCGCGGCCGTCATCGCGTTCCTCGCTTCACCGGCATCCGCATACGTCACCGGGGCGTCGTGGGCGGTCGACGGGGGCATGCTCCAGATGGGTCCGCAGGGCGGCTCCCACATCACGAGCAACGACTGGCGGGAAGGATGACCCCCGGCGGTAACGAGACCGACGACCCGACCCGGGTCCGAAATCAACCAGCGCTCACCACGTCGTCGGGTTCCATCTGGATCGTGCTTGGCGCCATCCTCACCGTCATCTGCGTCGGGGTGTTGCTCGCGCTGGTTCCGCTGAATCCGGCGGTCGCGTGGATCGGCCTCGTTCTCGTGGCGCTGCTCTTCGTGGCGCTCGTCGTTGCCCGGTTCACAACATCCGCCGGTCGTCGCAGATTGGTGGTCATGGCGAGCTGCTTCGCCGGCATCGCGGCAGTCACACTGATCTGCGTCGTCATCCTCAGCGGGACAGCCTGGGAATCGCTGCGCTAACGACCGGGACGAGCGGGAATGTACCGCGGGATCATGCGGGCGAGGTGAACGGCGCCGAGGATGCCGAATATCCCGACCGTTCCCGCCGCGAACGACACGGACACGAGTGCTGTGAGACCCGACACCACGAGTGGGGCAGTCGCTGAACCAGCGTCGGCGGTGAAGCGCCACGCGCCAAGAAAAGGTGCCGGGCGGCCGGGGGGAGCGAGGTCGGCGCCGAGGGTCATGAGGATTCCGCTTCCGAGCCCGTTCGCGACCGAGAGCACCCCGGCGGCGACGATGAACCACACCACAGCATTCGGGATGTCGTGCGTGAAGGCGAGGAGCAGCATCCCGAGACCGAGTCCGAGCGTGGACGGTACAGCGCTCCAGCTCCGGCCGAACCGGTCCATCACCTGACCGCTCACATAGAACAACGCGAAGTCGAGGGCGCCCGCGAGGCCGATGATGAGGGCAGTGTTCGCTTCGCTCACGCCCAGGCTCACCGCCCAGAGCGGCAAAATCAACGTTCTCGCAGCGCGCATCCCACCGATCAGTGCCGCACCGGACCCCATCCGGGCCAGCACGCCGCGGAAGGACCACAGGGTGCGGAACAAACCATGGGACGTGTCGGCCGGCTGTTCGGCTTTCGCGCCGCGACGGGATCGATCGACACGGCCGAACAGCGACTCAGGATCCGGCATGAGCAGAAGAATCAGCACCGCTGCCAGGCAGGTCGCCGCCATGATCCAGAAGGCGCCCTGGGCTCCGCCGGTGACGTGGATCACAGGGACGGAGATCAGTGGGCCGATGAACAGGCCGGCACGGAACACCCCGCCGAGAGTGGAGAGCGCCCGTGCCCGGTATCGAATGGGCACGTAACTCGTCATGAAAGCGTGGCGCGCGAGGGCGAAGACCGCCGTCGCGAGCCCGAGGACGAAAACGGATGCTCCGAGCACCCACGGGTTCGGGGCGAGAACGGCGCCAAGCGCGGCGAGGATGGAGAGGAAGGCGGCCCCGATCATCGCGGTGCGTTCGCCGATGCGGCTCACGAGCCAGCCGCTCGGGATGTCACCGGCGAGCTCTCCGATCATGAGCATGCCCGCGATCACCCCTGCGATCGCGAGGCTGGCACCGAGGTTCGTCGCCGCGATCGGGATGAGCGGGATGAGCGCGCCTTCGCCGATGGAGAACAACAGTGTCGGAACGAAGACGACGATGGCAACGGAGCGGATGCTGAAGTCCTGTTTGCCGTCTGCCATGGTGGCTTCGAGTCTATTGCGACCCGCGGGCGTGACGCGCCGGACGGTAAGCTGGTGAAGACATGTTAGATCTAGACCTGAACGACCAGATCGCAGCCATCCGCACGACTTTCGCTGACATCCGCGAAGTGGTCGGTATCGACCGGCTGCGTGCAGAGATCGCTGACCTCAGCGAGCAGGCGGGAGTGCCGGACCTCTGGGACGACACCGACAAGGCGCAGAAGATCACGAGCGACCTGAGCCACCGTCAATCGGAACTCGCCCGGATCACCGCGATCGAGAACCAGCTCGACGACCTCGAGGTTCTCGTCGGTCTCGCGATTGCCGAGGGTGACGAGGAGTCCGCTGCCGAGGCCCGCTCTGAGCTGATCGACTTGCAAAAGCAGATCGGCGATCTGGAGGTACAGACCCTCCTCAACGGTGAGTACGACCCGATGGCTGCCGTCGTCACCATTCGTGCGGGAGCGGGAGGGGTCGACGCCGCCGACTTCGCCGACATGCTCTTCCGGATGTACCTGCGGTGGGCTGAGCAGCACAAGTACAAGGCGAAGGTTCTGGACACGAGCTACGCCGAAGAGGCCGGGATCAAATCGGCGACGTTCGAAATCGACGCGCCATACGCCTTCGGAACCCTCAGCGTCGAGGCCGGAACTCACCGGCTGGTGCGGATGAGCCCGTTCAACTCGGCGGGCAAACGGCAGACGAGCTTCGCGGCCGTCGAGGTGGTTCCGCTCATGCCCGAGACCGAAGAGGTCGACATTCCCGACAACGACATCCGGGTCGACGTGTTCCGTTCGTCTGGCCCCGGTGGACAGTCCGTCAACACGACCGACTCCGCGGTGCGCATCACCCACCTTCCGACAGGCATCGTCGTCAGCTGCCAGAACGAGAAGAGCCAGATCCAGAACCGCGCCGCCGCCATGCGCGTTCTGAAGTCGAGGCTCCTCCTCGTCCAGCGCGAGCAGGAGAACGCGAAGAAGAAGGAACTCGCCGGGAACATCACCGCAAGCTGGGGTGACCAGATGCGGTCTTACGTTCTCGCTCCGTACCAGATGGTGAAAGATCTGCGCACGGAACACGAGGTCAACAACCCGCAGAACGTCTTCGACGGCGACATCGACGGGTTCATCGCCGCTGGTATTCGCTGGCGGAAACAGCCCACCGACGACTGAGGCCGGCCCAACCTTGCGGGCGTAGGCGTGTCACGGCCAGAACACAGCCGCTGCTGCCTAGGCTCGAACCGTCATGATTCGGTTTGAGAACGTCACGAAAAAATACTCCGGCACCAAGCGCCCGGCGATCAACGAAATGAACCTGGAGGTAGCCAGGGGAGAGTTCGTCTTTCTCGTCGGCGCGTCGGGCTCAGGAAAATCGACCTGCCTCCGGTTGATCCTCAAAGAGGAGAAGCCGTCGAAGGGATCGATCTTCGTGCTCGGAAACGACCTCGGGTCGATCTCCAGCCGAAAGATCCCCTATTTCCGGCGGAATCTGGGGGTCGTGTTCCAGGACTTCCGTCTCCTCCCGAACAAGACGGTGTTCGAAAATGTGGCGTTCACGCTCCAGGTGATCGGAAAATCACGGGGCTACGTTCAGGAAGCCGTTCCAGACGTGCTGAAAATGGTGGGGCTCGAGAACAAGGCCGACCGGCTGCCTCACGAACTCTCCGGTGGAGAACAGCAACGCGTCGCCATCGCACGCGCCGTCGTCAACAAACCCCAGATCCTTCTCGCCGATGAGCCGACGGGAAACCTCGATCCGGCGACCAGCGCCGGGATCATGCAAATTCTCGAACGCATCAACGCCGGAGGAACGACAGTTCTCATGGCCACCCACGAAGCCGGCATCGTCGACAAGATGCAGCGCCGGGTGATCGAACTCGTCGACGGCATCATTGTGCGCGATGAACTCGAGGGAGGCTACGGCACGACGGGAATCGTCCCGGAACTGAAACCGGCGGTCGCCAAAGGCCAGTCCGCGAAGACGGCGCGCGAAGAAGTTGCCGAAGCAGCGGCGCAGGCGGATGCCGAGACGCAGGCTCACCAGGTTCTCATCGCCAATCCAGCCCCGCGACCTGAACCCGCTCCGACGTCGCGCAGGACGCTTCCGGTTCCAACCGGCGAAGTCGAACCTCTCCCAACGGGGGCAACGGGCGCCATCTCTCTCCCGTCGTCCGGTGAACTCGGCGACGTCACCGACCACCTGTCGCTCGCCGAACGCCTGGGCCTGCGGGCCGCCGACGACCAACCGGATACCGACGACGAGCAGAGTGTGGGGCCGGTTCGATGAGATTGTCACTGATCTGGCAGGAAGCGACCACCGGACTTCGCCGCAACGTCTCGATGGTGATCTCGGTCATCCTCGTCACCTTCATTTCGCTGACCTTCGTCGGCACTGCCGTCCTGCTGCAGATGCAGATCGGGGAGATGAAGAACTACTGGTACGACCGCGCGCAGGTAGCCGTCTACCTCTGTACGGCAGACTCTCCGACCGAGACGTGCACTGCGGGAGCGGCAACCGACGATCAAAAAGCGAGCATCACCAGCCAGCTGGAGGGCGAAACCCTCGCCCCGTTCATCGACGAGTTCTACTTCGAGGACCACCAGCTCGCGTACGAGAATTTCCAGAAGCAGTTCGAGGGCAACGAACTCGCCAGCCTCGTCGTGCCCGAGCAGCTCAACGAGACCTACTGGGTCAACCTCGTCGACCCATCACAATCCGAGGTTCTCGTCGAAGCGTTCTCCGCGACGCCTGGAGTGGAAGAGGTGACGGATCAGCGCCAATACCTCGATGCCATCTTCCAGGTGCTGAGTGTCGCGAGCTACACCGCCATCGGTATCGCCGGGCTCATGCTCGTGGCTGCCGTCCTCCTCATCGCGACGACCATTCGTCTGTCGGCGTATTCGAGGCGCAAGGAGATCGGGATCATGCGACTGGTTGGAGCATCGAACCGGTTCATCCAGACCCCGTTCATCCTCGAAGGTGTCTTCTCGGCGGTGATCGGCTCCATCCTGGCGGGAGCCGCAGTGATCGGCATCGTTCACTACTTCATCACCGGATACCTCGCCCCGCGGATGCCGTTCGTCAACTTCGTCAACATCTCCGACGCGTTCGTCGTGGTGCCTGTTCTCATCCTCGTCGGCATGGTTCTCGCTGCCTTCTCGGCGAACTTCGCGATCAAGCGCTACCTGAAGATCTAGGACAGCCGCGCGCGCGGCATCCGTGTTGTTAGACTGATGGGATGCCGTGCCGCCGGTGCGGCATCCAACACCAGCGGCACAGGGCCGCGAAATCGAGAGTCGGAGCGAAACCGTGCCCAGGGAACGTGGCGAGAACGTCGTAGCGACCAACCGTAAAGCGCGCCACGACTACCTCATTGAAGACACCTACGAAGCGGGACTCGTCCTGAGCGGGTCGGAGGTCAAGTCACTGCGTGCCGGGCGTGCATCGCTCGTCGACGGGTACGCGTACATCGAGAGCGGCGAAGCCTGGCTCGATGCTGTGCACATCCCCGAATACACCGGCGCCACGTGGAACAACCACCCGCCGAGGCGCAAGCGTAAACTCCTCCTGCACAAAGCGCAGATTCTCAAGATCAGTCACAAGGTCGCCCCCGGGGGCTACACGATCATCCCCCTGAAGCTGTACTTCAGCGATGGCAAGGCCAAGGTCGAGATCGCCATCGCAAAGGGTAAAAAAGAGTACGACAAGCGGCAGACCCTGCGCGAGCGAGAAGCGACCCGTGAGGCGGCCCGTGCGGTTTCAGCGAGGAACCACCTCGGCGAGTAGTCGGTGCGATACCCGCCGTCAGGCCGGTGAAGCGGTGAAGCGCGCGTGCACTTCGACGGTGATCCGAACCGGTGACGGCGACAGATCCACGGGTGCAGCCCCCGCCATGGCGAACATCCGCGCACCGTCGTGTGTTGCGGGCGCGCTACTGAAGACCGATGGCTCGCTCAACTCAAGCGGTCGTGGTGCGGCGTGCCCGAGCGACGCTGCGTAAACAGATGCCTTCTCGAGCGCGTGCGCGACGGCATCCCTCTGGGCACGCGACTCGAGCTCGCTGCGCGTCAGATCCGTCACCGCCCACTCGATTCCTTCGATGGTCGTTCCCTCCCTGGCTGAACTTTCCTCCAGCCAGACACTCAACCGGGGCACGTCGTTGAACGTCACTGAAACGGATGCCCGGGAGTGGTAGACGAGCGGCAGCTGAGCCCCGTCGCTGTTCCAGGGCCGATCCGCCCAGATCTGAACGTCATTCGCGCTCCACTCGGTGACCGGCCCTTCTGCGGGATCGTGCAGCCCGGCGATCGAATCCACGCACAGCGCGAGGGCAGCGGCCGACCGGTTACGGACGTCGTTCCTGTTGTCGCCATCGAAGACGATGGACAGCGACACGGTCGCCTCTTCCGCCGGGGCCTCGGCATGGGCGAGTCCGCGGACGGAGATCACGACATCGCTTGCGGGGGAGTGTTCGGTCATGCTGAGACCTTAGAGGATGCGCGCCCTCGCCGGGGCCCCGCTCTGGTGGAACGGCCGGTGAGCACGTATACTGAAAAGCTGGGTCGTGAGGCCCGGATGCCGGTTCGCCGGTTTGGTAACTTCACAGTGTGACAGCAACCCACTCTCTTAAGGGTGTGCATGGGGATGATCGGTTTCGACACTGCCTGCGCAACTGTGAGAAGCGGGTCGAGGATCCAGGGTTATCTCGTTAACGATCTCTGGAAAACAATAAGTGCCAATTCAAAGCGCACTGACTTCGCCCTCGCTGCCTAAGCGAGCGCACTAAAGAAGTCCGTCAGGCCGGGAATGCTCTCTACCCGGACCCTGGCGCCATTTAGAGAGATTGCTTCTGCGTTGTGTCTGAGGGCGTAGAGGGACTTTAACTCGGGCTGGGCTTGTCGGAGTAGGTGCCAGTGGCAAATTCCGGAGCCGAGTAGAACGTCTGCACTGGCTACACCCGTAGAAGGCACATGACCACAGCAGTGGACCGGGGTTCAATTCCCCGCATCTCCACCATCGGTTGCTGTCACACCGTGACGTTCGCAAGGGAGGCCGCCCAGTGGGCGGCCTCCCTTGCATTTCTGGAGCTGAATCTCTTCATGGTTAGCTGGGGCGATGGCCGACCCGACGCGTCTCGAATTCACCCTGACCAAGCCACCCGTTGGCTGGTTCCCGAAGCCCACCGTTGTCTTCGGGGGTCGTGGACAGCCGGCGCAGTGGGGGACCGGTACGTGGCAGGTGCCATCGGGAGAGTCCACCGTCGTCTCCGTTTTCCTGTTCAACCGGTTGTGGAAATTCGGTTACGCGGAGATCACTCTCGAGCCGGGTTCACCCGTGGCGTTGCGCTATCGGGCGCCGTGGCTTCCGGTCGGTCCGGGCAAACTGGACACCGTTCCGCGCTGAACGATCGGATGCCGTGCCGTCAGTTCTCGATCGACACCACCCAGGCGCGGAACGACTCGGCGAACTGACGACGGATATCAGCGTCGTCGGCCCGCGATTCGCCATCACCCGGCTGAACACCATAGTCACCGAAGTCGGCGTGGTTCGCTCCCGCGAGGCGAACCCTGACGGTGCTTTCCGGAAGCGAGCTGGCGGCATCCGCTATCTTCTGCGGAGTGCTGAGGCCGTCATTGGCTGCCTCGAAGCTCAGGACGGGAACGCCGCTTGCCGAGAGATCAGTTGCGCAGTAACTCCCGAACAATGCGAGGCCCACGACCGAATTCTCGTTCGCATACTGGCAGGCCTTCACCCCGCCGAGGGAATGACCGCCGACGACCCACCGGGAGATCCCGGGAACGGAACCCGTGAAGTCGTCAAGTGGTCGCAGGTCGGCGAGCGCGAGGTTCAGTGTCGGCTTGGTGATCACGACGGTGTAGCCGTCCTCGACGATGGCTGAGAGCTTGTACATGTAGGCGTACGGGTCGACCTTCGCACCCGGCACGTAGACCAGGCCGATGCCCGAGCCGTCGTCCGCGGGTTCCAGAACGACGGCATTCCCGGTGTCCGAGACCGTGATGGCGTCGTTTCGCCACACTTCGAGGGCAACGTCCCGCTCTCCCTGCATCACCTGGTTGATCCAGACCGCTCCCACGATGACGACGAGGAGAACGATCGAGACCACCCAGAGGAAAGCTGTCCGGGTACGCCGGCCGCTGCCGCTCACCTGGATTCGGCTTCGGCGGCGGCCTTCTGGCGCTGACGCTCCGCTTCCATGACAGCTGCCTCTTCCGGCGTCGGCGCCGCACCACCCAGATGAGCGGGCTGCCACCACTTGCCGCGGCCATCCACCGGATAGGCGGCCTGCGCCGATTCGAGCAGAGATTCAAGAGTCTTCCGGAGGGCGATCGTGCTCTCCTTCGCGTCCGCCGTCGAGTCGACCAGGAAAGCGGAACCGACCGCGAAACTTACGGGCGTACGAAAGGCTTCACGGAGGGACGGCTTGCGGCCCTTCGTCAACAGACGATGGCCACCCCATACCGCGATCGGAATGACCGGGACGCCGGCTTCCGCCGCCATCCGCACAGTGCCTGTCTTCAACTCCCGTACGGTGAACGACCGGTTCACCCCTGCCTCGGGGAAGACGCCGAGCATCTCTCCCTTGCGCAGAGCGACGATCGCCTGGGAGAACGCTTCGGCGCCCGCCTTCATGTCGACCGAGATGTGACGCATTCCCCGCAGGAGCCAGCCGACGACGGGCTTGTCGAACGCACCCTTCTTCGCCATGAACCGGATGCGGCGGCGGTTGCGACCCCACACCATCCACTCGGTCAGCGCGAAGTCCATGTAACCGAAATGCGTGATAGCGAGAACGGCGCCTCCTGTCGCGGGGATGTTTTCCGCGCCGGTGACGATCTGCTTGATGCCGAGACCGCCGAACAAAGTGCGACCCGCTGCAATGGCGGTGCTGTACACGGGTTCACTGGGGCGTGTGCTCATACTGGAATGTTAGAGGGGCTCACTGTGAGGTACGAGCATATGTTCCCGTGTGATAGGCGAGTCAGCGGGCGAGCGCTCCGAGAACCTGATCGTGCAGGATGCCGTTGGTCGCGAGCGAACTCCGGCCCGCGATGGTGTCCGTTCCATCGATCGCGCTGAATCGGCCGCCGGCCTCCCGCACGAGGATGACGAAGGGCGCGATGTCGTACTCCTTGACGTCGAATTCCCCGACGATGTCGATAAGTCCCTCCGCGAGCAGACCATACGACCACATGTCCCCATATGCGCGGTCACGCCACACCGAGCGCGCAAGGCCGATGAGTCGGTCGAGGTACCCGGCTTCGTCCCACTGGGCGATGCTCTGAAAGCTCAGCGAGGCGTCTTCGAGTTTCTCCACACCTGACACCTGCAGGCGGCGGGCGTCGAGACCATCCTCCGCCAGCCACGCTCCAGCGCCTTCGGCTGCCCACCACCGTTTACGGAAGGCAGGGGCGCTCGCGACGCCGACGACCGGAACGCCGTCGACGGCGAGGCTGATCAGCGTCGCCCAGTTGGGTACACCACGGAGGAAGTTCGCCGTTCCATCGATGGGATCGAGAATCCACTGACGTTGGGTCGAGCCGCCTGTGCCATATTCCTCGCCGAGGATGCCGTCGTCCGGGCGCTCGGTCTGCAGGATCTCGCGGAGTGCCCGCTCGACCGCGAGGTCCGCGTCCGTGACGTGCGTGGCATCCGGCTTCGTCGAAATCTCGAGGTTTCCCGAACGGAATCGGGCCAGCGAGATCGCGTCAGCCGCATCGGCCAGTCGAAGGGCGAGAGCGAGGTCATCCGCCAGGGAGGAAAGGGGCGTCGTCATGCTTTCCACGATAGTGCCGAGGGTTCCGTGCGCTGGCCGGCCGGCCGGTGTCTCGATTCGCGATTCCTGCAAGACGCATGCTAAAGTTTTCCACGGTTCACCGCGCAATCGGTTGGCCAGGAAACGCACCTCTAGCTCAATCGGCAGAGCAACTGACTCTTAATCAGTGGGTTCCGAGTTCAAGTCTCGGGGGGTGCACCACATTCTCACGAAACTTCTAAACTCCCCGAGTGGCTCGGGGAGTTTTTTTGTGGCAGCGTTCCGCGTCAGCCCTGCCCATGTCGAGATGCGCAGGGGTGACTCGATGGACGTGTCATCCATATACTCGGCTCGTCGGACTCCAGGAGAGAGGCAGCCATGATCCGAGGCGTCGCGCAGCTTCGCACCGGTGTGTCTGTGCCCTACTATCGCGCCGGAGAGGCCGGTGGACTTCCCATCGTTCTCCTGCACGGCTGGGGAGAATCCGCGCGAGCCTTCGATCGCCTGTTGCCGGAGCTCCCTGCCGACCATCCCGTCTTTGCGTTCGATCAACGCGGCCACGGCGGTGCCGGGGAACCGGCTCGCGGATACGGACTCGATGACGCTGCGCTCGATGTGATCGCCTTCCTCGACGCCATGGCCATTCGCTCGGCGGTCTTGCTCGGTTCTTCAAGCGGCGGGTACGTCGCGCAACAAACGGCGGTTCTTCATCCCCATCGAGTGTCGGGGCTGATCCTGGTCGGCGCGCCGCTGAGCCTGCACGGCCGGGCTCCTTTCGCCGACGAGGTCGAGGCGCTTGCCGACCCGGTTTCCCCGGAATGGGCACAGCGGACGCTGGAGCTGTTCCCCGTCGTCAGTCCCGTTCCTTCCTGGTATCTTGCGGATCGCGAGAACGACGCGCGGGGGATGACAGCACGATCGTGGCAGCGGACGCTCACGGCGCTGACCAGTGCCCGACCGCCGACCGTTACGGGACAGATTCGATGCCCAACCCTCATTCTGCGAGGCGAGGGCGACGACCTCGTGCCAGCGCAGGATCACGAGGCCCTCGCGGCTGCGATCCCGGGCGCGCGTCTGGTGGTCTACAAGCGGACAGGGCACCTCGTGCTGTGGGAGCGCCCGGAGCAATGCGGTGCCGACATTTCTCAGTTCCTCAGGTCCGTGGCCTGAGTCGTAGAGTCGAGCCATGTTCTCCGACGATGTGAGTGGTCCTCGCGCCGGATCGACGCCCGAGGACGATGAACGCTGGCTCGTGATCAACGGTCGTCGGTGGCGGCGAACCGATCCATCACTCCTGCCCGACGTCGTCGAGCAGCTGAAGTCGCATCTCGGTCGGGGGCGATCCGGTGTCCGCAGGGCGAAGCAGGCCGGGGACGACCGAGCTGTGGCCGCAGCTCGAGAGCGTGTCGGCCTGGCCAAGAACGGGCTCGGCGAACGCGGAGCGTACTGGTGGGAGGAGAACGAACCCGACCGTCTCGCGCGAGCGCAGGATGCCTTGAGCGCTTTGGAGGCACTCGACGTGAACGAGGGGTAGTGCCGACGGCCCACGCGAAGATCGCGTCGTCGGCATTGCAGGAGATCGCACGATTATCAGGACGAAACGAGCGAAAGCATCCTGTAAACCGTGCAATCTCCTGTGCCGATTGCGTCAAGAGATGACGCTCGTTGCGTTCACGCGATGGCGGGGCTATAAAAGAGCACATCCGCGCAAGGCAACGGGATCCGTTGACGAAGTACACCGGGAGCTCGGCGACCGCCTGCGCTACGTCTGGCGTCACGCTCCGCTGACCCGCTTTCACCCCAACGCGCTCGCGGCAGCGGAAGCCTCCGAAGCTGCATCGCTGCACGGCAGGTTCTTCGAGTTCGAACGCAGCCTCTTCGCCGACCAGGAGAACCAGCTCCCGTCGCACATCATCCGTCGCGCCCAGGAACTCGGCCTCGACGTCGAGCAGTTCCAGTCGGACCTCCGGTCAGCGGCGGTCGCTGGCCGCGTACGCGACGACATGCTCGATGCCGAGGCGATGGACATCACCGCGGTTCCGACATTCTTCGTGAACGGCGTTCGGCACACCGGCCCGTACGACGCACAATCCCTGATTGCTGCTCTCGAGTCAACCGCCGGGCGTCATTCCGGGAGCTGAGGAGGCCCTGGCGTAGTGTCGGAGCATGACGCCGCCTACGACGACCCTGTTCCTGCTCGGCGGTGGAGGCGACCTCTCCGCGAGGCTTCTTCTCCCGGCGCTCGGCCAGCTCCTCACCAGCCAAAGTGAGAGACGCGTGCGGCTCGTGGGGGTCGGAGTGGAGGAACTGACGGATGCCGCCTGGCGCGCGATCGTGACGACCTCCTTCGCGACGGTGGAGGCGGCGGGTCCCGCCGTCGAGGCGCTGCTGACGAGCACGACGTTCCGTCGCGCCGATGTCACCGACACCGCAGCTCTCGCCGAGCTCCTAAGCGCGACGGAGGGGACGCCGGCGCTGTACTTCGCCCTTCCTCCCGCTGTCACTGTGCAAGCGTGCGCAGCATTGGAAGAGGTCGAACTGCCTGAAGGAACGGTTTTCGCGCTCGAGAAGCCATTCGGGACGGACAGCGGCAGTGCGGCAGCTCTCAACGCGCAGCTCGCTCGCTTGGTTCCGGAGAACCGCGTCCACCGCGTCGACCACTTCCTCGGTCGGTCGACCGTCTTCAATCTCCTGGGCTTCCGTTTCGCGAACCGGATCTTCGAACCTCTGTGGAATGCCGAACACATCGAACGCGTCGACATCGTCTACGACGAGCAGCTCGGTCTCGAAGGCAGGGCCGGGTACTACGACAGAGCCGGCGCGCTCGTCGACATGATCCAGAGCCACCTCCTGCAGGTGCTCGCGGTCTTCGCGATGGAGCCACCGGCGACACTCGACGCGGCGGACCTCCGCGATGCCAAGGGCCTCGTCCTTCGCGCCACCCGGCCATGGGCGGGCGACCCGGTCGCGTCGAGCTCCCGCGCTCGATACACCGCCGGCAGTGTCGACGATCGCGCCTACCCGTCGTACGTCGACGAAGAGGGTGTCCACCCGGACCGGCAAACCGAGACCCTCGCCGAAGTCACCCTCGAAGTGAACAACTGGCGCTGGGCAGGCGTTCCCTTCACGCTGCGCTCGGGTAAGGCGCTCGCCGCGCGCCGTCGCGAGATCGTGGTGCGGTTCAAGCCCGCGAACCACATCCCCATCGGCTTTGAGGGTAAGACCGGCCCGACTGTTCTGCGCCTCTTCCTCGCCCCGGACAAGATGTCGCTGTCAATCAACATCAACGGTCCGGCGGATCCGCATGACCTCGAGCGCACGACTTTTGAGGCGGATTTCGGTCCCGGCCAGTTCAGCGCGTACGGCGAAGTGCTCGAGGGAATTCTCGACGACGACCCGGCCCTGTCCGTCCGCGGCGACACCGCTGAGCAGAGCTGGCGGATCGTCGAACCGATCCTCGCCGCCTGGCGCGCGAACGATGTCGCTCTCGACGAGTACGCCGCGGGTTCTCCCGGACCGGACGGCTGGGAGCCGATCGGAGTTCTGCCCCAGGAACGCGAGGGCTGATTCGGTCAGGAAACCCGCGTTCCGTTCCAGCGCCTCTTCGAGGCTGAGCGGGACGGCGTCACCATCTCCTGGTCGACGTGGGAGGGATCGTGACGCTGAGGATCAGCCCAGACGGCAACGGTGTTCAGCTCGAACATGATGTGTTCGGCTGTGGCGGCCGTCGCGGAGGAATCCGCAGCGGGTGCGACCCATGATTCCGGGGCGACGTCGACAGCGGTTCCTGAAGCGGTCGCGGCGACAGCCTGCACGGTGATGGTCGGAGCGACATCCGGTGCCGTCTCAGCGGTGTCGCGTGCGGCTACCGGCGCCCCGACGATCGCTGACGTGATCTGGCGTGCCAGCGAGAAGGCAGCCATCTCGTGGAAGAACGTGTCGGTGTCTGTGTTGCTCCGGCGCACGAGAGTCCAGTCACCTGTCGAGCCCATGTGGGCATCAAGTCTGGCGCGAACCTTTTCGAAGAGCTGCTCCTCGGAGAGCTCGATTCCTGGCGCCGGTACCGGTGCCGGTGGGGCAACGATGACCGGTGCGCGGTGACGGCGGCGACCAAACATGTCCGGAGCTCCCTGCTACTGGTGACGTTGCTCCAGTGTGGCGCACTGGCCCCGAGACGGGGGCGTTGACACGCCGACAGGCGCACGATGGCGCGGCAAACGGGTGATTTCTCAGCGGGGAAGTTTCTTCTTTTGCTCGGCCTGTTCGGAAGCCTGTGCGACGGCGTTTGCGACCGTGACAAGCCAGCCGATCCAGAGCAACGCGAGTCGCCAGTCGCGGGGTGCGGCCTTGCTGGTCCGAATGAGTGTGAACGCACCGGCGATGGCACTGATAACGGTGAAGTTCAGAACGTACTTGCGCATGTGGTGCACCTTTCGAGAGATCGACGCTATCGGCACAGGGCGTCCGAGTTGCTGCGGGCTCCTGCTTACCACAATCGCCTGACCCCGGTAAGGCGCGGGAGCTGGCTGATAGCCTGTGAGGCGCCGATCAACCGTGGCCGAGGGAGCTCAACCGTGACGACACCCAGCGCTGGCGAGACGTACGATTTCGTCGTCGTCGCCAACCGCCTTCCCGTTGACAGTGTCACCCAGCCCGACGGATCGACCGGCTGGCGGATGTCACCGGGCGGCCTCGTCGCCGCCCTCGAACCGCTCATGAAAGCATCCGACGGAGCATGGATCGGCTGGCCGGGGGCTCCAGACGTCGAGGTTGAGCCGTTCGAGCACGAGGGCATCCGCATGGTGCCGATCGCGCTGAACGAACAAGAGATCGAGTTCTACTACGAGGGCTTCTCGAACGACACCCTGTGGCCGCTGTACCACGACGTCATCGCGCAGCCGACCTATCACCGCGAATGGTGGGAGACCTACGTCGACGTCAACCGACGTTTTGCCGACGCCGCTGCCCGGGTATCGGACCACGGAGCAACGGTCTGGGTTCATGACTACCAACTGCAGCTCGTGCCGGGGATGCTCCGGGAATCCCGCCCCGACCTCACCATCGGGTTCTTCAACCACATTCCATTCCCCGCATACGGCATCTTCTCCCAGCTGCCGTGGCGGCAGCAGATCATCTCCGGGCTGCTCGGCGCAGACGTCATCGGATTCCAGAGGGTCGCCGACGCCGGCAACTTCACGCGCGCAGTACGCCGTCTGTTCGGGTACGAGACGAAGGGGTCCCGCGTCTGGGTTCCCGTTGGCGACTCATCCGATGCGACGACCGGCGACCGGTCGCACGTGCGAGGCGCACCCGTCCGCCGCGTGATCGCCAGAGCATTCCCGATTTCGATCGATGCGACAAGCTACGTCGAACTCGCGAAGGACCCGTCGGTCCAGGCTCGGGCGAAACAGATCCGCGAAGAACTGGGCAACCCGAAAACGATCATGCTCGGGGTCGACCGGCTCGACTATACCAAGGGAATCGGACACCGGCTCAAGGCTTTCGGCGAACTCCTCGCTGAGGACAAAGTCAGCGTCGAGGACGTGACGCTCGTCCAGGTCGCGAGCCCCAGCCGCGAACGTGTCGCCAGCTACATGCAGCTCCGCGACGAGATCGAGCTGACGGTCGGACGGATCAACGGTGATTACGGGTCGATCGGCCACACCGCCATCAGCTATCTCCATCAGGGCTACCCGCGCGAAGAGATGGTCGCGCTGTACCTTGCAGCGGACGTCATGCTGGTCACCGCACTCCGCGACGGGATGAACCTTGTCGCCAAGGAATACGTCGCCACCCGGGCTGATCTCGGGGGTGTCCTCATCCTCAGCGAATTCGCGGGGGCATCCGACGATCTGCGTCAGGCGCTCCTCATCAATCCGCACGACATCGAGGGTGTGAAGGATGCGATCATGCAGGCGATCGGGATGCCCGAGTCCGAGAAGCGCCGTCGGATGCGAGCACTCCGCAAGCGCGTTCTCGAGAACGACGTCGTGAAATGGTCTCGCGTCTTCCTCGAGGAACTCGCGGGCGCGACGACGGCGCACCCGGTGTCGCACGAGCACCCGGACGGCCGCAAGTGAGCGCGCTCGACCCCGGCCTCGACACAGCACTCGCGCGGCTCGCCGAAACGGAGCACCTGCTCGTCGCCCTGGATTTCGACGGCACGCTGGCTCCGTTCGTCGACCGCCCCGAAGACGCCCGCGCGCTACCCGAGGCTCGTCTCGCCGTCGATCGGCTGCTCGAGGTGTCGCACACCACTGTCGCGTACGTCTCCGGGCGCGCCGTCGACAGCCTTCAACTCGCGACCGACGCCCAGCAGGGCGTGCTGCTCGTGGGTTCGCACGGCGCCGAATACCGGTTCGACGGTGTCGACGCCCACCCGCCGCTGGACGCCGAGGACAGCGAACGGGTGACCGCTCTCGCCCGCGCATTCGCCGGATTTCCCGACGAACACCCGGGTGCCAAGATCGAACGTAAACCCGCCGGTTTCGCCGTCCACACGCGCGGCCTCGACGCCGACGCCGTCTTCCGCGCCGAGAACGACGCGCGCCGGATCATTGCAGATGTCGCCCCGGATGCCACGGTGCGCGACGGCAAGAACGTCCTCGAGTTCTCGGTTCTCAGCGCGACCAAAGGTGACGGGATCGACCACCTGCGGGACTACACCGGTGCGACGGCTGTGCTCTATGCCGGTGATGACGTAACGGACGAGGACGCATTCGCCGTGCTCGGCGAGGGCGACCTTCCGCTGAAGAGCGGTGAGGGCCCGACGATGGCGCCGTACCGGGTCAGCGGTCCGGAAGAGGTGGCCCGGGTCCTCGATCGGCTCGCGACCCTGCGCGCGGCGACCGGTCGATGAAATCCGGAGCATGCTCGAGGTTCTAGACTCGGTACATGTCAGAGATCGACCTGAAACCTCGCAGTAGAGCAGTCACAGACGGAATCGAAGCCACGACCTCGCGCGGGATGCTGCGCGCTGTCGGCATGGGCGACGAAGACTGGGACAAGCCCCAGATCGGTATCGCATCGAGCTGGAACGAGATCACCCCGTGCAACCTGTCGCTCGACCGGCTCGCGCAGGGCGCCAAGGAAGGCGTTCACTCCGGCGGGGGTTACCCGCTCCAGTTCGGAACGATCTCCGTCTCTGACGGGATTTCGATGGGTCACGAGGGGATGCACTTCTCGCTCGTCTCCCGCGAGGTCATCGCCGACTCGGTCGAGACCGTTGTCATGGCGGAGCGCCTCGACGGCACTGTTCTCCTCGCCGGTTGCGACAAGTCGCTGCCGGGCATGCTCATGGCGGCCGCCAGGCTCGATCTCGCGAGCGTGTTCCTCTATGCCGGATCGATCGCCCCCGGCTGGGTCAAGCTCAGCGACGGCACCGAGAAGGACGTCACGATCATCGACTCGTTCGAGGCCGTCGGCGCTTGCAAGGCCGGCACCATGAGCGAAGAAGACCTCAAGCGCATCGAGTGCGCAATTGCACCCGGTGAGGGCGCTTGTGGCGGTATGTACACTGCCAACACCATGGCATCCGTCGCCGAAGCACTCGGAATGAGCCTTCCCGGTTCAGCAGCGCCACCGTCGGCTGACCGCCGCCGCGACTACTTCGCGCACCGCTCGGGTGAGGCCGTCGTCAACATGCTGCGCCTCGGAATCACCGCCCGCGACATCCTCACGAAAAAGGCGTTCGAGAACGCCATCGCGGTCGCCATGGCGTTCGGTGGATCGACCAACGTCGTTCTCCACCTGCTCGCCATCGCACGTGAAGCCGAAGTCGACCTGACCCTCGAAGACTTCAACCGGATCGGTGACAAGGTCCCGCACATCGGTGACCTCAAGCCCTTCGGTAAGTACGTGATGAACGACGTCGACCGTCACGGTGGCGTCCCCGTCGTCATGAAGGCGCTCCTCGACGCCGGCCTGATCCACGGAGATTGCCTGACCGTGACGGGAAAGACCGTCGCCGAGAACCTGGCAGACCTCAACCCGATGCCGCTCGACGGTGAGGTCATCCGCACCCTCGACAACCCCATCCACGCGACCGGTGGCATCACCGTGCTCCACGGAACGTTCGCCCCCGAGGGTGCCGTCGTCAAGACCGCCGGTTTCGACGCGGACATCTTCGAAGGCCCCGCTCGCGTCTTCGAACGCGAACGCGCCGCGATGGATGCCCTCACCGAGGGAGCCATCTCAGCCGGCGACGTCATCGTCATCCGCTACGAGGGCCCGAAGGGTGGCCCAGGCATGCGTGAGATGCTCGCCATCACCGCCGCCATCAAGGGCGCTGGGCTTGGAAAAGATGTACTACTATTGACGGACGGTCGATTCTCAGGCGGCACAACCGGCCTCTGCATCGGCCACATAGCACCCGAAGCCGTGGACGCAGGTCCCATCGCCTTCGTGCGCGATGGTGATCTGATACGGGTCGATATCGCAGCTCGGTCGCTCGACCTACTTGTCGACGAAGAAGAGTTGGCCGCCCGCCGTCAAGGCTGGGCACCGCTTCCCCCGCGCTACACCCGTGGAGTTCTCGCAAAATACGCCAAGCTCGTGCACTCCGCCGCGGAGGGCGCGATCACGGGGTAGTTCTGCGCCCAACATTCAGATCCAACCATCGATTAGGGAATCCATACGATGCCTGCGGAACCACGCACCGCCATATCGCCCGCCGATCTCAAGGCCGCCCAGCCAGGCCCGGACACCATCTCCGGAGCCGAAGCAGTCGTCCGAACGCTGGAGCTTCTCGGTATCACCGACGTCTTCGGTCTGCCCGGCGGCGCGATCCTGCCCGTCTACGACCCTCTGATGGATACCTCCAAGATCCGCCATATCCTCGTTCGCCATGAACAGGGTGCCGGCCACGCGGCCGAGGGCTACGCGGCATCCACCGGAAAAGTTGGCGTCGCCATCGCGACCTCAGGCCCGGGCGCGACGAACCTCGTGACCGCGATCATGGACGCGCACATGGACTCTGTCCCGCTCCTCGCCATCACCGGACAGGTGTTCTCGAACCTCATGGGCACGGACGCCTTCCAGGAGGCGGACATCGTAGGAATTACGATGCCGATCACGAAGCACTCCTTCCTCGTGACGGATGCCGACGACATCCCGTCGACAATCGCCGCCGCGTACCACATCGCCTCGACCGGGCGACCGGGCCCGGTGCTCGTGGACATCACGAAAGACGCCCAGCAGCAGGAAGCGCCGTTCATCTGGCCTCCGAAGATCGACCTGCCGGGATACCGCCCGGTCACCAAAGCGCACGGCAAGCAGATCCAGGCCGCAGCGCAGTTGCTCGTCGACGCGAAAAAGCCCGTTCTCTACGTCGGTGGCGGCGTCATCCGTGCCCACGCCTCCGACGAGCTGCTCAAGCTCGCCGAACTCATCGGAGCGCCGGTCGTGACGACGCTCATGGCGCGCGGGGCATTCCCCGACTCGCACGAGCAGCACCTCGGAATGCCCGGAATGCACGGAACGGTCCCCGCGGTGCTCGCGCTGCAGGAGTCCGATCTCATCGTGTCCCTCGGCGCCCGGTTCGACGACCGGGTGACGGGCAAGACCGCTCTGTTCGCTCCGAACGCCAAGATCGTGCATGTCGACGTCGACCCCGCGGAGATCTCGAAGATCCGCACGGCAGACGTCCCCATCGTCGGCGATGCCAAGGACGTCATCGCCGACCTCACCGTCGCGCTGGGTTCAGCCCTCGCCACGACGACGCCGGACACCGAAGCCTGGTGGACGTACCTTAACGGGCTCCGCGAGGAGTTCCCGTTGGGTTACACCGAGCCGACGGACGGTCTTCTCGCCCCGCAGTTCGTCATCCAGCGCATCGGAGAGCTGACCGGGCCGGAGGGCGTTTACGCCTCGGGCGTCGGCCAGCACCAGATGTGGGCGGCGCAGTTCATCAAGTACGAGCGCCCGAATTCCTGGCTCAACTCCGGGGGAGCGGGAACCATGGGTTACGCCGTTCCTGCGGCGATGGGTGCGAAGGTCGCAGAACCGGACCGCGTGGTCTGGGCGATCGACGGCGACGGTTGCTTCCAGATGACGAATCAGGAACTGGCGACGTGTGCGATCAACAAGATCCCGATCAAGGTCGCGGTGATCAACAACTCGTCGCTCGGCATGGTCCGTCAGTGGCAGACGCTGTTCTACGACGGCCGGTACTCGAACACCGACCTCAACACCGGGCACGATACCGTCCGGATCCCGGACTTCCTCAAGCTCGCTGAAGCCTACGGATGCCTCGGCATCCGAGTGACGACGGCCGACGAGGTCGACGCGGCCATTCAGCTGGCCCTCGAGACCAATGACCGCCCGGTGGTCATCGACTTCGTCGTGAGCGCCGACGCGATGGTGTGGCCGATGGTGCCGCAGGGGGTCAGCAACAGTTACGTCCAGTACGCGCGGGACCACAGCCCGTCGTTCGATGAGGAGGCCTGAGAATGAGCAGACATGTCCTGAGCCTGCTTGTCGAGAACAAGCCCGGTCTTCTGACGCGTGTCGCCGGACTGTTCGCGCGCCGCGGCTTCAACATCGAATCCCTCGCCGTCGGCACGAGCGAAGTACCCGGCCTCAGCCGGATCACCGTCGTCGTGACCGTGGAGGGTCTTCCACTCGAGCAGATCACGAAGCAGCTGAACAAGCTCGTCAACGTGATCAAGATCGTCGAGCTCGATCTCGATCAGTCCGTTCAGCGTGAGCATCTGCTCATCAAGGTGCGCGTCGACAACACCACCCGCTCGCAGGTGCTGGAGGCCGTGAACCTGTTCCGGGCCCGGGTCGTCGACGTGGCAACGGATGCCGTCGTGATCGAGGTCACGGGGGATTCAGGAAAGACCAACGCGCTTCTCAAGGTGCTCGAGCCGTACGGCATCAAGGAGATGGCCCAGTCCGGCCTCCTTGCCATCGGCCGCGGCTCCAAGTCCATCAGCGAACGCGTTTTCAAGAACTAGCAGGCGCCGGCTTTTCACCGGGGCCGCCCACCAACCTCAACAACAAGGAGAAACAAACATTGTCTGAGATTTTCTACGACGCAGATGCCGACATCTCGATCATCCAGGGAAAGAAAGTGGCCGTCGTCGGCTACGGCTCGCAGGGTCACGCCCACGCGCTGAACCTCCGTGACTCCGGCGTCGAGGTCGTCATCGGCCTCAAGGAGGGCTCGAACTCGATCGCCAAGGCCGAGGAACAGGGCTTCACGGTCAAGACCGTCGCTGAGGCAGCAGCATGGGCTGACGTCATCGTCATCCTCGCGCCCGACCAGTTCCAGCGCACGATCTACGCGGAGTCCATCAAGGACCAGCTCTCCGAGGGCAAGGCTCTCGTCTTCGGTCACGGCTTCAACATCCGCTTCGGTTACATCGAGGCGCCGGAGGGCGTCGATGTTCTCATGGTTGCTCCGAAGGGACCTGGTCACACTGTTCGCCGCGAATATGAGGCCGGTCGCGGAGTGCCCGTCATCGTCGCGGTCGAGAAGGATGCCACCGGTAACGCCTGGCCGCTGACGCTCAGCTACGCCAAGGCCATCGGCGGTCTCCGCGCAGGCGGAATCAAGACCACGTTCACCGAAGAGACCGAGACCGACCTGTTCGGCGAGCAGGCCGTTCTCTGCGGTGGCGCCTCGCAGCTGGTTCAGTATGGCTTCGAGGTTCTCACCGAGGCCGGCTACCAGCCGCAGGTTGCCTACTTCGAGGTTCTCCACGAGCTCAAGCTCATCGTCGACCTCATGTGGGAGGGTGGCATCGCCAAGCAGCGCTGGAGTGTTTCCGACACCGCTGAGTACGGCGACTACGTCTCCGGCCCTCGCGTCATCGACCCGTCGGTCAAGGAGAACATGAAGGCTGTTCTCGCCGACATCCAGTCCGGTGCTTTCGCGAAGCGGTTCATCGACGACCAGGACGCCGGAGCACCCGAGTTCCTCGAACTCCGCGCCAAGGGCGAGGCTCACCCGATCGAGGAGACCGGTCGCGAACTGCGCAAGCTCTTCGCCTGGAACGCTTCGAACGACGACGACTACACCGACGGTTCGGTCGCCCGCTAGTCTCCAGCACCATCACGAACGGCTCCCGCCTGAGGCGGGAGCCGTTCGTCGTTTGTTCGCGGTGCGATCGCAGTTGCGCGCCCAAGATCGCCCGCGGGCGGGTTCTTGAGTGCGCAACTGCGATCTCGACCATCGCATCGCGGGTACGCTGACAGGCATGAGTTCGGATTCCCCAGACGATGACGCACTGACTTGGGCGGGCGACACCGAACCGGGCGCGCAGGTGTCGCGTCCGGCCGGGTCTGCACCGTCATCGGAGAGCACCGTCTCCAGCGGATGGAGAGTCGTCGGGAAGCCGGGACGTGTTGCGACGGCACCCCAGGACCAGCGCTCGGGACAGATGAGTTCCGTCGCTCTCGTGACCCACGGCATCCTCGCCGGTGTCTACCTCCTGTACACGATCGGCTGGCTCATCGCGGCGCAGAGAGCAACCGGAGCGCCCGCCGACATCGTCGGTTCGCTCATGTTCACGGTCGGCCTCTGGCTCGCCGTGCTCGCGCCCGCCCTGTGGACGGCGGCCACTCTCTGGTTGACGCGTGGAGCACCATCCCTCCGCGGTCGGATGATCGCGCTCGTCATGGGAGCGCTCGTTCTCGCGCCGTGGCCGTTCATCGTGGGAGCCAGCTGATGACCGCCGAAACTCCCGTGGAGCCGCGCACGCAGACCCCCGCATGGCTGGGTGTCACTCTCGCCGTGTTCTTCGGCCTCTTCTTCGCGTTCGACGTCTGGGAAGCCGTCGGCAACCTGGTCGGGGTGAGCGTCGTGGCATCCGGTCTCGGAACCACGATCAACGCCGTCGGCTGGGTGGTGCTGATTCTCGGGATCCTCCTCCCTCTCGGCGTCTTCGGCCTCTCCTATTGGATCGGAAGACGTCGCAGTCCACTCGCCCAGGTTCTGCTGTACCTGGCCGGACTCGGGGCGGTCGCGGCAATCTCCCTGAGCCTCCTCGCCGTCTTCGGGCTGGGCACCGTCCTGACGTAACACGCCACCGGCGTCCACTAAAGTTGGAGCACGTGCGTCCCGACGACTGCGGCGCCCGACCTCCCCATTGCCAGCAAAGGATGTCCCCTGTGTCAAAACCGGTCGTACTCATCGCCGAAGAACTCTCCCCAGCAACCGTCGACGCGCTTGGCCCTGACTTCGACATCCGCCAGGTGGACGGCACCGACCGGCCGGCGCTGCTCTCCTCGCTCGCCGATGCCCACGCGATCCTCGTTCGCTCCGCAACGCAGGTCGACGCCGAAGCGCTGGCCTCTGCGCCGCAGTTGAAGGTCATCGCGCGCGCCGGCGTCGGACTCGACAACGTCGACATCAAGGCAGCGACCGCCGCCGGTGTGATGGTCGTGAACGCCCCGACCTCGAACATCATCTCTGCTGCCGAACTGACCGTCGGACACATCCTGAGCCTCGCCCGCCACATCCCGCAGGCACACAACGCGCTCGCCCAGGGGCAGTGGAAGCGCTCGAAGTACACCGGTACCGAGCTGTACGAGAAGACCATCGGCATCATCGGGCTCGGGCGGATCGGTGCTCTCATCACGGCCCGTCTACAGGCGTTCGGCACGACCATCGTCGCCTACGACCCCTACGTCACGAGCGCACGGGCGCAGCAGCTCGGCGTCCAGCTCGTCACGCTCGATGAACTCCTCGAGCGCTCGGACTTTGTCACGATCCACATGCCGAAGACCCCGGAGACCACGGGCATGATCAACACCGAGCAGTTCGCCTTCATGAAGCCGACCGCATACATCGTCAACGTCGCCCGCGGTGGTCTCATCGACGAGGACGCGCTCCACGAGGCACTCGTCTCCGGCACGATCGCGGGTGCAGGCCTCGACGTGTTCGTTTCCGAGCCTCCGACCAACGACGCGCTTCTGGGTCTGCCCAACATCATCGTCACCCCTCACCTCGGCGCATCGACCGACGAAGCGCAGGAGAAGGCCGGCGTCTCCGTCGCCCGTTCCGTGCGTCTCGCCCTCGGCGGCGAACTGGTGCCGGACGCTGTCAACGTCGCCGGCGGCGTCATCGATCCCTACGTGCGCCCAGGCATCCCACTCGTCGAAAAGCTGGGCCAGGTCTTCGCCTCACTCGCGCACTCGCCGCTCACGAGCGTCGACGTCGAGGTGCACGGAGAGCTCAGCGACTACGACGTCAGCGTGCTCAAGCTCGCGGCGCTGAAAGGGATCTTCACGAACATCGTCAGTGAGACGGTCTCGTACGTCAACGCTCCGCTTCTTGCCGAGCAGCGTGGCATCGTCGTTCGACTCCTCACGGATGCCGAGAGCGAGGAATACCGGAACATCATCACCCTGCGCGGCGCGTTGAGCGACGGCTCGCAGATCTCGGTCTCCGGAACGCTCACCGGCACCAAGCAGATCGAGAAGCTCGTCGAGATCAACGGCTACGACGTCGAGGTGCCGATCGCGCAGCACCACATCGTCATGCTGTACACCGACCGCCCCGGAATCGTCGCCGTCTACGGCCGCCGCTTCGGTGAGGCAGGCATCAACATCGCCGGGATGCAGGTCGCCCGACGGGCGGCCGGTGGCCAGGCGCTGAGCGTGCTCACCGTCGACTCTCCGGTGCCAGACGCGATTCTCGACGCCGTGCGGTCTGACATCGACGCCTCCGTGCTGCGGGCCATCGAGGTAACCGAGCAGTAAGAGAGTGAAAACACAAGAAGGGCCACCGCGGTTGCGGTGGCCCTTCTGTCGTTCGGGTGGCGGACTACAGTCGTTCGTCGCGCTCCGAGGTGTTGACGCGCGCGCCAGTGGCGGGGTCGATGCCGCTCCTCGTCGTCGTGACGGAGCTGCGCTTCCGCGCGAGCAGAGCGATACCGATGATGACCACGACGACGCCGGCACCCATGAGGATGTAACCGACCAGGTCGAGGTCGATCCAGTCGACCGTGATGTTCAATGCAAACGTCAGGACCGCCCCGATCGCAAACAGGAAAATTCCCAAACCAATACTCATGGTGATAGCTCCCTTTCCGGTGCTGATGAGATCACCCTAGGGCCGGACGGGACCGCACGGCTAGGGATGCCGGTATCCCCGCGGCCGGGAACTCCCGTGTGCTATGGGCGCGAAGCTGCACCGAGACGGGCGATGACCTCGAGCAGGCGGTCCAGCCTTTCGTCTGTCGGATCGTTCGGTTCGGTCGCTCCCATGCCCATCAGTGCGGAGTTGTAATAGAGGCCGTCGCTGATGAGGACGATGGCCCGCGCCACTGTCGCATCGCCCACGACCTGCGTCACGACGTCGAGCCAGCGGTCATGGATGCTGGCGAGCGCGACTCCTGCCCGGGGATCGGCCGTCTGGGCAAGACGGGCTGCGGCGATGAGTGCCCGGTCGAAAGCCGTTCCTTCGTTGACCGAGGTGCGGATGATGTAGTCCACAACGCCTTCCGGCGCGGCGAGCATGATGTCGATGTCTTCTTCGGTCAGGTCCATCAAGCGGGCGATGAAGCCTTCGACAAGCGCGTCTTTGGACCCGAAGTGGTACAGCAATCCGCCTTTCGAGACGCCGGCGCGGGCGGCGACGGCGTCGAGAGTCGCGCCCCGTTCCCCCGATTCGATCAGGAGATCTTCATAGGCGGTGAGCACGCGGTCGCGCGCGGAGGCGGGACGAGGCATCCGGTTGTCTGAGCTCGATACTGGAGAGGTCACGTTGCTACTATACCGTCCAGTCGGTATAGTCAAAGCTTTCCCCACACCGGCAAGGACATCCCATGGCTACCCCTCTGCTCGACACCGGCTCGACACCGACATCCCTGCGTGTCGGCACGCGCGGCTGGGTCGCGCTCGCGGTGCTCATGCTTCCCGTGTTGCTGGTGTCCGTCGACAACACGGTGCTGAACTTCGCGCTGCCCGCGATCTCGGAGGCACTCACCCCCAGTGGCACGGCGCTGTTGTGGATGATCGACATCTACCCGCTCGTCCTCGCCGGACTGCTCGTCGCCATGGGAAGCCTCGGCGACCGGGTCGGACGGAAGAAGCTTTTGCTCATCGGTTCGGCAGGTTTCGGTGTCGTGTCGATCCTCGCAGCGTTCGCGCCGTCGATCGAGATGCTCATCGCGGCTCGCGCAGCGCTGGGGTTCTTCGGCGCCATGCTCATGCCGTCGACGCTCTCGCTCATCCGCAGCATCTTCCGCGACAGGGAGCAGCGGCGGCTCGCGATCGCGGTCTGGGCCAGCGGATTCGCCGCCGGGAGTGCCCTCGGACCGGTGATCGGCGGCATCCTGCTCGAAAGCCTGTGGTGGGGGTCGGTGTTCCTGATCGCCGTGCCGGTGCTGCTGCCCCTGTTCATCCTCGCGCCGGTCCTCGTTCCCGAATCCCGCGACCCGGCTCCGGGCAAGCTCGACATCGCGAGCATTGTCCTCTCACTCGTCACGATGCTGCCCATCGTTTACGGAATCAAGCACATGGCGACGGAAGGTTTGGACCTTCTTGGTGTCGTGGCCATCGTGACTGGGCTGACAGCGGGAACGCTCTTCGTTCGTCGGCAGAACCGACTCGAGACTCCCATGCTCGACATGGCGCTGTTCCGCATCCCGGCCTTCAGCGGCGCGATTCTCATCAACCTGCTGAGCGTGATCGCGCTGGTCGGCGGCCTCTTCTTCGTCTCCCAGCACCTGCAGCTCGTGCTCGGCCTCTCGCCGCTCACCGCGGGCCTCGTACTCGTTCCCGGCCTCGTGGTCATGATTCTGTCCGGACTTCTTGTTGTGCCCATCGCGGCTCGGGTACGCCCGTCGGTCGTCGTTCCGATCGCCCTGACGATCTCGGCCGTCGGCTATGCCGCCATCGCGGTGACCGGTGGCGCCGTCGATGCCATCGGGATCGCCATCTGCTTCCTTCTGCTCGGTCTCGGGATCGGCGCAGCGGAAACCGTCTCGAATGAACTGGTGCTTGCCAACGCTCCCGTCAACAAGGCGGGCGCTGCCTCCGCGGTGTCGGAGACCGCGTATGAACTGGGTGCCGTGCTCGGCACGGCCATCCTCGGCACGATCCTCACCGCCTCGTACCGAAACTCTGTGGTGCTGCCGGACGGGCTCGACGCCGCCCAGCAGAACGCCGCCGGCGAGACGCTCGGGGGAGCGGTGCACGTCGCGGGTGAGCTTCCTGCCGGTGCCGCCGAACAGCTCCTCAACTCGGCACGGCACGCCTTCGACAGCGGCGTCGGCCTGGCCGCATGGCTGGGCGTCGGACTCATGATCGCCGCTGCGATCCTCGCGCTCACCTCCCTTCGTCGCGTGCGCTGACGGATCCTCCGCGGCGATAGGCTGGACGGGTCGGAGAAGATCCCCAGGATGGAGCGTTCATGTCGCGTCAGGTCAAGCTAGCGGTCATCCCGGGTGATGGAATCGGACCCGAAGTGATCGCGGAGGCCGTCAAGGTCCTCTCCGCGGTGACCCGCGAAAGCGACGTCAGCTTCGACACGACGGAATTCTCGCTTGGGGCCACGCGCTACCTCGAGACCGGCGACGTGCTCACCGACGACGACCTCGACGCGATCCGGAGCCACGACGCGATCCTGCTCGGTGCCGTCGGCGGGACCCCAGGCGACCCTCGGCTGGCCAGTGCGAACATCGAACGCGGCCTGCTGCTCAAGCTCCGATTCTCGCTCGACCACTACGCGAACCTCCGTCCCACCCGGGTGTACCCCGGTGTGCCGAGCCCGCTCGCGAACCCGGGTGACGTGGACTTCCTCGTCGTCCGAGAGGGTACCGAGGGGCCGTACGTCGGAAACGGCGGCACGATCCGCCAGGGAACGCCGCAGGAGATCGCGAGCGAAGTGTCGGTGAACACCGCCTACGGGGTGGAACGCGTCGTCCGGTTTGCGTTCGAGAAGGCATCCACCCGACGGAACAAGCTCACCCTCGTGCACAAGACCAACGTCCTGACGTTCTCGGGCAAGCTCTGGAAGCGAACGATGGATGCCGTCGCCGCGGAGTACCCGGATGTCGCGGTGGACTACCTCCACGTCGACGCGGCGACCATCTTCCTCGTCACCGACCCTGCTAGATTTGACGTCATCGTCACGGACAACCTCTTCGGCGACATCCTCACCGACCTGGCCGGCGCAATCAGCGGGGGCATCGGTCTGGCGGCCTCGGGCAACATCAACCCGGACGGCACCTTCCCGAGCATGTTCGAACCGGTCCACGGATCGGCTCCTGACATCGCCGGGCAACAGGTGGCTGACCCGACCGCCGCCATCCTCTCCGTGGCCCTCCTGCTCGAGCACCTGGGCCTCGCCGCCGAAGCCGCGGCCGTCACGGCCGCAGTGACCGCTGACATCGCCGCCCGGACGGGCGAGAAGCGATCGACCTCCGCCGTCGGGGATGCGATCGTGGCCTCACTCGGCGCACACTAGATCTCAGCACCCAAAGGAACGCACATGACACTTGCAGCAGGAACCGGCACCGAGTCCTTCCCCCTCGCCTGGGAGCACCGTCCGTCAGAATCAGCCATCGCCGAGGCGCGCCGCGAGGAGATCCTTGCGAACCCCGGCTTCGGCAAGCACTTCACCGATCACATGGTCGCCATCGACTGGACGCTCGAGGACGGGTGGTATGACGCGCGTGTGCAGCCGTACGGTCCGCTGCTCCTCGACCCGGCGGCATCCGTTCTGCACTACGCGCAGGAGATCTTCGAGGGCCTCAAGGCCTACCGCCACGACGACGGGTCGGTCTGGACGTTCCGCCCGGAGAAAAATGCGGAGAGATTCCAGCGGTCGGCACGACGGCTCGCTCTGCCGGAGCTGAGCACAGACGACTTTCTCGAATCCCTCCGCCGTCTCGTCGCCGTCGACAATGACTGGGTGCCTTCGGGAGAAGACACAAGCCTGTACCTGCGTCCGTTCATGATCGCGAACGAGTCCTTCCTCGGCGTGCGCGCTGCCCAGAAGGTCGGCTACTACGTGATCGCGAGCCCGGCAGGGGCGTACTTCTCCGGGGGAGTGAAGCCCGTTTCCATCTGGCTGTCGACCACGTACACGCGAGCGGGCCGTGGCGGAACCGGAGCGGCGAAGTGCGGCGGCAACTACGCTGCTTCGCTGCTGCCGCAGCAGGAAGCCGCGGAGAACGGCTGCGCGCAGGTGCTCTTCCTCGATGCCGAGACCGGCACCCACATCGAAGAGCTCGGTGGCATGAACATCTTCTTTGTGCACAAGGACAACCGGGTGGTCACGCCCGAGCTGACGGGAAGCATCCTCGAGGGTGTCACCCGCGACAGCATCATCCAGCTCGTTCGCGATCGCGGATACGAGGTCGAAGAGCGCGCGGTCAGCGTCGAAGACTGGCGTGCCGGCGTCGAGTCCGGTGACATCACCGAGGTGTTTGCCTGCGGGACGGCCGCGGTGATCACGCCGATCGCGGAGCTGAAGACATCAGAATTCTCGATCGGGTCAGCAGACGCAGAGGCGGGCGAGCTCACGATGTCGATCCGCGAGGAACTCACCGACATTCAGTACGGTCGCCGCGACGACCGCCACAACTGGCTCTACCGGCTCGACGCCTGAGCATCGACGCTGGTTCCCGGCTAGGCTCTACTCGTGAAAATTGCGCGATTCAGCCATGACGGTGCCATCAACTTCGGAATCATCGACGAGACCGACCTGGTGGTGCTCGCCGCCGACCCCATGTTCGGCGGCTTCGAGACCACCGGTGAGCGGGTTCCGATCGCCGACGCCGTTCTTCTCGCTCCCGTGATCCCTCGGTCCAAGGTCGTGTGTGTCGGCAAGAATTACGCCGACCACGCCAAGGAAATGGGTGGCGAGGCCCCCGCAGAGCCGCTCCTGTTCCTCAAGCCGAACACCTCCGTGATCGGACCGAACGACCGCATCGTGCTTCCGAGCCTCTCGGACAGGATCGAACACGAGGGTGAACTCGCCGTCGTCATCGGATCCGTGGCACGGAATGTGCGCGCCGAGGACGCTGCAAGCGTCATCTTCGGGCACACGATCGGCAACGACGTGACCGCCCGCGACCTTCAGAAGAAGGACGGCCAGTGGACCCGCGCAAAGGGCTTCGACACCTTCTGCCCGCTCGGCCCGGTGATCGAGACCGAGTTCTCGCTCGACGGAGCCACGATTGAAACCCGGGTCAACGGTGACGTGCGCCAGCAGGCACCACTGTCAGACATGATCCACTCGGTCGCGGAGATCATCGCATACGCCTCGGCGGTCTTCACGCTTCTTCCCGGCGACGTGATCCTCACAGGGACACCGGCCGGAGTGGGCCCGATCGTCTCCGGCGACACCGTCGAGGTCGCCGTCACTGGCCTCGGTGTCCTCCGCAACACAGCGGCCTGACCTGAGATGAGCAACACAGCGACCGGAGACGCCCGGATCGCTGCGCTCCAGCGGCGAAGCGTCTGGTTTCTCTCCGCCGGCCAGGTTCTCGGTGGTTTCGCCATCGGTGCGACCCTGTCGCTCGGTGCCCTGCTTGCCGCCGATGTGTCCGGATCCGACGCCTGGTCCGGCATGGCCGCGACGATGTCGACGCTCGGAGCGGCGATCACGGCGATCCCGCTCGCCAGGGTCGCCGTCAGACATGGTCGGCGCGTCGCGCTGAGCGTCGGTGCCCTGGTGTCCGCGTCGGGTGCCATGCTCACCGTCGTGGCGGCATCCGTTCGCAGCTTTCCGCTGCTCCTCGTCGCGCTCGCCCTGATCGGCACCGGCTCGGCCGTCGGGCTTCAGGCCCGATTCGCTGCGACCGACCTCGCCACCGACCGCACGCGCGGCAGGGACCTGTCCATCGTTGTCTGGGCCACAACCCTCGGTGCCGTCGCCGGACCGAATCTGCTCGAACCCGGCGACGCGGTGGGCCGGATCTTCGGCCTCGTCCCGCTCACAGGGCCGTTTCTGTTCGGGATCACCGCCCAGGTACTCGCCGCGACGGTGTACCTCGTCGCGCTTCGCCCTGATCCTCTCCTCACGGCTCGAGCCCTCGGAGCCGAGACGGATACCATGTCGCGGCCGGCACCGACGGCATCCGAATCGCGCTCGAGGGAACGATTCGCAATCCTCACCGTTGCGCTCAGCCACGCGACGATGGTGTCCGTGATGTCGATGACGCCGGTGCATCTTCAGCACCATGGCGCCAGCCTGACCATCATCGGACTCACGATCAGCCTCCACGTCGCCGGGATGTTCGCGCTCTCGCCCGTGTTCGGGATGCTCGCGGACCGACTCGGTCGCATGCCCGTCATCCTCCTCGGGCAGGGGCTGTTCCTCGCGTCGCTCGCTACTCTCGCGATCGGTGCCGAGACCTCATCGGCCGTGACAGCGGGACTCGTGCTGCTCGGCCTCGGCTGGAGCGCGTCGACGGTGGCTGGTTCAGCGCTCGTGACCGAGTCGACCGCAGCGCTCCGCCGGCCTCGGGTGCAGGGCATCACCGACACCTTGATGAATCTATCCGGCGCCGCAGGGGGAGCGCTGGCCGGGCCGACGCTGGCCCTGCTCGGCTTCGACGGGCTTTCGCTGGTCGCGAGCGCCCTCGTCGCCGCCGTTCTCGTCGCGGCGATTCTTGTCGCCCGCAGGCCCGCGCCCGCGTTCAGGCTCAGCGACTAGGATTGCGGGTGATGTCAAGCGATAATTCTCCCCTCTTCTCAACGGCTTCCGGCACCGACGTTCGCGTCCGATTCTGCCCGTCGCCGACCGGCACGCCTCACGTCGGGCTCATCCGAACCGCCCTGTTCAACTGGGCATACGCGCGGCACACGGGCGGCAAGCTCGTGTTCCGGATCGAAGACACGGATGCCGCCCGTGACAGCGAGGAGAGCTACGAGCTCATTCTCGAGGCGCTCCGCTGGCTGAAGCTCGACTGGGACGAGGGTGAAGGCGCCGGGGGAGACCACGGCCCGTACCGACAGTCGCAGCGCGCCGACGTGTACCGCGACGTCATCGAGAAGCTCACCGCCGCCGGCCACGTGTACGAGAGCTACTCGAACGCTGAAGAGATCGACGAGCGCAACGCCGCCGCAGGCCGCCCCAAGCAGTTCGGATACGACAACTTCGACCGCGACCTCACCGACGAGCAGCGCGCCGCTTTCCGTGCTGAGGGTCGTCTGCCAGCCCTCCGGCTGCGGGTGCCTGACACCGACCTCAGCTTCGACGACCTCGTCCGTGGTGAGATCACGTTCCCCGCCGGCTCGTTCACCGACTTCGTCGTTGTCCGCCCCAACGGCCACCCGCTCTACCCGTTCGTGAACCCCGTCGACGATGCGCTCATGGGAATCACCCACGTGCTTCGCGGCGAGGATCTGCTCCCATCGACTCCCAGGCAGATCGCGCTGTACCACGCTCTCGTCGACATCGGGCTGACGACGTTCATCCCGCGCTTCGGTCACCTCCCGTACGTCATGGGTGACGGCAACAAGAAGCTCTCGAAGCGCGACCCCGAGTCGAACCTGTTCCACCACCGCGACCGCGGCTTCATCCCCGAGGGGCTCGTCAACTACCTCGCGCTGCTCGGCTGGGGACTCTCCGCCGACCGCGACGTCTTCTCGCTTGACGAGATGGTCGCCGCGTTCGACGTCGTCAACGTCAACCCGAGCCCCGCCCGCTTCGATCTCAAGAAGGCTGAGTCGATCAACGGGGACCACATCCGCCTGCTCGACGTCGCCGACTTCGCGGAGCGCACCATTCCGTATCTCGTGCGTGAGGGCATCCTCACCGAGCCGCTCAGCGACGAGCAGCGTGCCATTCTCAGCAAGGCGGCGCCGCTCGTACAGGAGCGCATCGGTCTCCTCGGTGAGGCACCGGGAATGCTCGGGTTCCTCTTCACGGATGCCGCCGGCATCGACTTCCAGGACGACGCATTGAAGAGCCTCCCGCAGAACGCCGGCGATGTCCTCACGGCGTCGGTTTCGGCCCTCACCGGTGTCTCCGAGGCCGAGTGGACCACCGAGAACCTGCAGGCGACGCTTGCCGGCGCGCTCATCGAGGGCCTCGGTCTCAAGCCGCGGATCGCCTACGGTCCGTTGCGGGTCGCCGTCTCCGGCCGTCGGGTATCACCGCCCCTGTTCGAATCCATGGAGATCCTCGGCAAGGCCGACACCCTCGCCCGGCTCAACCGGCTCTCGGCTCACCTGTCAGCATGACCGGCGGGCTCGATGTCGATGTCGTCGTGGTCGGCGGGGGACCGGCGGGCCTGTCAGCCGCGCTGAACCTCGTCCGGGCGCGGCAGCGCGTGCTCGTGCTCGACGGCAACCGGCCCCGCAACGCGGCGACACTGCACTCGCACGGGTTCCTCACCCGGGACGGCATCTCTCCGCTTGAGCTGCGCAAGCTCGGCCGGGAAGAGGTCGCCCAGTACGACGATGCCGAGGTGCAGTTCGCACTCGTCGACGGTGTGACGGCGATCGACGGAGGCTTCCGTGTCACGGCGACCGGCGTCCGGGGCGCTCCCGACCAGGACGTCACCGCCACGAGGGTGCTCATCGCCGCCGGGCTCCGCGAGACGCTTCCGGCGATCGGAAACCTGCGCGCCTTCTACGGCACCGCGCTGCACAGCTGCTACGAGTGCGACGGCTACGAAAAAGCGGGGGAGGCCCTCGCCGTTGTCGGTGAGTCAGACGACCTCGCCGAGCGTGCCATGCACGCGTCCGTATGGAGCGAGGACATCATCGTCTTCACCAACGGAGTCGGTGAGGTTTCCGAATCCGATGAGCGGATGCTGGCGAGTTCCGGCATCCGGGTCGAGCGTCGCGTCGTGTCGGAGTTCGTCGGTGAACGCGCACAACTCACCGGGCTGAAACTCGCTGACGGCGAGGTCATCGCGCGAACGGGCGGCTTCGTGCGCCCGCTCTGGAGCGGCGCACTCGGCTTTCTCGATGGGCTGGGAGCAGAGACAGACAACTTGGGTTTGCTCGTCGTCGATGCGCACGGTCGCACGTCGGTGCCAGGGCTATATGCCGCGGGAGACATAACCCCGCCGGGCCCGGAGCAGCTCATTGTCGCGGCGGGCACGGGGGCACAGGTGTCGGCAACCATCGTGCGCGACATGGTGTCCGCGAGGGTTCCCTCAATTTGAGAGTGAGCCAGCGGTAGGGTACTGTTGACAACCGGCCCAAGCAATGCTTTAGGCCATTGGGGTATGGTGTAATTGGCAACACGGATGATTCTGGTTCATTTGTTCTTGGTTCGAGTCCAGGTACCCCAGCAGTAAAAACCCTCGCTTCGGCGGGGGTTTTGTTGTTACATACTCCGACGTTCGCACGGTATCGTCTCGGTGCTGCCCTGACCAAGGACTCCTCGCAACCGCGGTCTCGCGAGATCCTTGGTAGGAGATCATTTCACGAGGGAGTTAAAGGTCCGCGGCCGCCGAACGTGTAGTGCGCGGGCGCCGATCCCGCACAAGACAGCGTCCCAACCGACTCGGCTGGGACGCTCCCGGTGAAGAGAATCGCGACTAGCGCCCGTCGCCTGACTCGCGCACTGGTTCCTTCAGAGCGCTGCCGATGGCTCCCCAGAGCGTGAGCAGGAGTCGATTGCTGCAGTAATGAGTTCATCAGGAATAGGGTCAGCAGGAAAGTCACGCCGAGGATCGCGAAGAAATTTGCGACGGAGACGAGACCGCCGACACTGACGCCGGCGGCCTTGAACAGGCTCAGCGGAATGAGCGGGTTCTTCACCCGGCTTTCGACGATGACGAAGAGGGCAAGTATGAGGACAGCGGCTGCAAAGGTCCCGATCGTTGCGGCGCTTTCCCAGCCCCAGCTTGGAGCCTGCACCACGTCGGCCGGTGACGAGAGGGCCGCCCGCGATGGAGACGGATGAAACGCCGCCCCAGGCTCCCACTGCCATCCCGAACTCTTCACGGGGGAACGTTGACCGGAGAAGGGCGACCGTCTGGGGCATCACCATGGCGGCTGCGACACCCTGGAGAGCCCGGAAGACGAGCACGCCTTCGATGCTGGGCCGGTGATTACGCCGCGGACTTGCCTTTCCTGCAGGCTGGGCTATGGTGAGGCCATGAGCGAGATCGCGGAGTTGGTAGTCCCTGAAGGACGCTCCTCGATCACGCCCAGTGGAGTTTCGTCAGCAGGGTACCGAGCGCATCTTCGGGTTCGCAGCATGTCGGGCCGGCAGGGCTCCAGCGGGTAACGATCCGCACACTGGATCAGTAGGAGCGCGCCGCACATGCGGCGCGTTTTTTAGTTCTTTCAAGGAGTTCACAATGAACACTCAACCCATTGCCTCGGTGGCCCCCAACACCAC
This sequence comes from Mycetocola manganoxydans, assembly GCF_003667545.1. Lineage (GTDB taxonomy): Bacteria > Actinomycetota > Actinomycetes > Actinomycetales > Microbacteriaceae > Mycetocola_A > Mycetocola_A manganoxydans. The sequence goes on along the minus strand of NZ_RCUV01000009.1, from coordinate 31,419 downwards.
GAACGACGCCTTGCGTCGCACGCTTCTGCAGGAGCTGGCTGAACGGGAGACGCTTATCCACGAACTCGCCGACCGTGCCGCTCCCCACATCGATCCCGTCGCCTGGTCCACCAGCGCGACCGCGAAGGCAGTGGCCGAGCAGATCCAGAGCGCTCTGAGGCGTCTGGATGCCGGCACCTACGGATTGTGTGGAAAGTGCGGAAACGCGATTCCGGCCGGTCGCCTCGACGCTGTGCCTTTCGCAGCGTCCTGTCTCGGCTGCCAGGACGCGGCTGACAGGTTTTAGGAGGCTTTCGCAGCCGGGAGAAAGAGAGTGCGTCATGGTGATCGAATCACGAACCGCGTACCGGATGCCCGGCTGGCGAGACGTCGACACGGAAGACCGGGGGCGGAAACCGCCCAGCATCCTTCTGCTGGGTGACCCCCTTCCGTGTCTTAGCGCGATGCAGGATCTCCCTGGTGTCGACGTTGGGGGAGAACTGAGGACGGCGGACGCAAGGTTCCGCGCCGTCGTCATCGGCGTCGAACTGTCGGAACCTGCCGATGCCGTGCGCGTGAAAGGCGATCTCCAGGCCCGCACGGTCGAGTGCGTGATGCTCGTTCAACAACAGCCGACTCTGCAGCACATCATTCTCGTTGTCGGCTCGCCGGATCAAGGCCGAACGTCCAACAATTCGCGCGACACTCTCCTGGCAGCGTGCGAAACCGCAAGCGAGGCAATCCAGGCCGAAGTGGAACAACGCGTCGGGACCTACGTCATCGTGACGATCATCCTGGCTGGGCGGTGCAACGATCCCGGACTCCTCGCCCGACGGCTGGTCGATCGCGCAATCCAAACAAGCGCCGCGGATGCCTCGTCCGTCGTTCTGTGGGATGAGATCCGAGTCGACAGCATTGGCGATGTGGGGCTGAACCAGTACATTTAGCGCCACCCTCGTGCCGGGGACGCTGGCACGGTCTAAAGCCGGAACGGAGTTGCAAACCGATGGTCGTTCAGAGCGCGGGCATTTTGCTCTATCGCCTGACGGATGCCGGGGAACCCGAGGTGTGGATCGCCCACATGGGCGGTCCGTTCTGGGCCCGCAAGCAGGACGCGGCCTGGTCCATCCCGAAAGGGGAGTACGAGCCTGGGTCGGATCCGTTCGTCGCGGCACAGCGGGAATTCGAAGAAGAGATCGGTGTGCCGACGCCGAACGTGGAATACGCTAACCTGGGGGAATTCAGGCAGCCCTCCGGGAAGGTGGTGACGGTGTTCGCTGCGGAAACCGAGTTCGCTATTGATCGGCTGGCGAGCAACACGTTCACGCTTGAGTGGCCGAAGGGCTCAGGCGTGATGCGGGAGTTTCCCGAAGTGGACGACGCGCGCTGGGTGGGACTGGCAGACGCGCGGGTGAAGCTGGTGCGTGGCCAGCTTGTCGTGCTGGATGCCCTGATGGACAGCCTGCGAGCCCGGGGAGTGTTGTCCGGCTAGCCAGGGAGTTCGTCGACCAGCTCTCGGGTGAGTGAGACGCGACTGCCTCAGGAGCCCTGGGCGTTCGTTTCGGCGATGGACTTGCGAACCTCGTCCATGTCGAGCCCCTTCACCGCCGCGATCACCTGGTCAAGCTGCGGCGGAGCCAGCGCGCCCGGCTGGGAGAACACGAGGATCTGGTCTCGGAAGACCATCAGGGTCGGTATGGACGTGATTCCGGCGGCCGCGGACAGTTCCTGCTCAGCCTCGGTGTCGACCTTGCCGAAGACGATGTCGGGGTGGGCTTCGGATGCCGCCTGGAACGTCGGCGCGAACGCCCGGCACGGTCCGCACCACGCGGCCCAGAAGTCGACGAAGAGGATGTCGTTGTCTTCGACAGCGGAGTTGAACGAGGTAGACGTGAGGTCGATGGTGGTCATCGGATTCCTTTCGGCTGTTGCCGTTGCGGTCGCACGAACGCTCAGGCGAGCGTGAGGAAAAGCTTTTCAAGCTCTTCCACGGTGAGTGGGTCGCTCGCGTCATCCGGCGAGCTGATGCAGTCCCGCATCGCCGACGAGACGATTGTGAAGCCGGCGCGGTCGAGCGCCTTCGAAACGGCGGCGAGCTGGGTGACGACGTCGCGACACTCGGCACCTGATTCGACGGCGGTGATCACCGAGGTTAGCTGCCCCTGGGCGCGGCGCAGCCGGTTGAGGATTTTCTTCTGGCTGTCAGCGGCGGACTCGGTGGGCGCTTCGGCTGGTGTCGACATGTCGGGGGTCCTTAAGCGTAGGTCTGAGCGGGGGAAGTGTCGGCGAAGTTGCCTGTCGCGGCGGTCCCGGCGAGCCAGGTTCGGTATCCACCATCGAGATTACGCACGTGGCGGCCCAATTGGGTGAGAAGTCGCGCTGCGGTGTGACCGCGCTGCCCGACCTGGCAGTGAACGACGAGGGGCGTGTCCGGCAGTTCGGCGATTCGCGCCCGGATGTCGTCGAGCGGCAGGTTGATCGCGCCTGGAATGGCGCCGCGCGCGAATTCGTCGGCTGAGCGGACGTCGACGAGGGTCGCACCGGAGGTGGTCGCGTCGTCGAGCTCGTGCCACTGGATGCTCCGGGTCGCACCGGTCGCGAGGTTGTCGGCGACGTATCCGGCCATGTTCACGGCATCCTTCGCTGATCCGAACTGCGGCGCATAGGCGAGCTCGAGTCGCGACAACTGTGATGCGGTCAGGCCGCCTGCCATGGCGGTGGCGATGACGTCGATCCGCTTGTCGACGCCTGCTCCACCGACGATCTGGGCGCCCAGGATGGCGTCCGTTTGTGAATCGATGAGCAGCTTCATCGACATCTGCTCAGCGCCAGGGTAGTAGCCGGCGTGTGAAGACGGATGTGTGTGGACGACCCGGTGCGGACGACCTGAGGCCGCGAGACGGGTCTCGCTCCAGCCGACCATGGCGATGGTGAGCCCGAACAGACCGACGATCGCTGTACCCAGCGCCGGGACGCTGGGGTCAGCGACTCCGGCGATGGCGTCCGCGGCGGTTCTGCCGTGTCTGTTGGCGAGTCCCGCCATGGTGACGAGCGTTGCGGCCGCGTCGATGGCATCCGTCTTCTCGACCGCGTCGCCGACCGCATAGATTGACGGATCGTTCGTGCGCTGGTACTCGTCGACGGTGATACCGCCGGTCGCCCCGATCGTGAGGCCTGCTGAGCGCGCGAGGTCCGTGTCGGGGCGGACGCCTCGGGCTTCAACGATGAGGTCGGTCTCAATGACAGACCCGTCGTCGAGGTGTACCCGGCCGTCGCGCACGTCGGCGACCGTGCTGTTGACGCGTACATCGACGCCGTGGAGGAGCAGGGTGTCGAGAACAGCGCCGGCCATCTCAGGGTCGAGAGGGGAGAGGGGCCGAGGGCCTCGTTGCACGAGCGTGACCGCCACGCCGCGGGTGACGAGGTTCTCGATGGCTTCGAGGCCGATGAACCCGGCTCCGACGACGACTGCCCTGGCACCGATTCCTACGCTGTCGAGCACGGAGGTGATCGCGTCGACGTCATCGACGGTTCGGAGGCTGCGTACCGGAATGCCGTGGCCGGGAAGAGCCTGCCCTGCGGTCGCTCCGGCGGCGAGGATCAGAACGTCATAGCCTTCGGTGGCCGTGGTGCCATCGAGGACGTCGGTCACCTGTACGGTCTTTGCGGCCCGATCGATCCGGACGACTTCCTGGTTGACGCGCACATCGAGGCGGAAGCGAGCGGAGAGCGAGTCGGGTGTCTGCAGCAGCAGGCTGTTGCGGTCCTCAATGACCCCGCCGACGTAGTACGGCAGGCCGCAGTTCGCGAAGGAGACGTATGGGCCTCGCTCGAAGACGACGATCTCGGCTGTCTCATCGAGCCGACGGAGGCGTGTTGCCGCCGACATTCCGCCGGCGACACCACCGATGATGATGATTTTCATGTCGCTCGTTTCCCGGTCCCGACCCTCAGCGGGAGAACAGTCGAGAAAAGAACCCACCCGTGCGTGGTTCGCTGGCATGACCTTGGCAGCGATCGGTGCGAGGAACCCCGCGCATCACGTCATCGACATGCTGGCCGCAGCCCGCCCACGTCGTTTTCCCACAGGTTTTACAGCTCACGGCACGGCACATCGGGTTTGGTTCTCCTATCGAGGGTATACCCCGGGGGGTATCTGATGCTTCCATCGTAGGATACCCCGGGGGGTATAGCAAACCAGCGAGGACCGGGGGCTGAGCCGCGGTGCGGTGCGGTGCGGTGCGGTGCGGTGCGGAGGGTGGGTCACTGATGAAGAGCCGTGGGTATAGTCGGGTCATGGCTCGAACAATCGCTACTGCTACGTCCGTGAACCGTGAAGAGGTTCTCGATTTCGTCCGCCCGCGACACCGGATGCTCCTCGCCACCACGCGCGCGGACGGCCGGCCGCAGATGTCCCCGGTGACCGGGGGAGTCGACGCCGAAGGGCGTATCGTCATTTCCACGTATCCGACACGAAGCAAAACGCGAAATGTCGCGAGGAATCAGCACACCTCCGTCGTAATCTTCTCGGACGACTGGGACGGTCCGTGGGTGCAGGTGGATGGCGACGCCGAGGTTCTGCACATGCCCGAAGCCGCTGACGGACTGGTCGACTACTTTCGGTGCATCGCTGGCGAACACCCGGATTGGAATGAGTACCGCGAGGCCATGGCCGTTCAGGACAAGTCACTGATTCGGATCACTCCGACTCGCTGGGGCCCGATCGCAACGGGTGGCTTCCCGCCCGAGGTCGCTTCGCGTCTCGACGCGCAGTAGCGCGTATCGTCGTCGTCAGCCGGGTTGAGCGACGGCCGTGCTGTCGCGAACGGTCAGCGAGGTCGCCAATTCGACATGCCGAGAGGATGGGCGGCGCCCATCAGCCATGACGAGGATGGTCCGGACGGCCATCGCTCCCATTCCGGCGAGGTGCTGGTAGACGGTCGTGAGCGGGGGTGTTGTCCAGGCGGCCTGGGGGGTGTCGTCGAATCCCGTGACGCTGAGCTCCTCCGGAACCCGGATGCCCAGCGAGTGCGCGGTAGCGAGAACGCCCACCGCAATTTCGTCGTCTGCCGCCATGATCGCGGTGGGCGGGCTTGGCAGGGCAAGCACCTCTCGCGCGAGCTCGGCCCCGGTCAGTACGGCGAACGGGCCCGAACGGATCAGAGCAGGGTCAACCGTCAGGCCAGCGGAATCGAGCGCGGCCTGATAACCGAGTCGGCGGTCACGGGCGGCGTCTGACGCCTCCGGGCCGCCGATCCAGGCGATGCGTCGGTGGCCCAGGGCGATGAGGTGTTCAGCCGCTGTCCGTGCGCCTGACCAGTTGCTTGATCCGACGCTCACCATTCGGCGGTGCTTCGTGTCGACAGGGTCGACGATGATGAACGGCAGTCTGGCGTCGCTGGCCGCGTCGATGAGTCCATCAGGTTCGGACAGCGTGAGACCGATGATGCCGACGACGCCGGAATCGCGCTGTTCGGCGATCCACTCGCGGGCAACGGTGCGGTGGGAGCGTGACGTTCGTTCGGGTGCGAGGCGGATGAGGAGATCGATATGGGAGTCTGTCGCCTCTGTCAGCGTGCCCTGAAGCACACCGAGGATGTAGGGCGAAGCAGGGACGTCGAAGACGACCGCCAGGGTGCGACGGGATGCGACGGGGGAGGGGACCGTCGTCGGTCGATACTCCAGCGCAGCAACAGCCGCGAGAACGCGCTCGCGGGTCTGCGGCGAGATGTCATCACGCCCGTTCAACGCTTTGGAAACCGTCGCCTTCGAAACGCCGACCGCTAGGGCGACGTCGTCCAGTGTCGCGCGCCGCGCGTTGGGATCCTGCGTCATGCGGTCCTCCTGTCGAAAATATTTCGAGCGATCACTTCTGCATCGGCGCTGAAAACAGGGTGATTTTTGCTAGTTGACAGCCGCTGTCTTGCAAACCTACTATGAACCAACGATACACGTTGCGAAACATTTTCGCCAGCGATTCGGCACGGTGCCGATCGTGACCAAAGGAGGTCGTCATGTCCGTCGAATCACCGGCAAGCATATTGGTGGACGGACGTCCCTCCGGCGAATTACCGCTCCGACACATCTGGAACGAATGCATCGGAGCCGGTCGCGCGAACGAGGCACTGCGTGCGGACTGGCAGCGTCACTTCCAGGAAGCGGTCACCGTGCTCGGCGCACGATACGTGCGGTTCCACGGCGTGTTCCACGACGACATGTTCGTCTACCGCGCGTCGGATGGTGGCGGCTTCGGTCCACCAACGCCGCTCGCCGAGCCGGTATACACCTTCGCCTATGTGGACAAGGTCTTCGACGCGATCCTCGATGCCGGTGCCCGCCCATTCGTTGAACTCGGCTTCATGCCACGGGAGCTCGCGACGCAGACCGAGACGCTGTTCTGGTGGAAGGCGCACTGCAGCCCACCGAAGGACATGGGTGCCTGGGTCGCCCTCGTCACCGCGACCATCGAACACTGGATCGACCGCTACGGAATCGACGAGGTCCGCACCTGGCCGTTCGAAGTGTGGAACGAGCCGAACCTCGTTCCGCACTTCTGGACCGGCACGAGGACCGAGTACTTCGAGCTGTATGAGGCAACCGTTCTCGCCGTCAAGGCGATCGATTCACAACTGCGGGTCGGTGGGCCGTCGTCATCCGTCTTCGTCCCTGACGCGCGTTACGACGGTGAGTACCACGACCGGTCGGTCGAAACCGCTACGGCCGAAGCACCGGACCCCGAGGCGCTCCCATGGAAACCGGTATGGATCCACGAGTTCATCGCGTACTGCGCCGAACGCGATCTGCCCATCGACTTCCTCTCCACCCACCTGTACCCGACCGATTTCGCTTTCGACACCCAGGGCGTTGGGCGGGCCATCAGCCGACAGCGTGACGCGACCCGCAATGACCTGAGGGTCATGAAGCAGGTCATCGCCGATTCCCCGTACCCGCAGGCGGAGTTGCACATCACCGAATGGTCCACGTCGCCGTCCAGCCGTGACCGGATGCACGACACCGTGTTCGCTGCCACCTACATCGCTCGCGCATTCCTGCAAAGCCATGAGCTCGCCGACTCCATTTCGTACTGGACGTTCACCGACGTGTTCGAGGAGGGCGGCGGTGGCATCGGACCCTTCCACGGCGGCTTCGGCTTCGTCAACGAACAGGGCATCCATAAGCCCACCTTCCACGCGATGGCGATGCTCAATCGCCTCGGCGACCGTATCGCGCTGCAGACCGAGCATGGTGTCATCACTCGCACAGCAGCGGATGCCGTCACGGCGGTCTTCTTCAACTATCCGGATTCCATGGACACGAGATCCGTCGGTACGGCAAATTCCTACGCCCAGACGCGGCGTCTGGCCGGCGAAGGGCCGAATCGACGCATTTCTCATAGTGTCGCGGGGCTGCGGCAGGGCGACGTTTACCGCGTTGAAATCCTCGACCAGGACCACGGTGATGTTGTAACCGCCTGGCACCTCATGGGCGAGCCCCTCAACCTGTCACGCCAGGACGTCGCCGATCTCACGACGATCGCCGACGACCTGGATCACCGAACACTCACCGTCGACTCCGACGGAGTGCTCGCGATCGACATCTCGCTCGCACCGTGGGCCGTCATGTCGATCTTTCCCGCCCACTAACCCCACCTCAGTTTCTCGTACGACGAAGTATCGAAAGGATTTGCATCATGAGACGAACCAAAAAATTCGCAGGAATCGCCGTTTTCGCGGCGGTGACCGCCCTCACTCTCACTGCCTGCACCGGAGGGGGTGGTTCGGCCGGGGGCGGCGGTGAGAAAGCGACCGAAGACAACAAGCCGGAGCAGTTGACCGTCGCTGCCTGGATGGACTTCCCGCCGGAACTGCTCGCGTCATTCGAGGAGGAGTACGGGATCAAAATCGCCGTCGAATCGTTCCCCGACGGCGCCTCAGCTCAGACCGTGCTGCGCAATGGCCTCTCCTCGGGAGGAGCCGGGCTCTCAGACGTCCACCTCATCGAGCTCGACTGGTGGACCGAGATGATGGCGGCTCCCGACGACTGGGTGGAGCTTCCCGAGATCCCCGACCGCTGGGTGGACTGGAAGGTGAAGCAGGGTTCGGTTGATGACGTCATCACCGGATACGGCACGGACATCGGCCCTCTCGGCATCGCCTTCAACCAGGACATGACCTCTGCCGCGGGCGTTGCGGCCGACCCGGAGCTGTTCGGTGAGTTCATCGGTGGTGACGCCGCGACCTGGGAGTCGTTCCTCGATGCCGGTCGCGAATACGTCGCGACGAGCGACAACTACTTCATCGACTCGCTTTCCAGCGCCTTCCAGGCGGCGATCAACCTGCTCCCGGCAGCCTTCGAAGACCCGGAGTCCGGCGACCCGTACAACCTCGCAGACAACGCCGAGGTCAAGGAGTTGTTCATGACGTTCGCCGACGCGGCGGACGATGGCGTGTCCGCCGGGATCCCGATCGGTCACGCCGACTGGGGTGCAGGATTCCAGAATCAGCAGTGGGCAACCGTGGTGACCCCGGCGTGGATGACCGGGATCATCGCCGAGAACGCCGCGGGCATCGAAGGATGGCGCGTTTCCAGCACGTTCCCCGACGGGGGAGGAAACTGGGGAGGCTCGTTCTTCTCCGTCCCAGCAACCGGTGACAACACCGGCTGGGCCGTGAAACTCGCCGACTATCTCACGTCGCCGGAGGCGGCCGTGCAGTGGTTCCACACCACTGGTCAGTTCCCCTCACAGGTTGAGGCGATCGAAAACGCCGACATCTCCGAGACGGAGAACGAGTTCTACGGCGGACTGCGCCTCGGTCAGGTCTACGGCGACCTCGCGGCTGCAGCCGGAGACTCGGCCGCTGGGGGTTTCCGCGGCGAGAACTTCGCGGGAATCCAGTCGCTGGTCACAGACGGTATCTCGCTTGTCGAGTCCGGCGGCGCAACGCCGGAAGAGGCGTGGGAATCCGTCGTCGGCGACTTCGAGGCGCTCGGCTTCGACACCGCTGACTGATTCCACCCTCGCGTGATCCGGTCCTCGGTCCCCGGGGACCGGATCACCGCTCGCTTCACACCCCACTGAATCTCACGGAAGGCATCAGCCTTGGCAACCGAAACATTGGCTACAGGCGCACCGCGCACCGCGCGCCGCGTCGGCTGGGGGCAGCGCCTGTCGCGCTGGGACATCAAGGTCTCGCCCTATCTCTATATCTCGCCGTTTTTCATCGTCTTCGCGGTCTTCGGCGCCTTTCCCCTCTTCTTCAATGTGGTCGTTGCACTCCACGACTGGCACAGGCGCTCGGGGATGGGCGACTTCGTCGGTCTCGACAACTTCGCCTGGGTGCTCCGCCAGCCGCTGTTCTGGCGATCACTCGAGAACACCTTCTCGATCTTCCTGTGGGGCGGGATTCCGCAGCTGATTCTCGCGCTGGTGATCGCGTCGATTCTCGACCAGAACCTGCGCGCCCGTACGTTCTGGCGCATGAGCGTGCTGATCCCTTTCGTCGTGATGCCCGTCGCCACGTCGATGATCTTCGGTCAGGTCTACGGTCAGTTCGGCCTTCTCGTTCCGAACCTCCACGACCTCGGCCTTCTCACCCAGTACAGTTCTCCGTTCTTCCAGGACCGACAGCTGTCACACATCGCGATCGGATCGATGGTCATCTTCCGGTGGACGGGATACAACGCGCTGATCTTCCTCGCCGCGATGCAGGCTGTTCCGCGTGACCTCTACGAGGCGGCGACAGTGGACGGTGCCGGCCGCGTGCGCCAGTTCTTCTCGGTGACCATTCCAGGCATCCGTCCGACCCTGATCTTCATCATTCTGACCATGACGATCGGTGGTCTGGAGATCTTCGATGAGGCGCGGATGTTCGACGGAGGCGGTACCGGCGGTGGTACCGGTGGCGCGGACAACCAGTGGACCACCGTAGTGCTCTACCTGTACAACCTCGGATTCGGTGACTGGCAGGACCGGCTCGGCCAGGCCGCTGCAGTGGGCTGGATCTTCGCCGCCATCATCCTGACGCTGTCGCTCGTCAACATCGTGCTCACACGCACGATCGCGTCATCGGACTCCGGAACGAAACGAATGCCCAAATTCCTCCGCGCTGCGTCCAAGGCACGCGCGCAGGCCGCTCCGTCGGCCGACGTGAACGAATCGTCCGAAGGGAATGCCCGATGAACACGGCATACATCGAGAACACGGCCGGCAAGGGAGCCGCACGGTACGCCAGGAAACGGACCGCCAGGGGCAAGTCCGTCGCAACCCAGCCATCAGCTCGCCGGCCGGGGTGGCTCACCTACGCCATCCTCGCGGTCGTCTTCGTCATCTCGGTCTTCCCCCTCTATGCGGCCGCGATGTACGGATCATCGACGACCACCGAGATCGCCCGCTCGGTCGGTACTCTCCCGACGTGGTTGCCGACGGTGACGCTCCTGGAAAACTTCGGCCAGGTGTTCTCCACCGAGCAGTTCAGCATCTGGCTGGCGTTCGGGAACTCTCTGCTCGTTGCAACCACGGTCAGCGCATCGACGGTGTTCTTTGCAACGCTCGCCGGCTTCACCTTCTCCAAACTTCGATTCCGTGGCCGGCAGGTGCTGTACGTCGCGGTGATCGGCACCATGGTGATCCCCGCCCAGATCGGTACGATCCCCATGTTCGTCATGATGAACGAATTCGGCTGGATCGACTCGCTCCTCGCACTGGCGGTTCCCGGTCTCATCGGAGCCTTCGGCGTGTTCTGGATGACGCAATACCTTCAGGAGGCGCTGCCATTCGAACTGATCGAAGCGGCGCGCGTCGACGGCGCCTCGATGTTCCGGATCTTCTGGTCGATCGCGCTGCCGGCAGCGCGGCCGGGAGCGGCCACGCTCGCGCTGTTCACCTTCATCGGATCGTGGAACAGCTTCTTCTGGCCGTCGGTGGTGATGCGATCACAACTCACGATGCCGCTCGTGATCCCCCAGCTCCGAGGAGCCTTCACATCGGACACCGGGCTCGTGATGTCGGGAGTGTTCCTCGTCGCAGCCCCACTTCTCATCGTTCTGGCGATCGCGGGCAAGCAGCTCGTCGCCGGCGTCATGGAGGGTGCTGTCAAAGGCTGACTCTGCGAAAACGTCCGTGGCGACAGCGCTGCGGTGTTGTGACGAAAAGCGGCTGGATTCCTCGAGGAATCCAGCCGCTTTTATCGATGACGCCGACCAGTGCGCCGGTGGGATCAGACCGCAGTCTCAGTGGACGTCGACGGATCCTCATCGTCTGAATCTCGCCCGAGGAGGCAGAGCCCCGCGTACGGTGCCAGCTTCACGGTGAAGCTCTGGAGGTCGTCGACCCGTCCGATCTCCTCACCGGTCACCGCGTCGTAGACGGTGCGGCGGGGGGTGAGCTCGGCAGATCTGACTGTTCCTTCGATCTCCTCACCGGTGAAGTTGAGAACCGTGACCTGGAGCGGGGCATCCTCGAGGGTGGCGTCGCCCCCGTCGAGCCGGTGGACCATCACAAGCATGCCCGGATGGGCGACATCAGGGATGTCGAGCTGGGTACCGATGTCGAGCCCGATCTCGGTCCTGATCTTGAGAATCTGCGACACCCGGGTCGCGAACGAGTCGTCCTGTTCGAGCTGCTGGGGAAGGGATCCGTAGAGTGACCGGCCCCGTGGCATCCCGGACGTCGACATGGTGGCATCCGGATCGACGTCCATCAGGTCGTGCGCTCCGCGGTGCACCCACCTGGTGTCACCCTCGGCGATCAGCTCGCTCACCTCACTCGACGGAAGCGGCAACATCCCGAGCAGGTCCCAGGCGGAGAGAGCGAAAACGCCCGGCTGCCACGCGTTGAACATCACGAGGAGCAAATGCGCCTCGCGGATGTCGTCGATGTGCCCGTCGGTGATGGCGTCGAGAGTGGTCAGCCCCTGCGTCGCGGCGATGACGGATGCCGTGGTGCAGGCGATCCCGTTGGTCGTGAACACGAGGTTGTAGTCAGCGGCATCACCCGTGAGCTTCTCGACCAGGTCAGCCCGGATGGTCTCAGCGAGTTGTGCGCCGGGGACCTCCTCATCACGGAACGGGTACAGATCGGCGCGGTGCAGCGTCGCCCAGTGCACGAGCTCGTAGGTGAGTTCGTCGTGGTTCTGCAGGGCGTGGACGAGGCCGACCGGCTGGACACCGGTCGAGAGCGACGTGCGCAGGGTCAACCGGAGGAACTCGGTGTCAGCCATGGCGAGAGCGTGCTGATAGGCGGGCCGGTTGATGAAGTCGTAGGAAAGGTCGGCTCCGACGCGACCGGTGTCGCGGATGTCCTCCATGGTGAGGTTGAGTTCCTGGAACGAGAACCCGCCGACCTTGCGGACCATGCCGGCGATGAGGTGATTCGCCGCTTCGGAGAGCGGGTGACCTTCCGACCACGCGGGTGAGCCTTCGGCGCTCTTTTCGACACCGAGGAAGCCGTTCGCGTCGAGTCGGAGAGCGCTCGAACCGAGGTCGCCGAGGGAGTGCAGGGCGTCACCGATCACGAGGCGCATGCCCGCGAACGTGGGATCGAGCCAGTTGATGGACGGCTGTCCCTGCTTGAAGTAGTGGAGGTACACCCAGCGACGGGTCTTGCCGTCCGCTCCGAGAACCGGGGCGGTGACGCTCCAGTTGGTCTCCTTGGTGCCGGGGGAGTAGAAGATGACGCGCTGCAGCTGGCCGATGATGTATCCGAGGTCGGCGAGTCGCTTTTCGGTCGCGGCGTCCAGGTTCACGGAGTCCCGGTGCTCGGGGACCGGCGGTAGCTCGTGCCAGTCCTCCTCCGGGATCTCGATCATGTGATAGATCCCCGGGTAATCCTTGTAGCCCATCTCGGCGAGGCGGAAGTCGGCGCCCTTGCCGGTGTGTCCTGGCACGATGTCGTCGATGACGCTGCCGCCGTGATTGTCTGCGACGTCAGACAACTGGCGGAAGTCGTCGTCCGAGCCGAAAGCGGGGTCGATCTGGGTGCTGATCCGATCGAAGTGGCCGTCGACGCTCGCGGTGCTGGACCATCCCGTTATTCCTCCGGCCAGTTTCACCGGACCGGTGTGAACCGCCGTGATGCCGATCTTCTCGAATGCGTCCCACAGCGCGTCGTCACCGAGTGCGGCGAGATAGGACTGGCTGCCTGTGATGAGCGAGATCGGGTACGCGGTGAACCAGACGGATGCCACGCCGATCGCGCGACGCGCGTCGGGGCGGGCGTAGGGGTGACGCCACATGCTCGGCTGACCCGAGAGACCACGACCGAGGATTTCTGCGTCCCTCAGCATCGACTGGCGGATGAGCCATTCGACGTACGAGGGATTGGAGGCGTCGGCCGACCGGGGATCCGAAAATGACCGGCGGATGTTGCTGGTGCGCATGTTCGTGCGTGGGCGAAGCTTGCGCGGTCGTGCCGGGTACCGGTCCTCGTCGTAGGTGATTTCGATCGGCTCGATGTCCGGTTCGTCAGTCATCCTGTCGGGCTCCTCTTGTTGATCAGCACGGGAAGCGGTCGAAAGTCCCATACTCGGTAGCACGAGTATCCCCCGGATTCGCGAGCGAACGGTAAAGGAAGCGCAACTGTGGTGCCCGGCGGTGGTTGTGGTGTATCACCGGCTCTCCGTGACCCGCGAACGTGGCGTCGCCAGAGTTCGCCGGAAGTGCAACACTTGAGAGTTGCCGCTGACATACCACCGACAGGATCCGACCATGACCACCCGCGCCCGCCGGATTTCTTTCCGTTCCCTCCTGGTGCTGGCGATCGCCGTTCCCGCGATGGTCGCCACCGCAGCGCTCCCAGCATCCGGCGCGACGAGTCCCGGGAACTATATGCACGACGCCGACGCTGCGTGGGTGCGTCCCGTCACCGCGAAGGTCACATCTCCGTACGGCCCCCGGAAGGTCATCTGCAACCCGGTGGGGTGCTCGAATTCGTTCCACGATGGAATCGACTTCGGTTCCGCCTGCGGCACACCGGTCAAGGCCGTCTCCGCGGGTCGCGTGACCGCGGCCGCGAACGCCGGTTCGTTCGGCCAGCGAATCATCATCGACCACGGATCAGGACTCCAGTCGATCTATGGTCACCTTCAGACGGGATCGTTCGCTGTTGCAGCAGGAGATCAGATCGACTCCGGTGCCGTCATCGCCAAGGTCGGTGCTACGGGAGTGGTGACCGGTTGCCACCTCGATCTCAAGATCCGCGTCGGCGGCGTCTACGTCGATCCGAAGCCGTTCATGGCTCTCCGCAAAATCACACTCTGAGGTGTGTATGCCGGATCGGTTCCGGCGAGCACTTAGAGTAGTCCCCAGGCTCTGAGGGGGGACTGTGGAAAACGCATATCGGGTGCTCGTGGTCGAAGACGACCTGGACGTTCTGTTCTATGTTCAGACGATTCTCACCAGAAAAGGCTTCGACGTCCGGGCGCTGTCCGACCCTCTCACCGCCAGGCGGAACACCGTTGAGTTCGCCCCGGACGTGGTGATCACCGACATCGAGATGCCGGGGATGACCGGCCTCGACCTCATCGCCGAGGTCCGTGACGCGCAGCCGGGTACGCCCGTCGTCGTGATGACCGCGCACGTCTCGGTGAGCTACGCGGTCTCCGCGTTGCGTAACGCGGCGGACGAATTCCTCACCAAGCCCATCGCCTCCGCCGAAATGGTGAGCGTGGCGACAAGGCTGGCTGCGGGGTTCCGCCGCGCGCAGGCATCCGTACCCCGCAACGTCGTCCTTGCCATCGGCGCTCACCCCGACGATGTCGAAATCGGCGTCGGCGGGCTCCTCGCCGCTCATCGAGCAGCGGGGGACTCGGTCGCAATCCTGACCCTGTCGCGCGGGTCGCGCGGTGGGGAAGCAGACGGGCGTCAGCACGAATCCCTCGCTGCCGCGGAGATGCTCGGAGCGCGGCTCTTTCTCGAGGACCTCCCCGATACAGCGATCAGCAACTCGGATCCAACCGTTGGAATCATCGAGCGGGTCGTGGCTGAGGTCACACCCACCATCGTTTACACCCACAGCGATCACGACCGCCATCAGGACCATCGCGCCGTCCATGCAGCTGCCCTCGTCGCCACCAGGCGGGTGAACACGGTGGCGTGCTTCCAGAGTCCGTCGGCAACGGTCGATTTCCGGCCAACGCGTTTCGTCTCGATCGATGGTTTCACCGAGACCAAACTGGAGCTTTTGGCGAGCTTTGCGTCACAGGCTGGCATCCGCGACTACCTCGAGCCGGATTTCGTCCTCGCCACAGCGAGGTACTGGAGCCGCTACGGCTCCGGCAAGAACTGCGAACCGCTTGAGATCGTCCGGGAGGCGACCGAACTGGCGGTAACACACCGCGACATCGAAACCGCGGTCCGCGCGGTCAAACACGCAAGCCACGACGAGGGAGCACAACGATGACACGAGTACTGGTAACCGGGACAGGGGGACCGGCCGGAGTCGCTGTGCTCCGTTCACTGCTCAAGCGCGCTGACGTCGATCTCTTCTCCGCTGACATGGACGGCTGGGCAAGCGGCCTGTACCTCGTATCCGCCGACCGCCGCCGAATCGTTCCGCGCGGTGACGCAGCGGACTTCGTCGACGCCATCATCGACCTGTGTCGCACGGAAGCCATCGACGTCGTCTTCTCAACGGTCGACGCGGAGCTTCCGGCCCTCGCGGCTCGTCGCGCTGACCTGAAGGCAGCCGGGGCCGTTCTCGCTGCGCCCTCCATCGAGACGCTTGACGTCACTCTCGACAAATACCTCCTCGCGGAGCGTGTGACCGGGGCAGCTCGCGTGCCCACGACACACCTCCTCACCGCCGAGGGAGCCTCCGAGCCGTGGGATTTCCCTGTCATCGTCAAACCGCGGCGTGGTGCGGGATCCCGGGGCGTCCGCATCGTCGACAGCCGGGAGGCTCTCGTCGCGACCGGTTTCGACGAAGCGCTCATCATCCAGGAGTTCCTGCCCGGTGATGAGTTCTCCGTCGACGTCTTCGCGGATGCCTCCGGTCGCGTTCTCGCTGCTGTCCCGCGAACCAGGACCCGCGTCGACTCCGGCGTTTCCATCGCCGGTCGAACCGTGAGAGATTCAGCGCTCGAAGAGACGGCAGCGACCGTCGCAGCCGCAATCGGGCTCACCGGCGTCGCCAACGTTCAGTTGCGCCTCGACCGTGCCGGGATACCCGCACTCCTCGAGGTCAACCCGCGGTTCCCCGGCGCCATGCCCCTCACGATCGCTGCCGGTGTGGACATGCCGTCGCTGGCGCTCGATCTTGCGCTCGGCACCGAACTGCCCGAACGGATCGAGTTCGCCGAGATCGCCAACGTCCGCTACCTCGAGGACGTCTTCGTCCCGACCTCCGAGATTCTGATCTCCGAGAACGCTGCGCACGACGACGGGCTCGACCAGTGACGGCCGCCGGCCTTCTCAAGGGAGACCACCACGTCCACTCGACGTTCTCGGACGACGCCGCCAGCACGCTCGCCGAGAATGTCTCTGCGGCCCACGCGCGAGGTCTTACCCGGCTCCGGCTGGTCGATCACGTCCGTGAGTCCACGCCATGGCTGCCGGACTTTCTTCGTGCGACGCGCGAACTGACCGTGCCGGACGGGATGACGGTCATCACCGGCGTCGAGGTCAAGATCCTCGATGCCAGCGGCCGACTCGATGTACCACCGAGTCTCCGCTTCGGCGCCGGCGGTATCGATGCCGTTCTAATTGCGGACCACCAGTTCCCGGGAACGGACGGTCCGTGGTCGCCCCGCGAGACTCGCGAACGCATCGAGTCAGGCATGGCTGCGACGGATGCCGTTGACCTCCTCATCGGCGCGCTCGTCGCGTCGATGGAGTCCGTACCATCGGCGCAGCTCGCGCATTGCTTTTCGATCCTGCCGAAGATCGGGCTCTCCGAGGACGACCTCAGCGACGAGCACCTGTCGGTGTGGGCCTCGGCGGCCGCTCGCACGGGAACCCTCATCGAAGTGAACGAGAAGTGGCTCTGCCCCGGAAGCCGGGCGCTGAAAGCCGCGCTCGCTGCTGGTGCGGAGCTGGTCGCATCGACCGACAGCCACACGGCGGGTGACGTCGGCGTCTATCGCGGCGTTCAGCAGCTTCTTCTGGGCGCGGGTATCTCGTGAACGCGGACGATCTTTTCGCGGTGCTCGGCGGCATCCTCGCTGTCATTCTTCTCGTCTTCGTCGGCACCGGCGCGATCCCCGTCGTGTCCGCCGCATACACGTTCCTGGCGATCCCCGTTCACGCGGTCGTCAACCACTACCGCAAGGCGGCACCGTACACGCCTCGGGTGGCCATCGTGATCCCCGCCTGGAACGAAGGGGCGGTGATCGGGGCGTCGATCGACCGACTGATGGCGCTTGAATACCCGCTCGAATCATTGCGCCTGTACGTCGTCGACGATGCCAGCACCGATGACACACCCGACGTCGTCCGTCGCAAGGCAAAACAGTATCCCGGCAACGTGTTCCACCTGCGCAGGGAAAAGGGCGGCGAAGGCAAAGCCCACACCCTCAATCACGGCATCCGCGTCGTCCTCGAAGACGACTGGATGCAGGCGCTCCTTGTGATGGATGCTGATGTCATCTACACCCCGAACTCCCTGCGACGGATGACCCGGCACCTCGCCGACCCCGCCGTCGGAGCGGTATCTGCGTACATTCGCGAGGGAAGTAAGGACAAGAACTACCTCACGCGGTTCATCGCCCTCGAGTACGTTCTTTCGCAACCTGCGGCTCGCCGTGCCCAGAATGTGCTCGGCGCCCAGGCCTGTCTCGCCGGCGGTGCCCAATTGCACTCTCGCGAGAATCTTCTCGCCATCGGCGGACAGATCGACACGTCGTCTCTCGCCGAGGACACGATCACCACGTTCGAAACCCAACTCAAGGGACGCACGGTTGTCTTCGAACCGCTCGCGGTCGTTCTCGCGGAGGAGCCCGGTTCGATCGATGCACTGTGGAAGCAGCGACTCCGCTGGGCGCGGGGGAACGTCACCGTCACGTCGCGGTATCGCAACATCTGGTTCCGCCCATCGAAGGACCACAAGCTCGGCACGATCTCGTTCGGCATCGTGTGGTTCAGCCTGTGGTTGCTCCCGATCGCGATGGTTCTTTCGTCGATCGGCCTCGTCGGGCTCCTGTTGCTTCAAAGCGACCTGGCAACGGTGCTTTTCCGAGCTCTGTGGATCACCGCCGCCTGCACGTTCACGTTCACTCTCGCCCTGGCTGTCCAGCTCGATGGAGAACTGACTCGAAAGACCTGGCGTGAAGTACTGACGTTCCCGGGAATCATCTCCATGCTCGTGATGCTCACGGCGTTCTTCCCCGGCCTGCTGCTCGAGTGGCTGCCGTCGCTCTTCGGAGCACAATTGACCGAGACCGGTCTCTTCTGGATCACCCTGTCGATCTACATCTGGATCTCGGTGTCGATGCTCGGTGCCTGGCTGGCGCGAAGGATCGAAAAGACCAGGGTCGGACGGGTGCTCTCGCCAGCTCTCATCTACCTCGTGGGTTATGGTTCACTTCTGTGCGCAATCACCTTCGACTCGTACATCAAGGAACTCCGTCACGCCGAGGCGAAGTGGGACAAGACAGAGAAGACGGGAAGAGTCACCGCATGATCGATCACACGCCGCCCGCCGGCGATCCGAGGCATCCGGGGGATGCGTTCCTCCAGGCCGAGATCGATGAGAACCGAGCGGGAGAGCGGGCACTCGTGCCCAAGACGGTGATCGCGATTGCTTTCGTCGTGCTGCTGGTCGTCGTACGAGAGCTGTTCTTCGCGTGACCGGGTCCCCGCCGCGGGTTCTCGTCGTCGAGGACAACCTGGACCAGATGGACCTGCTCCGGCGAAACTTCGAACGCGCAGGCTGCACTGTCGTCCTCACCAAATCCGCTGAAGAGGCGATTCTCGCCTACCGCGAGAGCGCGCCTGACCTCGCGGTCGTCGACCTCATGCTGCCGGGCATGGACGGATCCACGCTCATCGAACTGCTGAAGGCCGAGCAGCCCGCATGCGCCATCGTCGTGACGAGCGTGCTCGATCCGGCTGAGTTCCCCGAGTCCGATGGCGTGCTTCCGAAACCATTCACCAGACAGAACGTCGAGCAGGTGCTCGAAAGCTGCCTTCCCGACTGGAGGAACGATGGCTGAGGCACCCGTTCGCGTTGTCATCGCCGACGACGACCCCGACATGCGGATGCTCGTGGAGATCGCCGTGCGAAAGGCCGGTCTCGAACTGGCGGCGGTCGCAACCGACGGAACCCAGGCCTGGATTCTCATCCGCGATGAGGCCCCCGATGTGGTCGTCCTGGATGTCTCGATGCCGGGGATGAGCGGCCTTGATGTGTGCCGACTGGTCCGCAATGACCCGTCCCTCAAACACATCCCAGTGCTTCTGCTGTCTGCGGGCGTCAGCGGAGCCTCGCGCGATGCCGGCATGGACGCCGGTGCGAACGATTTCATGCCCAAGCCCTTCAGCCCACGGCTTCTCGCCGCCAAGCTCGCTGAGCTCGCTCGCGGCAGGGAACTGGCCCAGTGAGGTTCGACGTCGGCAAGCTGATCAGCGTCGACCAGCCAAGTCCTTTGCTCAAGCATGCTCCCACCGCGATCTCCCTCGTGGTGGCGTTTCTCATCGCGTTGTACACCCCGGGCGTTCCGATCACCCAGCTGTTCGCGTTCGTTGTGGCCGTTGCTGTTGCAGCAGGGTCGGTGATCCTCGCTGTGTGGTTCACGAAGACCAGGACCCCGTCCCTCTGGGTGCTCTCCGTGCCACTCGCCGCGTTGTTCGCGATCGCTCTTCTCCGGGTTGGGACGGGAGGAGCGACATCCCTGTTCTCATCGCTCATCATCCTCCCGGTCATCTGGATCGCCGCGGAGGAGGGTCGGCGATGGATTCTGGTCGCCGGGATCGGGACCGCGGCGGCCATCATGCTGCCGTTCATCGTCTACGGCGAAGTGCCCAGCACCGCGACCGAATGGCTGCGCGGCATCGTCGCACCCTTCGTCTTCGCGATCGTTGCAGGCATCGTCAACGAGATGTCCCGGCAACGAAGGGTGCAGGTGGAATCGATCCGGTCCCTCGCCCAGGCGCGGGAGGACAGCCTCGACGAATTGCGTGACTCCGAGTTCGAGCTCCGGACCGCCAACCAGTTCACGTCGAGCGTGCTCGACGCCGTCACGATACAGGCCATCATCGGCACAGACCTCGTCGGTCGGATCGATGTGTTCAACCCGGGCGCGGAAGCGATGCTGGGGCGCAGCGCGACCGATGTGGTCGGGCGAGCGTCGATCCTGGACTTCCACCTCGACGACGAACTCGAGAACAGGTCGCGCGAACTGAACTACCCGGCCGGTGCCACCGTGCTCAACCCCGGCTTCTCGGCACTCGTCGAGTCTGCACGGCTTGGTGTTCCGGAACTCCACGACTGGACCTACCGTCGCTCCGGGGGAACCCAGTTCCCCGTCGAGGTGGCTGTCAGCCCTCGCCTGGACGCTTCAGGGGCACCCACCGGATACATCTTCGTCGCGACAGACATCACCCACGCGGTCGAGGTGTCGAAGCTCAAGGACGAATTCGTCGGCCTCGTTTCGCACGAGCTCCGCACCCCGCTGAGCTCGATTCTCGGTTACCTCGAACTGATGAAGGACGACGAGGACGCGCCCCTCTCCGACGAGCAGCAGTTGTACCTGGGGGTGGCCGAACGGAATGCGCACCGGCTGCTCGGTCTTGTCGGTGACCTTCTCTTCACCGCTCAGGCCGATTCAGGCGGCTTCCCGCTCACGATCGAGGAGGTGTCCCCGGAGGACCTCATCCAGGGCGCTGTCGACTCGGCGCGACCCGTCGCAGAGGCGAACGGCATCCATCTGGCGGCGGAGATCGCCCCGGAAGCGACATCGTTCCCCGGTGACCGGCGCAGGCTCGGCCAGGCCGTGGACAATCTCGTCTCGAACGCCATCAAGTTCACGCCACGCGGCGGGAGCGTCCACGTCGGACTGTCCGTCTTCCCGCAGTCGGTGGAGATCACCGTTCGGGATACCGGCATGGGAATAGCGGCGGATGAACTGGACAAGCTCGCCACGCGCTTCTTCCGCGCCTCGACGGCAACAGCGAACGCGGTGCCAGGGGTCGGCCTCGGTCTCGTCATCACAAAGGCGATCGTTCGCGCGCACGGCGGCGAACTCGATGTCGCGAGCGTCGAGGGGGAGGGAACAGTGTTCACACTCCGGTTGCCTCAGGATGCGACGGTCGCCGTCGGCTAGATGTCGAGGGAGTCACCCGGCATCAGTGGGAAGAATTCGCCGTCGTTCTGCTCGGTGGCCCATTTGATGCGCGTGTTCGACATGTCCTTGCCGGCTTTCGCGAGAGTCATCTCGTGCGTGGGGAAGGACCGCTTGGGCTTGACCTCGAGAACGTAGTCCATCACGTCGCCGATCTTCAGCCAGGGAGCACCGGCAGGAACCGCGTGGACGTCGACGTCGACATCCTCCGGCACCGTGTACGAGTCACCGCCGTAGAACAGCGTTCCGTTCACGAGCACGCCGACGTTGTCGACGACGGGAATCGATTCGTGGATGACGTTGTGCTTCTCTCCGAAGAACCGAAGGGTGAACGGGCCCACTTCGACCTCGTCACCGGCCTTGACGACCTCGATGGGCAGGTTGCTGGCCGCTGCGGCCACGCCCGCTGGCCCAAAAATCCTGGCATCGGGGCTCTTGCTGAGGATGCGGTCGATCTGCTCGGGCGTCCAATGGTCCGGATGCTCGTGAGTGATCACAATCGCGACGCATTGTGCACCCTCGGTGATCGCCGTCGTGAAGGATCCCGGATCGATGAAGAGCTTCCGTCCGGAGTCTTCGAGAAGCAGGGCAGCGTGTTCGAGCTTTGTCAGTCGCATAGGTTGAGCTAATACCCTCACACGCTGGCTTTCAAGCGGACGCGCCCGACTTGACATTGGGGAGGATGCGGCACCTCCCGGGGCTTCTCGGACCGTCTTCTGCCTGTACGAGAACTGTCATCGTGCCAATTTGTTCGATGCGAATTCGTGTGTCATACTCGAACTCGTTGTTTCCGGCCCCATCGTTTAGCGGCCTAGGACACCGCCCTCTCACGGCGGCAGCACGGGTTCAAATCCCGTTGGGGTCACAACCGACAAAACCCTCGTAACAGGCACTCTGTTGCGAGGGTTTCGTATTTAAATGCTCGCTCGTGCTCCTGGTGCAATCTCGGGGTGCTCAATTCGACGCCGAGCGGCATCCGTCGCAGCTTCTTCGGCGTAATGTTGCGAATGCGTAAATCCGGCGTGGCATTGCCCATACGGGCACACCTGCTGCATTTGCCTGTGCTAGTAAAGGAACACACCAAGCACTGCGATGTTGCAGACCACTGTCTGCTCGGTCGCGTGTCCACACACATCTCAGAGAAGGGGAGACGGATATGGCATCCGCATCCACCACCGGCAAACGCGTCGCAACAGCGACAGCAGCGTTCGCCGTCACAGCGCTGGCGCTCTCAGGTTGTGCCGGAACGTCGGGAAGCAATTCCTCCGGCGACGGCGCGGCGAAGTCGATCACGATCGGAACAACAGACAAGGTCACCACCCTTGACCCCGCTGGTTCGTACGACAACGGCTCTTTCGCGGTGATGAACCAGGTATTCCCGTTCCTCATGAACACCCCGTACGGCAGCCCGGACGTCGAACCCGACATCGCGGAGTCTGCTGAGTTCACGACGCCGTCCGAGTACACGGTGACCCTCAAGGAAGGGCTGACCTGGGCGAACGGCAACGAACTCACGTCGTCCGACGTCAAGTTCTCGTTCGACCGCCAGCTCGCCATCAACGACGTCAACGGTCCCGCGTCGCTGCTCTACAACCTCGACAGCGTCGAGGCCCCGGACGAACTCACCGTCGTCTTCAAGCTCAAGCAGGAGAACGACCAGGTCTTCGCTCAGATCCTCTCGAGCCCGGCCGGCCCGATCGTCGACGAGGAAGTCTTCTCCGCAGATTCCCTCACTCCCGATGACGAAATCGTCGACGGTGAAGCATTCGCCGGCCAGTACACGATCGCGAGCTACGACTTCAACAACCTCATCTCGTACAAGGCGAACCCTGATTACCAGGGTCTGCTCGGTGAGGCTGAGACCGAGACCGTCAACGTCAAGTACTACGCGGAATCGTCGAACCTCAAGCTCGCCGTGCAGGAGGGCGACATCGACGTGGCGTTCCGCAGCCTCAGCGCCACCGACACCGCTGACCTCGAGAGCAACGACGACGTCACGGTCCACCAGGGTCCCGGCGGAGAGATCCGCTACATCGTCTTCAACTTCAACACGCAGCCGTTCGGTGCGTCGACGCCAGAGGCCGACCCGGCCAAGGCGCTCGCCGTCCGCCAGGCCGTCGCTGACCTCATCGACCGCAACGAGATCGCGGAAGAGGTCTACAAGGGCACATACACGCCGCTCTACTCGTTCATGCCTGAAGGCCTGACCGGAGCAACGACCGTGCTCAAGGACCTCTACGGCGACGGCGACGGAGCTCCGTCAGAGGACAAGGCTGCAGAGCGGCTCGAGGCAGCGGGAATCACGGAACCAGTCGTTCTCAACCTGCAGTACTCGAACGACCACTACGGCCCGTCCTCGGGTGACGAGTACGCGCTGATCAAGTCGCAGCTCGAGGCCTCAGGCCTGTTCACGGTGAACCTGCAGACCACCGAGTGGGTTCAGTACTCGGAGGACCGCTCGAGTGACGTCTACCCGGCATACCAGCTGGGTTGGTTCCCGGACTATTCCGACGGTGACAACTACCTCACGCCGTTCTTCCAGATCGAGAACTTCCTCGCGAACCACTACAACAACCAGGAAGTGAACGACCTCATCCTCGAGCAGGCGACGACCGTCGACCCGGACGAGCGCGCGAGCATGTTCGAGGAGATCCAGGCGAAGGTGGCCGCTGACCTCTCGACCGTTCCGTACCTTCAGGGCTCACAGGTTGCCGTGTCCGGATCCGACGTCGAGGGAGTCACCCTCGATGCGTCGTTCAAGTTCCGCTACGCACCGCTGAGCAAGTAAACCGCCGCCGGAGATCATCTCCGGCTCCCTGTGCAGGGCGACCGAACCCGGTCGCCCTGCACACCCTTTTGTGATTGGCAGGTCGACCGCTGAGTACTCTCACCATCCCGGCATCCGACGAAAGCGGCCACCCCGCTTCGGCGCCGGCGTCCCCACGCAGGCGTAAGGCACCGGGTAGCAGCTTGTGGCGCTACCTCGTTGTGCGGTTCCTGCTCATCATCCCGACGGTTTTCATCCTCGTCACCCTCGTCTTCATCCTCATGCGGACGACCGGCGACCCGATCACCGCAGCCCTGGGCGACCGGCTCACCGCCGATCAACTCGCTGAGCGCATCACCGCAGCCGGATATGACCGGCCGATCTTCGTGCAATACCTCGAGTACATCGGCCAGGTATTCACGGGCGACTTCGGCACGACCCTGAGCGACAACCGACCTGTCATCGAGGTGCTGTTCACCTACGGTGCGGCGACACTCGAGCTCGCGTTCTACGCGCTCATCGTGGCGTTCATCGTCGGCATCCCGCTCGGTATGGTCGCTGCATACTTCCGCGACAAGGCGCCGGATGCTGTCCTCCGCATCGTTGCGATTCTCTTCTACGCGACCCCGGTGTTCTTCGCCGGCATGTTGCTCAAGCTCGTCTTCTCCGTCTGGCTCAAGGTTCTCCCGGTTTCCGGCAGAGGAACGACGAACACCGAACTCGAAATGCAACTGCTCGAGGGCAAGACCGGCATCTACCTCTGGGATGCCCTCCGCATCGGAGATCCCGGCATCCTCGGTGACGTGCTCGCGCACGCGATCCTGCCCGGTCTCACGCTCGGCCTGCTGACCGCGGGTATCTTCCTGCGCCTCGTGCGCACGAACGTCATCGGTACGCTGTCGACCGATTACGTGGATGCCGGACGGTCGCGCGGCGTGAGCGAGTTCCGTCTCGTCACCAAGCACGCGTACCGCCCCGCCCTCATCCCCATCATCACGGTCATCGGGCTCCAGATCGCCCTCCTCCTCGGCGGAGCCGTCCTGACGGAGACGACCTTCGAGTGGAAGGGGCTCGGGTTCCAGCTGACCGAGTACCTGCAGGCTCGTGACTTCGTCGCGGTCCAGGGCATTGTCGTGCTCCTCGCCGTCATCGTCGCCCTGACCAACTTCATCGTCGATGTCATCGCGGCGATCATCGACCCGCGAGTGAGGTACTGATCATGGCAACTCCACAGACCACCGCAACCGGCTCGAGCCGCCGGAGCCTCTGGCGCCGTCTTCCCGTCGTGCACCACCTCTCGCAGAGCGTCGGCATCCAGCGCGGGATGCTGGTCGCCGGACTCGTCCTCACGTCCATCTTCGTGCTGACCGCGCTCTTCGCGCCGCTGCTCGCCCCGTACGGGTTCAGCCAGCTGCGTGACGACGACGGTTCGTTCGGCGCACAACGACCGCCGAGCGCCGAACACCTCCTCGGAACCACCGTCGGCGGTTATGACGTGCTCTCCCGCGTGATCTGGGGCGCGCAGACCGGTCTCAGCGTGATCGTCGTCGCCGTGCTGCTGTCGATCTTCGCCGGCGTGGCGCTCGGTCTGGTCTCCGGATATTTCGGCGGCTGGCTCGACCGCATCCTTGTTGTCATCTGCGACGCGATCTACGCATTCCCGACGCTTCTCCTCGCCATCGTCATGTCGATCGCCATCTCCGGCGGACAGTCGAGCCTGTGGGGCGGAATCTTCGCGGCGGCAATCTCCATCACGGTCGTGTTCATTCCGCAGTACTTCCGCGTCATCCGAGCCGAGACGGTCCGGATCAAGTCCGAGGCTTACGTCGAGAGTGCCAAGGTGGTCGGCACGAGCAACGTGCGGATCATGTTCCGCCACGTCCTGCGAAACGCGACCAGGACACTTCCGCTCATCTTCACGCTCAACGCTTCCGAAGCGATCCTCACCCTCGCCGGGCTCGGGTTCCTCGGGTTCGGCATCGAGCCGACCTCGGCGGCAGAATGGGGGATCGACCTCAACAAGGCGCTCTCCGATGTGTCCAGTGGCATCTGGTGGACGTCGATCCCGCCCGGGCTGGCCATCGTCCTGACCGTGCTCGGTGTCACGCTCGTCGGCGAGAGCCTCAACGACCTCGCCGATCCGCGACTGCGCGGCCGTCGTGCCGTGAGCGCCGCCTCGGGAACCGTCGCCGAGACATCCGTCGTTCCCGGCGGTACCCTGACCGCAGGCCCAGGCGGACTCGCCGGCCTCGAGAACGAAGGACGATGATGAGCGACGTTCTGCAGATCCGTGACCTCGATGTGTCGTTCGCGACGGATGCCGGCTCCGTGAAGGCTGTCGACAAGGTCAGCCTCTCGGTCGCACCGGGCGAAGTCCTCGCCATCGTGGGCGAGTCAGGAAGCGGTAAGACCGTCACCGCGAAATCGATCCTCGGCCTGCTTCCCGAAACCGCCACCCGCGCTGGTGCCATCGTGCTCCGGAGCAAGGACGGCGCCAGCGAGAACGACGTCGTCTCCGTGTCGAAAGAGGACCTTCGTCGCATCCGCGGGGCTGACGTCTCAATGGTGTTCCAGGAGCCGTCGACCGCGCTCAACCCCGTCTACACGGTCGGCTGGCAGATCGCGGAGGGTCTTCGCGCTCACGATCCGAAGCTCAGCCGCAAGGCCGGCCGGGCTCGGGCCGTCGAAATCCTGACGAAGGTCGGGATCCCGGATCCCGAAAGCCGGGTCGACTATTACCCGCACCAGTTCTCGGGTGGGCAGAAGCAGCGCGTCGTCATCGCCATGGCCCTCGTCCTCGACCCCGGCCTCATCGTCGCGGACGAACCGACGACAGCGCTCGACGTCACCGTGCAGGCCGAAATTCTCGATCTGCTTCGGCGCTGCCGTGACGAGTTCGGCGCGTCGATCGTGCTCATCACCCACAACATGGGTGTCGTCGCCGACCTCGCCGACCGGGTCGCGGTGATGTACCAGGGCAAGGTGGTCGAAGAAGCGGATGCCCTCACCCTGTTCACAAACCCGCAGAACGAGTACACGAAAAAGCTCCTCGCCGCCGTGCCGAGGATCGGCTCCCGGATCGAAGCGACCGAGCGCAAAGCGCCCATCGACCGCGCAGCAATGCCTGTCGTGCGGGCACGTGACCTGCGCATCGAGTACCCCGGGAGGTTGGGACGCCCCGGTTTCGTCGCTGTCGACGGCGTCAGCTTCGACATCGCCCCTGGTGAAGTCGTCGGGCTCGTCGGCGAATCCGGCTCCGGAAAAACAACCATCGGTCGGGCCATCGCGGGACTCACTCCGGTCACAGGCGGATCCCTGACGGTTCTGGGAACGGAGATGAACGGTGTCCGGGAGCGGAAGTTCCGCCCTCTGCGCAGTTCGATCGGCTTCGTCTTCCAGGATCCGGCGTCAAGCTTCAACCCGCTGCTGACGATCGCGGAATGTGTCGCTGAACCGCTCCGCGTACACCGGAGGGATCTCGACCAGCGGGCGGTGTCGACCCGCGTCGGTGAGCTCCTCGAGGCGGTGCAATTGCCGAAGGCGTACGGCGCCCGGTATCCGCACGAACTGAGCGGCGGCCAGCGTCAGCGTGCGAGCCTCGCCCGTGCCCTCGCGCTCGACCCGACGCTGCTCATCGCGGACGAGCCCACATCCGCACTCGATGTCTCCGTTCAGGCGCGAGTGCTCGAGCTCTTCGCCGAGCTGCAGGAGGAACTCGGGTTCGCTGCCCTCTTCATCAGTCACGACCTCGCCGTCGTCGACATCCTGTCGGACCGGATCGCCGTGCTGTATCGCGGCAGACTGATCGAAGAAGGAACGGGTGCTGAAGTGCTCGGCGCACCGAAAGATCCATACACCCAGCGACTGCTGGCATCCCTCCCCGTGCCGGACCCGATCGCCCAGGCCGAACGCCGACGGGTTCTCGCGGACCTGCGATCTTCCGACCTGCCCGCCTGACCGGAATCTCGGGATAACGTCATGTCCGGCCGGGGAATCGACACTCCCGGCCGGATCGATGCCGTCGATATCGCTCGCGGGCTCGCAATCCTCGGCATGTTCGCTGCGCACGCGATGCCGCGAGCCGATGAAAGTGAGCTCCTCGTCGACGGACGGTCGTCGATCCTGTTCGCGACTCTGGCCGGCGTCTCACTGGGATTGCTCTCCGGGGGCTCCGATCCGCCCGCGCGAGGTTCACGTGGCCGGATCGTTCAGGTGGTGCTGATCCGAGCACTCTTCGTCTTTCTCCTCGGGCTCCTCCTCTGGACACTCGGGAGCGAGATCGCGATCATTCTCGATTACTACGCGGTCATGTTTCTTCTCGTGCTCCCGCTGCTGTTCGCCTCTCGCGCGGTACTGGCGGGTGTTGCGGTCCTCGTGCTGTTCGGTGCTCCTGTGCTTGCAGACGCGGTCGATGCGGGCGAGCGGGCGCCGGCATCCGTCCCCGAGGTGCTTCGCGAGTATCTGCTCACCGGGTCCTATCCCGCCCTGGTCTGGATGCCGCTGCTTCTTGCCGGACTGATCGCCGCCCGGTCAGGCCTGAACCGTCGTCGAACCCAGATCTGGTTGCTGGCCGGCGGCGCCACTGCGGCGGGTGCAGGGTACGGCGGCGCAGCACTGATCATCGGCGTCACGGCGACGGCTCATTCCGGATCGACAGCCGAAATCCTCGGGTCGGGGGGACTCGCGCTTGCTCTCCTTGGTTTTCTCCTGCTCATAACGTCCGAAGGCCCGTTCGCGGGAGTGGTTCGAACCGTGCTGTGGCCGGTCGGGTCGGCCGGCGCGCTTGCCCTGACGGTCTACACGGCCCAAATCGTCGTGCTCGCCATGGCGGCGGGTGCCCGTGACTCCGGAGGACCGGGCTACCCCGGCTGGCCGCTCCTGATCGGGCTCACCGTCGCCTCCCTCGTCGGTGCGAGTGTGTGGCGCGCTGTTGCCGGTCGTGGGCCACTCGAGAGGGTGTTGGCCCTCGCGGCAGGGCGGCGCTGACGTGTGAAGAGTCGTTCAGCCGTAAGCCCCCGATTCTCCGGCGCGGATCGCCTTCGCGGCGAGGACGAGAGCAAGATGGGAGAACGCTTGTGGGGTGTTGCCCGCCTGGCGCCCGATCGTGACGTCGTACTCCTCCGAGAGCAGCCCGACGTCGTTGGCGAATCCGACCAGCCGGTCCATCAGCGCCCGGGCCTCGACGAGTCTGCCCGTTCGTGCGTACTGGCACACCAGCCAGAACGAACACGCGAGGAACGGATGCTCGTCGCCCGGTAAGCCATCCACCCCCGTCTGCGTGCGGTAGCGCAGGAGCAATCCGTCGCGTAGGAGGTCGCTTTCGATCGCGGCGACGGTCCCGAGCATCCGCGGGTCGTCTGCCCGGCAGTAACCGACGTCGACCAGTTGCAGG
The DNA here is from genome assembly GCF_003667545.1 of Mycetocola manganoxydans. GTDB lineage: Bacteria > Actinomycetota > Actinomycetes > Actinomycetales > Microbacteriaceae > Mycetocola_A > Mycetocola_A manganoxydans. The sequence goes on along the minus strand of NZ_RCUV01000009.1, from coordinate 2,009 downwards.
AGCGAGGCGTCGACCTCCGTCGTTCCGTAGTACTGGGTGTAGCTGTTGCGCGCCGGGTCGTAGCCCTCCGACTCGATCTCCTCGCGAATGAGCGCGCGTAACTCGATCCACCGATCGACGGGTCCTTCGAGCCCGAACTCGGTGACCGCCGCGATCGCCCGGTCGAAAGCCGCCCACATCATGACGCGGGAATGGGTGAAACGCTGCGGTTCTCCCCGGATCTCCCAGATGCCCTGATCCGGAGCCTGCCAATGCGTCTCCATAAAGCTGACGAGGGCACGTTGCAGAGCCCAGGAGTAGGGGGTTTCCGGTACGCCGGCGACCCGGGCGTCGTGCAGGGCGACCATCACTTCACCGATCACATCGGACTGGAACTGGAGAGCGGCTCCGTTGCCGATTCGCACGGGTGCAGCACCGTCATATCCGGGAAGATGGGGCAGTTCACGCTCGAGCAGGTCGCGCTCGCCACCGAGCCCGTACATGATCTGCACGTCCTTCGGGTCGCCGGCGATCGCCCGGAGCAGCCAGAGCCTCCAGCGGTCGACGCCCTCGGTGATCCCGCAGGAGACGAGCGCCGTGACCGTGAGCGAAGCGTCCCTGAGCCAGACGTATCGGTAGTCCCAGTTGCGGCTTCCACCGAAGTCCTCCGGCAGGGACGTCGTCGCGGCAGCCACGATCCCACCGGTCTCCTCATGAGTCAGCGCCCGCATGATGAGCAGTGACCGGGCGACCTCGTCGGCGTATGCACCGTGTTGCTCGAGGATCGACGCCCAGTTACGCCACCAGTCTGCCGTGAGGGCGACCTGGTCGTCGACTCGCGACGGGGGAGGAGGCTCCCGGTGTGACGGGAACCACGTCATCGTGATGTCGACCGTCTCGCCGTCGATCACGTCGAAGGTTCCCGCGTGCTCGTGGTCGGCGGCGAATAGCTCGGGACCCCGGATGATCACCGCGTCGGGGCCGGCGACCGCGAGGAGGGCCGTCCCGTTCCCTTCGTGCAGTTTGCGGACCCACGGCATCGCCGTCGAGTATCCGAACCGAACCCGGAGTTGCTGCCGCATGGTGACCGTGCCGTGAAGACAGCGGACACGGCGGATCACGTCGGCTCGATGGTCGCTGCGCGGCATCACATCGACGACGTCGACGACTCCGGTCGGCGTCGTCCAGGTGGTGACGAGGGTGAACGAATCGCCGTCGTACCGGCGCGTCGCTGTCGCACCATCCTCTGCTGGCGCGAGGAGCCAGCGTCCGTTGTCCTCGGTGCCGAGGAGCGCACCGAACATCGAGGGGGAGTCGTAACGCGGCATGCAGAGCCAGTCGATGCTTCCGCTCTTCGCAACGAGTGCAGCCGTGTAGCAATCACTGATCAGTGCATAGTCCTCGATCGGAACCGCCATAGAAGTCAGTGTGCCACTACGGTGCGTCGGCGCGACCTCGAGACCGTGAAATTTGTCCGTTCGCGCTCAGGACGGGTCGATGGATGTCGCCGGCTGGGTGTTGTTTCTCTGCTCCGTGGTGTCAGTGGAAGTAGGGGCGGTGGGTGAGCCAGTCGGGGGCGGTGATGACGGGTTTTCCGGTGGTGGTGGTGATGGTGAAGATGTTGGTGTCGACCATGTGGTGGTGGAACCAGCAGAGCAGGATGCCGTTGTCGACGTGGGTGGGGCCGCCGGTGTGGTACTCCTCGATGTGGTGGGCTTCGCAGGCGGTGGCGGGGATGTTGCAGTTGGGGAGGGCGCAGGTAGGTCCGTCACGGGCGATCATTCCGGCGCGTTGGGTGCGGTTGAAGGTGCGTTTCTCGGTGCCGATCGCGGCGATACCACCGTCGGGTTTGAGGTAGACGGGGATGGTGCTGCTGTCGCAGAGGAGTTGTTTGATCGCGGAGGAGGGGATCGGGTCGGGGATTCCGACGATCTGCCCGGTGCCGTGTTCTCGTTCGAGGACGTCGGCGTCGACGCGGACGATGACGGTGGGGGAGGCGCCGGAGACGGTGGGGGTGTCGGTGGAGCGGG
>NZ_RCUV01000008.1 GCF_003667545.1 Mycetocola manganoxydans | reverse complement strand
ATCCCCGGACTCGGCGGACTTGGAAACATCTTCAGCGGGGACAAATAGGAGAACAACGATTTTCCGCGCCTGCGAAAATGCTTGTGTTCAGCACGCCCAACCCTCTGCGGGAACCCTCCGCGCGACAGCTTTCGCACGAAGCAACTGAACCAAACTGATGAGATAGGAGGCGTATCGGTTACGAGACAGATTGTCAGTGCACGAAACGCCCATAGCGACAACGGCTCACTTAAGTTGTGCTTCACTGCACACCCGCCGAAGTCATTGAAGGCTTGCTTAGTTGCGAATCTGCTCGGCTTAGGCAGGGTCATGCACTGCAGATGGAGGTGACGTCCGGTCCTAATGGGCGAGCTCGAGCGCATGTCTAGCGGCGATTGACCGATGATGCGGACTATCGACGAGGAACTGCCGTGCCTGGGGAGCAGCCGCGGTCAGAGCTGAGGTATTGCCCACGTCGAATATATTGTCCGGGGGTGTGCGAGCGGTCATGGCTGTCCAGTCCTCTTGGTTCCGCAAGACAGGGCGGCGGCTGGAACGTCTTCCATGTCGGAGGGCCCAACGTACGCCGGCTGGAGCGGATCGAGGTGGGTCAGGTGGCTAGCCACTCCACTGACGGTGTAGATCTGGCCCAAGAAGTCGGCGGCGGTGGGATCGGACTCCGTCGCCCAGACGACGAGGTAGCCGCCTTCGGTCCCGAGGGCCGTTTCTGCATTCTCAACTATGCCGGTCAACGTCCAGACGCCAAGTTCCCTATCGGCTCGGGCGCTCAGCCAAGGCAGCACGGTTTCCACCATGCCGTCCTCGGCGGCGGCCGAACGGAGGGCGTCATTCACGACCGCCAGGGTGGCTGCTGATACGTCTTGGCAGGCCGGAGTGTCATCATTCGCTCCGTCCGGCCAGCCGGTCGCTGTAGGTGTAGGCGTAGGCGTCAAGGTGCTCGAAGTCGGCGACGCCCCGTTCGAGTGTCCGCCCATGGCACACCCGGAGGTGAAAACCATAAATACCATCGCAACGAAAGGAAGCGCCCGTGCACTAGGCCGTCGGTTCATAGCCGAGATCCTAACGGTAGAACTAAAGGCTCCTCATGAATGCAGGATTTGCCTCCGCCCGCCGATAGTCGATAGCCAGCGCCGTTCGCGTGGCGGCTCGTTCGACCGGCGTACCGGGTGCCGGTTGGAAACGACGAGCTCGTCAGACCACGAGCGCGAGAAACATCGCCCCGATGGAAAGGTCACCTTGCCACTTGGGAACCCTCTTCGGGAACCTCTAACGGGTCGCCCGAGCAGTCGCGGAAGGTGGCAATCAGGCAAGCCTGACTATCATCGTCGCGGTCCTCGCCGCCGACAGGTCAGCGAAGTGATCGCAGTACCGCCCACGTGTGATTCGCTGCACAATGCGCAGCAGTGGGTAGAGGATCCGCCAGGGCTGCTGTGGTGCTGCGCGGGTGAGCGAGCGGACGGTGAGGCGCACTTCTTCGCCATGTCTGGACACGATGAACGCTTCTTCGCCGCTGACGGGGTGTCCTGGCATGGTGCGATACGCGAACCCGACCCGGTCGGGCTGTTCGACGACCGCCACGACCTCCACCGGTTCGAGGACGTTCACCCGAGCACGCGCGCAGTGACGACAACCCTCTCACCAGTCGATACCGGCCCGGTCGAGTGGACCGCAAACCCGCTCGCTGTTTTCACCTGCCAGCGACGGACGTCTCGGGTGGCACGCTCCCACACGGCATCACCAGTGCCCACGACCGCGGACACCTCTGAACGACTGAATTTCTGATCGCTCGAGGGCCAAGTAAGAAGCTCGGGACTAGTCATCAGTTACTTCTTCGCCGCATCCACCGGTCTTTCGCCCGGCTGGCTCGTCTGGTTCGATGACCGGCGCCGTTATCAACGTAAGCCGCTGATTCGTAGGTCGGCCCAGCGGAATCCCCTCGACTCGGGTCATGCGGCGCGGATTTGCATGTCGTTGAACGGAACTCGCGGCCGGAGATCCTCCGGTCGCCAATAGTGCTCTGTCGTTTGTAGTGAAGTGAGCTTTTCAGCCGAACCAGCGAAGCAAGCCCCTTTGGACTGGACGCGACGGACTTACAGGACTCGCTGTCGTCTGGTCATCACCGCGCAACTGCTCGTTCAACCATCGCACGCTGGCAATAGACGACGCGCAGAGGCGACGGGAAACGCTCACGCACGCGAGACGGATCAGTCCATGAACTCCAAAGGGGTGCCTCGTCGCGAGCCCTGACTTTCTCCGTGTCGATTGCGCCGCCGCAACCACCATTGATATGAGTGCTACAGGAGAATACGCAAGGAACATCAGAGCAACGATTCTTTGTGGCTCATCCGGAACGGTAGTCAAGCCCACCCACCCGCCAATGAACAACCCGCCAAAGAGGAGGAGCCCCAAAAGCAGGAACGTTGTCCAGTCATACCATCGTGCCTTACTCAAGGTCAGTAGCAGAGTAAGGCCAAGCGCCGGAAGTAATAGGAACGCAAGAATGAATGGGCCAACCAGACTCGATTCAACTGCCAAACCAAGCCATTGACCCCACTCCCTTTCTCCCTCGACTGGGCCCAATACTTTGATGATCATGAAAATCAACGTCGGCGTTGCAGACAGGAGAACGAAAATCAACAGGCCCCACACCACTAGCCGAGAGCCGCCTGGCAAATCTCGCTTGATCATCGTGTGACGCCTCAGACGAGTCTTCCGCATCGCTTCAGCGGCAGGCACCCGGACGGAGAGCTCCTGTGTGGTAACTACACGCGCTGCGTCGACACAAAGCCCGACAGTGACTAAAGCTATGACGATGAGCGTCAATGCGCCCGAAGCGGGCTGCGCAGAGTCGCCTGTCGCAAAGTCAGACAGAACCGTCCAAAACGAGCACACCATGACGAGCCCACCTACGCCTGTGGCGATTGCGGTAAATACTTTCGCCCGGGTGGCCGCGTAAGGACTCGCTACGGTGTGCTCGGATCTGACGCTATGTACTGCCACCTGTATGGCGATAGCCAAGGTCGCTAGAACTCCACATACCGCTAGGGGATCTTGCCACACGAATAAGGCGGTGTTTATCTCTATCCAGCGATCGAAAAAGTCCTCGAACGAGTCCCGGCTCGCGATGTCGCTGTTGGAGCGATTTGCAACCGTGGCCGTGTCGATGACGAGGCCGGAAACGTACAGGATCCCGTAAGTGAGTGCGAACGGGATGAAAAATACGCCGAGCATGCGGCCGACAACTCGGCTGTAAGAATCGAGTACGAACCGGCGGCCGGTGTTCTCAGTCACGTCTCATCCCTCTCACTGTGAACGTATTTTGCTTTTGCCTACGATTGAGGAAGCGGAAAGGCGTGAACGAGTCGCCGCGTCCTCGAGCACAGAGCGGCACGAAGTTTTGCGGACCGGAGCAATCTCCGGCAACGCCAGACGGTCTGTTCGTGAAGTCGGTGCAGTTGTTTTCAGACCGGACGGAGGGCCGGGAGCAACCCGCGCGAGCACCATGCGGGATCATCATGAACTCACCTTGGCGTGGACGACGGCCAGATCAGCGCTTTGAGTGCGTCAAGATTTTCTTGTGCGTCCGCCTTCACAGCGGGCGCGACGGCGCCTGCCACCGCAGCTGCCACCGCGCGCTTTGCCCGGGTAACGAGTTCCAGGCCTTCCTCCGCTACGCCTAGCGAATGCGCCGCAGCTTCCAGATTCTTGGACCATTTTCGCGAGCGGTTCGAGAAGTGTTTCGCTTGGAAGGTACGGTCCAATTCACTGGACAGCGACTCGAGGTAAACCCGAGGCTCCAGAATGTCCTCGAGTTCTGAGAACTTGCGATTGGTGTCTCTGATTAGGAAAATGTTTCCTGTAACCAGGAGAGATTCATCTCTTAATCGCTTCGCTTCTTGTTGCCCGGCCTCGTCTCCGTCAAGGACGGCAATGATTCTGCAAACAGTCGACTTCTCACGGACAATGTGCTGCCGAAGCTTCCCCGTTCCTGTTGTCGCTTTGAAGATGACACGTCCAGATTGAATATCGGAGGTTAGATGCGGATCGCCAAGAGTGAGAAGCCTCGGTAAGACATTTGTGTCGGTGACACCCTCGACAAGGACAACCGTTTCTGCCGAGTCGAGGTTGTCGTGCAGCAGAACGCCGATTGCTTGACGGATTTGAGCGATCGATTTGGCGGGCTTAGCTTCATTCGCTAGCACCAAGACGTTTGAGTCGATCTTGTCGCGATTCACAAAGATAGGGTTGTGTGTAGCCAAAATGACCTGCTGATCTGTGGAAAGATCTTGAAACAGAACCTGAAGTTCGTGGACAGCCGTGGAATGTAGATGCGCTTCCGGCTCATCAACCGCGAGAATGAAGCTGTGGCTCTTCGCATTCTCGCGGGCGAGTTCTTGGATCAGGGCGAGCGTCACGAGGCTCTTGACGCCGTCGCCCTTATTCGCAATCGAGGTCACGGATCCATCATTTATGAGAACGTCATCGACGGTGTCGGAACGCTCGAAGTCGGTGGTAACAACCTGAATATCGGTGACCGATGGCAGATAGCGGCGGACAGAGGCCGTCAGTTCGGAGCTGACTCCGTCTACCGCGATTTGCCGCAGATCACTTAGCTTTCGCGAGAGTTCCATATATTCTTCGGACTTCGCGATTTCGCGGATGCGTAGCCGGGCGAGATCGTTCAGTAGCGTCCTGGCCTGCTCGACGGTCCGGACCGCCGGAATCAGAACGAAACTAAGCCGTTGGGCTATAAAGCCAGCAATTTCGGAAGCTTTGGCCTTATGCCCCGCAGCGCCGCGGCCGGGCTTGAGTACCCCGAACGAAGCAGCGGCTCTCGACAAACTAATCTCCACAGGAAGCTCACCATTGTTACTGATTCCGGTCGCTTGAGTGAAGTCGCGGATCTCTTCGTCAGTTAGCTTGAACTTCAGTCTCAAAACCGTGGGGTGCGTCCCTTTTCGTTCTTGCTTCGCGAGTGGGTAATCGTCGGACCAGTTGTAGCCGATGCTGTCGGAGCGTCTGGAAACGCCCACACCTCGCGAACCACGCAGGAGCATCGCAGCGTCTGGTCCGCTTAGTTCAGCTTGACCCGAAATGCGTTCGGGTAGTGAGCCCCATCTTTCGATTAGGAACATTCCCAGAGCCAACGCGCGAAGCAGGTTCGTCTTGCCCTCATTGTTTGGTCCAATCAAGCTGGTGAGGTCTTCGACACCGAACTTCGTCTGTGACTCGATTGATCGATAGTTCTTGACGGTGACTTCTACTAGCCGCATCGTTTCCCCCAGGGTTTCATGCAAGGCTATCGAAAAACCGCCCGATGCTGGGGGCCGAAGGGACACTCGGGACCATCATGGCCGTGCCTATGCGCGGCAAATATCGCATCCTCCAAGTCTCGATTATGGACATCAGGACATCACAGCGGTCGAACTCGGGGCGGCAACCGGCGACGACCAGCTCGTGAAATCAGCAGTTCGCACGGAGCGACCCTCAAAGCGGATCGCTTCGCGAACTTGGCCCGTCACGAACCCTCAGCGGGACGGCCCTCGTCGCCAAGCGATCCCCTATCAGACGACGCCGATAGGGGATCTCGGTGGTCTTAGCTCCGGGCGGCCTCGTTTTTTTCGGTGTCCTCGACCATTTCTCCGAGGACTTCGAACGGCGATTCAACATCACCGCGCCAAGCCTCGATGCCCTCACGGATAGCGAGCACGGCGACGACGAGCGCGGCAAGGGAATCCGCCCAGGCCCATCCGAACAGGCTGTTGAGGAGAAGCCCGATGAGCACAGTCCCGGAAAGGTAGATGCACAAAAGGAGCTGCTTGGCATCCGCCATAACGCTCTTCGAACCAAGTTCCCGGCCGGTGCGGAATTCGAACCACGCCAACAGGGGCATAATCAGCAGGCTCAGGGTTGCGATGCCGATGCCGAGTGGGCTGTGATCGACGTCCTGTGCGCCGGTCAGCGACAGTACGGAGTCGATGATGACGTAGGCGGCCAGGGCGAAGAACGCGATACCGATAGCACGCACCGTGGCTTTCTCCCAGCGCTCGGGATCCTTCCTGGTGAACTGCCACGCCACGGCGAGAGCGGAGAGCACTTCCACGATGGAGTCAAGGCCGAAACCGATGAGAGCGGCGGAGGACGCGAGAGCGCCTGCCCAGATCGCGACGATGGCCTCGATCACGTTATATGTAATGGTGAAAGCCACGATCAGGCGCACGCGGCGGTGGAGAACGGTGCGGCGGGCATCGGTGATAGTTGCGCTCATCGGGTCACCTCGCAGCAGCCATCGACGGAGCAGGCGGGATCGATGCACGGTGCGTTCTCATCGACCGCGAGGGTCACCTCAATGAGAGCAGTGAGAGCGCGCGCCAGGTGGGGGTCAGCAATCTCATAACGGGTTTGACGCCCTTCCGGCTCAGCCACAACGATGCCGCAATCGCGGAGACAGGTGAGGTGGTTCGAGACGTTGGAGCGGCTCAGCTCGAGGTCACGTGACAAAACTGCGGGATAGCTCGGACCGCTCATCAGGGTCATAAGAATTCGGGAACGTGTCGGATCGGCCATGGCGCGGCCGAGGCGGTTCATCACGTCAAGACGTGTCGCAATAGTCAGCATGCGATGACTATACAGCATCAGCTGTATCGTTTCCCAGAGCCTTTCTCTCCATCGGAAAGAGTGCGTTGTAGAGTAAGGGCGCTTTTAGAAGCGCCTCCATGGCCACCCATCTGCTCGACACGGCGTGTAGAGAACCAAGTCTCGTCATCGGCAGCGACACGAAGCGATCATAGAACACCGCCAGAGAGCACCAATCTCCACAGCCCGAGGGCACACAAATCGTGGGTGTTCAGAAGAGGGACGTCCGACAGACACTTCCCCGCGTTCTCTGCCCCGATGAAGTTACGGGGCCGCCAAGTCGCGCTAGCCCCGCCCTTTTGAGGTTCCCGTTCAGGGACCCCTTACGTGACACCATCGTCAACCGACGTCTCCTATCCCAACGATTGCGAGACGCTTTCGGTGAGACACTACTGGCGCCTTTTCAGGGCCCGCAACATGTCTCGTAACCCCGTGTCGTAGGTGGGCGCTACTTTTCGGGTAGTAACCGACGGTTACGAGACAGGAGAACCCATGGCAAAGCTGATCGGATACGGTCGCGTCTCAACGCGAACTCAAAACACAGATCGTCAAGAGATCGACTTGCTTGCGTGCGGTGTTCGTCGTGACGACCTCTATATTGACCGCGGAGTCAGCGGGGCAAAGGCGAGCCGACCCCAGTTTGACTGCGCCATGGCGGCACTTGAGAGCGGCGATACTCTCGTCGTGCCCACTCTCGATCGGCTGGCAAGGTCCACAGTGAACTTGCTCGCACTGGCGTCGCAATTGGACGACCGCGGAGCCGCCCTTCGTGTGCTCAACCTAGGCGGCTCGAACGTCGACACGGCCACTCCAATGGGCAGTATGGTCTTTACCGTCATGGCTGCTCTGGCCCAGATGGAGCTTGAAATCAAGCGGGAGCGTGTTCGGGACAGCGTCAGCAAACGGCGCGCCGCCGGGAAAGATATCGGCGGACGACGTCAACAGTTCACGGAGAGCCAGATCGCGAATGCGAAGCGACTCCTCGCGGCTGGGCAACCGGCAACCGACGTGGCGAGGGATCTTGGTATGTCAAGAGCGACCCTGTATCGACGCACCCAGGAAGCGAAGATCTAGCCGCATAGAGTTGGCCATGTCTACTGGATGCGCAAAACGTGATTCAGTCTTGTTCGACCGGTCGCCTCGCCCTTGGAGTCTCATGTATGTCAGCCGGTCGGAACAGCGGTTTGTAATACCGCGGTCGTTCGTCCAGTGGTCCGTAGTTCTTTGTTGTTTCGCGGTCGCTACGACCATGGCATTGTGCGCGGGGTCGGCACTCGTCGGCGCAGCCCTGCACGAGTGGATCGGCGCACATGGTTTTTCTGCTGGGATTCGGGTTGCGCTCTTGTCGGCGTTTGGATCGATCCTTGGGGGATTTCTCGTAGGCGTTGTACTGAACGGCTACCTTCCGACGCTGTTGTATCCGCGTCCGCGGCCGGGGGTGCCTCCATACTGTTCGCTTCTTCGTCGGAGCGTCACTGCTCGAGTGGTACTCGGCTTTTGGCTAACTGCTGCGGTTGGGCTTCTGTCAATCGGATTCGCCAGTTCCCCGATCGGATGGGGAGTGAACCTGGCACTCACACTTAGCTGCGCGGTGCTGTTAGTTGTCATCTGTGTGCGTTTGTCCAGGCTGTCTCGGCGAGCTGGGCTTACGCCACTCTATGACGGGCTTTCCGACGCTGAACTCCGCATGCTCTTTCGGCCGACGAAGTTGGATGATCGCCCAGAATGGGAAACCGTCGATGAGGTTCAGACGACCGATCGTGCCGAAGCGTACCGGCAGCTCGCTCGCGGACGGCACCTAAGCTGGCGGCTGCTAGCTGCACTGATCACTGCGGCGGCTGGTGCAAGCATCGCCGCTGCGGTGGGTTGGGTCTTGATCGCACCGTCAGCGCTGAGCATGGTTGTGGCAATGCTCCCGTTCGCAGTCCTGCTCGCAGCGCAGTTCATGCAGCTCGTTTCGGAGCAATATAGCGCGCTATCGGACCGTTATGCGGAGCGTGGGAAAGAGCTTGCGTCGGAGGCCTCGTGGGCTTCCGTTGAACCGAAATGGTCTCAACGACTGCTCGAGTTTGCTCAGAATCAAAAGCGAGGCTCCCGTCGACCCCGACGTGAATGATCTGCCGAGGGTCAAATGCGGACGAGTCCGCACTCGGCGCACCTCCACACCACCGCACCCCATCGCTCGACAAGCTCGAAACGTAACAAGCATCGGGGGCACGTCGGAGTGTCAGCAAATGAGCCGTCGTCCGGGTCTTGTTTCATCCCACCATTGTGCGCCGGTTTCGTCGGCCGAGGAAGCGTCTTTAGCTCAGGCCAGATGGCGATTTGCGGAAGTGCGAACTGACCGTCTGCTTCAGAGTCGCGTCGATCTGCGCGATGCGTTCCCCTGTGATCGCGGCCTTTAGGCGCCGACCACAGGAGCCTTGACGACGCGCCTGAGGGAGCAACCGTCAGATTCATAGCGACACTCTTAGTTTCCGAGCTCGCGACACGCCGAACTAGCGTCGTCCCAGCGAAAATTTATGTCAGAGGTGCGTCGTAGCGTCGGAACTGTGGAATTCAACCCCCAGTTCAGCCGCCCGGCTGCGCAGATGCTGAGGTTTCGACTTAGTGCCTGCTGTGGATAAAAGGGTGTACAAACAGTAGGAAACGGAACAAAACGGTGGAAACCCTTGGGGATAACTACACCGGTGTAACTACTACTGGTTGGGGTTCTCCCCAAGGCGACCAACTACGAGTAAAATCCTTGGTAGGACGTAATTTCGTCTCATACAAATGAAAACGGCTGTGACCAACCGACGCCAATCAGCTTAGGTCCCAGCCTGTTTTCACCGAGCAAATGAAAGGCCCTCATGGCTACTTCGCACCACACCCGATGGTTTAAGTATTACATTTTCCCGCAGTTTCTAACAATTTTCTCGTTTTTTCACGCATGTGGGCGTGTCGCTCGCGACGCTTTTGGCTGGGCATGGGATCGACGACCATCTCTGCAAACGATTCGCTCGATCATCTCGATTTCGTTTGACCTGAGCAGGCTGATTGATCGTGGTGTCTTCGTCCTAGCCGCGGCCTAAGCAAACGGCTAAAGGCCCCGGCTTTCACTTCGGTGAGGGTCGGGGCTTGTCGTTATGTGGGCCGCGAGATCGTCCCCAGCTGGGTGCCCGGAGTCCTAAAGGTCCAGCCCGTGTGCCTTCGCCAGAATGTCAGCTTCTGCCCGATAGCCACGGGCCCGGAGTTCCGGAATGAAGACATGTATCGGCGGGATGCACGCCTTGTATGGCTCTTCGCAAGGAAGGTCAAATAGCCCTCCGCCGGGCGACGGATCCAGACCGCCTTTGTTGTAGCGGTCGAGCCCTCCACCGTTGTACTGGTCCAAGCCACCGCCGTTGTATCGGTCCAGCCCACCGCCGTTGTACTGGTCCAGCCCACCGCCGTTGTATTCGTCGAGGCCACCGCCGTTGTACTGGTCGAGGCCACCGCCGTTGTATTGATCCGCGCCTCCACCGTTGTACTGGTCGAGGCCTCCGCCGGGGCCGGCGTAAAGCCCGCCTCCAGGGCCGGTGTACCTGTCTCTTGGCCATTTATTGCCCATATCGGCTCTCCGAGTTTCTAATCTGGCGAAAGTTCGCGAGCATTCAAGCCGTTCGAGATGCACTCGACCATCGTGCTCAGTTGAACTATCTCAGAGCGGCAATGCGCTAGGCAACGATTGCGGGTTGGAGATGCCCTGACGTACTCAGATTGGGGGTACTCGCAATCTTGTGCTTCCAGCCGGACCAGCAAGTTGAAGGTCTTCCGACAGGCAACTGTCAACTCGCGTCGCCCGTTGACCGTGTTCGGCGCTGTAGTTCCGGTCCGGTGGAGCGTCGCGTCAGCCGTCAACGACCTCGGGCCGCCTGTCACAGCGGCATCCACCCTGCATGCGGGTCATGGTGATTCGCCACGCCGACGATGAGCACCCCTCCATCGAAGACGCGGCCTCAACCCGCGCGGCAACCCTCGTCGAACCGGACCGCCACTGCCCGACGACGTCTCGGTGCGCCGATCAACCTTGATGTCGTCGCCGAACAGCGCCCGTCTTACGGCCGGGTCTATGTCTCCACACGCCAATCGACGGATGTTCTCGGGAGTCTCGAGGCCGAGCCGTTTGTCGGTCGCGACGCGGAGTTCGGCCGCGGCCTGGTACACGTCCAAGCTCCACCTTAGGTTAGGTGAGCTCTGGGAACTCGGCCGAGTTTCTGAGCGTTTTCCGCCATCTCTCCCGTCCTGTGGGGCGTTGCGCGAGTGCGCACCGGCTTGGTTCTGTCGCGTTGCGCGGGAACTTCCCATCAGCCCTTACTTTTCGTCTTGGTGTGCGTCTTCACTGGTTCCAGCGTGAGGCGTCGCGCTGAGCTTCTTTGAGGACGAGCTGCAATCGCCCGGCCCGGAGGTGGTCCCAGTTGGAGATGCCGTCGCCTGGGCTACCAGCCAGCCAGAGGACACAGGTCTCCCTATCCGGGTCACCCTCCATCAGGAGATCGAGTACATCCTTTAAGCCAGGTACTACCCCACCATTGAGGAACTGGCGAGAGGGAAAGAAAGTGTTTCCACTCCGGAACACGCAACCCAGGATCTCTCTGTTCGCAAGCCGCCGTGCCAGCTCCGGCGTATCGATGTGTAGGAGGTCCTGGACCCTCTGTGCGCCGATCCACGGACCGGCGTACTCGACGTTATTCACCGTCATCAACCGGTTCGTCCGGAAGTCGTGTGATCGCCTGAATGAGACTCGTTACCTGCCAGTAGTGGTCCAGCAGGTAGTTGTCTGGCTTCATCGTCCAGTACCCGCGTCTCCCGACGACGCACGTTCCGATGTCCAGTAGTTCCCTGGTGACATCGTTGATGCTCGGCTGAGAATGGGTTCCCGGGTAGCGAGTGACTGTCCTGGGATGGTTAAAATCGAAAATGTGGACGCTGCCCAGCGTCTGCACTTTCCAACGGCCGCCCTCAGTTCCATGGAGCTCGGGTACTTCGATCGGTTCAGGTACCTCTGGGTGGCGGCGGTCAGTCATTGGGTTTTCCTTTCGGGGTAGGTTCTGCTTCGGTGGTGTTGCGGCGGAGGAATGTGAGTCCGAGTGTGTGGGTGTCCAAAATGGCCTGGCTGATGCCGGAGCCATTTTTGTTGAGTACTACAACGCGGCATGTGAATGATCCGGCGCCGTCTGTGTAGCTGACGGTGTCGTCGACGAAGTGGTGATAGTGGCCGCCGAGAGTCAGTTTCGGACGAGTTTGCATAACGGCTTGATGGAACATGTACCTGCTTCGCCGCGCGTACCATTCGGCCTCGAAGGGCCACCGTGGTAGCGCCGCGAGGTGTCGGTCTAGGCTCGGCACGCCAAATGGGACTTCGTGGCCGAGCAGGACATCCGCGTCCTGAGGTCCAAGGGCTTTCAAGTCTGCTTCCGTAATCTGCTCGTGCGCCGACCACCAATCGACTCCCTCGGTTCGGTGCTGGAGATCGATGCTGTTCGCACCGCCAAGCGCGGCGAGGGTGCGGTTTCCGCCGATGGTCGTCCGCCACCCGCGAGGGATGTGAGCGATGTTTGGCGTTATCCAACGCAGACCGTCGGGTCCAATGGGGAAGCGGGCGAGAATCGTATGCGCATCGTGGTTCCCATCGAGAAAATACATCTGCTGCCCGCCTTGGCTCAGCCGGCGCGAAAGTTTGTCCACGGCGGCGTGCCAGTTCTCCCGTGGCCAGATGGCCGCCCAATCGCCAAGCTGAACGAGCGTCGTGACGCCGCGGTTCGCGAACACCGCGGACACGCGGAAGGCATGAGCCAAGTCACCATGCAGGTCACCCATCACACCGATTTCGTTCGCGGTCGATAACCCGGAGACCAATGTGCCGGTTTCAACCATTGGTAGGCCCCGACTTGTCACTGAGCGGCATGATCATCAGAACGTCTGTGGACACTCTCGAGGTGAATGCCACCCCGGAGAGCCCGAGGTCGATGATCACGTTGAGGCTCTTCCCGACAGTGCACTCTCTTACCGCTATGAGCCGGACGGTTTCGCTGTCTCGTCGCAGCAGTGCCTGTGGTCTTGCTCGCGAGCTATGCCGGGTGATTGTTGATCGGTCCAAATCAATGACGTAGACGGCGCCGGACGAGGTTATGACTTCAAAGACGCCACTACCGACGTCCATGAGTGTCGAAGTGGCCGGAGGTTCTGGGGTCTCTTTCTTCATGTGTCGATATTCATCGACACCACTGACATTGCGAGCGAATCCGTGAGGTCAAACGAGATCGGCACCACGGCGGATCCGCCCCCCACAATTCCGCGGAGATCCGGGACTCCATAGAAAATGTGGAAAATCTGAATGCTTAGGCTGGAACGGTCGTTGGCAAAGTCGATAAATGCCCAGTAACCGCAAGGGCTCCCGTAAATCGCGAACAACCCACAGTGATGGAAAGCCTCCGAGAGATCGGAGGCTTTTTTCATACCCGGTAACCCGGTTGTGCGGCGCCACGCTTATCGGAAAGCTGGTGAGCGGCGGATAGTCACTTCATCGAGACCGGGAGAATTGGACATGACAAAGCAGTCGAAAAAGCGGATGAAGCAGAAGAAGCAGACCTGGAACGACATGAGCCCGGGCGGCAAAACTCTTGCCTCGGTAGTGGGCGTGGCGCAGATCGTGCTGGCCACGTCGGCATGGAGAGATCTGGCGAAGCGGTCAGCCGCCCAGGTCAACGGTCCAAAAGGCCTCTGGGCAGCGATCATTGCCATCAACTGGGTCGGACCGATCGCGTACTTCGTGAAGGGGCGCCGGTCGAACACGTAGGTTTTCGCTCCGTGCGCTGCGAGGATCAGCGTGCATACGGCATCCTGAGAACGAGGAGCACGCAGCGGCTCTCTGAAAGGACGACCGTGACACATGCGACCGAATCGGCGGCGGAAGTTTTCCCGGACGAGCCCACGGTGCCTGATACGTGGCGTCGGTCTGTTCTGACCTATCTGGTGCTTGCCGTCATCCTCGGGCTGGGTGCTGTCTTCGCCGTGATCGTGATGCTGCCGCTTGCGTTCGTTCTCGTGGCGATCGCGATTCCGTATACGCTCATCGCCACAATTCTGATCCTGCGGAAGCGTCGTGCAGCGCGAGCGATGCTCGACGAGACGCAGGACTCCCGGGTGGACTGGAAATTGGCGAACTTCGGCGGCCGATCCCAGCGGTGGTCACTGATGAACGGAATTCTTCTGGGGCTTCTCGGACTCCTGCTGCTGGCCAGTGTCTTTCTGGGGCCGTGGGTCGATCTCGACGTCTTCGGCGGGTCGATTTTCGTTCTCGGCCTGATTGCGATGTTCAGTGCCGTTGAAATCTGGGTCAACGCCGCATGGATCTACGGTCGCGACAACGTGCTGTCTGAGGAGTACGCCATTCGCACCCGCACGGGACCGTGGAAGCTGATTCGTGCGAACCGCGCGGTCGGCTGGCTCATCTGGTACACCGGCGCGATCATCGCCGGATGGTTGCTGCTCTTCTACAGCGCGGATGCGCTGGCCGCCGCGCTGTGACC
The DNA here is from genome assembly GCF_003667545.1 of Mycetocola manganoxydans. Taxonomy (GTDB): domain Bacteria; phylum Actinomycetota; class Actinomycetes; order Actinomycetales; family Microbacteriaceae; genus Mycetocola_A; species Mycetocola_A manganoxydans. Next base: position 220,414 of record NZ_RCUV01000008.1, on the reverse strand, counting down.
CGCCTCGGCCTACCCGATTGAGCGAATCGATTCCAGGATTCTCGTAGAGAACGACTCGGACAGTGGTGCCGAACCCGTGGACTCCGCTGCAGCAGCCTGACCCTCCGGGCTCGCTACATACTCGAGGAACTCCTTGACCAAGAGCGATTCGTTGGCGTCAACATAGTCCTGACATGCAATGACGTAGCTGACGAGAACCAGCGGGTACACGCCATCGGCTGTACTGGCGCGGTCGACAGCCACGACGATGTCGTTCGGGTTTTCGCGTTCGACGAGAGGAGACGCGTCGACGATGGCGGCGGCGGCCTCCGGTGAGTAGTCCACGAACGTGTCGCCGACCTTGAGGGAGGCGACCGACTGGCCGGCCGCCCTGGAAGCGTCGACATATCCGATCGTATTCGATCCGGTGGAGACGGCGTTGACGACGCCAGAGTTTCCCTGTGCTCCTTCTCCCGAGTAGGGGAACGTGTTGCTGGGCTCGTCCGGCCAGCTATCGGGGGCGGCCTGATGGAGATAGTCCGTGAAGTTCTCTGTCGTTCCCGAATCGTCAGAGCGGTGAACGGATATCACGCGCTCGGCCGGGAGCGGAACGCCGGGATTCAGTGCGACCAATGCGGGATCATTCCACTGATCGATGGTGCCGTTGAAGATTCCGGCCACGGAGGTGGCATCCAGCCGCAGTTCTTCGACCCCATCGATGTTGAAGATGAGGACGAGGGGAGACACATAGACAGGGAGATCGATCGCACCTGATCCGTCAACACACCGCGGTGAACCCTGCTGCGCCTCTTCGGCATACAGAGCCGCGTCGGATGTCGCGTAGCTGAATGCTCCAGCGAGGAACTGAACCTTGCCTGCGCCGGAGCCTGCGGGATCATATTCGATGGTGACGCGCGAATTGTTGCGCTGGATGTGAGAGATCCAGGTGTCCTGCGCGACAGCCTGAGCGGTGGAGCCCCCACCGCTCAGAGTGCCAACGAGGTCACTCCACTTGTCGCCCTGCTCGTTCGCCGCACATCCCGTCACCAGTGAAACGGTGGTGAGAGCGACGAGAGAGCGGGCAATCCAGGTCCGACCCCTGCGGGCATTCTGAGTCAAGTGGGGTTCCTTACAAGTGAACGGCGAACAGTCGTCGTGTGCAGGAACAGCCTAAGCAATAGAACGGTGTGTGAACATTTGGGGTCAGCGCTCGAGCGAGGCCGCCGCCTGAATGACCTCGGCGAGGTCGCCCGGACGACTCCACATGGGCCAGTGACCCGTCGGGAGGTCAACGACGTCCAGGCGCTCGAGGTTCGCGACTTCGGCGAACATGGCATGACCTTCGCTGGCCAGCTCCAGCACCTGCGTGCTCGCGATCGAGCAGCACACCAGGGTCGTGGTCGAGCCCGTGTTGTTCGCTTCCACGAACGGCCAGTGGTACCTGGTCGGGTGGTGCGGACTGCGTGACGCAATGCGATGGTTCACCGTGTCGCGCGTGGAGCGAGGCTAGAGATTGCTCAGCAGGCCCGACACCGAATCGAGGGCGTTCGGTGTGAGGCTGTAATACGCCCAGGTCCCCCGCTTATCGCGGTTGAGGTACCCCGCGTCGACGAGAACCTTCAGGTGGTGCGAAACGGTGGGCTGACTCAGGCCGAGCGGCTCGGTGAGATCACACACGCAGGCTTCGGCGTCTTCGTGCGACGCGACGATGGAGAGCAGGCGAAGCCGGGCCGGGTCGGCCAGCGCCTTCAGCGAGCGAGCGAGTCTCTCTGCGCTGGTGGCATCCATTGGTGCGCGGGCGATCGGTGTGCAGCACGCGCTGAGTTCCGAGATCGTCAGCGATTCGGTTGACGTCATGCGAACACACCCCCGTTGGATTGACAGTCATCGATATTCTGCCAGAATGAGAACATCGATCGTCATCAATCTAGCACTCCGCCGGTCGCCGGCGAGTGTCAATCACATCCGAGGAAAGAGTTCACGGTGAGCGAAAAACCGTCCGTCCTGTTCGTCTGCGTACACAACGCTGGCCGCTCCCAGATGGCCGCCGGCTACATGATCGCGCTCTCCGACGGTCGAGTGGACGTTCTTTCCGCCGGCTCGGAGCCCAAGGATCAGATCAACCCGATCGCGGTGCAGGCAATGGCCGAAGAAGGCATCGACATCGCCAATAACACGCCGAAGGTGCTCACCACAGATGCGGTCAGGGACTCGGACGTGGTCATCACCATGGGTTGCGGCGATACGTGCCCGATCTTCCCCGGCAAGCGCTACGAGGACTGGGAGCTTGACGACCCGGCAGGGCAGGGGATCGAGGCGGTGCGCCCCATTCGAGACGACATCAAGGCTCGCATCGAGCACTTGCTCGCCGAGATCCTTCCCGAGAAGGCCTGACGGCACATGACCATCGCGGAGCTCCCAGCGCTCACCGTTCCATCGACCCGACTTCTCGACACCCTTCCCGTCGCGATCATCGGCGCGGGGCCCGTCGGGCTTGCGGCCGCCGCGCAGCTCATCGAGCGCGGCATCGACGTCGTCGTGTTCGAAGCGGGAGCTTCTGCCGGAGCATCCGTGGCTGCCTGGGGCCACACCCGGCTGTTCTCGCCGTGGGAATACCTCGTCGATGAGGCGGCTGGCCGATTGCTTGATCAGACCGAGTGGCACGCACCCGCTGCCAAAAAGCTGCCGTACGGGCGCGAACTCGTCGACGAGTATCTTCTGCCGCTGGCGGCAACGCCGGAGCTGGCGCCTCGGATCCGTTACTCGAGCGCCGTCACCGATGTGAGCCGCCAGGGAATGGACCGCACTCGGTCTTCAGGCCGCGCCGCGACACCGTTCCTTCTCAGGGTCCGCTCCAACGACGGAATCTCCGAACACCTCGCGCGCGCCGTGATCGACGCATCTGGCACGTACAACTCACCGAACGGGCTGACGGCCAGCGGCCTCGCGCCGCGACATCTGGACGGCATCCGTGATCATGTCGCTCCCGGACTTCCTGACGTTCTCGGGGTCGATCGTGCCCGCTTCGCCGGGAAGCACACGCTCGTCGTTGGAGCCGGACATTCCGCGGCAAACACGTTGCTCAAGCTCGCCATCCTCGCTAGCGAGGACGATCGAACGACGATCACCTGGGCCATTCGCGGGCCAAGTCCGATTCGTGCCTATGGTTCGTCGAACGATGAGCTCGAAGCGCGCGGACGGCTGGGCGACTCAGTGCACGAACTTGTCCGCCAGCAAACGATTGCGCTCCTCGATGGGTTCGAGATCGATAATCTTGGACCGACGCCGAACGATCGTGTTGTTGTTCGCGGACGCCGTCGCGGGACGAACACCATGATCGAGGTAGACCAGGTCGTGAACGCGACAGGATTCCGTCCTGACCTCGGGATGTTGCGCGAGATCCGGCTTTCCCTCGACGACGTCGTCGAGGCGCCGCGTGCGCTCGCTCCGCTGATCGACCCGAACCACCACAGCTGCGGCACGGTGTACCCGCACGGAGTCGCTGAACTCGCGCATCCCGAGCCGAACTTCTTCATCGCAGGCATGAAGAGCTACGGCCGCGCGCCGACCTTCCTTCTGCTCACCGGCTACGAGCAGGTCCGGTCGATCGCTGATGAACTCGCCGGCAACCACGCCGCCGCCCGTCGCGTCCAGCTGGTTCTGCCCGAGACTGGCGTCTGTTCCACAACGACCGCCGACGAGATTCCCGGGCCCGCCTCCGCCTGTTGCAGCTAAGCGCCTCTTGCCCGGGCGAACCCGCCGGGGGAAGGATGGACGCACCGCCCGGCTACAAAACGAGACCGTGCGCGAGCGATCGGCATCGCCGAACCCGCTAGTCACGGGCGTCCCGCTGCGCTACTGTCTAGCCATCGACGGCTCGGGAGACCGTCGGGTCGGCTCAGAGAAGAAGCGTCATGTCAGACAACATCTCACCACAACCACCGATCGTTCTCATTCACGGACTGTGGATGACCCCCTCCAGTTGGGACACGTGGGCGAATCGGTACCGAGCGCTGGGTCACGACGTTCTGGTTCCGGGCTGGCCGGGTATCGACAATCGAACTCCGCAGGAGGTGCGGGCGGATCCGACCCCGCTCGAAGGCCTGAGCATCACGACGATCGTCGATCACTACGACTCGATCATCCGGCGGCTCACCGAGGAACCGATTCTCATGGGGCACTCCTTCGGCGGCATCTTTCTGCAGATGCTTCTCGATCGCGGCCTGGGAATAGCCGGGGTCGGTGTGGAACCCGGGCAGCCTGCCGGCGTCCTGCGCCTTCCGCTGTCGACCCTGCGGACGGGCTCTCCGATCCTCTCCAATCCGTTCAGAATCAATAAGACGAAACCCATCAGCAAGAGCCACTTCCACTACACCTTCGGCAACGATCTCAGTCGCGCTGAGTCCGACCGGGAGTGGGAGGCTAGCGCAGTCGACTCACCCAATCGGGTCTTCTTCGAGGGCGTCCTGTCGCTGCCGCGAAAGAGATCGGGCATCACCCGCGTGGACTTCACCAAGGAGGACCGAGCACCGCTACTGCTGATCTCGGGAGGGATCGATCACGTCGCGCCTCCTGCCATCCAGAAAGCGATGCTCAAGAAGTACTCGGCCGGTCCATCGCTCGTCGAACGAGTTGAATTCCCCGGACGTTCCCACAGGATCGTCAGTCAAAAGGGGTGGGAAAAGGTCGCCGACTACGCCCTCGGCTGGGCCCTGCGGCACGCGGGCGCTCCCGACCCGCAATCTCTCTAGACGCGCGTCACTCGCCGACGTATGCTGCCAGGTGCTCGCCCGTGAGAGTCGAGCGACCGGCAACGAGATCGGCCGGGGTGCCCTCGAAGACAACGCTCCCACCGTCATGACCGGCACCGGGCCCGAGGTCGATGATCCAGTCCGCGTGCGCCATGACCGCCTGGTGGTGCTCGACGACGATGACGGATTTGCCGGAGTCGACGAGCCGGTCGAGGAGCCCGAGCAGGTTTTCGACATCGGCGAGGTGCAGCCCGGTCGTCGGTTCATCGAGCACGTAGATCCCACCCTTCTCCGCCATCTGTGTTGCGAGTTTGAGCCGCTGCCGTTCTCCGCCGGAGAGGGTCGTGAGCGGTTGGCCGAGGCTGAGGTAGCCGAGTCCGACATCCGCGAGTCGCTTGAGGATCGCATGAGCCGCCGGAGTCCGGGCATCCCCGCTGCCGAAGAATTGCTCGGCATCCGTGACCGACATCGCGAGCACTTCGCTGATGTCCCGTCCCCCGAAGGTGTACTCGAGAACGGATGCCTGGAACCGCTTGCCCTCACACACCTCACACGGTGACTCAACGGTAGCCATCATGCCGAGGTCGGTATAGATCACGCCCGCCCCATTACAGTTCGGGCATGCGCCTTCTGAGTTGGAGCTGAAGAGGGCGGGCTTCACCCCGTTTGCCTTCGCGAACGCTTTACGGATCGGTTCGAGCAAACCCGTGTACGTCGCCGGATTACTGCGGCGTGATCCCCGAATCGCGGCCTGATCGATCGAGACGACACCCGCTCCGCCTGGGAGGGAGCCGTGCACCAGAGAGCTCTTGCCGGAGCCGGCGACCCCCGTGACGACCACGAGCAATCCCAGCGGAATGTCGACATCCACACTCCGCAGGTTGTTCGCTGTGGCCCCCCTGATCTCGAGACTCCCGGTGCGCTCCCGGACCGTCTCCTTGAGGGCAACACGGTCCAGGAGATGGCGGCCGGTCAGGGTGTCGCTGGACTTGAGTTCCTCAAGCGTGCCCTCGAAGCAGATCGAGCCGCCAGCGGTACCGGCGCCGGGGCCGAGGTCGATGATGTGGTCGGCGATCGCGATCATCTCCGGCTTGTGTTCGACGACGAGCACGGTGTTGCCCTTGTCACGAAGCCGGAGGAGCAATTCGTTCATCCGCTGGATGTCGTGGGGATGGAGGCCGATGCTCGGTTCGTCGAAGACGTACGTGACGTCGGTCAGCGATGACCCCAGATGGCGGATCATTTTGGTCCGCTGCGCCTCACCGCCGGACAGCGTGCCGGCGGGGCGGTCGAGGGAGAGATAACCCAGACCGATCTCGACGAATGAGTCGAAGATGTGCTGAAGCCCGGCGAGGAGGGGCGCGACCGAAGGTTCGTCGAGACTCCGCACCCAGTCGGCGAGGTCGCTGATCTGCATCGCGCAGGCGTCGGCGATGTTCACGCCGTTGATTCTGGACGACCGTGCGCCTTCGTTGAGCCGGGTCCCGCCGCAGTCCGGGCACGAGGTGAACGTGACGGCCCGGTCGACGAAGGCGCGGATGTGGGGCTGCATCGCCTCGCGGTCCTTGGAGAGGAACGACTTCTGAATCTTGGGGATCAGGCCCTCGTAGGTCATGTTCATCGACTGGAACGAGACCTTCGTCTGGTCCTTGTAGAGGAAGTCCTGCCGCTCCTGGTCGGTGTAGTCGCGGATCGGCTTGTTCGGGTCGAGGAACCCCGACTCGGCGAAGATCCGCACCATCCAGCCGTCTGGGTTGTAGCCCGGTATGGTGAGCGCCCCGTCGGCGAGCGACTTCGAATCATCGAATAGCTGAGTGAGGTCGATGTCGTTCACCGTCCCCATCCCCTCGCAGCGAGGACACATGCCGCCGGTGATGGCGAAGTCGCGCCGCTCCTTGATCGTCTTGCCGCCGCGCTCGAGCGTCACGGCGCCCGCGCCGCTGATCGACGCGACGTTGAAGGAGAAAGCCTGCGGTGGACCGACGTGCGGCTGGCCGAGCCGGCTGAACAGGATCCGCAACATCGCGTTGGCGTCGGTGGCCGTGCCGACGGTCGAGCGCACGTTGGCACCCATCCGCTCCTGGTCGACGATGATGGCGGTGGTGAGGCCCTCGAGCACATCGACGTCCGGCCGGTTGAGGCTCGGCATGAATCCCTGAAGGAACGCGCTGTAGGTTTCGTTGATCATTCGTTGCGAGTCAGCGGCGATCGTGCTGAACACGAGCGAGCTCTTGCCGGAGCCGGAGACACCGGTGAAAACCGTGAGCCTGCGTTTGCGAATCTCGACACTCACATCCTTGAGATTATTCTCGCGTGCCCCCTGCACCCGGATCATGGTGTGGCTGTCGGCAACATGCTGAGCGGTGTGTTCAGGTGCCATGGTCTCGGTGCTCATCGCGTCTCCGTTCCTCGTCTGGCCGCTCCGCGGCATCCGCAGCGCTGTGCCGTCGTCTGAGCCTATTGCCGACCCGTCATGTGAGCTCCTGCAGGCGGATCATGTTGCCCGCCGGGTCGCGGAACGCGCAGTCACGGATGCCGTATGGCTGGTCGGTCGGTTCCTGCACCACTTCTGCGCCGGCCGCTTCGAGCTTCGCGAAGGTGTCATCCAGTTCACGGGTGGCCAGATTCACACCGAAGTAGCTGCCCTTGGCGATCAGCTCGAGAAGGGTTTTCGACTCCTCTTCGGTGAGACCAGGAGCGGCGGTTGGTGGCATGAGCACGATCGATGTGTCCGGCTGGTTGGGCGGGCCGACGGTGATCCAGCGCATGTCCTTGTAGCCGACATCGTTGCGGATCTCGAATCCGAGCACGTCACGGTAGAAGGCGAGGGATGCCTCGGCATCCGTGTGGGGAAGGAATGATTGGTGGATTGTGATGTTCATGAGGATCACGCTAATTCGGGTTCAAGGAGTCGCGCTTCTCGATTCCTGACCGGTCTGGTGACCTGTTTGGCGACGCACGGCGCCATTGTCAGCGGCACGCCGGCGTTGCGTTTGCGATAGACGCTCGGCGGCATCCCGACGAGTTCGGTGAAGCGGGTGCTGAACGTGCCGAGCGACGAACAGCCGACCGCGAAACACACGTCGGTGACACTGAGGTCGCTGCACCGGAGGAGCGCCATGGCCCGCTCGATCCGCCTCGTCATCAGGTAGGCGTACGGGGACTCGCCGAACGCGGAGCGGAACTGGCGACTGAGGTGACCCGCCGACATGTTCGCGCCACGCGCCAATGCCTCGACATCGAGTGGCTGCGCGTACTCACGGTCGATCCGATCGCGGACGCGGCGTAACACCGCGAGGTCGAGCAAATGCTGTGCTTCAGCCGCTCTGCTTGTCACCTGCCCGATGGTGCCACGAGATCGACCGTTCTGTCCAGAGGTCCGGGTCAGCGGGCTCGCAGCTCTCCGAGTACGGTGCCGTCCTCAGACTCGAGCGTCATCACGCCGTCAACCACTCGGCCCTCGACGGCGGACCCGAGCCACGGGTCCATACCTTCGCACCACCGTTCTGTGGCCACGGTGGCCGGAAAACGGATGCTGCCGTCATCGGCCACCTCCCATGTTCCGGTGAGGGTGTTGCATCCGTCGCTCCCGGTGAAGGTGCCTTTCGACCCGATCGCGAGGAACGCGGCGTTCTCGCCGTCGGTTTCGACCCAGCGGCCCAAGGGAAGCGCGTCCGACCCGATGAAAGGGTCCTGCTGGGAGCACGAAGAAACTCCGATCGCCATGACGAGTGCCACGGCGATCGGCCCAGCATTTCTCCACCGACTCATGGCCCTCCCGCGTTCTCTTCCCACTATCTGACGTGGCGGGGAAGGACACAAGAGCGGTCAGCTCGTGCTGCTGAACTCAGTAAACGAACCGGAGTGCGAGGGCGCAACCGATGGACTGGTTCTCGATCTCGGTGTAGTCGAGCAGCTCACCGGTCGTGACTTCTTCGCGAGCGTCGAAGAGTTCGACCGCGCGACGCGCGATGACGGTGGTGTCGACGTTGCCGGTGATGTCAACGGCGGTGATCGTGAGGTTCACGCCGTACTCGTTGGTCGCCTGCCGGCTGATCTTGCCGATCACGGACTGGATCTCTTTGTCCATCCGCGACTTCTGGGTCTCGTCGGTGCCGCGGGCCAGGACCAGTACCTGTGCCGGCTGAGCGAGGAGCGGCAGAAGCTTGTGCAGCGTGCCGGTCAGCGACCGTGCGAGTTCCTTGCGAGCGGAGCGCTCGGCAAGGCTTGCGGCGTCGATCGTCAGCACGACCCCGGTGGCCTTGTTCGCGTGCAGTGACGCGGCGCAGGCCGAAATCTCATGGGCGCGCACGGCGTCCACACCGTGGTTGGCGAGTTCACCGAAAACGGCGTCGAACGTCGTGTCGGCGTCGCCGAGAACGAGGATTCGATTGGGGGCGGTGCCGTAATCCGTGCGGGCTACGCGTGAAGAAACATCCGAGCGCTCGCCATCGACGCTCTCTGTGTCGGGCCATTCCGGCTCGACCGACGCCAAGAGCGTGGAAGCCTCGCTCACTGACCTGACTTTTCCGAACACGAGGGTCGAGCTTACACACCTGCTATGTGAATGCAAGAACGGCTGGCTTCCGTCGCCAAGGGAATTCTGGAACACTGCTGTCATCGCAGATTTACTGCAGCGGTGGGGCCGATCGGTTCCGTCCCCGGAACCAGCCGGTTCAGAGAGGGGACGGGGATGCCTGATCCAGACGTCATCGTCGTCGGCGTCGTTCCACGCCAGCCGGCGCACGTGCTTGAACGGGCCGCGGAATTCGCGGCACGGTTCGGAGCCATGCTGGTCTGTGCCCGCGTCGACCCCAGCCGCTACCTCGTCGAACGCTTCGCCGACGGACGGTTCACCTCGAAACCGGTCGATCCGGAGGCCGCCGGACTCCGGATCGAAACCTTCGATGAAGCCCTCCGTCAGCGAATCGCCGGCATACTCGAGCCGACCGGTGTTCGCTGGAGCGTGCAGCCCCTCGTCGGTGACCCCAGCTCGGAACTTGCAGCGTGTGCAGACCGCGTCGATGCGCTGATGATCGTCGTCGGGACCAGGGAGCCGGGCTTCCGGGGCACCCTGCAGGAATTCTTCACCGGATCTGTTGCGGCTCACCTGGCGCACCGCCAGCACCGCCCCCTCGTCGTCATCCCCCACCCGGGCACTCGCACCAATGCGCCGCCGCCCTGGGAGACCGGGGCGTGAGCGCGAGGAATCCGCCCAAGAACCATCGACCAGCGCACCTCCGGCCGGGCCTCATAGGTCTGGTGATTCTCGGAGGTACCGTCGGCACTGCCGCCCGCGAGCTGCTCACCCTCTCGATCCCCGACCTGGGCGGCTTTCCGCTCGCAATATTCCTCATCAATGTCGTCGGTTCCTTCGCGCTCGGGCTCCTGCTGGAGCGTCTCGGTTCGGCGACACTCACCGGGTCGAAACTGAGGGGCCGGCTCCTTCTCGGGACCGGGTTCCTCGGCGGGTTCACCACCTACAGCGCTCTCGCGACCCACACCGCCCAGCTGTTCGGTGGCCAGGAGGTCGCCACAGGCATCCTCTACGCGATCGGCACGCTCGTGACCGGTCTCGTCGCCGCCATCGTCGGCATCCGTATTTCGGCGGGTCTGCGAGCCCGAGACGAGGTTCACCCGTGACGCCCCTCGTGTTCGTCGCCCTCGCGCTCGCCGGTGGGCTCGGCGCCGGAGCGCGGTTCGTGCTCGACGGGATGCTGTGGCGCAGGTCGGTGCGCTACCCGGTCGGTACGCTCCTGATCAACGTCACCGGATCATTCCTGCTCGGCGTCGTGACGGGACTGGCGCTCGCCGCGGTCCTGCCGGTCGAAGCCCAGCTCATCGTCGGGAGCGGGTTCCTCGGCGGATACACGACGTTCAGCACGGCGAGTGTCGAATCCGTGCGCCTGGCCCAGGAGCGTCGCTATGGCAGTGCGCTCCTCAGCAGCGTCGGGATGCTCGTGCTCACGATCGTCGCGAGCGCTGGCGGTCTCCTGCTCGGTTCGGCCGCGTAACCCGCTGCGTCGTACATTCGGGCGGAAAAACGTGGGGTCCGTCCACGTATGGGCGATGGACCCCTCGATTCTCCGCCCGAACGCTCAGGGTCGAGTCAGAGGGAAGCCGGAACCGGCCGTCGTGCCGGAATGTACCTGGACTGACCGGACAGGTATCGCCCGCCAAGGCCGGCGACCATCGAACCGAGCCCGCCGGCGACGAGGTCGCCGATGGTGTCGTCGTACGCCACGAAGATACTGGTGTCGATGTAGGTGTGTCCGACCCACTCGGCGACCTCCCACACCACACCGGCCGTGAAACCGAAAGCCACGGTCAGTACGACGATCGCACCGAGCGGAACCCGCGTCTGCGCGGGATCCGGCACGACGTCGAAACGCACGGCAACGACATAGGCGACAGCAGCGACCAGTCCGTTTGCGACGAAGTGCACGACGAGATCCCAGTAGAGGAGTGCTTCATAGAGGTCGAGCACCGCACTCCACGCCGCGATGAGCAGCACCAGGCCGAACGTCGCATCCAGTGCGGGGCGGATGCCGAGAAAACGCGGGATGACGAGACCCAGGAGCACGAGCGCGAACACCGCGACGTCGACGGCGTTCCAGCCGACGAACGCCACCGCGATGCTCAGCACGCCGAGCACGCGCACGCCGTCCGCCGCCAGTTCGGCGACGCCGCGAGGGGGGCGCAGGAATGTCTGGATCATGAGGCCAGAATATCGGCTGAGGTCTGGTCAAACACCCGGTGACAGGCGAAGGCGCGCCTGCACGGGCTCGTGGTCGGAGGGCGCAGCCCCCCCGAAACGTGCCGCGTTGATGGCGACGGCCTCGACGTTCACCGACTCGGTGACGAGCATCCAGTCGATGCGTTTGCCGCCTTCCTTCGGCCTCCGGTAGCCCGAGTAGGTGCTCCACGCCGGGGTCAGTCGTGTGTTCGCCACCGTCCAGGCATCCTGCAGTGGCCCGCCGGTCAGGATTCGGTACGGCTCGGAGCGCACTCCCGCGTTCATATCCCCGAGGACGATCGCTGGAGCATCCGTCGCCTCGACGAGGTCGTTGAGCATGCGCGCCGACCTCACCCGCGACGAACGCGACAGGTGGTCGAAGTGGGCGTTGAAGACCGAGAAGCGGATGCCGGTGGCCACGTCGGTGAAATCGGCGGACACGACAACTCGCGGCAGCATGTTTCCCCACGACCGGGACCCGGGCACTCGCGGACTGTCGGACAGGGCCCGCTGGGTCCAGTCGTGAAGGGTGAGCCGGCGGGTATCGAAAAAGAGCGCGCACTGCTCGCCGTCACCGTCGGCATTGCGGCCGCGGCCGACCCGGCTGTAGTCGGAACCGAGCACGTCACTCACGAACTCGACCTGGTCGGGGAGGGCTTCCTGCGTGCCGAGGATTGTCGGCGACTCGCGCTGGAGCAACTGCGTGAGAAGCGGCTGCCTGCGCGTCCAGAGGTCGGGGCTGCGCGGCGGCACGTGGGCCATCCGCCGACGGATGTTGTAGGTCATCACGTGCAGATCCGGCGGATCGACCGGGCCGATCAGCGCGGCATCCGTCATCTGTCCAGCGTAGGGGCTGCGAGTGCCATGCGGTGTGGGGCTCGCGGTCAGCGTCGCCGGAACAGACCGCGGAGAACGGCGAAGCCGAGGGCTCCGGCGACGATCCACGGCCCGCCGACGAGGATCGGGTCGATCCACTGATGCTTCAGGTCGGCGCGGTTCTTGCCGACCCGGGATGAAAAGCCGTGGCGCGTCAACTCGCTGTGCACCCCGCTCTGAGTGATCGGATTGTCAGGGCGCAGCGTCGCAAAGGAGCGCAGGTGGCTCTCGACGGCGTCGACACGGTCGGAGGCGAGGAGGATCAGCCAGTGCGCAGCCTGGGCCTCGCTGTACTTCTTATAGGCGTATCTGCGCATCACCCCCGACAGCCCCTTCAACGGCGCCGTCGTGCCGAAGACCGGCGGCAGGAACTTGTGCTCGACCGAGCGCTCCCTGGGGTACTTCTCCTGCTGGCGTTCCGGGAAATCCCAGTGCGCGCCCGTCGCCCCGGGGTCGAAGCGTTCCCGTGGCACTGCCGGGCGATCCTTCGGGTCGAGGTCGGCACCCCAGCCCGGAATGCGGGCGCGCAGTTCCTCGTTGGACTCGCGGCGTTGTGGTCCTTCGGCGGTGTAGGGCATGTCCGTTCCCTTCTAAGCGGTCGCGCTCGGCACGATGACCGGCTTGATGCAGTCATCGAGCTTCGCGGAGAAGATGTGGTATCCCTCGGAGATGTGCTCGAGGGGGATTCGGTGGGTGACGATGTCGCTGGGCTTGAGGTACCCGTTCTGGATGTGCTCGAACAGCCGCGGCCACTGCCGTTTGGCCGGGCACTGGTTCATCCGCAGCGTCAGCCCCTTGTTCAGGGCGTCACCGAACTTGATGGCGCTGAACATGGTTCCGTACGCACCCATGACCGAGATCGTTCCGCCCTTGCGGGCCGAGTCGATCGCCCAGTTGAGCGCGACGGGGGAGCCGCCCTGGAGTTTGAACTTCGCGGACGTCACGTGCTGAATCACGTTGCCGTCTGCTTCGGCGCCGACGGCGTCGATCACGACATCCGCACCGAGATAGTCCGTCGTCTTTTTCATCGTGACGACGATGTCGTCGTGTTCAGCGAAGTTGATCGTCTCGGCGTGGGCGAAGGTGCGTGCTTTCTCGAGCCGGTACTCGAGGTGGTCGATGACGATCACCCGGCCGGCGCCCATGAGCCAGGCCGACTTCGCGGCGAAGAGTCCGACCGGCCCCGCACCGAAGACGGCCACCGTGTCGCCCTCGGTGATGTCGCCGAGCTGGGCTCCGAAGTAGCCGGTCGCGAGAGCATCCGTGCAGAGCAGAGCGTCTTCGTCGTCCATCCATTCGGGAATCAGGGAGGGCCCGACATCCGCGAACGGAACCCGCACGTATTCGCTCTGCCCGCCGTCGTAACCGCCGCACGTGTGGGAGTAGCCGTAGATGCCACCGACCGCTGTCGCATTCGGGTTGACGTTGTGACAGTTGGAGTAGAGGCCCCTGGCGCAGAAGTAACAAGAGCCGCAGTAGATGTTGAACGGCACCATCACGCGGTCGCCGCGTTTGAGGTTCTGGACGGATGAGCCGACCTCTTCGACGACGCCGATGAACTCGTGGCCGAAGGTCGTACCAACCCGGGTGTCTGGCATCAGGCCGTGGTACAGGTGCAAATCGGAGCCGCAAATCGCAGCGAGCGTCACCCGGATGATCGCATCGTTGGGGTGCTCAATCGCCGGGATGTCCTTCTCTTCAACACGGACTTTGTACGGTCCGCGATACACCATCGATCGCATCGGCATCCTTCCCTTGAGTTTGGGTTGAGAGGGTAAGCGTCACACCGGTCGTTTCGACGCGGCAAGGGCTTGTCTGCCCGGGGCACCCCGGCTATAGGTTGGGCCAATGGCACGCATCTCGATCGGAACCTCCGGCTGGAGCTACGACCACTGGGAGAATGTGCTGTACCCGGAGGGGCTCGCCCGCTGGCACCGCCTGGCGCACTACGTGGACCGGTTCGACACCGTCGAGCTGAACGCGAGCTTCTATCGCTGGCCGCGGGATGCGTCGTTCGCGAGCTGGCGAAACCGGCTTCCGCAGGGGTTCCAGCTCTCGGCGAAAGCGCCGCGCGGACTCACCCACGCGAAGAAGCTCTACGCGCCCGAAACCTGGATCGACCGGATCGCCCGGGCCTGGCACGAGCTCGGCGACAAGCGTGCGGTGCTGCTCGTGCAGTTGCCGCCGGGGATGCCGCGTGACGACGCCCGCCTCGACTATTTCCTCGGCCGGCTCCCGGACTGGATCCGGGTCGCCGTCGAGTTCCGCCACGACAGCTGGCACACCGACGACGTGTTCCGGTTGCTCGAGGCTCACGGCGCCGCGTATTGCGTGATGAGCGGGGCCCGGCTGCCGTGCATTCTGCGGGTGACGGCGCCGTTCGCGTATGTGCGACTGCACGGTCCTGACTCCGACTGGCTCTACGGCGGCTCGTATACCGACGACGACCTGCGATGGTGGGCCGATCGCATCCGTGAATGGAGCGACGGCGGGACGGATGTCTTCGCCTACTTCAACAACGACGGCGGCGGGAATGCCGTGAGAAATGCTGACACCCTGCGGCACTTCGTGGGGTGCTGAACAAGGAGGAAACCATGACGAATGAATTCAAGGTCGGCGACCGCGTGCGCTGGAACTCGGAGGGCGGGCAGATCGAGGGCAAGGTGACCAAGGTGCACACGAAGGACGTGGAGTTCATGGGCCGCACCCGCCGTTGCACCCCGGACGACCCGCAGTACGAAGTCACGAGTGACAAGACCGGCAACGACGCGATGCACAAGGGGAGTGCACTCACGAAGCTGTGACCACCGCGTCGATAAGCTGATCGCATGAGCCGATTCGGACCCCTCGAAGCCCGCGGCGATTCCCTCGTTCTCGGTGACGCCGGTGGTCACCATGCCGAGCTGACGGCATCCGCTCTCGTCTTGCGCGAGTACCGGGAGCAGCCCGTGTCGCTCGACTGGTCCCGGATCGAGGATGTCACGCTCACGGTGCCTGAGACACGGTTCCGGCTGCCCGGGCTCGCGACGACGGTCGGGCTCGGGATTCTCGGCACGATCTTCCACGACTGGGGCATCGCCGACGACATCGAGGACGGCACGCTGCGGGTCTCCGTGACCGGTGCCGATCCGGTCGTCATGCCGGTGACGCGGCACCACGTCGGCGGGTATTGGACCAGGAGCGTTCGGGCGGCGTCTGCGCTGCTCAGCCGGCTCGTGGCTGACCCGGCGGCACGGCCGATGCTCGCGAACCCCGAGCGCGTCGTGAAACTTCTCGCGTCAGGGCGATGACCGATGCCCGCCGCCGCTGACGAGGAACGGATCGCGCTCGAGATCCGCGCGCTTCTCGATCGGGCGGTCGAGCGGTTGTTCTCGGCAGAAGCCCGCACCGAGGCGCTCGCCGAATACGTCCCCGAGCACCGCGTGCTCCTCGTGCCGCGACCGGCGGTGCTGCGTTCGCTCGGCCGGGTGTGGAGACTCGGCGTCTTTCTGCTCGGAGCCGACGGCGCGCTGTATGAGACGGGGCAGACCACGCGAGCTCTCGAGCCGGGGCGCCCGGGTTACCAGTCCCAATCGGCTGAGCAGCGGCGCGCGTACCGGGCCGCGGCATCCCGGGGCAGGTTTCCGCTCGGTGAGACGGTGAACTTCGACGCTGAGCCCGTGGATCTGTCGGTTGCAGCGCTCGAGGCGTCGAGCGGGCGGTTGTTTCTCGATGGCGATCGGCCGCGAGTGCGGTGGAATCGGGCGGCGACCGACGCGGATGCCGTCGACCTCGCGTCGTATCTGGATGACCGGGTGGAGCTGCTGGCGAATCCGCCTGCTGGGGCGTGAGGGCGGCCGGCGGCGGACGGCGGCGTCGAGGGTCGCACGATTTACAGGAGATCGCAGGATTTACAGGATGCTTTCCGCGGCTTTCTCCTGCGAAACGTGCGATCTCCTGTTTTGCGTGCGCCGCGGCATCCGTCAGCCGACCGCCTTCTTCACCAGGTCGGCGAGAACCTTCTCATCCTTCTTGGTGAGGGTGGTCAGCGCGTAGGCCGTCGGCCACATCGAGCCGTCGTCGAGCGCAGCAACGTCATTGAAACCGAACGTCGAGTAGCGGGTGTCGAATTTCTGCGCCGACTGGAAGAAGCACAGCACTTTGCCGTTCTTGGCATAGGCCGGCATCCCGTACCAGAGCTTGGGCAGGAGCTCGGGGGCATTCTCGGTCACGATCTCGTGCAGCCGCTCGGCGATGGAACGCTCGGCGTCAGGCATCTCGGCGATTTTGTCGCGAACCTCCGCGTCCCCCTTTTCGCGCGCTTTGGCATCCTTCGCGTCGCGGCGCGCCTCCGCCCTCAACTCCGCCGCACGTTCCTTCATCGCGGCGCGCTCTTCGGCGGAGAACCCGTCATTGTTCTTCTGCTCGTCCGTGGCGGACTTCGCTGCGTTCATTTCCGGCTCCTCGCTCGGGGTCCTGATCGGATGCTGTGCTTCCCACGGTAGAGCGACGTGCCCGGCGGCGCTTCTCGAAATCTGATCGATGATGCGCGCGGCCGTCGAATAGGCTGGGCGAATCGCGCGCCGCACAACGGAGTCGTGCCCGCATCCTCTGCCCTCTCCCTTGACCTCGATCGGCGACGCCTGTGTCCTCTCCCACGACCGCACCGACTCCAACCGAAGCGCCGTTCCCCTGGATCGGCCTGCTCACGCTGGCCGGAGCCATCTTCGTCTCGGTCACGAGTGAGTTCCTGCCGACGGGACTCTTGCCGGACATGGCGAGCGAACTCGGCGTGAGCATCTCGACCGCCGGCCTTCTCGTCACCGTCTTCGCCGGAACCGTGGTCATTGCGACGACCCCGCTCGCTGCTCTCACCCGCAAGTATTCGCGCAAAAGCCTCGTCTTCGTTGTGCTCCTCGTGCTCGCGTTCGCGAACGTGCTCGCCGCCATTGCGCCGACCTACGAGATTCTCGTCGGCGCCCGCATCCTCGGCGGGCTTGCGCACGGCCTCTTCTGGGCCGTCGTCGCCGCCTACTCGGCCCACCTGGTGCCGAAGCACCAACTCGGCAAGGCGGTCGCCATCACCTCTGGCGGAGCATCCGCTGCCTTCGTGCTGGGCGTCCCCGTCGGAACCGCACTCGGCCACGCCCTCGGCTGGCGGGTGGCGTTCGGGATCATCGCCGCGATCGTCGTTCTCCTCGCGCTCGCGGTTCTCAAGTTTCTGCCGCCGGTCAACCACCACGTCGTCGTGAAGACGGGTGAGATCGCCATCCCGATGTACAAGGACCGCAGCATCCGTGGGGTCGCACTGCTCTGTGTGGTCATCGTCATTCTCATCACAGGCCAGAACACGTATTACACGTACATCGCGCCGTGGCTCGTCGAGGCGGCCGGTTTCCCCGAAACGTCCGTCGCGTTCCTCCTCTTCCTGTTCGGTGGCGCCGGGGCCGTCGGCCTCGTCCTCGCCGGTTTCGCCTCGGACCGCTTCCCCAAGCGCGGCTTCGCCTTCGCTCTTCTCGGCGTCATGACATCCGTTCTCGTCCTCGCGATCTGGTCAGAGAACCCGATCGTCGTCGTTGTCGCATTCGTGGTGTGGGGCGTCTCCTTCGGCGGACTTCCGGCCATGCTGCAGACCCGGATGCTCCACACCGCCTCGTTCAGGACGCGTGACCTCGCTGCGGCACTCCAGACCACGGCGTTCAACATCGGCATCGGCGGTGGCGCGCTGCTCGGAGGATTGCTGCTGGACCGGACCGGCATCGAGAACCTCCCCATGGCGCTCGTGCTGTTCATCGCTGCCGGATTCATCCTGCTGGTGGGAACAGACGCTCTCCGTTCCGCCCGCGCCCGCCGCGCCCTGCTGGCCTGAAAAACAGGAGTTCCCGTGGGGCACAGTCACTCGCACGACGACACAGTGCCTACCGTCGAGGCAGCAGCGACGAGACGCCGCGCCAATCGATTGCTCGCAGCGATCCTCATTCCGCTGACCCTGCTGACGATCCTCGGCATGGCGCTGCTTTGGCCGAGCGGCGCCGCTGACGACATCGAGGTCGGAAACCCGTACTCCGCTGCCGCAGGCGTGAACTTCCAGGTCGGAACCGTCGAGTCCCTCTCGACCTCCACCTGCCTCTACCCATCCGCCGGCGCTCCCGCCGATCAGCAGTGCACCGTCGCCCATCTCTCCCCGGATGCCGGCGGCGAGACCGTCGCGGTCGAGGTGCCTCCCGAGATCAAGCGTGAGGTCGATGTGGTCGCGGGCGACCGCATCCGTTTCCTTGACCTGGGAGAGCGGAGCGAGAGCGCGGCGGCACAGTATTCGTTCGTCGACTTCGTGCGAACGGTGCCGATGGCCCTGCTCGCCGCCATCTACGCCGCCGTCGTGATCCTCGTCGCGCGCTGGCGCGGACTCCGGGCACTCCTCGGGCTTCTCGGCGCGTACGTCGTCGTCGCTCAGTTCATCCTCCCCGGACTCGTCGAGGGCAAACCACCGCTGCTGCTCGGGCTCGTCGGGTCGAGCGTGATCATGATCGCGGTGCTCTACTTCGCCCACGGGTTCTCGGCGCGAACATCGACGGCGCTGCTGGGCACGATCTTCGGCCTCGTCACCACGTCGCTCGTCGCTGCGTGGGCGACGGGGGCCGCGAACCTGACCGGCCTCAATGACGAAGCCGACTACACGTTGTCATACGCGTCCGAGTCGATCTCACTCTCGGCCATCCTGCTCTGCGGGCTCATCATCTCCGGCCTCGGTGTGCTCAACGACGTCACCATCACCCAGTCGTCCGCGGTCTGGGAGATGCACGAACTCGCGCCCGAATCGAGCGCGCGCCGCCTCTTCGCCGGGGCGATGCGGGTGGGCCGTGACCACATCGCATCCACGGTGTACACGATCGTCTTCGCCTACGCCGGTGCCGCCCTTCCGCTGCTCATCCTGCTGTCACTGCAGGACCGGCCGTTCCTCGAAACCATCTCGAGCGGAGAACTCGCCGAAGAGATCGTGCGCACCCTCGTCGGCTCGATCGGCCTCGTCCTCGCGATCCCCGTGACCACCGGGATCGCCGTCCTCGTGGTCAAGGCGGTTGGCTCGGGTTCGTCGTCGCCGGTCGAGACGGATGCCGTCGACGCCGGACCGCGCGCCCCGTCCGTCTCGTGGGCTTCCGCGCTCCGTCCGAAGGTGACTGTCTCAGCTCCCGTCGACGGCTCAGCGTCGGACGGCGGTTCAGCACCGGACAGCGCGCCGGTCGCGGCGCCACTGACTCGTCGCGCCCGCAGGCAGCGGGACGCGGCAGCCGAGAGCTAGCCGGCGCGTCGGCCCGGCTCGGTCAGCCCGCGACAGGGCGGATGTTGTGGTTTCGCCGGAACAGATTCGCTGGGTCGTACTTCCGCTTGACCTCCACGAGGCGGGCAAGAGTGTCCGGAGGGTAGAGAAGCGCCGGGTCCTCGCCGTCCGGAGCGCTTGAGAATCCGGCATACGTGCCGGTGAGGTGCGGCTCGACCTCGCCCCAGAGGCCGCGTACCCGATCGGTGGCTTCTGCCGGTGTGTCCGGAGGGAAGAAGGCGACGGAAATCAGCAGAACCTCGCTGTCCCGGAAGCCGAACGCGGTCGCGTCATTCGGGACGCGCTGGAATGCCCCGGTGAGGCTCCGGATCATGAGCACCGATCCGCCCAGTTCCGTGTACATCCTCGCGACCGCCGCGATCGTGTCGTCATCGAAAACACGGGCGAACGCGTTGTGGCCGACGATGAGCATGCCCTCCGGAGGATGTGCTTCTTCGAGGAGGTCTGCGTATGCCCGAGAAGAGATGTCATCACCCTGGAACCCGGGCAGTGCCCGGAGCGGAGCGATTGCGGCGTCCGCTTCCGCAGCATCCGTAGCGGCGTACGCGACCAGAATCTGCACTCCGCCGGGCATGCCGGGGAAATCGGGCATGGCAAGGAATGTGGTGTTGAGCTCCTCGGGTGCGACGCGCATGACATCGCGCCACCCGGTCAGAGCAGTCGAGAGATCGTCGTCGCCGTAACGCAGGGTGCCCGCAACGACACCAGCCAGCGGGTGTGCTTCGAAGGTGAAGCTCGTGATCACGCCGAAGTTGCCTCCACCACCGCGGATCGCCCAGAACAGGTCGGCGTTTTCGTCGGAGCTTGCGCGGAGGTGCTCGCCGGAAGCGGTCACGACGGATGCTTCGACGAGGCTGTCGAGGGCGAGTCCGTACTGTCGCACCAACCAGCCGATCCCGCCGCCCAGGGTGAGTCCGCCGACGCCGACGCTCACCGTGTCTCCGGACGAGAGGGCAAGCCCTTTTGCCCCGAGCGTTGTCGCCACATCGCCCCACACGGCGCCAGCACCGATGCGGACGAGGCCGCTGTTCCGGTCGAGAACCTCGACCTCGTTCAGCCGCCGCAGGTCGATCACGAGACCGCCTACGTTGGTGCTGAATCCGCTGCCGCTGTGCCCGCCGCTGCGGACCGAGAGGACGAGGCCGTTGTCGCGCGCGAACGCGACGGCGAGCCGCACGTCCTCGGCATCCGCGACCTGGACAACGAGTGCGGGAGCGCTGGACTGCCCGTAGGTCGTTCCATAAACGGTATGCGCCGCCTCGTATCCGGGGTCACCGGGCAGAACGACCGCTCCGGAGGTGGATTCCCTCAGCACGGCGAGGGCGCGGTGGTCGAGGCCGGCAGTATCGAAACTTGTCACGGGTCTGCGCTCCGAGAGAAATCGAGGGGATTCTCCGTCGAGTTTTCTCCGCTCAGCTCCCGTGCGTCAAGTGGGTCTTAAGCCCCGCTCGGCGACGTCTTCGAGTCCTGCAGGGGGAAGACGACCTTCTGCGTGATGATGATGGCGGATGCCGCGACGGGAATCGCGACGAGCGCTCCCAGCACCCCGCCGATGGCTCCACCTGCGACCGCCGCGATGACGACGATCGCGCCGGGAACGGCGACGGCACGGTTCATGATCCGCGGGCTGAGGACGTACGCCTCGATCTGCATGTAGACGAGGTAGTAGATGCCGGCGATGAGCGCTGTGGCCGGCGAGACGAAGAGGCAGATCAGGGTATTGATGACGGATGCCGTCAGGGTCCCGACGAGCGGGACGAGCGATCCGAGGAACGCGATCATCGCCAGCAGGAAGGGGAGCGGAGCCCCGATGATCGACAGGAAGATGAGGCTCAGGATGCCGTTGGTCGCGGCGAGCGTGAGCTGGCCGACGACATAACGCCCGACGGCGCCGGTGATCTCTTCGGTGATCGTGGCGAACCCGACCCTGCGGTACTGCGGAACGAACCGGTACGCAACACCCTTCATAGACCGGAGGGACGCGAGGAAGTACAGGGTGAGAATCAGCACGATGATCGCGCCGGTGACACCGCTGGCAACTCCAGCGCCCACGGCAGCAAGCCCGCCACCGATGGCGACGAGGTTCTTCGGGTCGCTGACGAATTCGATGGCGTTGGAGAGGGCTTCACTGATGCTCAGCGCGCCACCGAACGCGGTCTCGAGGCCCTCGATGAAGTCGCTCGACTGGATTTCTTTCTGGAGGCGGGGGAAATCGTCGATGAGGTTCGTCGCCTGCTCGACGAGCACGGGAATGACGGCGAAAAGCAAGGCGGCGAAGAGCCCGAGCACGCCGAGAACGACGAGCGCGATGGCGACGCCGCGGTGGATCCGCTTCTCGAGCCAGGTCACGAGCGGGTCGAGGCCGAGCGCGAGAAACAGCGCGAGGCCGATGTAGATGAGCACGGTGCCGAGCTGACCGAGGATGCTCGCGATCAGCAGGGCGGTCAGCACGCCGATGCCGCCGACGAGTCCGATCCGGAACGCAGCGATGCTGAAGCCGGCGGCGCCGGCTCCGCGCTGGACGGCGACGTCCGGCTTCAGGTCGGCCTGGTCGATCTCAGCAGTCTGTTTTTTCTTGCGCATGGTCCCCACACCTCGGTCGAGCTGGGCAGCTCTCGGCGATCGCCTGTCTCTCATCGTGCCGCACGACGCCTGCTGTCGTCGTCGCCTCGCCGGAGGTGGTAGGCGAATCGGAGCTCAGCCGCCGTTCGAACGGCGAACCAGGCGAATCGCGGTCAGGTCTGTTCCCCTGTGCGCTTCTTCGTCGCGAACGCCGTCTGGGGAGAAACCGTTCCGCAGGTAGAACGCCACTGCTCGTTCGTTTTGCTCCGCGACCCAGAGTTGCGCCCCCTCATCCGGCCGCAGAATCGCGTCCAGCAACTGCTGGCCGATTCCGCTGCCGTGGCGGGAACGCAAGAGATACAGCATCTGAACCTCACGAGCCTCTGCTGGTTCGTGCCCGGGGTGTTCCCGCGTCAGGACGGGGCCCGCGGCGGCAAGCCCGACGATGCTGCCATCCTCCTCGGCGAGGACGAGGCGAAGGTCGCCGGCGTTGCGGCGCAGCATCCGTTCCCACATCCCGATCCGCCGGGCTTCGGTGGAGTGGTCCCAGAACTCCGGAGGAACGAGCGCTTCGTACGTCTCGACCCAGCACAATTGGTGCACGCGACCGAGCTCAGCAGCGTCTTCGAGAGTCGGTTCACGCAGGACTACGGTCATGGAAATCGACGGTACAGGGTGCTCACCCGAACTGGGAGTGTCCTTTCAGGGAGGATCGAGTACTCTCGGATGTACCCGAAAACCGGGCCCGGCAGCAACCAGGCCGCCGCCCACCCGAACATCAGCGTTCTTGACTACTGAGAAAAGTGCCGCAATACGGATGCTTGCCGCCGGTTCGAGAATGCCCCCGGAGATATTTGTGATGAGTGACGAGACCAGCCGAAAGCCAGACACGGCCAGCGGCAGCGACTCCACTCCCGATACTCCCGAAGCGCTTCCGACCCGTCGGAGCCTGCGCAACGCACGGTCCGCTGCAGCGACCGGCGTCTCCGAGACCGTAGAGGTCATTCCGGCGGCAGGAACGCCCGATGAGCCCGCGATTGTCGTCGAGATCGAGGCTGCGGCGAACCCGGTCGCCCCTGAACTCCCCGCTCCCGAGATCCCCGTCGCCGCACCCGCGCCGACCCGGGCGCGACTGGCAGCACGTGTCGCCGCGACGCCCCCGACGACATCCGCCCGGTCCGTATCGCGGCCCTCGCGCTGGAAGTCGATCCGGTCCATGCTCATCGTCGCGATCGCTGTTCCGGGAATCTTCGGAACCGTCGCTCTCCCTGCCTATGCATTCACGAGCGAGGATTCCGCCGCGATCGCGCCGATTCACGACACCGGCGCCCAGTCGCTGACCGTGGCCAACTGGAGCCGCCCCGCTCTCGCTCGTGACGGCTACTCAGCCACCTCCGCCGAGGAGCTTCGCGCAGCCGAAGCAGCGAAGGCTGCAGCCGAGGCAGCAAAGCAGGCCGCCAAGCTCGCCGCCGGTCGCGGAGGTTCGTCCGGAGCCTACGTCTACAACGCCAACGACACCGACCTGTCTGCGTTCCTCGCCACTCGCAGCAGCACCTGGATCAAGCCGCTCAACGCCGGTATCTCGTCGCACTACGGCCCACGCGGACTCATCTGCAACGGTGCCGGATGCTCCAACTCCTTCCACGACGGCGTCGACTTCGGTGCCGGTTGCGGCACCCCGATCAAGGCGGTCTCTGCCGGCCGGGTCACCTTCACCGGTTCAGGCGGAGCGTACGGTCAGCGCGTCATCGTCGACCATGGCGGTGGAGTCGAGTCGATTTACGGCCACGTGCAGAGCGGATCGTTCAAGGTATCGGTCGGCCAGCTCGTCGAAGCAGGGACCGTCGTCGCGAGTGTCGGTGCCACCGGCGTCGTGAGTGGTTGCCACCTCGACCTCAAGATCCGCCTCGGCGGCAACTTCACGAACCCGGTGCCGTACATGGCCGCGCGAGGCGTCAACCTCTAGGTTTCGGCATCGCACGACTGTGGCGTGCGGATCAGCGCTTGTATGGAGCGGTCCTGGGGCCTGCGTCATAGCGGGCGAGAGCATCAGCATCCTGAGCGAGTCGCGACACCCTGCGAGCGATGTCGAGCGCGTCGACCGGGTCGTCGGCCGCCTGGGCGAGGGCCAGCTGGCGTTCCGCCTCCGCGAGCCGGGTGCGAGCATCCGGGCCCACGCGTGAGCGGTGCTCGGCGATGAACGTCGCGGCGACATCGAGGTGGCTGCGGGCGGAGAAAAGCGCACCTCTCAGTGCTTCACGTGCCGATTCGATACGCTGCTGGCGGCTCCGAGCGCTCGAGAGAGCGGCGTCGAGCCGGTCTTCGGCCTCGCGGAGGGTGTCGAGCCGGTCGAGCGGATCGGGCAGCTCCGTGCGGTCGCTCGCGCGGGTCAGTGCCGCCGTGGCGAGATCGATTCCGGCTGTGAGCTCGTCGACGGCTTCGGGCACTTCGCTCGCGTCCCGACGGCGTCTCGCGTCGTCGACCGTCGCCTGAACGCGGGCGACGGCAGCGGCGAGCTCGGCTGCTGCGGCGTCGAGTCCTGATGCCGTCCGTGACACACTGTCGAGCGCGTGCCGCGCGGTGAGGAGGTGCTGCGAGGCGGTGTCGAGAGCCTGGGCGGCGCTCTCGCGTGCGGATACCCGGAGCTCCGCCTGGGCGAGGGCAGCGCGCGCGGCCGCGAGGGAGTCGTGCGCGCGGCCCGTGGCATCCGACACCGCGATGAATGTCCCGGGAGCGTAGCTCGAGGCCAGCCGTTCGAGGATCGGCCCGGCTTCCTCGACGCGCTTCTCGGTTGCGTCGATCGACCGCCGCAACTCAGCGACGAGATCGGGAGCGTTCCGCTCCACGGCGCGCCGTTCGTCGAGCTGCCGGGTGTGTTCGCTCAGGGTGCGGTCGACCGACGTGCACAGCTCGAGAATGCGTGAATTCCAGCGCCGGCGCTGCGATTCGCTGTCGGGAACGGCGTCGGCGAGCTGCTGGTGAAGCTGGAAGGCCTCTCGCAACTGGTCGCGAGCGGATGCCACGGCGCGCGCGAAATCGGCGGCAGCGGCCTCCCCGAACTGCGCCGAGGCGAAATCGACCTCGTCCTCGGCGGACCGGACGAGGTCGTCAGTGCGCACGAGCGCGACTCCCGCCTGCTGCTCGAGGGCGGCCAGGGTGTCGTGGGTCCCGGTTGCGAGTCGTCGGCGTCGTGCTGCCGTCACGCGCACCATGACGAACACGGCGAGACCGGCCGTGCCGAACACGATGAGGGACGGGAGCCACCAGAGTCCGTCAGTCATGGCATCCAGCCTATGGGCCAGCGGTGGGATCTCGCCGAGAGCCGGTCTCAGCCCAGAAGCAGTTTGGAGAGCTGGTCGGTCGAGTGCACGACGGCCATGGCGTGGGTCGCTTCAGCGGGGGAACCGTAGCCCCACTCGACCATGATGGTCGGGATGCCGTGGACGGCTGCGCCTTCCACGTCGTGGTGGCGGTCACCGACGAGCACGCTGTGGGTGGTGTCGATGCCCTGGGCGTTGAGGCGCGTGATCGCCTCAGCGATGACATCCGCTTTCGCGCTGCGGGTTTCGTCTTCTGACGCGCCGCAGATGATGGTGAAGTACTCGCTCAGCCCGAAGTGGTCGAGCACGGCGTGGATCTGGGACTCCGGCTTGCTGCTCGCGATCGCCGTCGGGATGCCGCTTGCGGCGACCTGCTTGATCAGGCCTGCCATCCCCGGGTAGACGGCCGAACCCGACCAGGGGCCGTCCTCGTCCGAGATGGAGCGGTAGACGAGCAGGGCGTCGAACGCCTCGGTCGGCGTCATGCCGGCGCGGAGTTCGAGTGACTCGAGCATGGGGGGCCCGACCCAGTGGAGCAGTTCCTCTTCTGAGGGCACCGGCAGGCCGAGCGCTGCGAACATCTTCGCGAGGCGTGCGGTGATGCCGGGTGCTGAATCCGTGATCGTGCCGTCGAGGTCGAAGAGGATCGTCGACCAGGTGCGGTTGACGACGATCGATCCCGTGCTCGTCAGTTCAGGAGATGAAATAGACATAGGAACTCCATAGTAGGCAGTTTGGCGATCCACTCGACAATTCCCGGCGGAACCGGGCACTCATCAGAACAGTCGACCGTCTGCGTTGTCAAGGCCTCGCATCGCGTCGTAATCGAGCACGAGGCAGCGGATGCCGCGGTCTTCGGCGAGGGTTCGCGCCTGTGGCTTGATCTCCTGGGCAGCGAAGACTCCCCGAACTGGGGCGAGGTGAGGGTCGCGGTTCATGAGCTCGAGGTACCGGGTGAGCTGCTCGACGCCGTCGATGTCTCCGCGACGTTTCAACTCGACGGCGACGGATGCCCCGGCTTCGTCGCGCGCAAGAATATCGACCGGTCCGATGGCGGTCATGAACTCACGACGCACGAGCGTGTGTCCATCACCGAGAAGCTCGATCTGCTCGGCGAGGAGCTTCTGCAGGTGAGCCTCGACGCCGTCTTTCTGCAGTCCGGGGTCGACGCCGAACTCGTGCTCGGAGTCCGAGAAGACCTCGTACACCGACACGATGAGCTGGTCGCCCGTTTTCGCGTGGGTGACTTTCCAGAGTTGCGTGATGCCGGCATCCGTCTGGTCTTCGTCGGGTTCGACGACGCTCAGCGTGCATGGCGGGCTCATCCAGTTGAGTGGCTTGTAGCTGCCGCCGTCGGAGTGCACCAGAAGGCTTCCGTCGCTCTTGAGCATGAGCAGGCGCGTGGCGAGGGGTAGGTGAGCGGAGAGCCGACCGGCATAGTCAACGGAACACTTCGCAATCACCAAACGCACTCGACGAGTGTAGCCCGGGATGTCTGTGAGCCAGCGCCCCGGGGAGGTCGCCGGGACGTTCACTTGTCGCTAACGCACCGTTTTCGGGCGGTTTGGCGCTCGTTAGTGACACCTGAACGGTGCGCGGATGCCGCGGGGCGCGTTCGTCGGTCCGGTATGTCGGGTTTCGGCCCGCGTTTCGGGCATAAGGGACCGATGAACCGGCGCCATGCGGGGCGGGCGCGTTCATCGGTCCGCTATGTCGGGTTTCAGCCCGCGTTTCGCGCATAAGGGACCGATGAGCCGGCACAGGATGCAAGCGTGCCGCGCCGCTCAATCCGCTCGAGAGCGAAGCTTCGCTTCGCGCTTTCTGATTTCGACTGTCGCGGCAAGCGTGCCGCGCCGCTCAATCCGCTCGAGAGCGAAGCTTCGCTTCGCGCTCTCGCGCAGCGGGGGAGGCCAGCCCGGACAGCACCACGAGCACGAGCACGACGAACAGGGCGTTGAGCAGACCGACGGCGTCGCCGAGGAGTCCGATCAGCGGCGGACCGACGAGGAACGCCAGGTATCCGATCATCGCGACAGCACTCACGCGCGCCGCAGCATTCTTGCCTTCAGCGGCAGCCGACATCCCGAGCGGGAACCCGAGCGCACTTCCGAGGCCCCAGAGTGCCGTGCCGAGAATGATGAGCCAGAGGTCCGTGCCCAGAATGAAGATCAGCAGACCGGCCATGGCCGATACAGCCGATACCTGAAGCACTCTGACGCGACCGAAGCGGTCGATGAGCGGGCCGCCGGCCACACGCCCGACGGTCATCGCCGACACGAACACTCCGAACACGATCGCACCGGTGGGCTCTGACAGCCCGTGTCCCTCGACGGCGGCGAGGGCGAGCCAGTCGTTCGCGCTTCCCTCGGCGAAGGCCATTCCGAGCATGATCACGCCGATGAGGATGAGCCGCAGGTCTGCCCACACCGAGAGGTTGTCCTTGAGTCGTGCCTTCCAGTCCGGCTTGCTTGCGTGCGGTGCCGTCTCGTCGCCCAGCTCCTCGCGCACCGGGACGAACCGCACGGCAATGACGGCGGCGACGGCGATGATCACCGCCATGGCGATGGCGTGCCAGGCCACCCCGATCTGCAGAGCGGATGCCGCGGCACCGATCCCGGCTCCGATCACGGTTCCGAGACTGAAGCACGCGTGCATCAGCGGAAGCACCGTCTTGCCCAGCTCGGTTTCAGCAGCAGCGCCTTCGACGTTCATCATGACGTCGACACTTCCGTTGCCGAAGCCGAACAGCGCGAGGCCGACGAAGACGAGCACAGGCGAGAACACGATGCCGGCACCGATTCCGATGAGGACGAGTCCTACGGCGACGAAGCTCAGGGAGAGGACCATTCCGGAGCGCGCGCCCATCCGGGCCATCAGCCAGGCCGAGGCCATGAGCCCGAGGATCGAACCGGCGCTCATTCCCAGAATGAGGATGCCGATCGACCCGGTCGTGACGTCGAGGTTCGCCTTGATCTCCGGCAGCCGCGCCGCCCAGGTCGCGATGCTCAGGCCGGAAAGCGTGAAGATCACGAAGATAGCGTTTCGCCAGGCGGCGAGCTCATTGCGAGGACGAAGAGCGGATGCTGCGGGCACGAGAGGGGAGGTCATGTCACTTCGAATGTCGGTTCGCGGAAAAGGAAAAGAAGCCGAATCGATTCGAGCCGACGTCGCTAAGCTAGCCGAGACCACCCATTACGGTCAAGGCGCACCAGCGCCGCGGCCCACCACACCGGGGAGCTCATGAATCGCGACCGAGCGGCATCCGGCGACCGGACAGAGGCCCGCCCGACTCTCGCCGCTGTTGCGAGTCGGGCCGGAGTATCTCCGTCGACGGCGTCGCTCGCGTTCAGCGGGCACGGGCCGGTCTCGGACGATACCCGCGCCAAGGTTCTCGCCGCGGCCGCTGAACTCGGTTATGGCGGCCCGGACCCGCTCGCGCAGTCCCTGCGTCGGGGTCGAAGCGGCATCATCGGCGCGCTCATTCCCGCGCGAATCGGGGTCTCGTTCCGCGATCCCGTCCTGATCCAGACCCTCGACGGACTTGCGGAGGAGATCAGTGCGATCGGTGCGGGCCTGCTCCTCATCCCCGACGTGAGCGACGGGCAGCTGAGTGTGAAGGATGCCCCCGTCGATGCCGTCGTCCTCGTTGGCTGCAACGTCGACACGATCTCGACGCTCGACCTGCTGCGGCGCCGCAACATTCCGATGGTGCAGATCGAAGGGGAAGAGGATGCCGCGGTCCACACGATCGGCGTCGACAACCGGGGCGGTGTCCGCCTGCTCGCTGAACATCTGAGAGAGCTCGGCCACACTCGCGCAGCGATCATCACCCTCCCGATTGACCGGGACAGCACACCGGGTCCCCTGACCGCCGAACGCGAAGCCGCAGCAACGGTCAGGGCAACCCTCGAGCGCATCGCGGGTGCCAGAAGCGTGTTCCCAGGCATCGGCGGGCGAATCGCCTCCGGCAGCAGGAGTGATGCCGGCCGTGAAGCAGCCCTCGTGCTCCTCGACGTGCCCCCCGCCGATCGCCCGACCGCGATCCTGGCGCAGAGCGATCTTCTTGCCGCCGGCGTCCTCGCCGCGGCGGAGGAGCTGGGGCTCCGGGTACCGGAGGATCTCAGCGTCGTCGGATTCGACGGCATCCGTGTCGAAGGTCTCGAGCGGTCACTGACGACGGTGTGGCAGCCGTCACAGGGCAAGGGTGCTGCGGCCGGCCGCGCGATCGTCGAGATGCTCGCCGGTGGGTCGCCCGAGCCGGTGACGTTTGACGTGCGCTTCCAGCCGGGTGACACGACGGGGCCCGCACCGTCCTGAGACGGGCTACGTCTGGGTGACGTCAGCCGACTCTTCGATGATCGCGAGGATCCGGCGCAGGTCCATTGCGACGGATGCCGATGGGCTGAGCGACGACGGGTCCAGGTCGCGCTGCGCGTCAAGCGCTTCGAGGAGAACCCGCAGCGATTCGTCTGCGGCGGCGACGGCTTCGTCGATGGAGTCACCGGCGTTGCGCAACCGAAGAACCTCGGCGACAGCGTGGACGGTGTCGCTCATCGGCTTCCGGAGAGATTCGGGCAGTTCGGCCGGGATCGGCCCGTCCCAGATCGCGGCCGCGAGAACCTTGCCGAGGCTCCGCACGTGAAAGGTGATCGACTCGAGGTCTGCGAGGTCCTGGTAGTCCTTCTCGAGGTCCCGGCGGTGGAGCCTGGCCCGCGGGTTGAACTTGCGGCTCTCGTCGGCGTGGCCGACGGCACCACGCACCCGGTCGGCCGTCTCGGCAAGCGTGCCTGCCCGGTTCGCCCACTCCTCGTGCTCGGGTGGCCAGCTCTCGATGAGAGCGTTGCTGATGTCGTCCAGGTGGTTGGCGAGCTCGGAACGGAACTGGGTGAGCTGGAGCACGGCGGCACTGAAATTGAGCGGAGGGAGAACGAGGGTGTTGACGAGGAGCCCGACGGCGATCCCCACGCTCATCTGCACCAGGTAGCCGATGGAGTACTCGTCGGCGTTCTGCCCACCGATGATCAGCACGAAGAGCGCGGCGACGGGGACGTACTCGCCGCCTGTTGTGAGGTAACGGCTGCCGGCGACGAGCATGCCTGCACCGACGACGAGCGAGATCGTGATCACGTTGGGTGAGGAGAAGATGATCACCGCACCCGCGAGAACGATTCCGATGGCGAGCCCCGCGAGCGTCTCGGCGCCCCGTCGGACCGAACTCATCAGTGTCGGCGACATGCTGATCAGGGCACCGAGAGGGGCGTAATACGGGTACTCATCGGCAACACCCGGAACGAGAGGTGCCACGATCCAGGCGATCCCGACCGCGACAGCGGTCTTCACCGACAGCAACAACCGGGGGTGAGTGAGCAACGCCTTGATTCGCGTTCCGGTGCGGACGACCGCCGTTGGGGGAGCTGGTGACATGACCTCATCATCACAAACGAGCGCCGGGAAGCCTATTCGCCCAGTTCGTACTCCCGGTCGAGCATCGCGTAGACGCCGGTGTCCTCCCACGCGCCCTTCACGAGCATGTCTTCCACGAAGTGCGCCTCTTCGCGCATCCCCAGTCGCAGACACAGTCGAACGGATGCCGCGTTCTCCGGGGTCAGCGTCGCGATGATCCGGTGTGCACCCATTGTCTCGAAGCCGAGAACGAGCAGTGCCTGGGCCGCTTCGGTCGCGTATCCCCTGCCGGCGACGTCGGGGTGGAAGACCCAGCCGATCTCGAGCGTGGAGAACGCGGCGTTGTCGACGGTGATGTACATCTCGCCGATCAGTGGTCCGCCCTGCAACGGCTGCACACCGAGCTGGAGATAGTCACCGCTGGACTCGAGTCGCGTGTGGCCGGCGTTCTCCGCGATCTTGGTGGCGACGGTGTCACGATCGCGCGGAGCGTAGAGAAGGTACCGGCAGACATCCTCACGCGATTGCCACGAGTGCACCGCGTCGACGTCCGCGTCGGTCTCGAGGCGCAGCATCAGCCGCTCGGTCAGGATCGGCTCGTGGAACTCAAGGACGTGCATGCCTCATGGTACGGCCGGACCTGGACTCAGAGCAGGCCGAGTTCGAGGGCGAGCGTCACCGCGCGGGTGCGGTCGGAGACGCCGAGCTTCTCGAACACGTGAAGCAGGTGCGTCTTCACCGTCGCCTCGCTGATGAAGAGGCGGCCGGCAACTGACGCGTTGCTGTTACCCGCCGCAACGAGGCGCAGCACATCGAGTTCCCGCTCACTGAGGCGGGGCCGGGGAACCGCTGCATCCTGCCGCATGCGCGAGACGAGTTTCGCGGCGATGCCGGGCGCGAGCACCGTCTGTCCGCCGACGACACTGCGGACGCCCGCGAGGATCTCTTCCTGCGGCGCTGCCTTGAGCAGGTACCCGCTCGCACCTGCCTCGATCGCGCCGAGGATGTGGTCGTCGGTCTCGTACGTCGTGAGAATGAGAACGCGGGTGCCTGGCACCGTTTCGATGATGCGCGCGGTCGCGGCGGCGCCGTCGAATTCCGGGCCGTCGGCCACCGGCATCCGCAGGTCCATCAGCACGAGATCCGGCGTGAGCTCCTGGGCCAGCGCGACCGCCTCTCGACCGTTGGACGCTTCGGCAACCACGTCGATGTCGTCGGCGAGTGACAACAGCCCAGCGATCCCTGATCGGACGATCGGGTGGTCGTCGGCGACGATCACACGGATGCCCGTCATCGCGACGTCTCCCTCACGAGCGGGATCGTGACCTCGAGCCGCGTCCCTGTTGACGTGGCGGATGCGGCGTCTGAGATCCTCAGTTGCCCACCGACGAGTCCGACCCGATCGCGCATGCCGGAGAGCCCGAAGCCGTGCTCGATCGTGTCGCGGAGTTCACCGAGCCCGCTGCCGTCGTCCTCGATCGTGAGGGTGACGGCATCCGCGTGCTGTTCGATGGTGACGGATGCTGCGCCCGCGTTGGCGTGCTTGCGCACATTCGCGAGGCCCTCCTGGGCGCAGCGGAGCAGGACGACTTCGAGATCGCGGGGCAGGGTGATCGCGTCGATGTGGGCGGTGACGATCACTCCCGTCTCACGCCGGAACCGCTCGGCGAGTCGGTGCAGGGTCTCACCGAGCGACGCGTCGTCGCCGGGAAGCCCGGCGTTGACAGCGACGAGGGCTCGGGCCTCGCCGAGGGCCTCCCGCGCCGTGGACTCGATCATCTCGAGCGTGGACTCCGCCGTCGGTTGTTCGAGCCGAGCGCGCTGGGCCAGCATCACGACGCTCGTGAGGCTCTGCGCGATCGTGTCGTGGATCTCGCGGGCGATGCGTTCCCGCTCGGCGGTCGCCCCGGCATCCCTGCTGAGCAGTTCGAGTTCACCCTGGGCGGCCTGCAGGTCCACGAGCAGGCGCTGCCGCTCGTCACCGTAGGCGGCGATCTGGCTGATCCAGAGCCCGAGGGCGAGACTGAACCCGAGCGAGAGCCCGCCGACGAAGATGCCCTGGACGATACCGTCCTGGCCCTCCCTCAGGCCGATGACGAAGCCGACGGCGATGACGGCCGCGGCTCCGATATTGGCGAGGACGGCCTGCTTCGTCGAGAGCGACACCACCCACAGCAGGGGGAAGATGAAGATCTGGGCGGTGATGACGTTCGGTTCGAACGCCGATCCTGCCGCGACCGTGAGCGCGAGCAGGGTCTGGAGCGAGAGGGATGCGGCGAGCGTCGGCCGCGGGTTCAGTTCCTCGGCGCCGATGAGCCGGCGGCCGAAGGCGACGTAGACGACAATAAGCGTCGCCAAGGCTGCCCAGGCGCCCCAGCGCCCGATTCCGTCATTCACCGATGCGACCGTTATGCCCACGATGAGGACGGTCGCAACGAGGGCGAGGTCCCACCACTTCGGACTGGTCACGAAACTACTCTCTCGTACTTCTCATCGATGGGTTGTGCCGGGTGCCGTCGGCTCAGGAGTCCTTGCGGATCCAGCGGAAGGTGAGGCGGCAGAGCACCAGCCCGACGACGCACCAGATGAGCAGGTTGAGCGCGACCGCGTCGAGGTCCCAGCCTCCGTGCTGTTCGAGACTTGCGAAGCTCTCGGGCAGGAACACGGATCGCATCCCCTGGGCCAGCCATTTGAGCGGGAACAGGCTGGCGATGTTCTGCAGCCACTCGGGGAGCATCGTGAACATCAGGTAGACACCGGAGATGAACTGCAGCACCAGCACGATCGGGATGATGACGGCTCCTGCGCTCTTGCCGGTGCGCGGGACGGCCGAGAGTGCGATGCCGAGCACGGCACACGTGAGGATGCCGAGAAGGTAGATCCACGCGAACGTCGCCCACTTCTCGGGCTCGGTCGGCAGCTCGATGGCGAACAGCATCCGGGCGACCAGGAACAGCAGCACCAGTTGTGCGAGGGAGGTCACGAAGACCTGGCCCATCTTGCCGATGAAGTAGCTGACCACGGGGAGGGGTGAGCCTCCCAGTCGCTTGAGTGTGCCGTCACTCTTCTCCATCGCGATGTCGGTGGCGAGGTTCTGCACGCCGGAGAGCAGGATGCCCGCCGCGACCATTCCCGGGAGGAAGTACGCGCCCTGGGTGATGCCACCGCTGCCGTCCGGATTCGTCCCGATGTTGCCGCTCGTGGAGAACGCTGTCGCGAAGATCGAGAGCATCACCACCGGGAAGAGGAAGGTGAAGAACACCTGGTCCCCGACACGGAAGTAGACACGGACCTCGTAGGCGATGCGCTTGAGCCCGAGCCGCAGCGTGCGACCACGGGACAGCGGAGTGACGCCCGTCGGAAGGGGCGGCCGGGTGAGAGTGGTCTCAGACATGGGTCGGTTCTCCTTCGGAAGCCGCGGCATGCGGCATCCGGTCGTTTGCGCCGACGAGTCCGAGGTACACGTCCTCGAGGCTCGGGCGCAGGATTTCGAGGTCACGCGGTTCGCGTCCGGTGGCCGCGAAGAGGCGGGAGGCGAAGGCCGCGGGTTCGAGCGTGCGTTCTTCGTGCAGCCCCGCGTCGTCGCGCCACCGGACGACGGGGATCCGGGCTTCTGCCCCACCGATCGTGTCGACCGGTCCGATTTCGACCAGCGTGCCGCCGGCGATGACGGCGACCCGATCGGCGAGTTGTGCCGCTTCGTCGAGGTAATGGGTGGTGAGGAGGATCGTGGTGCCGTCCGCCTTGAGCGACCGGATGAGCTCCCAGAACTGGCGGCGCGCTTCGGGGTCGAACCCGGTGGTGGGCTCGTCGAGGAACAGCAGCTGGGGTCGGCCGATCACGCCGAGGGCGACGTCGACGCGACGGCGTTGCCGCCGGACAGTTTGGCGATGCGGGTCTTCGCCTTCTCGGTGAGGCCGACGGCGGTGAGGACCTCGTCGACGTCTCGTGGAGAGTCGTAGTACGCGGCGAATTGCTCGAGCTGTTCACGGACGGTGACGTGAGCGGCTTCGGCGCTGGACTGAAGGACGATGCCCAGCTGGGCCTTCCAGGCGAGGCCGCCCTTCTGCGGGTCAACACCGAGGACGCGCACCGATCCGCTCGAGCGGTCGCGGTAGCCTTCGAGGATCTCGATCGTGGTCGACTTGCCCGCACCGTTGGGACCGAGGAGCGCGAACGTCTCCCCGCGACGGATCTCGAAACTCACGTCGTCGACGGCGGTGAGGCTGCCGTAGCGCTTACCGAGGTTCTCGACCTCGACGATGTTGTCGCCGTGCGGCGCTCTGCTGGAGTTCATGCTTCAAGAGTGCCCGTGTCGAGCCTCCGGCGGTAGCGGACGTTCGACTGAATCCGGCATCAACCGATCGGTGGATGCCGTCGGCCGCGCGGGTGGCTCGAAGTCGCGAAATCACGCACAACGGACGAAGACACCCGGCGTACCGGGTGCCTTCGTCCGTATCGAGTGAAAGGGCGCGCGCCCTACGGCGTGGGCATCCCGCCGTTCACGTTGAGCGTCTCGCCCGAGACGTAGCTCGACTCGCCCGACGCGAGGAACACGTAGGCGGGAGCCAGTTCCGCCGGCTGACCGGCGCGGCCGAGCGGGGTCTGCTCGCCGAACTCCGGCAGCGCCTCGGAGGGCTGGCCGCCCGCCGTCTGCAGCGGCGTCCAGATCGGGCCCGGTGCAACGACGTTGACCCGGATGCCCTTCGGGGCAAGCTGCTGCGCCAACGCCTTCGAGAACGCGTTGATCGAAGCCTTCGTCGTCGCGTAGTCGACGAGATGCTCAGACGGCGAGTAGGCCTGGATCGACGACGTGTTGATGATCGTCGAGCCTGGCTTCAGGTGTGCGAGCGCCGCCTTCGTCGTCCAGAACATGGCGTAGACGTTGGTCTTGAACGTCTCGTCGAACTGTGCGTCGCTGAGATCGGCCAGATCGTTGACGTACTGCTGCTTTCCGGCGTTGTTCACGAGGATGTCGATTCCGCCGAACTCCTCGACGGTGCGCTCGACGATTCCCTTGGCGTAGCTGGAATCCGTCAGGTCGCCGGGCAGCGCGAGAGCCTTGCGTCCGGCCTCCTGGATGAGCGACACGATCTCCTGGGCGTCCTCTTCCTCCTCGGGCAGGTACGAGATCGCGACGTCGGCGCCTTCACGGGCGAACGCGATGGCGACGGCAGCGCCGATCCCGGAGTCGGCGCCGGTGATGAGCGCCTTGCGCCCCTCGAGTCGACCGGTACCCCGGTAGGACTTCTCGCCCCGGTCGGCCTTCTCGACGAGGTCGGCATCGAGTCCTGACCCCTCCTGGTACTGCTCGGGGGTGTCGATGTCGGCGTATTTCTTGGTTGGGTCTTCGAATGCGTACTGGTCTGCAGCCATGCGCTGGTCCTCCTGGTCGTCGACATCGGAATGTGGGTGCGTCTTCGATGCTGTCAGGGGCACGCGGGATGCGGCATCCTCTTGCGTCCTGATGACGATTCGGTTATGCCACGCGGGTCAGCCGCCGGCGACCATGTCGTGGAGTACCGGCAGCAGTTCGGGGATGGACCGGCAGCCCTGGCGTTCGACGAAGTGCCCGCCGCCAGGGAGGATCGTGAGCGGGGCACCGAGCTCGTTCGCGAGGGCAGCGGTGATCGGCGGCGCGACAGTGGTGTCGTTGTCGGAGCCGAACACGTGGATCGAACGCGTGCTCTGGGCGATGGCAGCGAAGTTCACCGGTTCCGCGGTGAACGCGTCGAGCTGGGGCAGGTTGGGCAGCGGCTGGGCGAACCCGGAGACGATCACGAGGCCGCGGAGGGTCCACGGTCGCGGCAGTGCCTCGAGCAGCCGGAGCGTGGTGATCGAACCGAGGCTGTGCGCGACGAGGATCGTGTCGTCGTCGACCGGGCGGACGGCATCCCGGAGCGTGTTCACCCACGGTCCAGGCCGCGGATGCTTCGGAGATGGCAGGGCGGGAACCCTTACGACGCCGGGGTCGAACTGCTCGACCAGCCACGGGAACCAGTGCTTTTCGGGCGACGCGAGGTAGCCGTGGGCGACGACGATGCGA
This sequence comes from Mycetocola manganoxydans, assembly GCF_003667545.1. Classification (GTDB taxonomy): domain Bacteria; phylum Actinomycetota; class Actinomycetes; order Actinomycetales; family Microbacteriaceae; genus Mycetocola_A; species Mycetocola_A manganoxydans. The sequence continues at coordinate 183,423 of NZ_RCUV01000008.1, read as the reverse complement.
ACAGGCATGAGCCGAGTCTGCCAGCCCGGGCGCGTGTGCACGTTCAGCAGGTGCCGCCGGCGAAAAGGGCCTGTCTGCGCCTGTTGAACGCACCAGCGGCCCGAATGCGCCTGTCGGGCGTTCGGTGACCTACGCGCCGGTCCGCATCCAGGCCGTGGTGCGAGCCCGGAGGCCGAGGGTGACGCCGCGGGCAGCGAGGTAACCGAGAGCGAACGCCGCCGTGAGCCACGCCAGTCCGCTCGCGCCCGCCGGTGCCGCCAGGAGGACCCCCAGCGCGAGCGGCACGAACGCAGCGACGTTGAGGATGCCGGTGAGTGCGAGGTAGCGCGCGTCACCCGCCCCGATCAGCACGCCGTCGAGGACGAAGACGAAGCCGGCCAGCGGAGTGCTGATCCCGAGGATCACGAGGCTCGGCATGAGAAGCCGGGCGAGTTCGGGGTCACCGGTGAACAGCACGCCGGCGACTCCCGAGGTGGCGACGACGACGAGTCCGAGCACCACACCAGCCCCGACTCCCCACTGCAGGCATCTGGTGAGGACCATGCGGACGAGCGCGGTGTCCGCGGCACCGAGGTTCTTGCCGATAAGGGCCTGGGCGGCGATCGCGAGCGCGTCGAGCGCGAACGCGGTGAACGTGAACAGCGTCATCACGATCTGGAAGCCGGCGAGCTCGGCCGTACCGATGTCCGTTGCGACGAACGTCGCGAGCAGGATCGCGGCACGGAGGCTCACCGTGCGCACGAACAGCCAGCCGCCGGAGAGCGCGGAGCCTGAAATGCCTTCGCGGTGCGGCCGGATGGTCGCTTTCGTCCGGCGGGCGTGACGCAGCACTACGACAACATAGACGGCGGCCATTCCCCATTGCGCGAGCACCGTTCCGAGAGCGGCCCCGGCGATGCCGAAGTTCAGAACGTAGATGAGAGCGTAGTTGAGCGCGATGTTCGCCCCGAAGCCCACCGTCGCCACGATGAGCGGGGTGCGTGTGTCCTGCAGTCCGCGCAACAGTCCCGTCCCGGCGAAGACGAGGAGCATGGCCGGGAGCCCGGCCATCGATATCGAGAGATACACGGATGCCTCGCCCATGACATCCGGTGACGCACCGAACGGTGAGATGAGGGCGGGTGTTGCGATCCAGCCGCAGATCGCGAGCACTGCACCGAGGCCGAGCGCGAGCCACATGCCGTCGATCCCGACAGACACCGCGCCGCGTTCGTCACCCGCGCCGAGTTTGCGGGCGACGGCAGGTGTCGTTGCGTAGGCGAGGAAGACCATGAGGCCGATGATCGTCTGCAGCACGACGCTCGCGATGCCGAGGCCGGCGAGCTGCGGGATCCCGAGGTGCCCGACCATGGCGGAGTCAGCGAGGAGGAACAGCGGTTCGGCGATCAGCGCGCCGAGGGTGGGGACCGCGAGACGCAGGATGTCGCGGTTCACGGTACTCACTCGACCGAGCCTAGCCTTGGACGGGTTCGGCGCTGACGCGGTCGACTCCGCACGAAACGCTCCTCGGCGCACCGATGAACGACAGGATGTGGAGAATCGATCGCCGCTCCAGCAGATTGTGGCAATTCGAGGGTGTGCCGGGGTTCCCGAGCCCTTACGGGCGCGAGTAGTCTTCCGGCCATGATCGGAGAACTGCACAGCATCGTTCTGGACTGCCCTGACCCCGACCGCCTGGCGTCGTTCTACGAGGAGTTGCTCGGCATGGAACGGGTCGACAACGAGGCCGACTGGGTGACGATCGCGCCGGTCACCGGGGCGCCGAGCGTCGCCTTCCAGCTCGTCGACCCGTACACGCCGCCGCAGTGGCCCGGACAGCTCGTTCCGCAGCAGCTGCACCTCGACGTCAAGGTCGACGACATCGACCTCGCCGAGAAACAGGTGCTCGCACTCGGGGCGACCGACGCCGGCTACCGCGAGAGCGACTTCCGCGTGTATCTCGACCCGGCGGGGCATCCGTTCTGCCTGGTGATCCTCGACGAGGATGCCTGAGCTCCCCCCTTAACAACCGACAAGCACGGGGGTAATGTCCGGTGCCATGAGCACGGTCATTTCCACGCACGACCTGCGGAAAAATTATGGATCCGTCCGCGCGCTTGACGGACTCGACCTTGAGGTCTCCGGCGGTGAGATCCACGGCTTCCTCGGCCCCAACGGGGCGGGCAAATCCACCACCATCAAGATCCTGCTCGGGCTCGCCAGGGCGACGTCCGGATCGGTCACGGTCTATGACCGGGATCCCTGGACGGATGCCGTTCCGCTCCACACCCGCATGGCCTACGTCCCGGCGGGGGTTCCGCTCTGGCCCACTCTCACCGGCGGTGAGGCGATCGACCTGCTCTGCCGACTCCGCGGCATCCGGAACCCGCAGGCCTATGCCGCCCGTCGCGCCCACCTCATCGATGCGTTCTCGTTCGACCCGTCACGCAAGGGGCACACCTACTCCACCGGCAACCGGCAGAAGGTCGCGCTCATCGCCGCCCTCGCGGTTCCGGCCGGGCTGTACCTGCTCGACGAACCGACGTCCGGGCTTGACCCGGTGATGGAGGTGGTGTTCCGGCGGGAGCTCACGGAGGCGGTCGCGGCCGGATCCACGGTGCTTCTCTCGAGCCACATCCTCAGCGAGGTGGAGAAGCTGTGCGACCGGGTGAGCATCATCCGCGCCGGCCGCATCGTCGAGACCGGAACGCTCGCCGACCTGCGACACCTCACCCGCACCGATGTGGCGTTCGCGCTCGAGGGTCTCGACGAGAGCGACCTGCGCTCTCTTCCGCGGAGCTCCGACCTCGTTCTCGACGGAACGCGAGCCCACTTCACCGCGGACAGCGACGAACTCGTCGACGTTCTCCCCGCCCTTGCCGCCCTCCGCGTCCGCGGGCTCACCATCACCCCGCCGTCGCTCGAGGAGCTCTTTCTCAGCCACTACGGCGACGAGAAGCCGACCGCAACGCCGCGGACGAGACGCGAGGCGCGACTGGGCAAGGCGAGTCAATGACCGCTCTCCGCCTCCTCGTCTGGCATCGTCTGCGCCGCGACCGGGTACAGATTCCGGCGTGGATCGGGTCCTTCGCCGCACTCATCGTGCTGGCCGTCGTCGGGCTGCAGGACTCCTTCGGCTCGGTCGCGGAACGCACGGCACTCATCAGCCTCGCCGCCGCGAACCCCGCGATCCTGTTCCTGCGCGGAGCGCCGCAGGGCACCGACGTCGACGCCGTCCTGGTCTTCACCCTGTTCTCTTTTCTCGGCATCCTCGTCGGGCTGATGAACACCTTCCTCGCCGTCCGGCACTCCCGCGCTGAGGAGGACAGCGGTCGTGCCGCGCTGATCGCCGCCACGCCGGCGGCACGGTGGACGCCCGCGCTCTCGACCCTCGTCTACGGACTGGGCGTGAACCTCGTTCTCTTCGTCGCGGTCAGCGGATGCTTCGCCGTCGCCGGTCTCGACGCGGCCGGTTCCGTGGTGGCCGGGCTGGCGCTCGCCGCGACCGGCGTCACGTTCCTCGCCGTCGGCCTCGTGGCATCCGAACTGATGCCGAGCGCCAGGGCCGCCAACAGCGTCGGGGTCGGGGTCGTGCTGATCTCGTATCTGCTGCGCGGACTCGGCGACGCGTTCGGCACGGTCTCGGACGATGGTGTGCGGGTCGACAGCGCGTGGCCGGCGTGGCTGTCGCCGATCGGCTGGGCGAATCGCACGCGGCCGTTCACCGAGAACGCGCTCGCCCCGCTACTCGTGAGCCTCGCGGTTGCCGCTGTGCTTCTGGGGGTCGCCGCCCTCCTTCTCGCTCGGAGGGATGCCGGTGCGAGCGTCGTCGCTGTCGGCATCGGCCGGCCGGCCGCGCGGAGGTCGCTCGCTGGTCCGGTCGGCCTGGCGTGGCGTCTGCAGTGGCCGTCAATCGTCGCGTGGGCCGCAGGGGGTGCCGTGTTCGGGATCTTCGGCGGGGCGCTCGCCCCGGCTCTCGACGACGGGACGCTCGGTGGGAGCGTGATCTCCGACGAATTGACCCGACTCACCGGCGGCGCCGATCTGGCGGAAGCGTTCACGACGGTGATCTTCTCGCTCGTCGGAATCCTCGCGGCAGCGGGCGGAATCCAGGCGATCATCCGGTTGCGTCAGGAAGAGGCGGGGGAAACCGGTGCGCTGATGCTGGCGACGCCACTGTCGCGGCTCGGCTGGCTCGGCAGCTATCTCATCGTCGGAGCCGTCGCGGTGCTGGCCGTCGTCACCGCCGGCGCCCTGGCATCCGTCGTCGCCGCTTTCGTCGTTGGAGTGCGGGAGAACAGTGCCCATGCTGTGCTGGCCGCTGCGGTGCAGGTGCCTGCTGCCCTGCTCTTCTTGGGAGCGGCCGCCCTGGCCTGGGCGCTCGTGCCGCGGTTCACCGCCGGCATCGCGTGGGGCGGGCTCGGCCTCGCGATGTTTCTCGGGATCTTCGGACCCCTGGTCGGCCTGCCGGACTGGGCGGTCGATCTTTCGCCGTTCCGGCACAGCCCGGAGCCGCAGGGAACGGATACTGACTGGAGCGCCGGAATCGTCATGGTCATGTTGGCGCTTGTCACCGGTGCCGCGGCATCCGTGTTCTTCCGTCGCCGCGATCTGGCCGGTGGCTAGATCACGGTCAGAATGGGGTCTAGGCTGACGGCCATCAGGCTCAGGCCAGACTGGTCAGGCCTTCGGAGGTTGGCCATGGTCCGGCAGCGCGTCCCATCGAGAATTTTCAGAACACTCGCTGTCGCCGGTGCTGCGGCGTTGATGCTCACCTCCTGCGCGACGGCCGGCGGCTCGGGCTCGTCGCCGCGGGATGCGTCTCCGGATGAGGACCCGGCTGTTCCGGCACTCACCGAAGAGAGCCTGCTCGGAACGTGGGGGTCGACCGACGAGCGCGAGCCGCACCTCACGTTCGACGAGGGTGGGACTCTCGCGGGCAGCGACGGCTGTAATCGGCTCGTCGGCGGTTGGTCACTCGCGGACGAAACCGTCAGCCTCGAGAACCTCGCAGGAACGCTCATGGCATGCGAAGGCGTCGACACCTGGCTGCGGGATGCTGTCTCCGCGGTCCTCCTCGACGACGACGAACTCAGCGTTCGTAACAGCGACGGCGACGAGATCGGCACCCTCGAGCGCGACGACTGACCGGGTGGCGCGCGGAAGAGACGGAACAGAACCGCCAGCTGTCTCCTAGGGTGGAAACATGACTGACGTTGCTCTTCCCTCCGGCATTCTGCGTGACGAACTCGATCCGGCGGTGCGCCCGCAGGATGATCTGTACCGCCACGTCAACGGACAGTGGCTTGATCGCACCGACATTCCCGCCGACAAGGCGCGGTGGGGATCATTCCATATGCTCGCCGAGGAAGCCGAGAAGAACGTGCAGGCGATCATTCTCGAGGCACAGGATGCTCCGGACAACGACACCACCGACCCTGAGCAGCAAAAGGTCGGGCACTTGTACGCGAGCTTCATGGACGAAGACCTGATCGAGGCGCTCGGGGCGACGCCGATCGCCGCGCAGCTCGCCGCAATCGAGAGCATCACGTCGATCGAGCAGCTGGTCCGCACCACGGCGCAGCTCGACCGGGCCGGCGTCAGTGGATTCTTCCAGCTCTACGTCGACAATGACCCTGGCAACCCCGAGCGCTACCTCGTTCTCGTCGAGCAGGGCGGCATTTCGTTGCCCGATGAGAGCTACTACCGCGAGGACCGATTCGCGTCGATCCGCACCGCTTATGTCGCTCACATTCAGGAGTTGTTCGAGTTCGTCGCCGACGGCGTTCACGGCGGCGCCCAGTTCCGGGATGCGGCCGTTCGGGCACGGTCGGTCTTCGACCTTGAGACGGCGATCGCTGCCGTGCACTGGGACAACGTGCGCACCCGTGACAGCGAAGCCACGTACAACCTCTACACCTGGGACGAAGCGGCAACGTTGTTCGCCAGCACGGGTGGTAGCCGCAACCTGCTCGATGCGTGGCGTGAAGACCTCGGCGCCCCGGAAGGTGCCTTCGACGAAATCGTGGTCCGCGAGCCCAGCTTCTTCTCCGACCTCGCGCCGCTGCTCGTGCCCGACCAGCTCGATGCCTGGAAGGACTGGCTGGCCTGGAAGGTGATTCACGGAGCCGCTCCGTACCTGTCCGGCGAATTCGTGGCATCCAACTTCGAGTTCTACGGAAAGACCCTCTCCGGAACCCCGGAGATTCGCGACCGCTGGAAGCGCGGTGTCTCGCTCGTCGAGGGCGTGCTCGGTGAAGCCGTCGGCAAGATCTACGTCGAGCGGCACTTCCCGCCGGAGGCGAAAGCATCGATGGATGTTCTCGTCGCCAACCTCGTCGAGGCGTACCGTCAGTCGATTGCGACGCTCGACTGGATGGGAGACGACACCCGCACCCGTGCGCTCGAGAAGCTCGAAAAGTTCACGCCGAAGATCGGTTTCCCGTCGAAGTGGCGCGATTACTCCACGCTCGACGTCGAACGCTCCGACCTCATCGGCAACGTGCGCCGGGCAAGCCAGTTCGAGTTCTCCCGAGAACTGGGCAAAATCGGCAAGCCCCTCGATCGCGAGGAATGGTTCATGACCCCCCAGACGATCAACGCGTATTACAACCCCGGATTCAACGAGATCGTGTTTCCCGCGGCGATCCTGCAGTTCCCGTTCTTCGATGAAGGCAGGGATGCCGCGGCGAACTACGGTGCGATCGGTGCGGTCATCGGGCACGAGATCGGGCACGGCTTCGACGACCAGGGCTCGAAGTACGACGGAGACGGCAAGCTCACCGACTGGTGGACCGCCGAAGACCGGGAAGCGTTCGAGAAGCGGACGGCGAATCTCATCGCCCAGTTCGACGCCCTCGCTCCGGCGCAGGTGCCCGACCACCACGTCAACGGTGCCCTCACGATCGGCGAGAACATCGGCGACCTCGGTGGCCTCTCGATCGCGTGGAAGGCGTACCTGCTCTCCCTCCGAGGGGAGAAACCCCCGGTGATCGATGGGCTCACGGGTGCCGAGCGCTTCTTCTTCTCCTGGGCGCAGGCCTGGCAGCAGAAGGGTCGTGATGAAGAGGTGATCCGACTGCTCGCGATCGACCCGCACTCACCGAATGAGTTCCGCTGCAACCAGATCGTGCGCAACATCGACGAGTTCTATGAGACGTTCGGCGTCACACCCGGCGACGCACTCTGGCTCGACCCGTCCGAGCGCGTGACCATCTGGTAGGAGCCTCGTTTTCGGCGCGATTCGTCTGCGATACTGGAGAGACGGCCACCGCGAACCGCCCGTACGTTTCTCGTTGAAGACGAGCGTCGCGAGAATCGGCCGGACCAGAGCAATCTGTGATCGGTATGGTGCGTCCCATCGACCAGCCGGTCACTCAACGGAGATCAGGCCAGTGGTACCGTCGACGCAACAACCCGCTGCATCGCAGCCCTCGTACAGCCGCACGCGGCAACGGGAACGTCGACGCGCCAGACACCGGTCGGCCGAGCCGGCCGAGACGTTCGCCCGGAGCCTCAAGGCACTCGGCTTTCTTGCCCGCAACGGTGTTCAGGTTTCGGCGCGAGCGACGGACCTTGCCACGGGTGCCGAACTCCTGAGCGTCGACGACTACGTCGTCATGCCGACGGCGTCGATCGGCAAAGTGCTGCTTCTCATCGAGGTCGCCGCCCGGCTGAACGACACCGAGTTCGCTGCCCTCACGATCCTCGATCGCGAATCACAGGATTCGGTCGGCGACTCCGGCATCTGGCAGCACCTGCAGGCGCCCTCGCTTCCCGTCGCGGACCTCGCAGCACTCATCGGTGCGACCAGCGACAACCTCGCCACCAATGTGCTTCTGCGCCTCATCGGCCTCGATGCCGTCCGCAATCGTGCCGAGTCGATCGGGCTCAAGCGCACCGCGCTGCTCGACCGGGTGCGCGACCAGCGTGGCCCGGACGACGCACCGCACCTCTCCGTGGGTTCGATGAAGGAGATCGCCTGGCTGTTCTCGGCGCTCGCCCGCGGCGAGATCGTCGACGCGGCAACGAGCCAGCGGGTCGCGGGGTGGCTGTCGCTCAACACCGACCTCTCGATGGTGGCGTCTGCGTTCGGCATGGATCCGCTCGCGCACCGTGCCGGGGATCACGGCATCCAGATGTTCAACAAGACGGGGGCGGATGCCGGCGTGCGCGCCGACGCAGGAGTCGTACGCGGGCCGCGGGCAGGCGTGGCCTATTCGGTGGCCGTGTCGTTCGCCGACACCGATCTCTCCACCCGGCTCGCCGTCTATGACGCAATGCACACGCTGGGCCTCGACATGGCTGAGTACATCCACTGACGCGAGCTGATTGCTCGGTCGCTTTCGGTGGTTCGCACACGTTGCTCGGTCACACATGGCGAGAGTTCGCCGTGCGATTCGACCATTCCCGACCGAGCAAGCCGCGGCATCCGCTCACGGGGCGCTCGCGGCCGCATCGTACGGTAGTCGAGTAAGGCCGCTCGCGGCCGCATCGAGTGCAAAGGAATCACCATGAGCAAGGTTCTGCAAATGCGACTGGTCGTCGAGGTCGAAGACCACGACGCCGCGATCGCGTTCTACCGCGACGCCCTCGGGCTCGACGAAGAGGCGGCCTTCGAGGGCGACGGCGACGCGCGCGTCATGATCCTCGATGCCGGCCGCGCAACGCTCGAGATCATCAACCCGGCACAGAAGCGCATGATCGACGAGGTCGAGGTGGGGCGGCCGGTCGCGCCGAAGTTCCGGCTGGCATTCGAAGTGGCGGATGCCGCAGCCACCACCCAGAACCTCACCGAGGCGGGTGCGACGCTCGTCGCCGCGCCGATCCAGACGCCGTGGCGGTCACTGAACGCGCGACTCGAGGCCCCTGACCTGCAGATCACTGTGTTCCAGGAGCTCGACCCGGCCGCTGGCGGCCTTGTTCAGGAACCGCGCGACTGAACCGAATCGTTGCGCTCGTCAAGCGACCTCAGTCGACCAGGTCCAGCTCTGCCAGCCGGCGCAGCACCTCGGAACCTGCGGGCGGGCAGCGGTGGAGGTCCGCGGTCGTGACCCAATGCACCTCGCTCACTTCGGCGCTCGGCTGTGGTTCGTCGAGCGAGTCGGCGGCGAAGACGACCATGCGCACCTGACGACCGTCCGGCTCGCCGTGGGCTTGCGTCACCACGGTGAACAGCTCGCGCACCGAGCCGGGGACGAGCTCGATCGAGACCTCCTCGCGCGCTTCGCGGGCGGCGGCATCCGCGGGCGATTCGCCGGCGTCCAGCTTGCCGCCGGGGAGATAGACGACGTCGCGTCCGCGGGCGGTGACCATGAGCATCCGTCGGTCACGGATCAGGGCGACCGCTGCGACGAGGATGTCGGGGAGCTGGCTCACGCGGTGCGTTCACTGCCGTCGGCGACGACGTCGGCGACACCGGCGATGTCAGATGCCTCTGCGGCAGTGGGGCCGACCATGGCGGCGGCCTCCGATGAACGCACCAGCAGGTCGACCGCATCGGCGACCGCATCGAGGGTCCGCGGTTTCCGGAGGATGCGGAAGTGCCCGTCGACCGGCAGCTTGACATTGGTGGCACCGGCGAGCACCGAGCCGTCGGGAACGTGTGGGTCGAAGCCGCCGAAGATCGAGACGATGGATGCGTTGACGCTCGAGTTGCTGCCGAGGCTCACGATGGTCTCGTTCGTCGGGCTGAACGCCCGCAGGGTCTGGCCGAGCACGTAGCGGGCGTACCGTGAGCCGGCGAACGGCGTGCAGATTGCGACGAGCCCGCGCAGGTGAAGCCGGTCCGCCTCGGTGACGAGGAGGTGCTTTCCGACAAGGCCGCCCTTGCTGTGGGCAACGATCAGCCGGCCCGCCGGATTCGCGGCCACCCTCGACAGGGCGCGCGCGAGGCGTTCAGAGGTGTCGACGACGGGGCGCCGGTTGTAGCCGAGGCCGTGCACGACACTCACCGGGTAGCCGGCGGCGTTGAGCCGCTCGGCGATCTCGCGGAGGAACGCCCAGCGCTCATAGACCCCGGGGATGAGCACGATGGTCGGTCTGCCGGGTTCACCGATCGCGAACTCCTCTGGTACCCGCCAGCGGATCACCGACCGCACGTGCACGACACCCGCGTCGACATAGTCCAGGGCCCAGACGCCAAGCTTGCGCAGGATTTCGTTCATCCTCGTCCTTCCGCGTGGCCGGCAATTAGGGCGCCCACCTCGTGCCCGTTGGTCATCATGACCTCGTGTCCCGTTCCCGGAACCTCCACGAGTCGCGCCAGGGGAACCGTCCCGACGATCCGGTCGACCCAGCCCCTCGGGCACAGCAGGTCGTCGCTTCCGCGGATAACGAGCGTGTCGGCCTGCACGCGCGGCAGCGTGTCCTCGACCCGGTGGTTCATCATCTTTCGCAGCGTTTTGAAGTACCAGCGCGGCCCGGCCTTGACGTAATAGACGAATCCGTATCCCAGAACCCGCAGGCGAGCGCCCCACAGGTCCTGCACGAGGCGCAGCGCCTGGATTCGCGCTCCACGCTCCTCCGGGTTCACCGTCGGGCTGATGAGCACCACGCGCGTGAAGACCTCCGGATGCCGCGCCGCCGCCTCGACGGCGACTTGCGATCCCATCGAATGGCCAACGAGCACCGGATCCTCGATGCCAAGGCTGTCAACGAGCTCAGCGATGAGGTCACCGGCCTGGTGCATCTCGAGCGGGTCCTCGGGTTCCGGGGCGTCGCCGAAGCCGGGGAGGTCGAGCGCATACACTCGGCCGTGCTCGCCGAGCGTCTCGGTCAGCGCGCCCCAGTAGTGCCGGCCCATGCCGATTCCGTGCAGGAGGATGAAACCCGGCCCGGTGCGGATGCCGCTTTCCGCGACGACGGTCACACGCTCATGAGATCGGAACTCAGAGGTGCTCGTTTCGGCCATCGGGCCAGTCTACGGGCGCTCGCTGACGGCATCCGGAGGGTTGATTTCGATGCCCGGGATGCCGGTTGCCGGCGCTGCCCGCGTGCTTCTGGAGCAGACGGGCAGTGGGCAGGCTGCAGGCGCGTCGCGGCTAAGCTGGGGGAGTCCGTGCAGCCGGCACGGGCCGTTTTTCGTATTTGGAGCCACAGTGGCAGCATCCAGCCGTCTCGACTCAGTCATCGCCCTTGCCCGCCACCGCGGCTTCGTCTTCCAGGCCGGTGAGATCTACGGAGGGTCGCGATCCGCCTGGGACTACGGGCCCCTTGGTGTCGAACTCAAAGAGAACATCAAGCGCCAGTGGTGGAAGTACATGGTCACCCGCCGTGACGACGTCGTCGGCCTCGACTCGAGCGTCATCCTGCCGAAGAAGGTCTGGGAAGCATCAGGCCACGTCGGCGTCTTCACCGACCCGCTCGTCGAGTGCCTGAGCTGCCACAAGCGGTTCCGTGAGGACCACCTGCTCGAGGCATTCGAAGAGAAGAAGGGCCGTGCGCCCGAAACCGGGATGCTCGAGATCGCCTGCCCCAACTGTGGAACCCGCGGCGAGTGGACTCCTCCGCGCGACTTCAACATGATGCTCAAGACCTACCTCGGTCCGGTTGAGGACGAGTCCGGCATGCATTACCTGCGCCCGGAGACCGCGCAGGGAATCTTCGTCAACTTCGCGAACGTGCTTCAGGCATCCCGTATCAAGCCGCCATTCGGCGTCGGCCAGATCGGCAAGAGCTTCCGCAACGAGATCACTCCCGGAAACTTCATCTTCCGCACCCGTGAGTTCGAGCAGATGGAACTCGAGTTCTTCGTCGAACCCGGCTCGGATGAAGAGTGGCACCAGTACTGGATCGACTACCGGTTCAACTGGTACACCGATCTCGGCATTGACCCGGAGAATCTGCGTCTGTTCGAGCACCCGCAGGAGAAGCTCTCGCACTACTCAAAGCGCACTGTCGACATCGAGTACAAGTTCGGTTTCACCGGCGGAGACTGGGGCGAGCTCGAGGGTGTCGCCAACCGCACCGACTTCGACCTCACCACTCACGGGGAGCACTCCGGCAAGGACCTGTCGTTCTTCGACCAGGGCAAGAACGAACGCTGGGTTCCCTACGTCATCGAACCCGCGGCCGGGCTCACCCGCTCGCTCATGGCGTTCCTCGTCGACGCGTATCACGAGGAGGAAGTGCCGAACGCGAAGGGCGGCACCGACAAGCGCACCGTGCTCAAGCTCGACCCGCGCCTCGCGCCGGTGAAGGCGGCGGTCCTTCCGCTCAGCCGCAACGAAGCCCTTTCTCCGGTGGCGAAGAAGATTGCTGCCGAACTGCGCGAGACGTGGAACATCGACTTCGACGACGCCGGTGCTATCGGCCGCCGGTACCGCCGCCAGGACGAGGTCGGCACGCCGTACTGCGTCACCGTTGACTTCGACTCGCTCGAGGATCACGCGGTCACCGTTCGCGATCGCGACACCATGGCGCAGGAGCGCGTGTCGATCGACAAGCTCTACCTGTACCTCGCTGAGCGGCTCAAGGGCGCTTAGCCCCGGTCGCTTCCGTCGTGCGAAGGCCGTCCCCGTTCACGCGGGGGCGGCCTTCGCGCTTTCGATTGCGGCACCCAGCCCGTAGGGTGGCGACAACGAAGGAGCTCGCATGGACCCTGTCATCGCCGCCATTCTCATCGCCGCAGGCATCGGCCTCGTTGCCCTCCTGGTGGTGCTCGGCATCCGTGACGCACGCGAGCGCCGGTACGATTCCGAGCCCGGCTCGACCACGATGCCGAGGGAACGAGTCGAAGGCGAAGCCCACGCCGTTGCGGCTCGATTCGCCCGTGACGACGGCCAGAATTTCTAGAATTCGACACACTCGGCAACCCAAGGAGCACCATGGACGTTGTTCTGCTCGTCATCGCCGGACTCACCGGCGTCGCTGTCGTCGTCGCGCTGGCCGTGCTCATCCGCCGCGAAGTGAGGTTCCGGCGATTGTCATCGTGGTCCGATCCCGCCAGACACGACCCTCGAGCGGTTGACGCGGCGAAGACGGACGCCGAATCGAGCGGGTACTCCGCTCAGATCATGCGAGGGACCGGCGGCATCCCCTGACGTGCATATTCGCGGGGCCGATCGACATCGCGCGGCCGCTCCGACCGCGCGATCCATCACATCCGCGAAAAAGCGGGTAGTTCTGCCCATGCCACACCCCCCGGATGTAATTGACACCCGTACGGGTCGCTGCCAGTCTGGAACCCGGCTTACGAAGGAGCACTATGACTGACAACAACACACCATCAGTACCCCCGGCCGGCTCGAACCAGCCCTACGGCCAGGGCCAGCAGGCTCCGCAGTACGGGGCACCCCAGTACAACGCTCCGCAGCAGGCACCGCAGTACGGTGCACCGGCTTACGGCCAGCCCGGTCAGCAGAGCCAGAAGTGGAACGTCCTGTCGATCGTCTCGATCGCTGGCGCCGTTCTCGGCTTCAACATCATCGCCGCGATCCTCGGCTTCATCGCACTCAACCAGATCAAGAAGACCGGTGAGCAGGGCAGGGTCCTCGCGATCATCGCGATCGTCCTCGGCATCCTGTCGCTGGTAATCATCATCATCGGGATCGTGCTGTTCTTTGCAGCGCTCGGCACCGCAGGCTCGATCAACTACGACAACCTCTAAGCGCCGCACGCTCGAACGCCCGCCCACACCTCGTGGGCGGGCGTTTTGCGTTGGCGGTGGCCGCAAGAAGCATTGCGTTGCCGGGTTTGGCTGCAAGCCGGCGCGTTTGTCAGCCCAAAGTGGCAACGCAACGTGCTGATCAGCCAAAAGTGGCAACGGCGCGGCACGAGACGGCCGCGCGAGGGTCAGCTCAGGATGCCGCTTCGCCGGCCTCGAGGTCGGCGACCTCGTCCGACTCCACCGCAAGGCCCAGCAACGCATCGAGCGCATCGAGGTAGCGCTGGGCATCGCCGGCGCGAGCGAGGTCGCGGGCGCGAACGGTAGGTGCGTGAAGCAGGCGGCCCATCATGTGCCGAAGCGCCTGCTCGGCGACACCGTTCGGGTCCCGGGGAGCGACCCGGGCGATCTCGGACTCGAGGAGCTCGTGTGCGTGCTTGCGGAGGGCGACGACAGCGGGCGCGAGGCTCTGCTCGTGGGTAACCGAGACGAACTTGCGCGCGGCACGATCGACGATCGCGTGGGCGTGGTCGGTGGCCTGCAGCTCTTCGAGCGGCGCGTGGATGCGGATGGTCTCGAGGTCGAGCAGGTCGACGCCGTGCACGCCAGCGACGTCCGGGTCCACGTTGCGGGGAAGCCCGAGGTCGATCACGAGCTGGCCGGCTTCGGCGTGAACCGGGCAGCCGGGGGTGTCATCCTGCTCGAACGCCGGCAGCGCGGCGAGGCGGCCGGCGGTCAGCGCTGCGGCATCGAGGACGAAACCGGATGCCGTCGTGCACGTCACGATGATGGTCGCCGTTGCGGCTTCGCGAGCGAAAGCATCCTGTTCGACCGCGCGAATGGCGTGGCTCGCGGCGAATTTGGCGGCGCGACCGGACGGTGAGTAGACGGCGACATCGGTGACCCCGCGGTCGCGCAGGGCGGCGAGGCTCGCACCTGCGTATGCTCCGGTGCCGATGAGGAGGACCCGAACGGCGGACCAGTCGACGATGCGGCTCTCAGCGAGATCGAGGGCGAGCCGCACGATCGACCGGCCGGCGCGGCCGAGCGGCGTGTTGTTCTTCACGCCGCGAGAAGTCTGCGATGCGCGCTGGAACAGGCGCTCCAGGTCGCTCGTGGTGGTTCCTGCTTCGCGAGCGGTCTCGAGCGAACGGCGCACCTGTCCGGCGATTTCACCCTCGCCGACGATGACGGATTCCAGTCCTGCAGACACCGCGAAGAGGTGGCGGGCGGCGTCTTCGTCGGTGTGGACGTTCCAGGTGGCACGCAATTCGTCTGCGGGGATACCGGACGCGGCGCTGATGGCATCCGTCGCCGCTTCGACGCCGACCTGCTGGCCGGCGGTGATCGGGTCGTCGAGATCGATGTACGCCTCGAACCGGTTGCAGGTCGAGATGACGACGGCACCTGTGACGCATTCGGAGTGGTCCGTGATGCGTTGCGCAACGGCCCCGGCGCCCCCGGAGAGACGCTCGAGGAGGTCGAAGGAGGCGTTTTTGTGACTCGCCGTCAGACACATGAGCACAAACCAAGGATACCCGGCCTGTCTGAGTGCTTCCGCCCACAGGAGGTGCACGTCCGCTCAGGGCGGACTCCGCGTCGGAGGAGGAGCGGATGCTGCGGTGTCAGCCCCGCAGGAACGCCCAGGCGATCATGAGCATCGTCACGAGGAACCCGACGAGGAAGTTGAGCCAGAGGAAGTGTTTCCAGCCGCGGTTCGCCCGTTCAGAGTCGGCATCTGACACGGATCGGTAGGGGAACACGGCAATCAGGTACGGCAGGACGAACAGGGCACCGATCGGGCCAGGCCACTCGGTGAACAGCATGAGCACACCGGCTGTCGTCCACGCTCCGAGGGCGAGCCGCACCGTGGTCGCGGCCGACAGCACCGTGGCGATAGACCCGATGCCGCCTTCGCGGTCGGGAAGGACATCCTGAACCGCACCGAAAGCGTGGCTCGCCATTCCCCAGAGGAAGAACGCGGCGAGCACGGCGATCAGCTGCGGAGTGAAGGTCGCTCCTGCGAGCACGAGACCGTAGACCGCCGGGCTGACGAAGTGGGTGCTCGATGTGATCGAGTCGAGGAAGGGCCGTTCCTTGAAACGTAGCCCCGGCGCCGAATAGGCGACGACCGCGAAGAGGCTGACGGCGAGCACGAGCCAGGACGCCGGTCCGCCGAGCAACACGAGAACGACGATGAACGGGATGCAGGTGACCGCAGCGGCAACGAGGGTCACGCGGTGCATTCCCCGGTCGAGCAGGGCACCCTCGACCCCGCCCTTGCGCGGGTTCTTGAGGTCGGACTCGTAGTCGAAGACGTCATTGATGCCGTACATCGCGAGGTTGTACGGCACGAGGAAGAACAGGGAGCCGACGACGAGCGCGACGTCGATCCGGCCGGTCGTGAGGAAGTAGGCGGCGGCGAACGGGAACGCCGTGTTGATCCAGCTGAGCGGCCTCGAGGACACGAACAGGGCGCCGGCGACGCGGGCGGGGCTATTCACGCGACGCCTTTCGCCGCCGTCCGAGGAGCAGCCAGACCGCAGGCAGAAGCACCAGTCCGGCGAACGGGTAGGCGAAGTCCTCGAGTGGTGCCTGGCCGATCAGGATTCCGGCGAGGTGGCCGGGTTCGTAGACCATGAGCCCCGTGGCGATCATGAGGTTGTCGAAGACGGCGGTGAGCACGGTGAGCGCGACCCCGGCGGCGGCGACGGGCAGCCACCAGCGCGCGATGAGCTCGCGACGGCGAGCGGATGTTCCGAGCGCGATCGCGAGGACGGCGAACGCAACGGCGACGAACACGATGCTGAGTGTCACGTACGTCATCGGGTCGACCTCCTTGCCCTGAGCAGAACGTCAGCGCCCGTGATGAGGACCATCGTCAGGTAGCTGAGGAATGCGAGGAAGAAGAGTTCCTCGAGGGGGAGTTCCGGAGCCACGACGATTCCGGTCATGAACTCGGTTTCACCCCGGTAGAAGATCCCCAGCCCGATACCGAACAGGTCCCAGAGCACGAAAAACACGAGTCCGGCGAGCACGACGAGAGCGGCACGGCGCGCGTCTCGCCAGAAGAACAGTCTGAACCGATGGTCGAGCAGCATCATGCAGCCGATCGAGGCGAGCAGAACCAGAAGATAGATGATGCTCATCGCGGCTCGGCGAGGGGCCCGGTGCTGATGTCGCCCCGAAGACGCTTGATCACGAGTTCTGCACTGATGAGGCACATCGGCAGCCCGATGCCGGGAACCGTTGTGCCGCCGGCGTAGTAGAGCCCGTCGACCTTGGATGACACGTTCTTGCCGCGGAAGAACGCGCTCTGCTTGAGCGTGTGCGCCGGGCCGAGCGATGTTCCACGCCAGGAGTTCAAGTCGTCGCGGAAGTCCTGTGGGCCGACGGTCTTGCGGACAACGATCCGTTCCGCGAGGTCCGGGATGTTCGCCCAGGCTGCGATCTGGGCGATGACCTCATCGGCGAGTTCCTCGACGACCGGCGAACCGGTGCGGTCCTCGCCACCGCCGCCGATTCCGGGGTCCGACGGCACGGGAACGAGCACGAACAGGTTCTCCATCCCTTCCGGTGCAACGGAGTCGTCCGTCGCGCTCGGGCGGCAGACGTAGATCGATGCCGGATGGGGAATCGACGTTTCCTTGCCGAAGATACGGTCGAAGTTGTCGTGCCAGTCCTCGGTGAAGAACAGGCTGTGGTGGGCGAGCTCCGGCAGCTCTCCGGTGACACCGAGCATGAGGAGCACAGCACCGGGTCCAGGAACCCGCTTTTCCCACCAGCTCTCCGGGTACGACTGCAGCGCCCGCGGCAGAAGGGTCGTCTCGGTGTGGTGAAGATCTGCTGCAGACACGACGACGTCGGCGTCGAGGCGGTGACCGGCACCATCGGCGTCGGTGTAGCGGACACCCGTCACCCGGGCACGCTTGCCGCCGGCCGTCGTGATCGCGGTCACTGTGGCATCCGTCGTCACTGTCACACCGGCATCCGTCGCGAGAGAAGCGATGCGCGTGATGATGTCGGTGAAGCCGCCCTGTGGGTAGTAGACGCCGTCCTCGAGGTCGAGGTGGCTCATCAGGTGGTACAGGCTCGGGGCGACGAACGGAGACGAGCCGAGGAAGACGGCGGGGTAGCCGAGTATCTGGCGCAGGCGCGGGTCGGAGAACGTGCGTGACGTCAGGGTGTCGAGGGGTTCGAGCAGGAGTCGCGCCAGGGTCCGGGCGCGGCCGAGGACGTCGCCGGTGATCGCCGTACGGTACGACTGGAAGGTGCTGTAGAGGAACCGCTTGAGCGCGATCTCGTAGGTGTCGCGAGCGGATGCGAGGTAGCGGGTGAGTGCGGCCCTCCCGCCCGGCTGAACCCGCTCGAACGTGTCGAGGTTGGTTTCGCGGTCGGCGGCGATGTCGATCGGTTCGTCGTGCTTCTCGAAGAACACCCGGTAACCGGGGTCGAGCTTCTCGAGGGTCAGCTCATGGGCGGCCGAGCTGCCCATGAGGTTGAAGAAGTGGTCGAACACCTCGGGCATGAGGTACCAGCTGGGGCCGGTGTCGAACCGGAAACCGTCCTTCTCCCACGAGCCGGCACGTCCGCCGACCTCGCTGCGGGATTCGAGCACGGTGACGGAATAGCCCTCTTTCGCGAGCAGACCGGCGGTCGCGAGGCCGGCGATGCCCGCGCCGATGACGATCGCCGTTCCTGGCGCCTGCGAGCCGGTCACAGGGCGCGCGCCGGCATCATCGAGCGGGCAAGGATCGTGAGTTTGGTGCGGGTGGAGACCCGGACCCGGGTGGAGAGGAGTTCGGCTGCGGGGGTCGCCTTGACTCGCTCGGTCAGCACGCTGAAGAGTCCGTGTGCGGCGGCGACCGCCCGGCGGCATCCGGCGGGAAGATCGGGGATGACCGAGCCCGCGGCATCGAGGTCTCGCTCGATATCGCTGACGAGCTCCAGTTTCTGCTCCTCGGTCAGGGTCGCCGGGTCGACGCCGGGGAAGTAGCTGCGGCCGAGCGTTGTCCAGTCGGTGGCAAGGTCGCGGAGGAAGTTGATCTTCTGGAACGCCGCGCCGAGGCGGCGGGCACCCGCATCGAACCGGAGACGCTCGGCCTCCGAGATGGGCTGGTCGCGGAGGAACACGGCGAGGCACATCAGGCCGACGACCTCGGCAGAGCCGTAGATGTAGTCCGCGAGCTCCTGAGCGTCCGTGAAGTCGAGCGGGCTGAGATCCCGGCGCATCGACGCGAAGAAGGGCGCGGTGAGCTCGGCGCCGAATCCGCTGTCGCGAGCGGTGATCGCGAAGGCGTGCACGACGAGGTTGGTGCTGTAGCCGTCCTCGAGCGCGGCATTCGTCTCGGCCTCGAGGGCATCGAGCAGGGCGCGCTGGCGGTCGAGCCCGAGGCCGGCCTGTTCGGCGGCACCGTCGACCACCTCGTCGGCGACGCGAACGAGGGCATAGATGTCTTCGACCCGGGTGCGGATGCCTGCTGACAGCAGTCGCGACGCCAGGCCGAACGAGGTGGAGTAGTCACGGATGATCCGTGACGAACTCCGATGGGCGACAAAGGAGTAGAGGGAGAGGTCGCTCAGCACGACGCGTTTCGCCATCACGCCGCCCGCACCACGGCGTGCCGCGCGACGTCGCGCAGATGTGCAGACAGGGTGTCAGGCAGCGTACTCGCCGCGAGCAGGGCCTCGGCGCGCGAAACGTGGTCGGCGATGAGGCCGTCGACGAACGTGCGGGCGCCGCACTCTTCGAGCACCGCGCGAACGACCTGGCCGTCCGTCTCTGACAAATCGGGGTCTCCGAGCACCGCGGCGATTTCGTCCCACCGCGAGGTCGAGCGAGCGTGGGCGATGAGAGGGGTCTCCTTGCCGTTGCGAAGGTCATTGAGGACGCTCTTGCCTGTGACGCCCTCATCGCCGAACACGCCGAGCTGGTCGTCGCGGAGCTGAAACGCCACCCCGACCAGTCGCCCGAACTCACCGAGGATGGTGAGCGTGTTCTGGTCAGCTCCCGCGAGGATGGCGCCCGCCTTGAGCGGCGCTTCGAACGAATAGCTGGCCGTTTTCTGCTCCGTCATCGCCATGACGTCGATGAGAGACGGCAGCCGCACTCCTGCGCTGAACGAGACATCGGCGAGTTCCCCCGCTGCGGTCACGAAGATGCTCCCGTCGAACAGGTCGAGGAGTTCGCCGCGAATCGGTCCGGCGATGTCGAGCCTGGCGATGAAACCCTGTGCCGCCTGGATGAGAAGATCGCCGGCGAGAATGGCGGATGCCTGCCCCCACGTCGCTGCCGCGGCGTCCGTTGCACCGCGCTCCGCGGCATCGGCGGCGAACGAGCCGGCGAGATTCGGCACTCCGCGGCGGATCAGGTCACGGTCGATCACGTCGTCATGAAGGAGGAAGGCGGTGTGGAGCAGTTCGAACGCCGTCGCGATGCGGAGAGCGGAATCGTCGTCGGTCCCACCGAGATCGCGATACACGCCGGCGACGAGGGCGGGGCGGAACATCTTTCCTCCGCTCGACGCGGAGCGGGCCGCCTCCCAGAGGAGACGGTAATTGTCGCCGTAGGCGGACGCGAGGCTGATGCGGTCGGCGAAGAAGTCCTCGAGGCGCTGCTGCACCGCTTCGTGAACTCCGACGCCAGCGAAGTCGGTCAGTACCCCGGTCATGCGCGAGCCGATTGCAGCGATCCGCCGAGGAGTTCGAGCTGGTCGGCCTGGAGCACGAGCCACGGGCTGAACGCCCACGGTGTGCGCTTCACCGACTCGCCCAGGGTCACGGGGTCGACCCAGGCCGTGTCCATGACTTCACTCGGATTGGGCAGCGGCTCTCCGACGGCCCTCGCGAGGTAGACGGGGCACACTTCGTTCTCAACGATGCCTGACGCGTCGACGGCGCGGTAGCGGAAGTCGGGAAGAACGAGTTCGAGGTCCGTGATGTCGAGGCCGAGCTCGTGGCTGGCACGACGGGCGACGGAGTCCTCGGAGGCCTCGTCCGGCTGCGGGTGCCCACAGAAGGAGTTCGTCCAGACGCCAGGCCAGGTCTTCTTCGAGAGCGCGCGGCGCGTGACGAGGATTTGTCCGGCATCGTTCACCACGTGGCAGGAGAACGCCAGGTGCAGTGCGGTGTCCTCGGTATGGACAGTTGCCTTGAGGTCGGTGCCGATGGGGACCCCTCCGGCATCGAGAAGTACGACGCGCTCGGTCGTCTCCTGAAGGTGCATCGTCGGGTCCCCACATTTAGCTAGCCAGGTGAATTATTAGATTAGCATGCGTTTTGTTCGTACACTGGGAGGATGACCTCCGACGGATCGCCCCACGCTTCACCAGCGTGGATGCTCGATCCCCGCGTCATCGACCCGGGCGAGGAACTTGTGAAGCGCTCCGCCATGGACGACGACGAGGTGGACTCGATCGTAGACGTCCTCGCCGCTCTGCGCACCTGGCGCGAAGCGGAGCAGGCGATGAGCGAAGAGTCTCAGCGTCACATGAAGCTCAACGCCACAGACATGAAGGCGCTGCGCTTCCTCATGGCGTCCCGTAATACCGGGGCGGTCGTAACGCCAGGTCTGCTCGCTGAGACCCTCAAAATCTCGACGGCGTCGACGACCAAGCTCCTCGACCGGCTGGAACGTGCGGGCCATGTTCTCCGTTCGCCGCATCCGACCGATCGACGCGCCCTCGCGATCACGATCACGGATGCCACCCGCACAGACGCGAGAGAAAGCGTCGGCCGGATGCACGCCCGCCGGTTCGAGGCGGTGGCCAAGCTCACCCGTGACGAACGCGACGTCGTCGTCCGGTTCCTCACCGACCTCAGCCAACTCGCACAGAAGCACTAAGCTCACCCGGGCAGGCAGTCGAAGGGAGAACGATGCTCCGCAGACTGACCGGACTTATCGTCGTCGGTATTCTCGCCATCGGCGCACTCCTCGCCTACTCGGTGAACGGCGGCTCCCCGGGCCTTCCGACGCCTTTCGACGCGCCGGCTCCCGCTCCGGCGGGTTCCGCACCGGCCGCACCCGGGCTGCCCGCTGCACCGGGTTCAGCGAGCGAGACGGCGACCGTCGTGAGGGTCGTCGACGGCGACACGCTCGTCATTGATCGCGGAAACGGCACCGAGCGGCTGCGCCTCATCGGCGTCGACACCCCGGAAACCGTCCAGCCCGATACGCCGATCGAGTGCTTCGGCCCTGAGTCGTCCGCCTACCTCACCGACCTGCTCAGCGGCGAAGTGGTGCGACTCGATCTCGACCCCGGGCAGGGGGATACCGATCGTTACGACCGGCTTCTCCGTTATGTCTGGGTGGCATCGGGCGATGGGGCATGGGCGTCGGTCGAAGCACTGCTGCTCTCCGGCGGCTACGCCGAACCGTACCGTGACGCACACGAGCGCAAGGCGGGGTTCGACGCGCTCGCCGCCGAGGCGCAGGCGAACGGTCGCGGCCTGTGGGGCGCGTGCTGACGCCGGCTTTCAGGAGGCGGGACGCTTCTCGGCCTCAAGCGTGATCCGGTTCGCCATTCCGTTGAAGATGATGCCGTGGAACGGCAGGATCGCGAACCAGTACAGCCGCCCGGACAGCCCCATGGGGAAGAAGACGGCGCGTTGGCGATAGCGGGAGCCACCGTTCTCTCCTGGCTCGATCTCCATCTCGAGCCAGGCCTTTCCCGGGACCCGCATCTCGGCGCGGAGCCGTAGCCGGCGCTGGTGCTCGATCGCTTCGACCCGCCAGAAGTCGAGGGCGTCGCCGGTCTGAAGTTCCTGCGCGTGTCGGCGCCCCCGGCGAAGTCCGACTCCGCCGACGAGCTTGTCCATCCAGCCGCGTAGCGCCCACGCGAGCGGGAACGAGTACCAGCCGTTCTCGCCACCGATGCCCTCGATGACCGTCCAGAGCTGAGCGGGTGAGGCATCCGTCTCACGAATCTTGAGATCGGTGAAGACGGTGTGGCCAGCCCACTGGGGGTCGCTCGGCAATGGGTCGCTCGGCGCGCCCTCGACCGATGCGTTCTGCCAGCTCGTCTCGACGTCACCGTCGCGCATTTTCGCGAGAGCGAGTCGCACCGCGCGCCGGTAGCCGGTCAGGCCACCCTCCGGCGGTGGCAGCACCTCGTCGATGTCGTGCTCCCGCTGGACGCAGTCGAACTGCAGCGACTCGACGATCGGCACAGCGATCGACCGCGGGATCGGTGTGACGAGGTTGACCCACTGCGACGCGAGCCACGGCGTGAGCACCGGAAGAGCGGCGATGGCTCGTTGCGGGAGCCCGGCTTCGACGGCATAACCGTTCATCATCTGTCCGTAGCGGAGGATGTCCGGCCCGCCGATGTCGAAGGTCCTGTTGATGTCGGGCGGCAGGTCGATCGCGGCAACGAGGTAGTGGAGCACGTCACGGATTGCGATCGGCTGGATGTGATTGCGGACCCACTTGGGAGCGGGCATATACGGCAGCACCTCGGTGAGGTGGCGGATCATCTCGAATGAGGTCGAGCCGGAGCCGATGATCACACCCGCCTGGAACGCGATGGTCGGCACTCCCGAGTCGAGGAGGGTCTGTCCGACGAGCACGCGGGACCGCAAGTGGCGTGAGAGGTCATCGCCCTCGGGATGGAGGCCGCCCAGGTAGACGATGCGTTGCACGCCGGCTTCTCGGGCGGCGGATGCGACGCTCTCGGCGGCTGCGCGCTCTTCCGTTTCGAAATCCCCGCGCCCGGTCATCGAATGCACGAGGTAGTACAGAACGTCGATTCCCTCCGCGGCGCGCGACATGGCATCCCGGTCCTGCAGGGACCCTTCGACAACGTCGACCTGACCGGCCCACGGCACGTCCCTCAGCTTCTCGGGTGAACGCACGAGAACGCGCACGTCGTGGCCGGCGTCGAGAAGACGGGGCACGAGCCGCCCGCCGACGTAACCGGTCGAGCCCGTTACGAGTATTCGTTTCGCTGTCATGAGGTGACCATACGCCCCGAGCCCGGGTTCCAGCCGGGGTTGCGCGGCGCCCCGGGCAGGACTTTGACAGCGGGACTTTGACACAATGAGACGGTGCAGCTTTCTCAGAACCACCCGCTCGAGGCAGGACTCACCCACGACTCCCGGTTGATCACCGCGTACGGGGGTACCCGGCCCGACGTCTCGCCGGTGTGGTTCATGCGGCAGGCGGGGCGCTCGCTGCCCGAGTACCGCAAACTGCGGGTAGGAAACGCCATGCTGGATGCGTGTCTCACTCCGGAGCTCGCGAGCGAAATCACCCTGCAGCCGGTGCGCAGGCACGGCGTCGATGCGGGCATCTTCTTCAGTGACATCGTCGTTCCGCTCAAGCAGGTCGGTGTCGAGGTCGAGATCGTCCCCGGTAAGGGTCCTGTGCTTGGCAAGGCGGTCCGCACGGCGGCGGATGTCGACGAGCTCATCGCGCTCGACCCTGCCGTGCTCGACGAGACCCTCGCCCCGGTCATCGAGGCGGTGCGGCTCACCGTCGCCGAGCTGGGACGCACTCCGCTCATCGGTTTCGCCGGAGCTCCTTTCACCCTCGCGGCGTATCTCGTCGAAGGCGGTCCGTCGAAGGATCACATCCACGCGCGCACCCTCATGCACGCCGAGCCGGAGGCGTGGGCGCGCCTGATGGAGTGGGTGGCCGAGGTCACCGGCCGGTTCCTCCGCGCACAGGTCCTCGCCGGGGCATCCGCCGCACAGTTGTTCGATTCGTGGGCTGGAGCGCTCTCGCTCGATGATTACGTGCGTTACGTGGCACCGGCATCCGCTCGCGCCCTCGAGCACGTGCGCGACCTCAGTTACAGCATCCCGCCTGCCGAGCCCGGTGCGCACGCCGTCACCCGGACCGTGCCGATCGTGCACTTCGGTGTCGGAACCGGTGAGCTGCTCAAGGCGATGCACGACATCGGTGCTGATGTCGTCGGGGTGGACTACCGCGTACCGCTTGACGAAGCGTCCCGTCGGCTGGGCGGAGTTGTACCTGTTCAGGGCAACATCGATCCCGCCCTCCTTGCCGCACCCTGGCCGGTCCTCGAGGCGCACGTCCGTGACGTGCTCGAGCGCGGCGCAAGCGCTCCCAGCCACGTCGTCAACCTCGGTCACGGCGTTCCACCCGAAACCGATCCCGCCGTGCTCACCCGTCTCGTCGAGTTCGTTCACGCGCAATGACCACGCCCCGTTCCGTTGTGGTGATCGGTGGCGGGATCGCCGGACTCGTCGCGGCGCGGGACTGCGCGACGGCTGGAATGCACGTCACCGTCGTCGAGCGCACTGACGCGCCAGGAGGCGCCGTCGCCACCCAGACCGTCGCCGGCATCCGGGTCGACACGGGCGCCGAAAGTTACGCCACCCGTGGTGGGACGGTGCGGAAGCTCGTCGACGGCCTCGGGCTTGCGGACTCCGTCGTCCGACCGGTGCCCGCCGGCGCCTGGGTGCGCCTCGCAGACGGTCGTTCCGTTCCCCTGCCGAAGGCGGGGCTGCTCGGCATCCCTTCGAGCCCGCTCGCAGACGACGTGCGCAGGGTGATCGGCTGGCGCGGGGCTCTTCGCGCCTATCTCGACCGGATCCGGCCCGTCCTCACCATCGGAACAGAACGCAACCTCGGCGACCTCGTCCGTCGCCGGATGGGCGCCGCAGTACTCGAGTCGCTCGTCGCGCCCGTCACCCGCGGCGTCTACTCCGCCGACCCGTCCGACCTCGATGTGACCCGTGCCGCTCCCGGGCTCAACCGTGCACTGACTGCAGCAGGTTCACTCTCAGGAGCGGTCGCCATCCTCCGCAGCAACGCTCCGGCCGGATCGGCCGTCGAGGGGCTCCGCGGCGGGATGTCCACACTCGTGACCGCTCTGACCGCCGACCTCACTGATCGCGGCGCTACTCTGCTGCTCGGTGCGGGTGTCAGCGCGGTATCGCGCATCGCTGACCCGGAGGAAGCGGCAGACACCGACGCCGTCGCCCCTGGTGACGGTGCGACGACGGACCCGTCAGGGGCAGTCGCTGACGCGACAGGCGTTGAGGAGATCACGACGCGCTGGGAGGTCGCGCTCGAGAACGGAACCGTGCTCGAGGCGGATTACGTGATCGTTGCGGCCCCCGAGGCCGAAGCGCTCCGGTTGCTCGCACCGTTCTCAGCGGAGATCGCTGCCGAGAGCCCGGTCGACGCGCCGGCCATCGAACTGGTCACCCTCGTCCTCGACGCGCCCGCACTCGACGCTGCGCCGCGCGGAAGCGGCGTGCTCGTTGCTGAATCATCCGGGTCGACCGTGACCGCGAAGGCGCTGACGCACTCCACAGCGAAGTGGCAGTGGCTGCACGACGAAGCCAGCACCGGCCATCCGCACCGGCACGTCGTCCGCCTTTCCTATGGGCGCCACGGCGCTGCCAACCCCACGACCGGACTCGACGACACCGCTGTTCGGGCCCTCGCCGTTCGCGATGCCGCGGCGCTCCTCGGCGTTCCCCTCGACGACTCGGCTGTGGTCGGCTTCGCGCGGACCGTCTGGAATGGAACGCTTCCCGGTGCGGCGATCGGCCAGCGGGAACGCGCCGAAGCGCTGCGCGCCGCCGCGCTCAGGATCGGTGACCTCGATGTCACCGGCGCCTGGCTTGCAGGCACCGGCCTGGCATCCGTCGTCCCGGACGCCCTCGCGGCATCCCGTCGTGTGCGGCATCTCGTGGCGGCTTCGTACCGGCCGTCGGGAACAACGGACGGCGGACATACCAGACCCGGTGGAGACAAAGCCAGCCCGGACAACACGGCCTCGTAGGGTCTACGCTAGACAAGCTGGAAGCGCGACGAAACGGAGTAAACATGAGGGACAAGCTGATTTTTGTAGCCGGTCTGGCCACCGGATACGTACTCGGATCGCGTGCGGGACGTGCGCGCTACGAGCAGATCAAGAAGAACTGGCTCAAGGTCTGGGAGACCGACGCCGTTCAGCAGAAGGTCGAGCTCGTCGAAGACTTCGCCAAGACCCGCGCGAGCGAGCTGCCCAAGGCGCTCTTCGCAGGCGTGAAGAAGGTGTCATCCGGCATCGGAGGCAACGGAACACCCGGGCAGAAGCTCGACGCGACGATCGCCAAGACCAAGGATGCCGTCGACGACGTCGTCGAGAAGGTCAAGCCGGAGAGCTCAGCTCCCGGTTCGTCCTCCAGCGCCACCCTCTAAGACGTCGGGAGTTCTTTCATGACGGATCGCACCGTGAACGACAAGAACCGGGAATCGCTGGCCACCCTGATCGGGAACCTCCCCGGCCTGGTGACCAACCTGATCAAGGCCGAGATCGACCAGCTCAAGACCAAGGCTGCTCACCTCGGGAGCTACGCGGGCAAGGGCGCCATCTTCGTGGTGCTCGCCCTGATCTTCCTGTTCTTTGCAATCGGCACGCTCGTCGCCGTCGGGATCCTGGCGCTCGCGCTGATCCTGCCCGCATGGCTGGCTGCGCTCATTGTCTTCGTCGCATTCCTGCTGATCGCCGTCGTCCTGGCGCTCATCGGCCTCAGCTTCTTCAAGAAGATGGGTGCTGACCCGAACCCGATCGAGAGCGTCAAGAAGGATCTCCGCGCTGTGAAGGGGGAGGGCGAGTATGACCGGTACTAATTCGTCAACCGAGCACGCACGGTTGGAGCTCGTCTCCACCCTCAACGCCATCGAGGACAAGCTCAACGTCCCGCGCAAGGTGTCCCGCGCCGTCTCGCAGGGCAAGGTCGAGGCCGCGCGCCTGCAGCGTCAGAACCCCGCGGCATTCTTCAGCGGAGTAGCGGCCGTCGCGGTCGTCGCCGGCACCGCGGTCTGGGCAATCACCCGGGCGATCGTCGTCCGCTAGTTTCGCGCTGCACCGCCCCGCGGCATCCGTTCGTCTTCTCGCGATAGCGCCCGGAGTCGACCCGTCGTGCTCCGATTCCTCGAGTACGACGCTCTTCGGTGTGGACGAGGTTCCTGCGGGTTCCTGTGAATGCTTCGCATCCAGGGGAAAGCAATTTGGGTCGCGCACAAGAAAGGGTGATGATGTTAGGTATGACTCACCCGGCCTCTGCCGAGGCACCATCGACCCTGCATGATCCCGAACCTGAAGAGAACCCGATTGGATTCGCCCTCTGGGCAGTCCTGCGCCGAGACCCCGAACACCGGGCACCACTGAGCGACCACGCCGTCTTCGAACTCGACGGCGCCGTCTCCCGCATCACCGCCGACGGTGTCACCGTCAGGGGCTTCTACGACGTCTCCGGCCTGCGGTCCGACGCCGACCTGATGATCTGGCTCCACGGCGACACCGCCGACAGCCTGCAGCGCGCCCTCCGGGTTCTGCGCCGCACGAGCATCCTCCGGCCGATGCTCCCCACCTGGAACGCGATGGGGGTCCACCGTGAGGCGGAGTTCAACAAACGCCACGTTCCCGGCTTCCTCCGTGGCGTCGAACCCCGGGGGTGGCTCACCGTCTACCCGTTCGTGCGCAGCTACGAGTGGTACCTGCTCCCCGACGACGAGCGCAGCAAGATGCTCGCCGACCACGGCCGCAAGGGTGCCGCGTTCCGCGGTGCGATCGCCAACACCGTCTCGGCGTTCGCGCTCGGCGACTACGAGTGGATCCTGCCGATCGAATCCGACGACCTCCTCGAGCTCGTCGACCTCATGCGCGATCTCCGGGCGACGGATGCCCGCAGGCACGTCCGCGAAGAAGTCCCGTTCTATACGGGTCGACGTATTCCAACAACCGACATCCCGGAGGTCCTGCAGTGAGTGACGCAGTTCTCGGCGCGACGGATGCAGCGGCATCCGGCGAACCGCACATCACAGAACCGGTCGCGTACGACGCGATCCTTCTCGCCGGCTTCGGCGGACCCGAGGGGCAGGACGATGTCATTCCCTTCCTGCGAAACGTCACGCGTGGGCGAGGCATCCCTGAGGAGCGCCTCGAAGAGGTCGCCCACCACTACCGCCACTTCGGCGGGGTGAGCCCGATCAACGACCAGAACCGTCAGCTCAAGGCTGCAATGGAGGCCGAACTCGCCGCGCGTGGCATCGACCTTCCCGTCCTGTGGGGCAACCGCAACTGGGACCCGTACCTGCGCGACGCGCTCGTGGAGGCCAATGAGCGTGGTTACACCAAGCTCATCGCCATCGCGACGAGCGCGTACTCGTCGTACTCGAGCTGCCGCCAGTACCGTGAGGACTTCGCGATCGCCCTCGACGAGACGAGCCTGTTCGGGCACATCTCGATCGACAAGGTGCGTCAGTTCTTCGACCACCCGGGCTTCGTGACACCGTTCATCGACGGTGTGCGCGACGGCCTCACGAAGGTCCTCGCCGACAACCCCGGAATCGATCTCTTCTCCGAGGTCGAGATCC
Source organism: Mycetocola manganoxydans (assembly GCF_003667545.1). Taxonomy (GTDB): domain Bacteria; phylum Actinomycetota; class Actinomycetes; order Actinomycetales; family Microbacteriaceae; genus Mycetocola_A; species Mycetocola_A manganoxydans. The sequence goes on along the minus strand of NZ_RCUV01000008.1, from coordinate 154,498 downwards.
TGTTCTCGACGCACTCCATTCCGTCGACGGATGCCGCCAAGTCCGGCCCCGCTGAGCGTGGCTTCGGCGAGGGTGGCGCGTACGCCGCCCAGCACCATGCCGTCGCCGAGGTCGTCATCGAATCGGTGAAGCGCGAACTCGCCCTCGAGGGCGAACTCGCCTGGCAGCTCGTCTACCAGTCGCGCTCAGGCCCTCCGAGCATGCCGTGGCTCGAGCCCGACATCAACGACGCCATTGCGGAATTGCCTGCCCGTGGCATCCGTGCCGTGGTCATCGTTCCTCTGGGATTCGTGAGCGACCACATGGAAGTGCTCTGGGACCTCGACAACGAGGCGACGGAATCGGCGGAGGAGAACAAGCTCTACTCGGTTCGTGTGCCGACGCCGGGAACGCACTCTGCCTACGTCACCGGACTCATCGACCTCGTGCTCGAGCGGCGCGACGGTGTGCCGGTCGAGGAACGTCCGGCGATGACCGACCTCGGGCCCTGGTACGACGTGTGCCGCCCCGGCTGCTGTGAGAACGTCCGGCTGGGATTCAAACCCGCGCTGTCCGGGCTGCAACCATGACCCTCTCGATCGGTACCCGGGGAAGTGCTCTCGCCATGGCCCAGACCGGCGACATCGCGCGCGCCATCACGGCAGCCACCGGGGTCGAGACGGAACTCGTTCCCGTCACGACGCACGGTGATATATCGCGAGAGTCGTTGTCGAGCCTCGGCGGAACAGGCGTGTTTGCATCTGCGCTTCGTGAATTCCTCCTTCGGGGCGAGTGCGACCTCGTCGTGCACTCGATGAAGGACCTGCCGACCGCCGCCTATGCCGGTCTGCGGGTCGGCGCTGTCCCCGAGCGCGCCGACGCCCGCGACGTCCTGTGCGCGCGCGATGGCCTCACCCTCTCGACGCTTCCCGATGGTGCCCGAGTGGGCACGGGGTCGCCCCGTCGCGCCGCCCAGCTCGCCGCCGTCCGCCCGGACCTCACCGTCCTGGACATCCGCGGCAATGTCGAGACCCGACTCGGATTCGTCACCTCCGGCGAACTCGATGCCGTCGTTCTCGCTGCGGCGGGGCTCGGTCGCCTCGGCCGGCTCGACGCCGTCACCGACTACTTCGAGCTCGACGACTGGCCGACCGCTCCGGCTCAGGGCGCGCTCGCTATCGAGGTTCGAACCGCCATCTTCGACGACCCCGCCCGCTTCGGCGACATTCTCCGGGCGCTCGACGAGATCGAACATCCCGACACCCGCACCGCCGTGACCGCCGAGCGAGCCATCCTCTCGCGGCTTGAGGCCGGCTGCGCGGCGCCCATCGGAGCGACTGCCGTCGTCACCCCGGAACACGTTCGTCTCACCGGTGCGGTTTATGCTCCTGATGGATCCGGTACGCTCAGGCTCACCCGAACGGCCGATTTCGCGGCCGCCACCCGACACGAGAACACAGCAACGGCAGAGACCGTCGGCAGCACCCTCGCCGACGAGCTCCTCGCCCAGGGCGCAGCAACGCTCGCGCCCATCAGGCAGAACTGAAGGCAGTCACAATGTCCACACCCGCACCGTCGAAACCGCTGAAAGGCTGGCGCATTCTCGTGCCCCGCGGTGGACCCTGGGGTGACAGCGTCGCTGCGGACCTTCGCGCCAGGGGTGCGACCCCGGTTGTCGCACCGATGATCAACTTCGCACCGACAGACGACCCTGCGCGCCTGACCACGGCACTCGCCGCACTCGCGGACGGCGTCTTCGACTGGCTCACGGTCACCAGCGCGACGACGGTCGACGTCATGTACTCGCAGGGGGTTCGCATCCCGGAGCGCACGCGCGTCGCCGCTGTCGGTGAAACCACCGCGGCGGCCCTCCAGGCCGTCGGCTACCGGGTCGACCTCGTGCCAGCGAAGGACAATTCGGCGAAAGGGATGCTCTCCGAGCTCACCCAGTTGGAGCCGAAGCCCAGGCGCTTCCTCACCCTCCGTTCCGAGATCGCCAAGCCCCTCCTCACCCAGGGCCTGATCGCCGCCGGGCACGACGTCGAATCCGTCGTCGCATACAGGACGATCGGTGAGCCGGTCGCAGAGAAGATCATCACCGACGTCCGGTCGGGGCGGATCAACGGCATCCTCGTCACGAGCGGCAGTGTCGCGCAGCAGGTCGTCGAACAGTTCGGAGAACTTCCGCCGTCGACTCTCGTCGCCGCGATCGGGCCCCGAACCGCGAAGGATGCCGCGGGCTTCGGCCTCGCCGTCCACGTCGTCTCCCGGCACCAGACCGTGTCCGCGCTGCTCGACAGCATGGTGGCGCTCGTCGAAGCCGGCAGGGCCCCGTGGGTGCCGGATACGGTCGACAACTGAGCGGGACCGCATTCGGGAGGGGTTCAGGCGCCGGAGCGTAGGCTGAACGGGTGAACGTACCCGTGATTCGTCCCCGCCGTCTCCGTCAGACTCCCGCCATGCGCCGCCTCGTCTCTGAGACGCGGTTGCACCCGGCCGAACTCGTCCTTCCGCTCTTCGTGCGCGAAGGTGTCGACGAGGCGGTGCCGATCGGTTCGATGCCCGGTGTGTCTCAACACACGCTCGACTCGCTCAAGCGCGCGGCAGCAGATGCTGCCGAGGCCGGTGTCGGCGGAGTGATGCTCTTCGGGGTTCCAGCCGTCCGCGACGCGACCGGCTCGCAGGCGACCGATCCCCGCGGCATCCTGAACGTCGCGACGGCTGCGGTCGCCGCGGAGGTCGGCGACGCGCTCGTCGTGCAGACCGACCTCTGCCTCGACGAGTTCACCGATCACGGTCACTGCGGGGTGCTCGACGATCGAGGGCGGGTCGACAACGACGCCACCCTGGAGCGGTACGTCGACATGGCGCTGGTCCAGGCAGATGCGGGATCGAGCATATTGGGGCTCAGCGGCATGATGGACGGCCAGGTCGACGCCGTGCGCTCCGCTCTCGACGAGGAAGGATTCGTCGACACCGCGATCCTCGCCTATTCGGCCAAGTACGCGTCGGCGTTCTACGGACCGTTCCGCGAGGCCGTCGACTCCCAACTGTCTGGCGATCGACGCAGCTACCAGCTCGACCCGGGCAACCGGCGCGAGGGAATGCGCGAGTCCACCCTCGACATGTCCGAAGGTGCGGACATCGTCATGGTCAAGCCGGCGGGCAGCTATCTCGACGTTCTCGCCGACGTCGCCGCGATGAGCGACATTCCAGTCTGGGCATACCAGGTCTCCGGTGAGTACGCGATGATCGAGGCTGCTGCGGCGAACGGCTGGATCGATCGGCGCCGTGCGATCGAGGAGTCGGTGATCAGCATCCGGAGGGCAGGCGCCGACACCGTCCTGACCTACTGGGCGACCGAACTGGCAGGATGGCTCAAGTGAACAACGACGACCTCTTCGACCGTGCCAAGCTCTCCATCCCCGGCGGAGTGAACTCGCCGGTTCGCGCCTTCGGTTCCGTCGGCGGTACTCCCCGCTTCCTCGTGAAGGCCTCGGGAGCGACAGTGACGGATGCCGATGGCACCGAATACCTGGACCTCGTCGGTTCCTGGGGCCCCGCCATCCTCGGCCACGCCCACCCGGACGTCGTGCGGGCCGTTCAGGACGCCGCCACCCGCGGACTGTCCTTCGGTGCATCGACGCCTGCCGAAACGGAACTGGCCGAACTGGTCAAGGAACGCGTCTCCGCTGTCGGCGTCGCGCCGATCGAGAAGCTGCGGCTCGTCTCCACGGGCACGGAAGCCACCATGACGGCGATCCGTCTCGCTCGGGGTTTCACGGGCCGTGACCTGCTCGTCAAGTTCGCTGGGCACTACCACGGCCACTCCGACGGACTCCTCGCCGAAGCGGGCTCGGGCCTCGCCACGCTCGCCATGCCGGCATCCGCCGGTGTGCCGGCGGCCATCGCCGCGCAGACCCTCGTCTTGCCATACAACGACCTCGACGCCCTGCGCGCCGTCTTCGCCGAGCGCGGTGACCAGATCGCCGCGGTCATCACCGAGGCCGCCGCCGCGAACATGGGAGTTCTCGCGCCCAACCGCGGCTTCAACGCCGCTCTCACCGAACTTGCCCACGAGAACGGCGCGCTCGTCATCCTCGACGAGGTGCTCACCGGATTCCGGGTCAGTCCTTCCGGTTTCTGGGGCCTGTCGCTCGCGGACGGCCCGGTCTACACCCCCGACCTGTTCACGTTCGGCAAGGTCATCGGTGGAGGTATGCCGCTGGCGGCATTGGGCGGACGGGCTGACGTCATGGACTTCCTCGCCCCGTCGGGCCCGGTCTACCAGGCCGGAACGCTGAGTGGTAACCCCGTCGCCGTCGCTGCCGGGATCGCCACCCTCGAACGCGCCACCGCTGCCGTCTACGCGCGCCTCGACGAGGCATCCGCCGTGCTGTCCTCCGCCGTGTCGGAGGCATTGAGCCGCGAGGGCGTCGCCCACGTCGTGCAACGCGCGGGCAACCTGTTCAGCTTCGTCTTTGCCGAGGACCGACCGCGTAACTACGCCGAAGCCCAGGCGCAGGAGGCGTGGCGATACGCCCCGTTCTTCCACGCCATGCTCGATGGCGGGGTGTCTTTGCCGCCGAGCGTCTTCGAGGCGTGGTTCGTCTCGGCCGCGCACGACGAGAACGTCATCGCGCGGATTGTCGACGCTCTTCCCGCCGCAGCTCGCGCCGCAGCGGAGGCGACGAAGCCCGCCTGAGCGGCCGCCGGGGTGACCCGCAAACCGATCTCCAACCGGGACGTTATGTCTTTGTGAGGTGTCACCACCGGGTTTCTCGCCGGACCCCGGCAGACTAGGGGGATGGCTCGACTCCTGCTGCACCCCGACCGTCTCGAAGTGATTTTGTCGACCGCTGAAAAGACTCTCTCGCTGCGGCGGGAGAACATCGTCGTGCCGCGTTCGTCGATTCGGTCGGCCACGCTGACCGACGATCCGTGGATCTGGGTCCGCGGCATCCGTGCCCCCGGCACCGCCATCCCCCTGACGCTCGCCGTCGGCCAGTGGAAGTTCCACGGCGGCAAAGACTTCCTCGTGCTCAAAGGCACGAAGCCGTCCGTCGTCATCGATGTCGCCGACGAGGAGTTTTCGCGTCTCATCATCACGACGAAGCACGGCATGGAGCTCGTGTCGAAGCTCCAGCTCGACGTCAAACCAACCAAGAAGTCGCCGCGTGTGCGCAAGACAACGCCGCAGGTGATGCCGAAACCCAAGAGGGTACCGAAGACGGACGCCGACGCGCCGGCCGCCGCTGGAACGCCTTCTCCCACGGAGGGCCTCGCCGTCGTCACTCCGGATACCGCCGTGGCAGCGGCCAAGGCCCGCGCACCACGTAAGACGCCGACGAAGTCCGCTGCAGCCAAAGCAGCAGCGGCGAAGCTCGCGGATGAGGCGGGCGTGACGTCGGCCGAGCCGAAGCCGAAGGCTCCCGCGAAGTCGGTTCGACCCCCGGCGGCCACACCCGCGAAAGCGGCGAAGGAGCCGAAAGCTCCGGCAGCCAAAAAGCCCCGTGCTCCGAAAGCCACACCGTCGACGGGTTCGCCGAAGGCGGCCGAATCCGCAAAACCCGCGCCGGATCAGCCGGACGCCGTCTGATCCGCGTTCACCGACCCGGGTGTGCGTCAGGCGTTGACGTCGACGACGGTCCTGCCGCGGACTCCGCCGTCGAGGATGCTTTCCGCCCGCTCCTGAGCAGCGGCAAGCGGGATCTCTTCGGTCATTGAGTCGAGCAGTCCTACGTCGAGATCACGAGCGAGCCGGTCCCACGCCTCCTGCCGTGAGGCCAGGGGTGCGTCGACGGAGTTGATCCCGGCGAGGCTGACACCGCGGAGGATGAATGGAAGAACGGTTGCCGGAAGGTCAGGCCCCTGCGCCAGCCCGCACGCGGTGGCGACGCCGCCGTAGGCGAGCTGGGCGATCGCATTGACGAGAGTGTGACTTCCAACGGCGTCGACGACAGCGGCGTATCGCTGTGACTGCATCGGCTTCCCCGGTTCGGACAGGGTGGAGCGATCGATCACGTCCGAAGCGCCGAGCGCGCGCAGATACTCGCCCTCACTGTCGACTCTGCCGGTCGAAGCAACGACCTCGAACCCGAGCCGGGAGAGCAGCGCGACGGCAACCGAACCGACACCGCCGGCGGCGCCCGTCACGAGCACCGAGCCGTCGCCCGGCGAGACGCCGTGCTTTTCGACGGCGAGGACGGACAGCATCGCCGTGAAGCCTGCCGTACCGATCGCGGCGGCCCTGCGTGCACCGAGCGCATCGGGAACCCGGACGAGGAAGTCGCCATCGACGCGCGCTCGTTGTGCAAGCCCGCCATGGTGGCCCTCGCCGATGCCTGCACCGTTGAGCAGGACGACATCCCCGGCCGACCACACGTCTGAGTCCGACGACTCGACCGTGCCAACCAGGTCGATACCGGGGATGAGCGGCCAGTTGCGGACCACTCCCGGCCGGCCGCACAGCGCGAGTCCGTCCTTGTAGTTGATGCTCGAGTACTCCACCGAGACGACGGTGTCGCCCGGCATGAGGTCGTCGTCGGAGAGTTCGCGAACGGATGCCGTCTGCGTTTCTTTTCCGGAGGCATCCGCCTCTTTCGATACCAGCCAGCCCGAGAACGTCGTTGTCATGCGTCCAGCCTAGGGCCGCGTGGCCGGGCGGGCACGGAGGTGGATCCGCTTGCCCTCCTTGCTGAAGATCGACAGCACCTCGGCGGGACCCGCTCCCGTGGCCGCCAGCCAATGCGGGATGCGTGTGTCGAACTCTGCGGCTTCGCCCGCACCGAGCGTCACGTCCTGCTCGCCGAGCACGAGCCGCAGGCGACCGGAAAGGACATACAGCCATTCCTGGCCGTCGTGGACCCTGGGGTCGGGAACCGCGACGACCCCAGCGGGGTTCGCAGGAAACGTCACTTTGTACGTTTGCACCGGACTGGACTCGGGTGACAGCGTCTCGTACTGGATCTCGCCTATGCGTTTCGTCGTGCGCGACACCCGCGGGTCGAGTGCCGTGCGCGGCACGATGTCGTCGAGTTCGAGCCGGAGGGCGCGGGCGATCGGCACCACGAGTTCAAGGTTCGGCGCACGTTTGCCTGCCTCGAGGCGAGAGAGGGTGCTCGTCGAGATTCCCGTGGTCTCACTGAGCTCGGCGAGGGTCATGCTGCGCTTCTCGCGCCAGCTCTTGAGTCGCGGGCCGATGAGGGTGAGCGAGTCGTTCTGCACGGTGTTCCATTCTTGCCGATTCGGCATCGATAGTTGCTCTTAACGTAGCATCCGTGCAGGCTGGACACATGACCTCCCACCACGACCACTCCAGCGCAGCTCCTCACGCTCACGGCGCGACCGCCCACAACTCTCATGTCGACGCAGTCGGTCCCGACAGCCCGGCTGAGTTCTGGGAGGCGCGCTATGTCACCCACCGGAATGAGAGCGGGCAGATCTGGAGTGGTCGCGTCAACGCAACCGTCGAACACGAAGTGCTCGGTCTGACACCCGGCGCCGCCCTCGAACTCGGATGCGGAGAGGGGGCGGATGCTCTCTGGCTCGCCTCCCAGGGGTGGAAGGTCACGGCGCTCGACATCTCTGCGAACGCGCTGGCCGTGGCCGCGGCGAAGGCAGCCGAGCAGGGACTCGCTGACCGGATCGAGTGGGTGCAGACGGACCTGGACACGTGGCATCCGTCTGCGGAATACGACCTCGTGACGGCGGCGTTCTTCCACTCCCCGGTCGAGCTCGAACGTGAGGCGATTCTGCGGCGCGCTGCCTCCGCCGTCGCACCCGGTGGACGCCTGCTCATCGTCGGGCACGCGGCGTTCCCGCCCGACTCCGAGCTGGCTGAGCACGACCAACACGGCCAGCCTCTGCCGTCGACCGAGGAGGTGCTCGCATCGCTCGCTCTCCCCGACGGCTGGGTCATCGAGACAAACGGACTCTACGACCGCACGGTTCCGTGGAAGGACGGCAGGACCCTGGCGATTCAGGACACCGTGGTCCGGGTTCGGCGGGAGCGGTAACGGGGGCTTTCGTCGATCAGAGGGTCTTGTACGCCGTGAGGTGCGCGATCGTGTCCGGGTCGTCGACGATCTCATCGGCGCCGTCGAACGCGGCATCCGCGGGGTAGACCAGCAGTGGAACACCGGCGACGAACTGGGCGGTGACCTCAACGACCTGGGCCGGATCCGTCGTGTAGCACCGCATCGCGAAGAACTGACCCTGGGGGAGACCCGAAATGATCAGGTGGTTGATGTGACCAACGAGGGCATCGGCGTAGGTATCCGAGACGGTGAAGGAGCGGCCGTAGTAGTCGATGCGTTTCATGCTGCAACTGTATCGGGGGGTTAAGGACGGCGGGGCGGCAGGTCACGGAGACGGCGGGCGGCGGCATCGAGCACCCCCGCCCATGGGCGCCCGACCACACCCTGGGCACTCGACGCCGTCGCCCGCCTGAGCGCAAGCGAGCGAGCCATCGAAGGGTTTACAGGAGACTGCACGGTTTACAGGATGCTTTCGGAGATTTTCTCCTGCTAAACGTACGATCTCCTGTTTTGCGTGCGCTCTCATTGCTCGTTGCAGGCGTGGCGAGCGCGGCGCAAGGGCCTTGCCGACGGCTCTGCGACGGAATTACCGTCGAAGGACCGCAACGAGAGGAACACCATGAGTGACATCGAGAACGGCTCACCCAAGAACGCACTCCCCGACGGCCTTGCCGCCACACCCGAGGTCGTCGACGCCCAGTTCGTCGAGCAGGGCTTCAGCGAAGACATCGTGTCGTCGCCAGAGCTTCGCGGTTCGGACTACGACGGCGACAACGAGGTGCTCAAGGAGCACTACAACAACGAAGACGCCGATCCCGAGGCCGCAGACGAGATCCTCAACGACCAGATCGACGGTCGTACCGACGGCTAGGCAGACCCGCTACTTCGCTACGGCCGCGTGTGTCCCACAGAGGGGCGCCGCGGCCGCGTGCGTTTCGCACAGAACCAACTGGGTGCGGCAGGAGGCATCCGCGCAGTTCTGCATGTGCTTGGACGGTTCGCCACAGACCGAGCATGAGCCGATCACGGCGGCGTGGTCCGAGAAATCCATGGACATGCGGTTGTCGAAGACGTAGAGCGAGCCCTCCCAGAGCCCGTCGTCGCCGAAGGTTTCGCCGTAACGCACCACCCCGCCGTCGAGCTGGTAGACCTCACCGAAACCTCGGCTCTTCATCAGCCCCGAGAGCACCTCACAACGGATGCCGCCGGTGCAGTACGTGACGACCGGCTTGTCCTTGAGGTGGTCGTACTTTCCGCTCTCCAGCTCGGCGACGAACTCGCGCGTGTTCGACACTTCGGGCACGACCGCGTCCTTGAATCGCCCGATCTCGGCTTCGAAGGCATTGCGTCCGTCGAAGAACACCACGTCGTCTCCGCGCTCGGCGACGAGTTCGTGCAGCTCGTCCGGCTGCAGCTTCGTGCCCCCGCCGACGACGCCAGCGTCATCGACCTGAAGCTCACCCGGTGCACCGAACGAGACGATTTCGTCGCGCACCTTCACGACGAGCCGGGGAAAGTCGAGGCTCGCGCCGTTCTCGTCGAGCCCGGTGCCCTCCGACCACTTCACGTCCAGGTTCTTGAACGCCGGGTACTCGCGCGTCTTGCGCAGGTACTTCTTCACGGCGTTCAGTTCGCCACCGAGCGTGCCGTTGAGGCCGTCCTTCGAGAGCAGGATGCGTCCTCGCAGATTGAGGGATTCGGCGAGGTCACGCTGCCACAACCGAATCGCGTCGGGGTCGGCAAGTGGCGTGAAGACGTAATAGAGAAGGATCTTCGAGATGGCCACGATGCCCATTTTAGTCCAGCCGTCTGGATGCTCGCCCGGCCTAGGATGGTCGGTGGTCAGGGGGGATCACTCGTGACTGCCGAGAGAAAGGTCGCAAGCGATGTCGTACGGTTCCCTGCAGTCACGCGAGAACACCGAGGGTGAGCGTTCTCTGCGCTCGGAAATCACCGGGCGGGCACTCGTCGGGACATTCCAGATCATCGGCAGCCCCACCGTCACCGAGGTCCTCGCGCTCTCGGGCGCAGACATCATCGTCCCCGATGCCGAACACGCCGCTTTCGACCTGCCGATCCTGGAGCAGCTGGTGCGCGCAGGAGACGTGCGCGGAGCATCCGTCGTGATTCGTGTCCCAGGGCTCGGCAACGACCTCAGCCGCGCGCTCGACACCGGGGCAGCCGGCGTCATCGTGCCGCGGGTCGAGAGCGCCGCCGACGCCGAAGCGATCGTTCGTGCCACCCGGTTCCCACCCGTGGGCGCCAGGGGAATCGGCCCTGCCAGAGGCACGAGCTACGGGCTCGACATCCCCACCTACCGCGAACGCGCCAACGATGACCTTCTCGTCGTGGCGATGGTCGAGACGCGGGCCGGTCTCGACGCCGTCGACGACATCGTCGCTGTCGACGGCATCGACGTCATCCTCATCGGGCCCGCCGACCTCGCGTCGAGCCTCGGCTCACCGATCGGCAGCACCGAACACACGGATGCCGTCTCCCGCATCCTCGACACCGCACTCGCGGCCGGGCGACAGGTCGGCATCCACTGCGCAGACGCCGAGTCAGCGGCGGCCTATCGCGATCGCGGCATGCACATGCTGCTCATCGGAACGGATGTCTCTTTCCTCTCGAGCGCTGCGGTCGCGGACCTCCGCGGCCTGCCGGGGGATCACACCAGCGCATAGCTCGCGCGCAGAAGCCCCGAGTCGTATGCGGTGCTCTCGAGAAGCGCGAGCTGCGACGCGAAGCCGTCGGGGAACAGCCGCGTGCCTTCGCCGAGGAGGACGGGGCAGATCTGAAGCCATACCTCGTCGACGCCACCCTCCCGGAACAACTGGTCGGCGAGTGACGGGCTGCCCCAGACGATGACGTCGCCCGTGGCGTCGTCGGCGATCGCGCGAAGGGTGGCCGTGGCATCCCCCGCGACGATCGTCGCCGGTGGGTGGTTTCCCCACGGAGCTTTATCGAGCGAGCGCGAGAACACGACCTTGTCGAGGCTGTTGAGCTTGTCAGCGATGAGCTCGTCGCGTGACTGCCCGGTCGGCCAGTAGCTCGCGAACATCCGGTACGTCGTACTCCCGAGCGCCATCACCGAGATCGAGTCGAGCGACCGCAACTGGTCGGCATCCGCTTCGTTCCAGTCCGTCACCGACTCGAAGAAGTCGAGGTTTCCGGCGGAGTCAGCCGCGAACCCATCGAGCGTGACGAGTTGCTGAACGAGAATCCTGCCCATGAAGCTCTCCCTTCACTGTGCTGAGCGTTCCCCACGCTGCCACGACGGAACGCGAGACGGAAGGGGGATGCCGCTGGCCGGGTTCACGGCAAAAGTCGTACGCTCGAAGACAACCGACCGATCGGAGCACCATGTCACGCGCTGTCATCATCGACGCCATTCGAACGCCATCCGGGCGGGGCAAGCCCGGCGGGGGCCTGAGCGAGATCCACCCGGTCGACCTTCTGGCCCAGGTCCTCCAGCAACTCGTCGAGCGCACCGGGATCGACCCGGCCCGCATCGACGATGTCATCGCCGGCTGCGTCACACAGGCTGGACGGCAGTCGGTGAACATCGCCCGCAACGCGGTTCTCGCCGCCGGCCTCCCGGAAAGCGTTCCCGGCACGACGGTGGACCGGCAGTGCGGCTCCAGCCAGCAGGCGGCGCAGTTCGCGGCACAGGCGATCATGGCGGGCACGAGCGACATCGTGATCGCGTGCGGAGTCGAGCAGATGAGCCGGCAGCCGATCGGCTACGCCACGCTGGGGGAGGATGCCTACGGCCAGGGCGTTCGGGAACGATACCCCGACGGTCTCGTTCACCAGGGCATCTCGGCCGAGCTCATCGCCGCTCGCTGGAAGCTCAGCAGGAGTGACCTCGACGCGTACGCCGCCCAGTCGCACCGCCGCGCGGCATCCGCCATCGATCGCGGCTTGTTTGTTCCCGAGGTCGTCCCGGTCAACGTGCCTGGCGCGGATGGCAGCAGCACCCGGTTCGGTGTCGACGAAACGGTGCGCCGGGGAACCACTGCCGACGGACTCGCCGGGTTGTCGCCCGCATTCCGCACCGACGAGTATGCCGAGCGTTTCCCCGACATCGGCTGGAACATCACCGCGGGCAACGCGTCCCCGCTCACCGACGGGGCATCCGCTGCCCTCATCATGAGCGAGGAGAAGGCGGAGGAACTCGGCCTCACGCCGCTCGCACGCTTCGTCGGCTTCGCCCAGGTCGGCAGCGACCCGATCGAGATGCTCACCGGCGTCATCCCAGCGACGCAGCGACTGCTCGAGCGCACCGGGGTTTCGATCGACGACATCGACGTGTTCGAGGTCAACGAAGCGTTCGCGTCCGTGCCGCTCGCCTGGCAGCGCGAGTTCGACGTCGATGCGTCGAAACTCAACCCGTGGGGCGGCGCGATTGCTCTCGGGCACCCGCTCGGAGCATCCGGAACCCGCATTCTCGCGACCCTCGTCAACGCACTCAACACCGGCGGCGGGCGTTACGGCCTACAGACCATGTGCGAGGGCGGCGGCATGGCCAACGCGACCCTGATCGAGCGGATCTGACGCAGCGAGGTTCGCTCAACAGGCGTGATTTGGCCGCGAGCACTCTCAACAGGTGCAAACGGCCGGTTTCCGGCGCGACTGCCTGTTGAACGTGCACGGCGACGTTGTAGAGACGACACAACGCCCCGGCGAGGCAACGCCTGCAGATCGTCGTCGGCGACAACGCGGGTGGAGCGCGCCGGCCGGCACCCCTAGGCTCGCAGCACACCCACTCAGGAACGAGAGGACCCAGCAATGAAGCTTGACGGAGCATCCGCCCTCATCACCGGTGGCGCCTCGGGACTCGGCAACGCCACAGCCACCCGGCTCAGCGCAGCCGGGATGTCGGTCGTGATCGTCGACCTGCCGTCGTCTCCCGGTGCGGATGCCGCGGCGCGGCTGGGTGAGAACGCACGTTTCGTTCCCGCCGACGTGTCGAACGAAGACGAAGTTCAGGCAGCCGTCGACGCGGCCCTCGAGCTGGCACCCCTCCGGATCGTCGTCAACTGTGCCGGCGTTGCCACACCGGGCAAGGTCCTCGGTCGTGACGGCATTCTGCCCCTCGAGACATTCAGCCGCGTGCTCCAGGTGAATCTGATCGGAACCTTCAACGTCGTGCGGCTCGCCGCCGCCGCGATGGCGGAATCCGAGCCGGACGCCGACGGCGAACGGGGCGTGATCGTCAACACCGCCAGCGTCGCCGCATTCGACGGGCAGATCGGCCAGCCCGCATACGCAGCGTCGAAGGGCGGTGTCGCTGCCATGACACTTCCGCTCGCGCGGGAACTGGCGAGATACGGCATCCGCGTCGCCACGATCGCGCCGGGGATCATGGAGACCCCGATGCTCAAGGGCCTCCCGCAGGCGGCGCAGGACTCGCTCGGCGAGCAGGTGCCGTTCCCGTCACGCCTCGGCCGCCCTGACGAGTACGCGGCCCTCGTGCAGCACATCGCCGAGAACTCGTACCTCAACGGTGAGACCATCCGCCTGGACGGTGCCATCCGGATGGCACCGAAGTAGCTCTATCAAAGGAACCACATGACCGACAGCATCCTCTTCGCCGTGAACGACGGCCTCGCCCACATCACCCTCAACCGTCCTGCCAGGCTCAACGCGATCAATGACGACGCCGCCCACGCCTGGCTCGACATCGCTCGTCAGGTTTCCGACCGCGACGACATCCGAGCCGTGCTCGTCGACGCCGCCGGTCCAGCGTTCTGCGCGGGCGGGGACGTCGCTGAGATGAGCGCGATGGACGGCGAGACATCCGCCACCATCGGCGAGCTCGCCGACATCATCCACGAGGGGCACCAGATCCTCACCGCGACACCGAAGCCGATCGTGGCCGCCGTTCAGGGCGCCGTCGCCGGGGGAGGCCTCGGCTTCATGCTCGTCGCCGACTACATCGTCGCGTCCGAGAACGCTCGCTTCGTGTCGAAGTACGCCGACATCGGCCTCACCCCGGACTGCGGTGTCTCGACGCTCCTCCCCGAAGCCGTCGGCCTGCGCCGCGCGCTGCAACTCACCCTCAGCGACACCTCGCTCACCGCCGCCGAAGCCCTCGACTGGGGCCTCATCACCGAGGTCACCCCTCCGGGCGAGACGGATGCCCGCGCTCGCGCGGTCGCCGATCGCTGGCTCACCGGCGCGACCGCGGCATTCGGGCAGGCGAAGCGACTGCTCCGATCCGGCGTGCACCGCGAGCTCCGGGCCTCGTATGACGACGAAGCCCGCACGATCGCCGCGGCAGCGGGAACCGATGACGCCAGGGCCCGCATCGCCGCGTTCGTCGCCCGCTCGGCCCGCCGCTAGCATCCGCTCGCCGGCCGGGCCCGCGAATTCACCCACTCCGGACCACAACACGCGCTACGCCGGGTGAATTGGTCCGCACCGAGTGAAAATGCATCCGGCCCGCGGCATCCGCCCCCGAACCTCGAAACGAAAGTGACCCCATGACAGCACCACTCGCAGGAAAGACGATCCTCATGTCGGGCGGCAGCCGCGGCATCGGCCTCGCCATCGCCCTCCGTGCCGCACGCGACGGCGCCAACATCGTGATGCTCGCCAAGACGGACACCCCCGACCCGCGCCTCGAAGGCACCATCCACACCGCGGCCGACGCCGTGCGCGCGGCAGGCGGCCAGGCGCTCGCCGTCGTCGGAGACGTGCGCGACGACGCGTCCATCGCCGACGCCGTCAGCCAGGCCGTCGACACGTTCGGGGGCATCGACATCGTCGTCAACAACGCGAGCGTCATCAGCCTCGCGCGCACCCTCGACCTCGAGCCCAAGCGCTTCGACCTCATGCAGGACGTCAACATGCGCGGAACGTTCATGCTCTCGCGCGCCGCGATCCCGCACCTCAAGCAGGCCGACAACGCGCACATCCTGTCGCTGAGCCCACCGATCAACCTCGACCCGAAGTGGCTCGGCGCACACACCGGCTACACCCTCGCGAAGTACGGGATGTCGATGGCGACACTCGGTTTCGCCGCCGAATTCGCCCGCGACGGCATCGCCGCCAACACGCTGTGGCCGCGTACGACGATCAAGACCGCTGCCGTCGGCAACATCCTCGGCGGAGAGGCGCTTCTCGCCAAGAGTCGCACGCCGGAGATCTACGCGGATGCCGCCTACGAAGTGCTCATTCAGCCGGCACGTGGGTACACGGGCCAGTCCCTCATCGTCGAAGACGTTCTGATCGCCGCCGGTGTGACCGACTTCTCGCAGTACTCACCCGGTGTTGCCGAGGACGACCTGTTTCCGGACATCTTCCTGTAGGCGGCGGCCGGCCCGCGGCATCCGTTCACCCGCGTTTTCACTCGTTCCGGTCCGCTTCACGCGGCGCACCGGGTGATCGTGTCCGCAGCGAGTGAATTCGGCGGGGTCTAGGCTCGAGCCGCGGGGGGCTTGAACGAGAGAGGAGCACACATGGGCGACCTTCTGGTGAGCGTGGGAGACGGCATCGGCCATCTCACTCTCAACCGGCCCGCTGTGCTCAACGCACTCACGCACGGCATGATCCTCGGGATCCGCGACGCGCTCGTGAGCTGGCGGGACGACTCCGAAGTGTCGCTCGTCGTCCTCGACGGCGCCGGCGACCGCGGCCTCTGCGCCGGCGGAGACATTCGCGGGCTGCACACGAATGCTCTCGCCGGGCGCAATGATCTCTCCCGCCACTTCTGGCACGACGAGTACGAGCTGTGCGCGATCATCGCCGAGTATCCGAAGCCGTTCGTCTCGATCATGGACGGCATCACCATGGGAGGCGGCGTCGGCGTCTCAGCTCACGCCGGTATCCGCATCGTCACCGAACGCAGCCGGGTCGCGATGCCCGAGACCCGCATCGGCTTCAGCCCTGACGTCGGCGGCACCCACCTTCTCGCCCGCGCGCCGGGCGAGCTCGGCACCTACCTCGGTCTCAACGCGGCAACGATGACCGGGGCGGATGCTCTCGCGTGCGGTTTCGCGGACTATTACGTCCCATCGGAGCGGCTCCCGCATCTCTACCAGGCCCTCGGCGAACGGGCAGACCCCGGCTCTCCCGCCGAGGTCGTGCTGCTGTTCGACGAGACCCCGCCGCCCTCCGAGCTTCTCGAGCGCCGTGAGTGGATCGATCGCTGCTACTCCGGGGACAGCGTGGCGACGATCCTGGAACAGCTCGGAGCCGAGTCCGAGGTCGACGCGCGCGCCGCCGCTGACGAACTCACGAAGCTCTCACCGCTCGCGTTGACGGTTGCGCTCGCGTCCATGCGAGAGGCACGGCAGCTCGGGAACCTCCGCGACTGCCTCACGTCCGAGTACCGGGTCTCCGCGTGGCTCGTTGAGCAACCCGACCTGACCGAAGGCATCCGCGCCCGCGTGATCGACAAGGACAACAGCCCGCGCTGGATGCCGTCGACGCTCGCGGCCGTTCCGGAGGGCGCGGCCCGTGCAGCGCTGACGCACTCGCCACCTCGACACTGACAGCCGGTATACGGAACGCCCTCAACTGGCACGGATTGCCCCGCTTTGACGCGCTTCTGTATACCGGACCGGAAAAACGTCGTATGCTGGGGCTGTGCGAGCAAGCGATCGGGCCTACGCCGTCCTGAAGGATGACATCCTTCAGTGGCGCCTTGCCCCGGGAACCGTGCTCGGTGAGACCGAGCAGTCTGAGCGCCTCGGCATCTCGCGGACGCCTCTCCGTGAAGCCATTACCCGGCTCGCCGCCGAGGGGCTCATCGACACGCAGCGCGGCCGCGCCGGAGTCGTCACAGACGTGTCGGCCGACAACCTCGCCGGGCTGTTCGAATTGCGCGAGGCGCTCGAAACCCAGGCCGCCCGCCTAGCTGCGCGACGCCGGGAGACCGCCACGTTCGAGAGGCTCCGTGACGACTTCCTCGCGGCTCCCGCCGGCCTCGAACAGGGATCAGCCGCCTACTACGATCTCGTTGCCCGCCTCGACGCGGCCATCGACACCGCTGTGGCGAACCCGTTCCTCCTCGCCTCCCTCGCCGGGCTGCGCAATCACCTGGCGCGCGTCCGCCGTCTGGCGCAGGATAACCCCACCCGCCTGGCCGAGTCGGTCTCCGAACACCTGCTCATCGTCCAGGCAATCCTCGACCGAGACGAGATGCTCGCAGCGCAGGCTACAGCCGTGCATCTGCGCAAGAGTCTCGCCAACCTCCTCGACGCCGCCGGCCCGACCGGCGCCACCGTCTGAACGTCCACGAAGGGAACACCATGAAGAACCACCACCTGAGGGTCCACAAGAGCGAAGAGAACCTCGAGCGCACCGGGCAGCTGGCCTGGGCGATCGCCGAGGTCGCCGCCGACCCGGTGGAGGTGTCCGCCGAGGTCACCGACATGATCATCAACCGCGTGATCGACAACGCGTCCGTTGCCGCGGCATCCCTCACGCGTGCCCCCGTCGTGTCCGCGCGATCGCAGGCGCTCGCCCACCCGGTCACCACCGGCGGGAACGGAGCGACCGTGTTCGGGTCGGATCCCGGCCGTCGCGTCAGCCCGGAGTGGGCAGCGTGGGCGAACGGTGTTGCCGTTCGTGAGCTCGACTACCACGACACGTTCCTCGCGGCGGAGTACTCGCACCCCGGCGACAACATCCCTCCGATCGTCGCCGTCGCGCAGCACGCCGGCTGCACCGGTCGGGACCTCGTCCGTGGCATCGCGACCGGCTACGAGATCCAGGTCGACCTCGTCAAGGCGATCAGCCTGCACAAGCACAAGATCGACCACGTCGCGCACCTCGGCCCATCGGCGGCAGCGGGCATCGGCACCATGCTCGGCCTCGACGTCGAGACGATCTTCCAGGCCGTCGGCCAGGCGCTCCACACCACAACCGCCACCCGTCAGTCGCGTAAGGGCCAGATCTCCACCTGGAAGGCCCACGCGCCCGCTTTCGCCGGCAAGATGGCGATCGAAGCCGTCGACCGGGCCATGCGCGGCCAGACCTCACCCGAACCCATCTACGAGGGCGAGGACGGCGTGATCGCCTGGTTGCTCGACGGTCCGGATGCCTCCTACGAGGTTCCGCTCCCCGAAGCGGGCGAGCCGAAGCGTGCGATCCTCGACAGCTACACGAAGGAACACTCGGCCGAGTACCAGGCGCAGGCGTGGATCGACCTCGCGCGCAAGCTGCACAGCCAGTACCCGCATCTGGTCGAGTCCGGCACGATCGATCGGGTGGTGCTCCACACATCGCACCACACCCACTACGTCATCGGGTCCGGCGCGAACGACCCGCAGAAGTACGACCCGACCGCGTCCCGCGAGACGCTCGACCACTCGATCCCGTACATCTTCACCGTCGCCCTGCAGGACGGCCGCTGGCACCACGTCGACTCCTATGCGCCTGAACGTGCGTCCCGCCAGGACACCGTCGAGCTGTGGCAGCGAGTGACCACCCAGGAAGACGCCGAGTGGACCCGCCGCTACCACTCCCTCGATCCGAACGAGAAGGCCTTCGGTGGCCGCGTCGAGATCGTCCTCACCGACGGTTCCACGATCGTCGACGAGATCGCCGTCGCCGACGCGCACCCGCTCGGTGCCCGTCCGTTCGCCCGCGAGGACTACATCACCAAGTTCCGCACCCTTGCCGCAGACGTTCTCGAACCCGCCGAGATCGAGCGTTTCCTCGAGCTCGTGCAGCGCCTGCCCGAACTCACCGCTGACGAGCTCAGCGGCCTCACCATCCAGGCGGCCTCTGGCGTCCTGGCCGGCGTCGACTCCCCGAAGGGACTCTTCTAAACATGCTGTACTCGAAAACCACACCCGAAGACAAGCGCCGGATCTTCCGGGACCGCCTCGCCACCGGCGAACTCCTCCAGTTCCCCGGCGCATTCAACCCGCTCTCCGCGCGACTGATCGAGCAGAAGGGTTTCGACGGCGTCTACATCTCCGGCGCCGTCCTCAGCGCTGATCTCGGGCTGCCCGACATCGGGCTCACGACCCTCAGTGAGGTCGCCGGCCGCGCGAAGCAGATCGCCCGGATGACCGAGCTCCCCGCTCTCGTCGACGCGGACACCGGATTCGGCGAGCCGATGAATGTCGCCCGCACCATTCAGGAACTCGAGGATGCCGGTCTCGCCGGCATGCACATCGAGGACCAGATCAACCCCAAGCGCTGTGGCCACCTCGACGGCAAGCAGGTTGTGGACGAGTCGACGGCGCTCAAGCGGATCCGCTCAGCGGCGGACGCACGCAGGGACGACAACTTCCTCATCATGGCGCGCACCGACATCCGTGCCGTCGACGGCCTCGATGCCGCCATCGACCGCGCCAAGAAACTCGTCGATGCTGGCGCCGACGCGATCTTCCCTGAAGCCATGCGCGACCTCGGTGAGTTCGAAGCGGTGCGCAACGCGGTCGACGTGCCGATCCTCGCGAACATGACCGAGTTCGGAAAGAGCGAACTGTTCACGAGCAGCCAGCTCGCCGACATCGGCATCAACATCGTCATCTGGCCCGTCTCGCTGCTGCGGATCGCCATGGGAGCTGCGGGACGTGCCCTCGACACGTTGACCGAGCACGGTAACCTCACCTCTAAGCTCGACGAAATGCAGCACCGTGCCGACCTGTACGACCTGGTCGACTACGAGGGCTACAACCACTTCGACACCTCGGTGTTCAACTTCACCGTCGCCAAATAGCACCCCGCACGCTCGATACTTCTCAGCAAAGGAGCACGGAATGACAGAGTCCGACATCAAGAAGGGGCTTGCCGGCGTCGTCGTCGATTACACCGCGGTCTCCAAGGTCAACCCGGAGACCAACTCTCTCCTGTACCGGGGCTACCCGGTTCAGGAACTCGCCGCCAACTGCAGCTTCGAGCAGGTCGCGTACCTGCTCTGGCACGGTGAACTCCCGACGGATGCCGAACTGGCCGCCTTCGTGGACGTCGAACGCGGGCAGCGAGCCCTCGACGACAACGTGCGCGCCGTCATCGACCTGACGCCGAAGACCGCGCACCCGATGGACGTCCTCCGCACCGCGGTGAGCGCGATCGGAGCCAACGACCCGGACGCCGACGTCGCGACGGAAGAATCCAACCTCAACAAGGCAGCGCGGCTCTACGCCCAGCTGCCGGCGATCGTCGCGTACGACCAGCGCCGCCGCCGCGGTGAGGACCTCGTGCCACCCCGCGACGACCTCGGCTATTCGGAGAACTTCCTCTGGATGACGTTCGGTGAGGTTCCGGCATCCGTCGTCGTCGACGCGTTCACCGTGTCGATGATCCTGTATGCCGAGCACTCCTTCAACGCGTCGACGTTCACCGCTCGAGTCATCACCTCGACGCTCAGCGACCTGTACTCCGCGGTCGTCGGAGGCGTCGGCGCGCTCAAGGGACCTCTCCACGGCGGGGCCAACGAAGCCGTCATGCACACGTTCGACGAGATCGGAACGGCAGACAAAGCCGAGGCATGGCTCGAGGATGCGCTCGCCACCAAGCGCAAGATCATGGGCTTCGGGCACCGCGTCTATAAGAACGGTGACTCGCGGGTTCCGACCATGAAGGCCGCGCTCGACACGCTCGTCGAGCACTACGATCGCCCGGAAATGCTCGAGTTGTACGAAACGCTCGAAGGGGCGATGGGTTCGCGCAAGAACATCAAACCGAACCTGGACTACCCGTCCGGCCCTGCGTACAACCTCATGGGGTTCGACACGCCGACCTTCACGCCGCTCTTCGTCGCGTCGCGGATCGTCGGCTGGACCGCCCACATCATGGAGCAGGCCGCGTCGAATGCACTCATCCGGCCGCTGTCCGCATACAACGGGCCGGACGAACGGCACCTCACCGAGTGAATCGCCCCGCCCACGATTGTGGGCTGGTGAACAAGCCGTCCCGACTCGATTTCGGGGCGGCTTGTTCTCTCCCTACAGGCCGGATGCCGCAGGTGCGGTGACCGCGTAGCATCCGTCCAATGCACATGATTTTCCGCACCCTGCTTCTGTTCCTGCGTGCACCCCGCGCCGGTAAGCGCGGCCCCGCGATCGGGCACTATGACGTCGGGCGTCTCCCGATGCGTGTGCTGCCGACCGACCTCGACCTCAATCGGCACATGAACAACGGTGTGTACCTGTCTGTGCTGGATCTCGGGCGGTTCGACCTGCTCATCCGGAACGGGATCTGGGACATCCTCACCGGCCGCGGCTGGTACCCGGTCGTTGTCGCCGAGACGATCACGTTCAGGAAGTCGCTCAAGCTGTGGCAGAAATTCGTGATCGAGACGCGGGTATCAGGCTACGACGACAAGGCGGTGTTCGTCGACCAGCGGATCGTCGTGAACGGTGAGATCTTCGCGCAGGCCACGATCCGGGCGCGATTCCTCAAGAAGCGCGGCGGAACCGTGTCGGTTGCCGAACTCATCGACGCGATCGGGTCGGTGCCGCCGGAGCTGCGGCTTCCGGAGTGGCAGGTCCGCTGGGGCCAGGATGTCGCGCTCCCGTCGACCTCTGCACCGGCGCCGAGCGAGTGGCCTGGCGCGGTTCCGGTCGATCCGCGCTGAGCTCGTGCCGTTGCTCGGTCGGTTTCGGCTGTTCGCCGCATCGCTCGGTCGGTTTTGGCGAGAGTGCGCGGTGCGGGGCGACCATTCTTGACCGAGCGACGTTTTTTACGGGGCGGATGCCGCGGCATCCGTCTCGTGGGGACGCCGTGGGTGAGTGGGTGGCCGGGTGAGACGGCGGTTCGGTGGTCGCTGATGCGCGCTTTGCGGCGGAATGCGGTGCGTTTGCGACAACTGAAGTGTCGCTCGGGATGCCGGCCGCGGTTCGGTGGTCGCTATTGCGCGCTTTGCGGCGGGATGCGGTGCGTTTGCGACAGTTGTAGCGCGAGGCGCGGGCGTCACGCAGGATTTTCGTCGGAACCACCGTTCGTCGGTCCGGAATGTCGGGTGTGCGGCCCGAAAAGCGGCATACGGGACCGATGAAGCGGGGTCGGATGCGACGGGGTGCGTTCGTCGGTCCGGAATGTCGGTTTTGTGGCCCGAAACCGGGCAAACGGGACCGATGAACCACAGCAGCTCCCCGGCGAATGTCGGTGCCCCTGACGTAGGGTGAACGGGATGGACGCGCCCGCACTCACCCGCAGCTCGCTCGACGCAGCGAGTTCCGCCGGCGACCTTGTGCGACGCGAACGGTACGCTCCGCGGCATCCGTTACAGGTGCAGAGAATCGTCAGCCCGTTCTCGCGTGGCGGAGACGGACCGTGCTTCCGGCGCACGACGACCGGCGCGTGGATCACCATGCGCACGCCAGCCGGGCCGGCCACCCTGCACCTCGCCCAGGACGCGACCGGAGTCGACGCCACCGCGTGGGGTCCCGGCGCCGAATGGTCGATCGACGGGGTGCCCGAACTCCTCGGCGCCCGCGACGACTGGAGCGACATCGACCTGTCGCCGAGTCCGCTGCTCAGTGAGGTTCATCGACGAAACCCCGGTCTGCGCCTCGGCCGCAACCGGCTGGTCTTCGAGATGCTCGCGCCGGCGATCCTGGAGCAGAAGGTCACTGTCGTCGAAGCGTGGGCGGCCTGGCGACTGCTCGTGCGCCGCCACGGCACTCCCGCTCCCGGGCCCGCGCCGGACGGCATGGTCGTCGCCCCGGACGCCGACACCTGGCGCCACATCCCGAGCTGGGAGTGGCACACCGCAGGTGTCGGTCCGCAGCGCTCCGAGACAGCGGTGCGGGCGTCCCGCGTCGCCGCCGCCCTGGAACGCACGATCACGGGAACCGGGGACGTCGTCGCCGAGGCCGCCGAGGCATCCGTTCGCTTGCGCAGCCTGCCCGGCATCGGCCCGTGGACAGCCGCCGAAGTGACCAGCCGTGCCCATGGCGACCCGGATGCCGTCAGCGTCGGCGACTACCACCTCGCGTCGACGGTCGGGATGGCGCTCACCGGCTCACCGGTGGACGACGACGCCATGCTCGAACTGCTCGAACCGTGGGCTGGCCAGCGCCAGCGGGTGCTGCGGTTGATCCTGTTGAGCGGCATCCGCAAACCGCGACGTGGCCCGAAGATCACGATCCAGGACCACCGCAGGCACTGACGCGGTCGTTGTGGGGCGGATGCCGCGGGCCGGGTGAGGCGGCATCCGCGGGTGGCGTTGCGTCGCCACTTTTGGCTACAGATCTGGCTGTAGTCCAGCCAAGAGTGGCCAAGCAACCGCGCAGTCCAGCCAAAGGTGACCGAGCAACGCAGCGCGCCACCCGGGGCCTACTCGCTCTCGAGCACCGCCATCGCGGCATTGTGCCCGCCGATCCCGGAGACGGCCCCGCCGCGCCGCGCTCCCGACCCGCACAGCACGATTCGCGGATGCCGCGTCGCCACCCCCCAACGCTCGGCCGGTGTGCTGACGGGCGCATCGTCCTCGAGGAACGGCCAGTCGAGGCCGCCGTGGAAGATGTTGCCCTTCGGCATGCCCACCGCTCGTTCGATGTCGAGCGTCGTCTTCGTTTCGATGCAGGGCCAGCCGGCGGCATCCGTCATGATGATGTCCTCGATCGGTTCGGCGAGCACCGAGTTGAGCGATTCCAGCACCGCGGCCTGCAGCCGAGACCGCATCTCGTCGTTGTTCTCGGCGGTCACGAGGCGCGACGGCACGTGCAGTCCGAAAACGGTGAGGGTATGGGCACCTCCCTCCCGAAGCTCGGGACCGAGGATGGTCGGGTCGGCGAGCGAGTGGCAGTAGATCTCGCACGGCAACGGGCTCGGGATGCCGCCGCCTGCGGCCATCGAATACGCCGCGTCGAGTCCTGACCACGACTCATTGATGTGAAAAGTTCCACCGAACGCGGCCTCGGGACTCACCGTCTCGTCGAGCAACCGGGGCAAGCGGGAGAGCAGCAGGTTCACCTTGACCTGCGCGCCTTCACGGCTGGTGTTCGGATTGTGGTCGGTAGCGGAACCGAACGGCCGCGCTTCGAACACCCCGGCCGACGGCTCACCGGCCGCGAGCTGCTCGCGCCCGTACGACACCTCGGTTCCCGCGCGAACAAGCGCGTCGAGGGTCGCGGGGGCGACGTTCGCGAGAATCCAGGTCGCGGATGCCTCGACCTGGGCACCATCGACGATGTACCGTACGCGCCCCGCCGGGTCGATCGCGGTGACCTCGGCGTTCGTGGCGAGCTCGGCACCGGCGTCCCTTGCAGCCCGCGCGATTTCGCTGGACACGGCACCCATGCCGCCGACGGGAACGTCCCAGTCCCCTGTTCCCCCACCGATCAGGTGGTACAGGAAGCAGATGTTCTGCTGCAGGTCGGTATCGTCGGCGCGGGCGAAGGTGCCGATCAGGGCGTCGGTGAGAACGACACCACGCACGAGGTCGTTCTCGAGATGCGTCGAGATGACGTCGCCGATCGGATGCTCGATCATCGCGTCCCACTCGCTGGACCCGCCGACATCCGTCACGAGGCGCTTCGCTTCGGACCGGGTGAGAAGCGGAGCCGTCATGGTCGGCCACAGTGCTTCGGTGAGCCGGCGGCAGTGTTCGTAGAAGCGCTCGAACAGGTCGAATTCGTCCGCGGGAGCCCCGATGCGATCGAACGAGGCCTTCGTGGCGACAGCATCGGCGTTGTCGATGAGCAGCCCGCGGGTCGGGTCCGACGGGTCCGGCGTGTACGACGAATAGCGGCGGCGCACGAGCGTGATGTCGAGTGCGAGGTCGTCGATGATCCGCTGGGGGAGGAGGCTGACGAGGTACGAGTAGCGCGAGAGCCAGGCTTCGACGCCCTCGAATGCCTGGGCGGATACGGCGGCCCCGCCGACGGCATCCAGTCGCTCGAGAAGGAGCACTCGTTTGCCTGCCTTGCCGAGGTAGGCGGCGGCGACGAGACCGTTGTGGCCGCCTCCGACGATGATCGCGTCGTATCCCTGGGGTGTCGTCATGCCGCGATTCTCCCACGATGGCAGCCGGCGGCTCCAGAACCAGGAGGAGCCGTCGACCGCCGATGTCAGGCCGGCGACACCAGGAACCCGGTCGCCCGCGCGAGTGCACTCCGCACGGCGGTCACCGCCGGCCGCGCGGCGCTGACCAGACGCGCCGACGTGAAGACCGTGCGCGAGGGAGTGCCGGGCAGGTCGATGAGCCGCAGCGCCGGGTCGCGCCCCGACCAGACCAGGTCTGGCAGCATCCCGACCGCGTTGCCCGACTCCACGAGCCGGATGTGTGCGATCAGGTCAGCGGTCTCGAACCGCACGTCTGGCTCGAACCCGGCCGCCCGGCACAGTTGCGTCGCCCACAGCCGCGCGACGGTCCCCTCCGGTTCCATCACGAACGGAAGCGAAGCGGCATCCGACAGCGACGACACGGCGGATGC
This sequence comes from Mycetocola manganoxydans, assembly GCF_003667545.1. Taxonomy (GTDB): domain Bacteria; phylum Actinomycetota; class Actinomycetes; order Actinomycetales; family Microbacteriaceae; genus Mycetocola_A; species Mycetocola_A manganoxydans. The sequence continues at coordinate 129,129 of NZ_RCUV01000008.1, read as the reverse complement.
CGGCGGCAACGCCAGTCGCAACACATCGGTCGCGAGGAACTCACGATCCAGGTCGGGAAGGTGGGGCCGCGTGTGTCCCGGGTACTGCTCGGCGAGCACGAGATCGAAGTCACGGGCGGCGAGGTCGAACAGTCCCTCCTCGGGCTCGCGCTCGACGATCTCGACGCGAAGTTGTGGGTGCTCATCCCGCAGCAACGTCAGCGCCTCGGGAATCACCGCATGGGCGGCGGACTGGAACACCGCGACCCGCACGGTACCGACAACAGCGTCGAGCGATGTGGCGAGTTCCGCCTCAGCGCGTTCGAGCCCGTCGAGCAGTTCGGCGGCCCGGGTGGCGAGCAATTCACCCTGTGGGGTCAGCTGAACCCGCCGGCCGCTCTTCTGGAGCAGTTTGACGCCCGCCTCACGCTCCAGTTGCGACAACTGTTGCGACACAGACGATGGACTGTACGCGAGGGCTTCGGCGACATCGGCGAGCGTCCCGCGAAGCTGAACCTCGCGCAGCAGGCGGAGCCGTCTCATATCGAGCATGCGGCCAGCCTAACCATCGGCTGCGCTGATGAATATCCTTCGGAAAGATTCGCTTTTCTGAATCGACGCGCTGGCGCACACTGAGACTGAGAGTCCCCGCAAACCGCGCGGCGACCTCCCGACACTCCAACGCAGGAGGAATAGTCTCGTGATCATGCCTCACACCTCGGCCGGCGCGGATTTGAGCGCCACTCAGCTCGCTACGGATGCCGTCTCCCTCGCCCGTAAATGGGTGGACGAGAGCGCAGGCGCGACGGTCGACCCGGCGGCCCAGCGCCTGGCCGAAGTTCTCAAGGATCCGAACGGACTCGCCTTCACCGTCGGCTTCGTCGACGGTGTGATGCGACCGGAGGATCTCTTCGTCGCCGGCTACAACCTGCAGCGGGTCGCGAAGCTGACCCCGGCCTTCCTGCCCTGGTACCTCCGCGCCGCGATCACCGCGGGCGGAATCCTCGGCCCGGTGATGCCGTGGGTTGTGATTCCGGTCGCCCGCAAGGTACTCCGCGGGATGGTTGGGCACCTCGTCGTCGACGCCACCCCGGCGAAGCTCGGCCCGGCGATCGAGCACCTCCGTCAGGAGGGTTCCCGGCTTAACCTCAACCTGCTCGGCGAAGCGGTTCTCGGTGACGCCGAGGCGGCCAAACGACTTCACGGGACGCGGAACCTGCTCGCGCGCGACGACGTCGACTACGTCTCGATCAAGGTTTCGTCGATCGTCTCCCAGCTGTCGATGTGGGCGTTCGACGACGCCGTCGACCGTGTGGTCGAGCGGCTGACGCCTCTGTACGAACTTGCTGCGAGCTCCCCGACCGAGAAGTTCATCAACCTCGACATGGAGGAGTACCGCGACCTCGACCTCACGGTCGCCGCCTTCATGCGAATTCTCGACCAGCCGCAGTTGAAGGGGCTGGAGGCGGGAATCGTGCTGCAGGCCTACCTTCCTGACGCACTCGCTGCGATGCAGACGCTCCAGGACTGGGCGGCCGAACGCGTGGCATCCGGTGGGGCACCGATCAAGGTCCGCCTCGTGAAGGGTGCAAACCTCGCGATGGAGGGCGTCGACGCAGCCATCCACGACTGGCCGACAGCGCCGTACGACTCCAAGCAGGACACCGACGCCAACTACAAGCGCGTGCTGATGTGGGCGTTGACCCCGGAGCGCACGAGAAACGTCCGCGTCGGCGTTGCGGGTCACAACCTGTTCGACCTCGCCTTCGCCTGGCTCCTTGCCCAGGCTCGCGGCGTCACCGACGGCGTCGAATTCGAGATGCTCCTCGGAATGGCGACCGGGCAGGCGGATGCCGTGAAACGCGACGTCGGGAACCTCCTGCTCTACACACCGGTGGTGAACCCGAAAGAGTTCGACGTCGCCATTTCCTATCTGATCCGGCGGCTCGAGGAGAACGCGTCGCAGGAGAACTTCATGTCCGCGGTGTTCGAACTGCACGAGAACACCGCCCTGTTCGAACGGGAGAAGAAGCGGTTCCTGGCATCCGTCTCCCAGCTCGAAGCGACGCCGCACGAAATACCGTCGCCGCGTCGGACCCAGAACCGTGAGACCGAGTGGACCCTCGCCACCGCCGACGAACTCGTGCAGCGTGCGCCGTCGGCCGAGCCCTTCACCAAGCCAGAGGGTGACGAGCTCGGCATGACCCAGCAGGTGCTCGGCCTCGCCCGCGGGTCGAAGCAGGAGTCCCCGTTCGACACCGTTCGCGTCTTCGACACCACGACGCTCAACACGGTACCCGCCACCGACCTCGGCGCGCCCGGATTCGTCAACACGCGCGACACCGACCCGTCCCTGCCGGCGAACCGGGCCTGGGCAACCAGGATCCTGGCCAGGGTACCCGGCAGTGAACTCGGCAATCGCACGATCGCGGAGTGCACGGTTCCGGATGCCGCCACTCTCGATTTCATCATCGGCGGCGTCCGCGACCGCGGGGCAACGTGGGGGGGCCTTCCGGCCGCCGACCGCGCAGCCGTGCTCGAGAAGGCGGCCCTCTCTCTCGCGGCCAACCGTGACCGCCTGATCGAGGTGATGGCATCCGAAACCGGGAAGACCATCGCCGAGGCCGATCCCGAAGTCAGCGAAGCCATCGACTTCGCCCACTACTACGCGGCGAAGGCCCGCGAACTCGACGCCGTGCGCGGGGCCCGGTTCGTGCCGTCGAAGCTCACCGTCGTCACCCCGCCGTGGAACTTCCCCGTCGCGATCCCAGCGGGGGGCGTGCTCGCCGCGCTCGCTGCAGGCTCAGGCGTCATCCTCAAGCCCGCGCACCAGGCCCGCCGCTGCGCAGCAGTTCTCGCTGAAGCACTGTGGGAGGCGGGAGTGCCGCAGGAACTCCTCACCCTCGTCGCCCTCGACGAGCGCGAGCTCGGCAAGCAACTCGTCTCGCACCCCGACGTCGACCGGGTCATCCTCACCGGAGCGTGGGAGACCGCTGACCTCTTCCGCTCCTGGCGCCCCGACCTTCCGCTCCTCGCCGAGACAAGCGGAAAGAACGCCATCATCGTCACTCCGAGCGCCGACCTGGACCTGGCGGCCGCAGATGTCGTGAAGAGTGCATTCGGCCACGCCGGTCAGAAGTGCTCGGCAGCGAGCCTCGTCATCCTCGTCGGCTCCGTCGCCAGGAGCGAACGATTCCACCGCCAGCTCGTCGACGCAGCCACCTCCCTCCGGGTCGGATACCCGGAGGACGCGACGAGTCTCATGGGCCCGATCATCGAGCCGGCAGACGGCAAACTCAAGCACGCCCTCACCGAACTCGGCGTGGGAGAGAAATGGCTGGTCAAGCCGAAGCAGCTCGACGACACCGGCCGGCTGTGGTCACCAGGCATCCGGGCCGATGTCGCCCCCGGCTCCTACTTCCATCTCACCGAGTTCTTCGGTCCTGTCCTCGGAGTGATGCACGCCGCGAACCTGGCCGAGGCGATCCGGTTCACCAACGCCATCGACTACGGGCTCACCTCGGGGCTCCACACCCAGGACCCGGACGAGCTCGCCGAGTGGCTCACCACTGTCGAAGCGGGAAACCTTTACGTCAACCGCGGAATCACCGGCGCGATCGTGCAGCGCCAGCCGTTCGGCGGCTGGAAGCGCTCCGCCGTCGGCGCGGGCGCGAAGGCCGGCGGACCCAACTACCTGCTCACCCTCGGTTCCTGGCTGCCGGACGCCGGGTCGAGCAGCAAGACGCTGCACCTCCGCGGCCTCGACAGCTCGGTCACCCGGCTCATCGAAGCGGCGCAGCCGTCTCTTGGCTACGAGGAATTCGACGTCCTGCGCCGGTCCGCCCTGTCGGATGCCATCGCGTGGGGCAACGAGTACGGCGAGACGAAGGATGCCTCGGGTATCCCGGTCGAGAGAAATCTCTTCCGGTACCGCCCGGTTCCCGTTGCGATCCGGGCCTCGGCCGACGCCGATCTCGGTGAGGTGCTGCGGGTCGCGCTCGCCGCACTCCGTGCGCGGTCTCCGTTCACGCTCAGCGTGGCATCCGGTCTCCCTGCTCCCGTGCGAGGACTTCTCGGCGACCTCTCCGTTCCCGTCTTCGTCGAAACCGACGGGGAGTGGGTGAGCCGTACGGCGCGCGGTGAGACGCCTCGCGTGCGCATCGTCGGACCCGAGGATTCCCGCGTGGCCCTGCATCGGGCGCTCGCAGAAGAGGCACGGGGAAACCCCGACCTCGCGATCTACTCGGGCGCGGTGACGCAGTCCGGACGGATCGAGCTCCTGCCGTTCCTGCACGAACAGGCGATCTCGATCACGGCGCACAGGTTCGGAAACCTCGACCCGTGGAGTGCCGAGGTCATCTGACCTCGATCGGTCTGAAAAGGCGACTCCAACCCTCGTTGAACGACCCTTACGGACCGATCGATTCACCGAACGACCGTTACGGACCGATCGACGGCTCGTCGGTGGTGGACCCGTCATTCTCGCGCGGGAACGCGAGGGACACCACGTATACGACGATCAGGCTCATGACGGCGATCTCGCCGCCATCCTCGAGAGCGATGAACACCGGATCGATCACCGGCATGTCGATGAACGGGCTGTGGAGGATGTCGATGGCGATCCCGAAGAACACGAGGGCGGCGAAGAGCGCCGCGAGGGTGATGGCAACCCGGCGCAACAGCTGGTCGGAGCGTCGGTACGCGACCGCGAGAGCGCCGAGCAGGATGAGTCCGATCAGTGCCAGCCACAGTGCCTCACCGATATGGGTCGACAGCTTTCCGACGTACATCACGGAGTTGGCGAACCAGGTGCCGAATCGTTCGTGAATCGTGAAGTAGTCGTCGGCGAGAAGGTAAGCCATCGCCGCGCCGAAGATGGCCAGGAGGCCTGAGCGCCGCCTGAAGGCCGCGAGCACAAGGAGGACGATCGACCAACCGGTAAGCATCTGGAAGAACACTTCGCCGTAACCGCGTTCGGTCCCGAGGTTGAACAGCGGACTCCAGGGCACGCCGAGGAACACGTGCGTGAAGTGCAGCACGATGTACACGGCCGTCGTCGACCACAGCAGCGCGAGCACCCCCATCAGGCGGGAGTCGTCGAGACCCAGGGCGCCGTGGACGCGACGAACCCGGGATGGATTGCTGGTGGTCATGAAAGCGTCCTCGTCTCGGGTTGCCCACATCCTTCCCAGTATCGGCGAGAAGTTCGCCCTCCCACTCCGATCGTCCGGCATCCCGAGCCAAAGCGAATCCGATGCGAGCCGGCAACCGGCGCATACTGGGGGAATGGCATCCGTTCCTCGTTCCGATCGGGCGACGAAGCGCCTCGTGCTGCTCGTCGCGATTCTGGCTTCGTTCGTCGCGTTCCTCGACGGCTCCATCATCAACGTGGCCCTGCCCGCGATCACCCGTGAGTTCGGAGGCGGGCTCCCGGTTCAGCAATGGGTGGTCGACGCCTACCTGCTCACCCTCGGAGCGTTCATCCTGCTTGCCGGTTCGCTGTCGGATGCCTTCGGCCGCGTCCGCATCCTCGCCATCGGCCTGATCGGATTCGGAGTGACGTCCCTCCTCTGTGCGATCGCCCCTGGTGCTGCCTTCCTCATCGTCGCGCGCGCCCTCCAGGGCGCGGCAGCGGCTCTGCTCGTGCCGAGTTCACTCGCCATCATCATCTCGACCTTCTCCGGTCAGGGACAGGCACGCGCCATCGGCCAGTGGACCGCATGGACGGGAACCGCGATGATCATCGGACCGCTGCTCGGCGGGATTTTCGTCGACACGGTGTCGTGGCGTCTCGTCTTCGGCATCAACGTTCTCCCCATCGCATTCACCCTGTGGCTCCTCGCCAGGATGGACAAGCAACCGGCACAGACAACCCGGCCGCGCGTCGATGTCGTCGGAGCCGCACTCGGGGCGATCGGACTCGGCGGTCCGGTGTTCGCGCTGATCGAGCAGGGCCGCTACGGCTGGGCGAGCCCGATGGTCTGGGCTCCGCTCGTCGTCGGGATCATCGCCTTCGGGCTGTTCCTCTGGTGGGAGAGTCGCACCCGCGATCCGATGATGCCCCTCTCGCTCTACTCCTCCCGCAACTTCTCCACCGGCAACATCGCGACGGTGTTCATCTATGGAGCCCTCGGCTTCGGCTTCTTCGTGATCGCGATCTACCTGCAGCAGGTGGCGGGCTGGCCGGCGACACTCACGGGACTCGCCACCCTCCCACCGACCATCGTGATGCTGCTGCTGTCGAGCCGGATCGGGGCTCTCGCAGGCACTCTCGGGCCCCGGCTTTTCATGACGGTCGGTCCGATCGTCGCGGGAGTCGGATTCCTGCTTCTGCTCACCGTCACTGTCGACGAGAATTACTGGCTGCAGTTGCTTCCCGGGCTCATCCTCTTCGGTGTGGGCCTGTCGATCACGGTTGCCCCGCTCACGAGCGCGATCCTCGGAGCGATCGACGAGAGCCAGGCGGGCATCGGCTCAGCCGTGAACAACGCAGTCGCGCGCGTCGCAGGGCTTGTCGCCGTCGCGTGCGCCGGGTTGATCCTCGGTCCGGTGCTCGATCTCGCCGGGTTCCACCGAGCGATGATCGCCACGGCGATCGCCCTCATCCTGGGCGGGCTGATCTCCTTCGCAGGCATCCGCAATCCGGTGCCGGTGGAAGCGTCCGACACGTCCGGTGCGGACGCACGCTGAGCGCACGCGCTCGAGGTCAGGGCCGGATGCCGAGGGCCGCCTTCACGATGGACAGTGCTTCGTCCGCATCCACACCGAGCGATTTCACCCGGTCGGCGTAGGCGACGGCCGCGAGCTGCACGTTCTTGTGAACCGGGTCACCGACCGCAGAAACGAAGGATCCCCTGCGACCGCGGGTCTCGATGACCTCGTCGTGCTCGAGCTCCCGGTAGGCCCTGGCGACGGTGGTCGCAGCGAGGCCGAGTTCTTCCGCGAGCCCGCGGACGGTCGGTAACTTATCGCCGGGCGCGAGCTTTCCGTTCCGGGTTCGCTCGATCACCTGCGACTTCAACTGCTCGAACGGCGGCGTCGATGAGCCGGTATCGATCCGGAATGGTGAAACCATGTGAGCTCCCTCGGTTGGCGTCACCGTAGCAAGACGCATGGTGCTGTGGCAAAGCTATCTCGCAACGCGCGATGCGGTGAGAATTTGGACGAGGGCGGGCGGGAGGTCCCCGCGCCCGATCTCCTCCGGCTCGATCAGGCCGTCGTCGACCCCGACGACGTCGCTGAGGGCGATGACCTCGTCGTGCAGCCGCTCCATCTTCACGTCGAGTCGGCTCGCGGCATGCGCGGCCTCGCGCAGCTCGTCGAGCAGGGTCTCGGGAACGGCACGGTTGTACTTGTAGTAGATCTTGTGTTCGAGGCTGGCCCAGAAGTCCATCGCGATGGTCCGGATCTGAACCTCCACCTTGACCCGCTCGACGTGGTCGGACATGAAGACGGGGACCTCGATGATCATGTGCAGGCTCTGGTAGCCGTTGCTTTTTGGTTCGCGAATGTAGTCCCGCACCTCGAGCACGGTCACGTCCTGCTGGGCAGTGATCATCTCGGCGACCCGGTAGGTGTCCGAGACGAAGCTGCAGGTCACCCGGATCCCTGCGATGTCGTGAAGTTCTTCCCGGATGCCGTCGAGCGTCAACTCGCACCCTTTGCGGTTGGCTTTCTCCAGGATGCTCTCGGGAGATTTGAGACGCGAACTGACGTGCTCGATCGGGCTGTAATCGTGCCGGTGATGGAACTCTTCCTTGAGGATGTTGAGCTTCGTCATCACTTCGTCGATGCCGAATTTGTACGACAGCATGAAGCGCGTGAACTCGTCGGTGAGTTTGCGAAGGTCGGTCAACTCTCGCGGGACATCGGCCATGAGGGTGGTTTCCTTCCGGGGGCGGGGCTGGTCCGCCGGCACCCAGTTTGGCAGCCGGTCCCTGTCCGGCACCCGAGAACCCGCCCAGAATCACTGGTTCCGGGCGCACGAATCGTGGTTTGATCTGCCTCAACAGTTTCCCGTTTTCGCTCCACAACGCTGAGAAGGAAAAAAGGTAGACCCATGAGCTTCATCACCGTCGGCCAGGAAAACTCGACTCCCATCGACCTCTATTACGAGGACCACGGTTCCGGCCAGCCCGTCGTGCTCATCCACGGATACCCACTCGACGGTAACTCGTGGGAGAAATAGGCCGCTGCGCTCCTTGAGGCCGGATTCCGCGTGATCACCTACGACCGGCGCGGGTTCGGCAGGTCGAGCAAGCCGACGACCGGCTACGACTACGACACCTTTGCTGCCGACCTGAACACGGTGCTCGAGACCCTCGACCTGACGGATGCCGTCCTCGTCGGCTTCTCGATGGGTACCGGTGAAGTCGGTCGCTACCTCGGCACCTACGGCTCAGGCAGGGTCGCGAAGGCGGCATTCCTTGCTTCACTCGAGCCGTTCCTGCTGCAGACGGACGACAACCCCGCCGGCGTCCCCCAGGACGTCTTCGACGGCATCGCTGCCGCAGCGAAGGCGGACCGGTTCGCCTGGTACGACGACTTCTTCACCAACTTCTACAATCTCGACGAGAACCTGGGATCTCGGATCAGCGAGGCCGCCGTGCGGGGGAGCTGGAACGTCGCCGCAGGCGCATCGTGGTTTGCCGCATCCGCTGTCGTGCCGACCTGGTTGACCGACTTCCGGGACGACATCCCCAAAATCGACGTCCCGACGCTGATCGTCCACGGCACCGCCGACCAGATCCTGCCGATCGACTCGACCGGGCGCCCGTTCTCGAAGCTGCTGCCCGAAGCGGACTATGTCGAGATCGAGGGGGCGCCGCACGGACTGCTCTGGACCCATGCGGATGAGGTCACCGAGGCACTGCTGGCCTTCGTCCTGAAGTAGCGTTCACTCGAGTTCTTCCTGGATCATCCGAGGGGAGGCGTGGATGCAAACCATCTCGAGGCGGTCGGTGCCCGAGTTCACGAACTTGTGTGCCGTGCCCGCCGTGACGGTGAGAATGTCGCCGGCGGTCGCTTCCATCGTCTTCCCGTCGGCGGTGACCGTGACGGCGCCCGCCCGCACCACCCACGTCTCGGTGTACGGATGCCGGTGGAGCCCCGGACCCTGTCCCGGATCGTTGTCGACGAGATAGAACGACACTCCGGATTCGTGGTGCCTGCCCTCGAATCGGGCGGTTCGTCCGGCACCGCTCCGTAAATCGGTGGCGGTCGTGCGAGTGATCATCCGTCCTCCCTGTGCGGCGTCACGCCCCGGAATATCAGCGTTGACGGATTCCCCTGTAGCAGCACTCATGAGCAGAATGCAAGGCCCCCGTCTTTGAAAACGCCCAAAGTGTGGGGCTGATAGCGTCCAATTATGAACAACACACTCCTGATCATCATCGCAGTCGTCGCCGTCATCCTGCTCTTCACAGGTGGGTTCGTGCAGTCCCTCCAGTTCCTGATCTGGGTCGGCGTGGTTCTGCTTGTCCTCGCAATCATCGTGTTCCTGCTCCGCGCACTCAGCGGCAAGAAGCGCGTCTAACCAGTTCCGCCCCCGGGAAGTCCCGGGCATAGCTGACAAACGTAAAGCCGCGCCCGGCGAAACCATTGGGTTTCGCCGGGCGCGGCTCTGTCATGGGCCCACTCGCCTGCGGACGAGTTCTCTGTCAGTCCGACGTGCGGTGGATGAGGCGCGACAGCACGATCGCGCTGCGGGTGTGATCGACGTTCGGTGCGTTCCGCACGCGCTCGAGCGCCGCCTCGAGACTCGGGATGTCACGTGACCGCATGTGCACCATCGCGTCGGCACCGCCCGTTACCGTGCCGGCGTCGATCACCTCGGGAACGGCCGAGAGAATTTTGAGAAGTTCGTCGGGCGCGACGGTGCCCCGGCAGAACAGTTCGACGTACGCCTCCGTGTGAAGGCCGTCGACGGCAGGGTCGACCTTGATGGTGAAGCCCCGGATGACTCCATCTGCAACGAGGCGGTCGACACGACGCTTGATGGCTGATGCACTCAAGCCGATCTCCTGCCCGATATCTCCGTATCCGGCTCGCGCATTCTGGCGCAAGAGGTCGATGATTCCGCGATCCAGGTTGTCCATAGTGGCAGTCTAAGCTCTGTTCGTTGCGTTTGGTGTGTCCTTTACGCATGATTCGTGCGTCGAACGGCAGACACCGTCGCGAGGCTGCGTGCGAGACTGGGGACACGGCGTGCCCCCGCGGTTTTTCTCCGCGCCGGGACTCGAGGACAGTGTCCGCCGCTTCCCCACCGGAGACGTGCATGACAAACATCGACACCGCGACGCAGGTCGCTTCAGCCACCCGCACACCGACTCCCCGCACCTATCTGATGTGCCGGCCGGACTATTTCACGGTGTCGTACAAGATCAATCCGTGGATGGAGCCCACCAAACCGACGGACACCGCGCGTGCCGTCGCCCAGTGGCAGACGCTCTACGAGACCTACATCGACCTCGGCCACACGGTCGAGCTGATCGACGGCGTCGAGGGTCTTCCGGACATGGTCTACTCGGCCAACGGCGGCTTCATCATCGACAACATCGCCTACGGCGCGAGTTTCACCTATCCGGAACGGCAGGCCGAGGGTCCCGCATACATGGACTGGTTCCGTGAGCGCGGCTTCGACGTGCGTGAGCCGGCCAACATCAATGAAGGGGAGGGTGACTTCCTGCTCGTCGGAGACACGATCCTCGCCGGAACCGGATTCCGCAGCGAATCCCGCAGCCACTCCGAGGTCGCCGAGCTGTTCGGGCGTGAGGTCGTCACGCTCAGCCTCGTCAATCCGAACTTCTATCACCTCGACACCGCGATCGCCGTTCTGGATCCACTGACCGGGGACGAGAACGCGAATATCGCGTATCTGCCGAGCGCATTCGACTCGAAGTCGCTCGCGATCCTGCAGGACCGCTACCCGGATGCGATCATCGTCAGCGAAGAAGACGCCTCCATCCTCGGGCTCAACTCCATCTCAGACGGTTACAACGTCGTGATTGCCGCACGCGCGACCGGCTTCGAACGGCAGCTGCGCGAACGCGGATACAACCCCATCGGAGTGGACCTGTCCGAGCTGTTGCTCGGAGGAGGAGGAGTGAAGTGCTGCACGCTGGAGCTACGCCGATGAGTACCCTGCGGGAGACGAACACGGCAGAGGGGGCGGCGGCGCCGAGCGGTCCCGCCCATGGAGGCTCGACCACACCCGGCCCACTCGACGCCGCCACCGCCGGCTTGAACGATGCGTCAGGTGCGTCCGGGGAGGCGATCCGCGCCGAAGAGGCCGTCGTCGCTCACAATTACCACCCTCTTCCGATCGTCGTGGCATCCGCTGAAGGCGCCTGGGTCACCGACGTGACCGGCAAGCGGTACCTTGATTGCCTCGCCGCATACTCCGCCGTGAACTTCGGTCACTCGCACCCGCTCCTGCTGGATGCCGCTCGTGAGCAGCTCGGACGGGTCACCCTGACAAGCCGTGCCTTCCACAACGACCAGCTCGGTCCGTTCGCCCAGGCACTCGCCGAGCTGTGCGGCAAGAACATGGTGTTGCCGATGAACACCGGCGCAGAAGCCGTCGAGTCGGGAATCAAGGTCGCTCGCGCCTGGGGCTACCGGGTCAAGGGAGTCTCTGCCGACCAGGCGAACATCATCGTCATGGCTGGCAACTTCCACGGCCGGACGACGACCATCATCAGCTTCTCGGATGATGACGACGCTCGCGCCGATTTCGGGCCGTTCACGCCCGGTTTCCGCACCGTCCCGTATGGAGATGCCGCCGCACTCGAAGCGGCGATCGACGAGAACACCGTCGCCGTGCTGGTCGAGCCGATCCAGGGTGAATCCGGTGTCGTCGTTCCGCCGGCCGACTACCTGCCCGCCGTCCGAGCGCTCTGCACCGAGAACAACGTCCTGTTCATCGCCGACGAGATCCAGTCAGGCCTCGGCCGCACCGGCGCGACCTTCGCGTGCGACCTGGTCGGGGTCGTGCCCGACCTATATCTGCTGGGGAAAGCACTCGGCGGCGGAATCGTTCCCGTGTCAGCTGTCGTCGGCAATGACGACATCCTCGGAGTGCTTCAGCCGGGACAGCACGGATCGACTTTCGGCGGCAACCCACTGGCATCCGCTGTCGGTCATGCTGTGGTCCGGATGCTCGCGAGCGGCGAATACCAGAAGCGCGCGCGCGTACTCGGAGCGAGACTTCACGCGAAGCTCGGGGCATTCGTCGGCCATGGCGTCATCGACGTGCATGGCGCAGGCCTCTGGGCCGGCGTCGACATCGACCCCGCCCTCGGCACCGGTCGGGACGTGTGTGAGCGTCTGATGGAGCGCGGCATCCTGGCCAAGGACACCCACGGTTCGACCATCCGTTTCGCGCCGCCGATCGTGATCGAAGAGAGCGACCTCGACTGGATGATCGAGCAGTTCGGCGAGGTGCTTGAGGGCCTGCGCGCGTAACCACGCCCCGCAGATGGGGAGTACCGTGACGTAGATGAGCAAGGTCACGCAACCGACGTCAGCGCGTGAAGACCACGGTTTCTTCGGTCAGCCGCGATCGCTCGCCAACATCTTCGGTGTGGAGATGTGGGAGCGGTTCTCCTTCTACGGCATGCAGGGCATCCTGCTCATCTACCTGTACTACGCAGCGGGCGAGGGTGGACTGGGAATTCCGCAGTCGACGGCCGCGGGAATCGTCGGCGCCTACGGCGGCGGCGTCTACCTGTCGACGATTCTCGGCGCGTGGATCGCCGACCGCCTCCTCGGTTCCGAGCGTGTGCTGTTCTACAGCGCGATCGTCATCATGTGCGGCCACATCGCGCTCGCCCTCCTGCCGGGTATGGCGGGCGTCGCCACCGGTCTCATCCTCGTCGCCATCGGCTCGGGCGGGCTCAAAGCCAGTGCGACCTCGGTCGTCGGAACGCTCTACTCCGCAGACGACCCACGCCGCGACGCCGGCTTCTCCCTCTTCTACCTCGGAATCAACCTCGGCGCCTTCGCCGGCCCGATCCTCACCGGAATCCTGCAGCGCTCCCTCGGCTTCCACTTCGGCTTCGGTCTCGCCGCCCTCGGCATGGCGGCCGGACTGCTCCAGTACTCCCTCGGGCGCAAGCGACTTCCGGATGCCGCGCGGCACGTCCCGGACCCGCTCCCGAGAAGGCGTTGGCCGTTCTTCGGGATCGTGGCGGCAGCATCCGTCGCCCTCATCGTCGTGTTCGTTTCGCTCGGTGTGATCACGGCCGAAAATCTCGTGACAGTCGTCATCGGCCTGACGGTGCTCGCGACGATCGTCTACTTCGTCGTGATTCTGTCGAGCAGGCTCGTGAGCGGGATTGAACGCAAACGGGTGTTCGCGTTCATCCCGTTGTTCATCGCGAGTGCGGCGTTCTGGTCGCTGTACCAGCAGCAATTCACGGTCGTGACGATCTACTCCGACGAGCGACTCAACCGGGACCTGTTCGGCTGGATCATGCCTGTCTCCTGGGTGCAGTCGATCAACCCGATCTTCATCATCCTGCTCTCCGGTGTGTTCGCCGCAATCTGGACCAAGTGGGGTCCGCGCCAGCCGTCGACGCCGCTCAAGTTCGCGGCGGGGACGATCATCATGGGGCTCGCGTTCCTGCTCTTCCTGCCGTTCGCAGGCGGAGAACCGAACTCGACTCCCATGCTCGCGATGATCGGCATCCTCCTCGTGTTCACCATCGCGGAACTGCTCATCTCACCCGTCGGCCTCTCGGTGGCGACGAAACTTGCGCCGAAAGTGTTCCAGACCCAGATGGTGGCGTTGTTCTTCCTCTCCATCGCACTGGGTACCGCCGTCTCGGGCTGGCTCGCGGAGTGGTACCTGACCGTGCCGGAACACCTCTACTTCGGGATCCTCGGTGGCATCGCCATCGTCATGGGGATCGCTCTCGCACTCGTCGCGCGCCCCGTGCTCAGGATGATGAGCGGCGTTCGGTAGTCTGGAATTCCGGGCATCGTCCGGGTTCTCGCCGCCCCGGACCGACCCGGATCGGCGCCGTTTTCGGAAGGATGCCGTGGCCACGACGCTCGTCATCGTCCCGACCTACAACGAGCGCGAGAACCTTGCTGCTCTGATCACACGGGTGCGCATCGCGACGCCCGACGCCGATGTTCTCGTCGTCGACGACAATTCGCCGGACGGCACCGGTGCGATCGCCGACGGCCTCGCGGCATCCGATTCCGCTGTATTCGTCCTGCACCGTACGGGCAAGGCCGGGCTCGGCAGTGCGTATGGCGCAGCATTTCGGTGGGGACTCGCGCGCGGGTACGCGAGGCTCGTCGAGATGGACGCCGATGGGTCTCACCAGCCGGAGCAGCTACCCAGCCTTCTCGCTGCAGCGGATGCCGGCGCCGACGTCGTGCTCGGATCGCGCTGGGTCCCCGGTGGTGGCGTGCGGAACTGGCCGACCTATCGGGAGCTGCTGTCGCGCGGCGGCAGCGCGTACTCGCGCATCGTGCTCGGGCTGCCGCAACGCGACGTGACCGGCGGATACCGGGTGCTGACCGCGCACGCGCTCGAGAGCATCCGCCTCGAGGATGTGCACAGCCAGGGTTACGGCTTCCAGGTGGACCTGCTCTTCCACGCCGCTCGTGCCGGGCTCCGGATCGTCGAGGTACCGATCCTGTTCGTCGAGCGTGAGCACGGGGTCTCGAAGATGACCGGGGGGATCGTCGCCGAGGCCATGTTCCGGGTCACGCTGTGGGGTCTCGGCGCACTGCCTGGCCGACTGAAGCGTCGCATCGGCCGCTGACGCTCCGGTTTGGGCAGGGCCGTGTGCGTTCGGGAGGAAAATCCGGGGGTCTGTCTCCGTAGAAAGGGTGGGCCCTCGGATTTTCCTCCCGAACGCGTGGGATCAGCGCGCGGAGGAGGCTACGGCATCCGCCGCAGGCTGCGCGTATGGCACAAGCCGGGCCAGCTGAGTGACGTGGCGCGGCTCGAGCTCGTCGAGGCTCGCGACGCCGAGGAGCTTCATCGTGCGGCGGATCTCTCCGGACAGGATCTCGATGGTGCGGTCGACGCCCTGGCGGCCGCCGGCCATCAGTCCGTAGAGGTACGCGCGGCCGATGAGCGTGAACCTGGCGCCGAGGGCGACGGATGCGACGATGTCGGCTCCGTTCATGATGCCCGTGTCGAGATGGATCTCGACCTCGTTGCCGACCTCGCGGACCACCGACGGCAGCAGGTGGAACGGGATCGGGGCGCGGTCGAGCTGGCGTCCGCCGTGGTTCGACAGAACGATCGCGTCGGCGCCGAGCTCGACGGCGAGACGGGCATCCGCGACGGACTGGATTCCCTTGACGACGAGCTTGCCCTTCCACTGCTCGCGGATGAAGCGCACTTCGTCCGGTCCGACGGTCGGGTCGAACATGGTGTCGATGAGGGCAGCCACGGTGCCGGACCAGCGGTCGAGGCTCGCGAACGCGAGCGGCTCTGTGGTGAGGAAGTTGATCCACCAGGCCGGGCGGGGCAGCGCGTTGATCACGGTCTTCGGGGTGAGCGCCGGCGGAATCGAGAAGCCGTTCTTGACGTCGCGCAGACGGGCACCGCCGACGGGGGTGTCGACGGTGACCATGAGGGTGTCGTACCCGGCCGCCTGGGCGCGGTCGACGAGCGCGAGTGAGCGGTCACGGTCGGTCCACATGTAGAGCTGGAACCAGTTGCGTCCGTTGGGGGCTGCCGCGGCGACGTCTTCGATGCTCGTCGTGCCCATCGTGGAGAGGGTGAACGGGATGCCTGCGGCTTCCGCTGCGGTCGCCCCCGCGCGCTCACCCTCGGTCTGCATCATTCGGGTGAATCCGGTCGGCGCGATCCCGAACGGCATGGCGCTCGTCTTGCCGAGCACCTCGCGGGTGGTGTCGACCTTCGACACGTCGCGGAGAACCGAGGGGTGGAACTCGATGTCCTGGAACGCCTGGCGCGCGCGTGTGAGGGAGATCTCGCCCTCCGCAGCGCCGTCGGTGTAGTCGAACGGCGCCTTCGGAGTGACGCGCTTCGCGATGGTCCTGAGGTCCGCGATACTCGTCGCCGCTGCGAGGCGGCGCGTGCGGGCGTTGAACTCGGGCTTCTTGAACTGCATGAGCGGTGCGAGGTCGTGCACACTCGGGATTCGTCGTTCGACCATGGGGTCCTCTTTTCTGTCGGAGCGTTGGGTGGAATACCTGGAGCCGGTTGCCTGGGTGCCGAGGGGAGCGGCATCCGGAACCTATGCCGGCATGTCGTCCAGGCGGTGGGTGGGAAAGTTTGTCTCGGCGTAGTAACCGGCAATGTGGCTGTGCACGGCGGCGCCGGCGCTCGCCGAGTCGCCGGACTCGATCGCATTGATGATGCCGCGGTGCTCACGCATGAGGCGGGCCGCAGTGTCCGGCCACGATGGAACGCTCGCGGCGCCGAGCCGCGCGTAGCTCTCGATCGAACTTCGAAGCCCCGCCATCGTGGCGGTGATGACCTGGTTTCCGGATGCGTCGGCGAGCGTCAGGTGGAACTCCGCGTCGAGCGCGAGGAACTCGGCAGCGGAAAGCTCCGACTCCATGGCGTCGAGCAGTGAAACGGATGCCGCGAGGCTCGGCCGCGGAGACGCTCCGGCGAGGTCTGCGGCAACGGCTGACTCGAGAACCAGCCGGGTCTTGACGACGTCTTCCACCGCGAATCCGGTCGCGGCGACCTGCAGACGCATCAGCGCAGACATCCCGCCGCCGGGAAGCGCGACGATGATCGCGCCGGAGTTCGGGCCTGAGCCTGTCGAGGTGCGGATGAGGCCGAGCACTTCGAGCACGCGGAGGGCTTCACGCACGCTCGAACGACCGACGCCGAGATCGGCGGAGAGCGCGCGTTCTCCCGGGAGGTGATCGCCGGGTCGCAGACGCCCGTCGAGGAGGTCGCGCTCAATCGCTTCGAGCACGACTTGCCAGGCGCGAGGTTCGTCCGTCACGCTGCTCCCGTCGTCGGTGTGGTCAGACCACACAGTTTACACGGAATCCGAGCCGTGTCCCGGCATCCGAATCTGAAACCGGGGCGCGACCAGCAGCTGCCACGGACGGGCAGCGCCGGGGTGATTACGTGCGCAGCACCACGTTCACGGGGTCGTCCCCGCGCTGCATCCGCTCGATCTGTTCGCGGACGAGGCGCGCCATCCGCGGCATCATCGCCGTTGTCGCGCCACCGACGTGCGGGCTGACCAACACGTTGGGGAGCGCGAACAGCGAATGCCCGTCTGGCAGCGGTTCGGGATCGGTCACGTCGAGTGCGAACCGGAGCCGCCCGGATTCGGCCTGCCGGAGGATGGCATCCGTGTCGGCGACGGCACCCCGCGCGATGTTCACGAGAAGTGCGCCGTCGCGCATGCTGGTGAGGAAGGCGTCGTCGACGAGGCCTGTGGTGCTCTCGGTGAGGGGTACACCGACGACGACGATGTCGGCCTCCGGCAGCAGTGCGGGGAGTTCATCAATGCCGTGGATGTGGCCGCGGTCATCGTCGCGGGCGCGAGTGGCGACGCGGACGACATTCACCTCGAAGGGCAGCAGCCTGTCCTCGATCGCTTTGCCGACGCCGCCATAGCCGAGGATGAGCACGGTGCGGTCTGCGAGGCTCGCGTACCGGGCGGGTGCCCACCGACCCTCATCGGCGGCACGGACGAAGTCGGGGATGCCACGCTGCACGGCGAGGATGAGAGCGAGCGTCAGTTCGGCGGTCGACGTCTCGTGCACGCTCGACGCGTTCGCGAACACGTTGCCGGGGGGCAGCACGTCGTCGACGCCGTCATATCCGATCGACTGGCTCTGGACGAGTTTCGCGGTGACACCCTCGAGGGCGGCGAGCTTCTTCGTCGCGCCCATGTATGGCTGGACGACGATGTCGAACTCCGACACGGGGGCAGGACCGGACATGTCCCACTCGACGAACTCGACTCCCTCCATCTCGCCGATTGCGGTGCGGAGAGTCGTGCCTGGAACGCCAACAACGAGGGGAGAAGTCATGCTTCGAGCCTATCCACACGGATGCCGCGAGCGCGAAAACCGGGCGGGCGCTCGTGTGCGCCGAGCGGCGAGTTCACCCGTTGCGGACGGATTCACTCGGCACGCCGGGTGAATCGGTCCGGAGTGAGTGAAAACGCGGGGCCATCCACCCGGCAGGCGGGAGCAGCGGCGGGAGCGGAGGCCTCAGCTCCGGGCGCGCGGCTCGTACCGCACCGGCGCAAACGACCGGGCGACGAGGGCCCGCAGCGACTCGAGGTCACCCTCCACGAGTCCGACGGCTCGAGCCTGCACGAGCACGTTGCCGAGTGCCGTCGCTTCGACCGGCCCGGCGAGCACCGGCAAACCCGAACGGTCAGCGGTGAGCTGGCAGAGCAGGGTGTTGAGCGACCCTCCACCCACGATGTGGATCACCGAAACCGGGGAGTTCGCGAGAGCGGCTGCCGTGTGAACGGCGTGCGCGAAGGCATCCGCGAGGCTTTCGAGAATGCAGCGCACGAAGGCGGCGGTCGAGTTCGGCACCGGGGCTCCCCGCTCACGGATGGCGTCCGCGATGCGGGCAGGCATGTCGCCCGGGGTGAGGAAGCGGGGGTCGTTGGCGTCGAAGACCGCCGTCGCCTCGGTCACGGCCGCGGCCGAGGCGAGCAACGCACCGAGGTCGATCGACTCGCCGGACTCGCGCTCCCACGTGCGCACCGACTCGCTCAGCAGCCACAGACCCATGACGTTGTGCAGGAACCGCACCCGCCCGTCGACTCCACCCTCATTGGTGAAGTTCGCTTCACGGCTTGCGTCGGTGAGCACCGGATGCTCGAGTTCGAGGCCGACGAGCCCCCAGGTGCCGCAGGAGATCCACGCCGCGTCACCGGTGAGCATGGGTACGGCGACGACAGCGGATGCCGTGTCGTGCGACCCGACGGCGATCACAGGAGTCGACGGGTCGAGGCCGGTTTCGGACGCCACCTCGGGCAGGAGAGTACCGCTGCGGTCGCCGGGCCAGATGAGCGGCGGGAACAGCGAGGTGGGCAGACCGAGCCGCTCGATCAGGGCGTCGTTCCAGCGGCCGTCGGTCCCGAGCAGCCCCGTGGTCGACGCGTTGGTTGCCTCGGCCGCGACCGCTCCGGTGAGCCAGGACGCGAGAAGGTCCGGGATGAGAAGAGCCGTATCGGCGTGTGCAAGCGCATCGCCGTCTGCGGCGAGCTGGTAGAGGGTGTTGAACGGCAGGAACTGCAGGCCGTTCTGGGCGTACAGCTCCTCGAACGGGACCACGCTGTGCACGGCGTCGACGCCGCGCTCGGTCCTGCCGTCGCGATAGTGGAACGGTTCGTGCAGCATCCGCCCGTTGGCGAGCAACGCGTAGTCGACGGCCCACGAGTCGATCCCGATGCTGAGCGGCTTCGCGGATGCCGTGCCGGCGAGTCCCGTGAGGACAGACCGGAACAGCCCCGTGGCATCCCAGTGCAGTCCATCGTCGTGCTCGGTGGGACCGTTCGGAAAACGGTGCACCTGATCGAGCCGGAGCTCGTTCGGACCGACATGCCCGAGCATGACGCGACCACTCGTCGCGCCCAGGTCGACGGCGGCGACGGCGCCGGTGCCGCGGCCACTCATGCGGCAATCCCTGGCACGGATTCACTCGGTGCGGACGGATTCACCCGGCGTACCGGGTGAACTCGTCCGGAGCAGGTGAAAACGCGAGGGGCCCTCATCGCAGGAACGCGGCGGCGACGCCGGCGTCGACCGGAATGTGCAGACCGGTGGTGTGCGAGAGGTCGCTCGTGCAGAGCACGAACACCGCGTTGGCGACGTTCTCGGGCACGACCTCACGCTTGAGGATCGTGCGCTGGGCGTAGAACTTGCCGAGGTCTTCCTCTTCAATGCCGTAGGTCTTCGCGCGGTTCGCGCCCCAACCGGAAGCGAAGATGCCGGAGCCGCGCACGACACCGTCGGGGTTGATGCCGTTGACCTTGACGCCGTACTCGCCGAGCTCGGCGGCGAGCAACCGGACCTGGTGGGCCTGGTCAGCCTTCGTTGCCGAATAGGCGATGTTGTTCGGGCCGGCGAACACCGAGTTCTTCGACGAGATGTAGATGATGTCGCCACCGAGCTTCTGGTCGATGAGCACGCGCGCCGCCGCCTTCGAGACGAGGAACGATCCCTTCGCCATGACGTTGTGCTGCAGGTCCCAGTCCGCTTCGGTGGTGTCGAGCAGTGACTTCGACAGGGAGAGTCCGGCGTTGTTGACGACGAGGTCGAGCCCACCGAACGCGAGGACGGCGGCATCGATCGCCGACTGGACCGCCCGCTCGTTTGAGACATCAGCGGCGACGCCGACGGCGACATCCGTGTTTCCGATCTCGGCGGCGGCTTCCTGCGCCTTCTCGAGCGACAGGTCCGCGATGACGACGCACGCCCCCTCAGCGGCGAGCCGGGTTGCGATCGCTTTACCGATCCCGGATGCCGCGCCCGTCACGAGGGCGACGCGGGTCGCGAGCGGCTTGGGCTTCGGCATGCGCTGAAGCTTGGCCTCCTCAAGTGCCCAGTATTCGATGCGGAACTTCTCGGCCTCATCGATCGGCGCGTAGGTCGAGAGGCCCTCGGCACTGCGCATGACGTTGATCGCGTTGATGTAGAACTCGCTCGCGACGCGCGCGGTCTGCTTGTTCGCGCCGAAGCTGAACATGCCGACACCTGGGACGAGCACGATGAGCGGGTCTGCACCGCGGATTGCGGGCGAGTCCGGGGCAGCGTTGCGCTCGTAGTAGGCGGTGTAGTCGGCGCGATACTCCTCGTGCAACGTCTGCAGGCGTTCGGTGGTTTCTTCCACAGAGGCGGATGCCGGCAGGTCGACGAGAAGCGGCTTCACCTTGGTGCGGAGGAAGTGGTCGGGGCAGCTCGTGCCGAGTGCGGCGAGTCGAGGGTGCTCAGCGCTCGCGAGAAAGTCGAGCACGACCTCGTCGTCGGTGAAGTGGCCGACCTGCGGCTTATCGGTGGAGACGAGCCCGCGGATGGTCGGCGCGAGAGCGGCGGCCTTCGCACGGCGCTCGGCCTCCGGCAGTGCGGCGTACCCGTCGATCCCCCGCAAAACCGGATGCTGGCCCTGCCTCGATCAACGACGGCTTCCGCAGCTGCTACGCCCACACAGCGGAGGGCGCCCTCTTTATGGCGGCTAACTTCATTGCAATGGGTAGCGACTCCACTTTGGGCCCACGCCTCATTGAGCTTGTTGCACCCGGCCCCGGTAGGGACAAACTAGCGGGTGAACTCGGCGGCTCAGGCTCATCTATGCGTGCTCAGATTGCTGGTTACAAGATCGGTTCCTATTCGGGTGATGCGGCGACCGTCGACGTGGTTATGAACTATTCCGACGGCAGCCTGGTCAGCATCCCTCTGAAGCTCCTATGGGTTGAGGGCGACTGGAAGATTGAAGTAACCCCGTCCGGCGAATTCCCGCTTGCCCCAGCCCAGATTGAGAATCTGGGCGGGTACACGCCCTGGTCCGGGGCGTAATTCCGCCATGGCCATAAAAACTGCCGCCTCCGATTGCGCTTTCTGGGACCTAATCTGCAAAGGCAAGGAAGGTCTCGGCGACGCGATCGAAACCGGAGCCAACGACGCTGTTCAAAGTTTGGCGAACGACGTACTAGAAGGATTCGGCAAGGCACTCGGAAGCATCGGAACGATGTGGGTTGCGGTGCCCACGCCGGCGCGTACACGGCGGGGGAGGGCACAACCGCTATCAACGCCAGTCAACCCGGCGGGGATGAGTTCAGCACGATTCTGAACTACGTGACGTACGTCGGCCTCGCTCTGGCGGTGTTGTCGATCATTGCTTTGGGAGCGTTGATCACGATCCGGACCCGCCGTGGCGAAGGTATGCGCAGCGTCGGGGCACTCGGTGTCATCTTCATTGCGATCCTGCTCATCTCCGGAGCTTCCGCACTCGTGGGCGCTTTGCTCGGTTCTGCCGCCCCAGAAGGTTCTTCCTCCACGGTCGGGTTCTTGCAGAATTCGCTTTGGTTTTATGTCGGCGGGTTAGCGGTGTTGTCGGTCATCATCGGCGGCATCCGCATGGTCTGGGAGCAACGCGCGCAGCCTGGTAAAGACGTGCTCCAGTCGTTGATCACGCTGATCGTCGTATCCGGTTCGGGCCTTGCAATCATCACCCTCGCGGTAACTGCGGCGGATGCGTTCTCAGTCTGGGTTTTGAACGGCGCGACCGATTGTGACGTTTCCGTTGGCGGTGAATCCCAGTGCTTTGGGACGAACGTCGCCGCGATGGTTGCCCTCACTGCGTCGTCTCCGTTGGGGGTGATCGGTGTGCTCATCCTCGGCACCATCGCTCTCCTGATGACTTACGTTCAGGTAGCGCTCATGGTGGTCCGCGGAGGGCTGCTGGTGATTTTGGCCGGCGTGCTGCCGCTCACCGCGAGCTTCACGAACACCCAGATCGGGAGGCAGTGGTTTGGTAAAACGATCGGCTGGACGCTCGCTTTCATCCTCTACAAGCCGGCCGCCGCACTGATCTACGCAGCGGCGTTCAGCCTCACTGGAACGGATGCATTTCAGGACGACGGCGGAGGAATCTGGTCGGTGCTCACCGGTCTCGCTCTCATGTTGATGGCGCTGATCGCGCTCCCGGCACTGTTGCGTTTCGTCGCTCCGATGACTGGCGCTGTTGCTGGTGGTGGTGCTGCCGGTATGGCGATGGCGGGCGTTGGCGGCGCGGTGGTTGGCGAATTGGCCACTGGAGCGGTTCGTCGGATGAGCAGCTCTGGCTCGAACCCGTCAAGCGCAGGCAGCGGGTCGTCGGCGTCGACTGCTCCGAATGGAGCGGCGCCGACAGGTGGAGCCGGTGCGGGCAGAGCCGCATCATCTGGCGCAGCAGCGGGAAGGACCGCGGCTTCCGGAGCGGCATCAGGCGGAGCCGTCGCTGGTGCCGCTGCGGCCCCGGTCGCCGTGGGCGTAGCTCTGGCTGGTAAGGCCGCCACTGGCGCAGCGAACTCGGCAAAGGGTGCGGTGCAAACGGCAACCGACGATTCATCCGGACCTAGCGGTTCCTGATCGGAGATCTTTCATGACAACCACAGAGGCTCTCCGGAGCTACGGGAACTGGACCAAGCCCAAGACCGCTGGTCTCATGGGACTGGGCTCGATCGGCACCGCAGTCCTCTTCGTTGGCGCTGGTTTCAGCGTGATTGTGACGATGGCGTCGAACATTCTAAATGGGGCCGTCACAGCCTTTGTGTTCGGCTTGTTCCTGCTCGCCGTGGCCGTCAAAAACAAGCACGGTCAGAGCCTGCTCATGCGTGCCGCAACGAAGGCCGGCTGGATGACGACAAAAAGCAAGGGCACTCACATCTACCGTTCCGGCCCGCTCGGCCGGGCGGAATGGGGAACAGCCCAGCTCCCGGGCCTTGCAGCCGGATCCCGGCTGACCGAGTGGAAGGACAGCTACAACCGTCCGTTCGCACTCCTGCAGGTGCCGTCAACCTCGGACTACACCGTCGTAATCGCCACAGAACCCGATGGTGCCGCCCTCGTCGACCGGGAACAGGTCGACGTGTGGGTGGCTGAGTGGGGCATGTGGCTCGCAAGCTTGGGCGATGAGCCCGGGATCGAAGCCGCATCGGTGACGATCGAAACGGCTCCCGACACGGGCACCCGGCTCCGCCGTGAGGTGACGAGTCGAATCGACCCATCCGCTCCCGAGTTCGCGAAGCGCATCCTGAATGACCTGGTGGACCAGTACCCGGCTGGATCCGCGACGATCAAGGCATACGTGGCTCTGACCTTCAACGCGGCCGCCCGCGTTGGCGGCAAGAAGCGCACGCCCGACGAGATGGGCCGGGAGCTGGCATCCCGGCTCCCCGGGCTCACCCAGGGCCTCGCAGCGACCGGTGCCGGGGCAACACGGCCGTTGAGCGCTCAGGATCTTTGCGAGGTCGTCCGCGTTGCTTATGACCCCGCGGCCGCGCCGCTGATCGACACGGCGAACGCCGCTGGTGAACCGCCGGAGCTGTACTGGCCAGAGGTCGGCCCCACGGCCCACCAGTCCAACTGGGACACCTACCGGCATGACTCCGCTTTGTCGGTGACCTGGATGATGAGCGGTGCCCCTCGCGGCAACGTTCCCTCGAGCGTTCTCGCTCGACTTCTTGCCCCGCACCGCGACGTCGCCAGAAAGCGCGTCACACTGCTGTACCGGCCGATTGACGCGGCTAAAGCCGCGGCGATCGTTGAAGCGGACGTTCGAGCATCAACCTTCAATTTGCAGTCCTCCGACAAACCGACCGCACGGAGTATGACCGCAACTCGCGCGGCTCTGGCAACCGCCCAAGAAGAGGCATCCGGCGCTGGGCTGGTGAACTTTGGCCTGCTGGTCACCGCGACGGTGATGCACGCCTCACAGGAGGCGGACGCCCGTGCGGCGATCGACAATCTCTCCGCCACAGCTCGGCTCCGCTTGCGGGTCGTGCATGGGTCGCAAGATTCAGCGTTCGCCGCAGCACTCCCGCTCGGCCTGGTTTTGCCGAAGCACCTGAGAGTGCCATCCGAAGTCAGGGAGCAGCTGTAATGCCCGCCCTCGATGCGGCCAGCCGCCGCGCCCTGAAAACCAAGT
Source organism: Mycetocola manganoxydans (assembly GCF_003667545.1). Classification (GTDB taxonomy): domain Bacteria; phylum Actinomycetota; class Actinomycetes; order Actinomycetales; family Microbacteriaceae; genus Mycetocola_A; species Mycetocola_A manganoxydans. Next base: position 104,528 of record NZ_RCUV01000008.1, on the reverse strand, counting down.
CGCGTGAGCTTCCGGCCCCGAAAAAGACGAAGGCTGAGAAACAGGCCGAGAAGCAGAAGCGGCCCTCGATACGGCGGCCTGGGCCGCGAGGGTGGCTCGGTCGCGCTCGTGGCGAAGCCAGCGTGATCCAGCCGGCCGACGAGTGGCGCGGCACAACGGTTCAGGTGTGCGGTCTCCACCCGTTCTCAGTAGGCACCGGAACACCCATGATCGGTGTCCCCTTGGGCCTCCAGCTCTTTACCGGTGCGACCGTCTGCGCGGATCCCATTTCGTGGTTTCAGGACGCGGGACTGATTTCGAACCCCTCAGTTTTCGTGCTCGGCTTACCCGGCCTGGGCAAGTCCACCCTGGTCCGCCGCATGGCGGCCGGTGGCGCCGGGCTCGGCGCTCTGCCTCTGATTCTCGGTGATCTGAAACCTGACTACGTGGACATGATTCGCGCCCTCGGCGGGCAGGTCATCACCCTCGGCCGCGGCCGCGGGCATTTGAACATCCTCGATCCCGGCGAAGCGACGGCCGCGGCCGAACGCCTGCGCGCAGCCGGTAAAGAAAAGGAACGCCAGCAGGTTCTCGCCGATGCTCATGGCAGGCGACAGACGATGGTGTCGGCACTCTTGACGATCCTCCGCAAAGAGCCACCAACCGACCGCGAAGAATCGATCATCGATCGCGCGCTGAAAGTCCTCGACGAACGCGGCGACGGGATCCCCGTACTCGGAGACTTACTCCGGGTCATCCAAGAAGCACCGGACGAAGTTCGCGCCGTCGCACTGGACCGTGGCAACGATGAACGCTACAAGGCGATCACCGAGAACCTCGAAGCTTCACTCATCAGCCTCACCTCTGGTGGCCGGCTGGGAGAAACGTTCGCGCATCCCACCGATGTGCCGATGATGCGTGACCGCCCCGTGGTCTACGACGTTTCATCGATCGATGACTCAGACACCGACCTGCAGGCGGCAATCCTGTTGGCGTGCTGGTCGGCAGGGTTCGGAACCGTGAACATCTCGAACGCTCTCGCGGATGCCGGCCTGGAGCCTCGCCGGCACTACCTCGTCGTCCTCGACGAGCTGTGGCGTGCGCTGCGGGCCGGGCGCGGCATGGTCGACCGTGTGGACGCCCTGACCCGCCTGAACCGGCAGCGAGGCGTTGGCCTCGCCATGATTTCGCACACGATGAGTGACCTTCTCGCGTTGCCGAGCGAATCGGACCGGATGAAAGCACGTGGGTTCGTCGAACGGTCCGGCATGGTGATTGCCGGCGGCCTCCCCGGCGCGGAAATGCCGATGCTCACCAGCGCCGTTCCACTGTCCCGCGCGGAACAGGAACTACTCACCTCATGGCAGGATCCCGGCACCTGGGATACCGGCCTAGGACGCGAGTCCGAACCGCCCGGACGCGGAAAATTCCTCATCAAAGTGGGTGGGCATCCGGGGATCCCGGTGAAGGTCGAGCTGATCGAGTCCGAACGGGCTATCAACGACACCAACAAGCTCTGGCACCCCGCGGTGTCCTTTCCTGAACCGAATGAGTCCGACCCGTATATCGGTCTCGAAAGTGCCGGTGAGGTTGCCCATGAGTTTGAGGTCGACGTCGACGGGGCGGCTATTGAAGAGGAGGGTGCAGCGTGAGCGCATCCAACAGGCGGAATCAGGGCATGTTCGACGGGCAGACAATCGCGATGATTGTCGCCCTCGTCCTCGCCGCTGGCGCGCTCGCGACGACCTGGCTTGCTGTGTCTTGGGGATCCAAGATCGACGGCGTGAACCCTGACCTGACGACCGACCCGTTTGGGCTGTTCTTCGGCGTCCTCCGCGGCTCCGTCGTGTGGCCGGCATCCGGGACCTGGATTATGGCCGCAGCTGTCGGCATCCTCATCGTTCTGGCGGTAGTTGTCGGCGTGGCAATCTCACGAGCTCGTCGACGTCGAATCAACGTCGACGGCGCGGCCTCGTACATGGGGAAGGGCCGCGACCTCCGCGCGCTGTCCGCCACCGGCGCCAAGCGCACCGCGCAGCGCCTCGGCATCGAGAACTGGCTCGGAGTTCCCATCGGAATCACCGTTGCCGGTCGCCGGCAGCTCTACGGCTCCCCGGAAGATATGCACATCGACATTTGGGGGCCGCGCACCGGAAAGTCAACGAGCCGGGCAATTCCGGCGATTCTCTCGGCTCCGGGAGCGGTCCTCACCACATCGAACAAGCGTGACGTGCTCGACGCCACCCGCGACGTCCGGGCAGAGAAGGGCACCATCTGGGCATTCGACCCGCAAAAAATCGCCGCCGAACCGGCGAACTGGTGGTGGAACCCGCTCAGCTACGTCACCGACGACGTGAAGGCGGCGAAGCTCGCCGCGCACTTCGCGTCGGGCTCTCGCGCCGGGGACTCCCGCGCCGATCCGTATTTCGACAACGCCGGCCAAGACCTCTTGGCTGGTTTTCTGCTCGCCGCGGCCCTCGGCGATCTACCGATCACCAAGGCGTTCACCTGGACGACGACACCGGGCGATGAAACCCCGGTCGACATTCTCCGTGAGCACGGGTACGAGCAAATGGCGGATGCCGTTGACGGTCAGGTGAACGGTGAATCTCGACGCCGTGACAGCGTGTACGGCACCGCCGCGCAAATGGCGTCGTGCCTGAAAGTGCGAGCGATCGCGGAATGGGTCACCCCGCAAAGCGGCAACCTCTCCGGCGATCACCGGCCCCAGTTCGACCCGCACGCATTCGCGCGCAGCAGCGACACTCTCTACAGCCTCTCCAAAGAGGGAAAGGGCACCGCAGGCCCCCTCGTCACCGCGCTCACCGCGGCGACCGTCGAAGCCGCCGAAGAACTCGCCACCACCCAGGCCGGTGGCCGGCTCGCTGTGCCGATGCTCGGCGTTCTTGATGAAGCGGCGAACGTGTGTCGCTGGCACGACCTGCCCGACCTGTATTCTCACTACGGCTCCCGCGGAATCGTCCTGATGACGATTCTGCAATCCTGGTCACAGGGCGTTCAGGTGTGGGGCCGCGACGGGATGCGGAAACTCTGGTCCGCTTCCAACATCGCCGTCTACGGCGGCGGCGTGAAGGAACCCGAGTTTCTAAACGAGCTGTCCCAAATGGTCGGCGACTACGACAAGCACACCATGTCAACGAGCGTCGGCCGGGGCAACCGGTCGACGTCGCATCAGGTCCAGCGGGAACGCACCTTGGATATCGCCGACCTCGGGGCATTGCCACGCGGCCGCGCCGTCGTATTCGCCTCCGGAGCCCCCGCGACGTTGGTTGAAACAGTCCCATGGATGCGAGGACCGCACGCCGAGGCTGTGCGTGCCTCGATCAAGGCCCACGACCCTTCCGCTCGAGCTGCGGCAATGGTGTCTGGTGGCGCTGATGCCTGGATCGCTGCGGCACCGATGAAGGAGGACAAGCCGTGAGCGACCTTGACGATTTCCGCGACGAGGATGACTCGACCGAGGAACCCACCTCCGAGCCCCAACTGTTCTATGGCTCGGCCGATGAGTTCGTGCGCGAGCGGCTGCGGTTCATGTACTCCCGCCGCGTGGGTGGCGGGAACGCCAGTTTTCGGTGGTCCGCCCGCTGGTGGGAGCACCCGGAAGCTCTCGCACGCATCGACGCATTGTGGCGCGCGTGGGAACACCTACGACTCGACGGAGCCACCGGCGCAAGCACCTGGTGGATTGAGCACGCGGATCACCATATGCCCATCCTGATGAGTCCCGAAGGAACGTTTGCTAAGTCGGAGGATAAGAACGCGCCCGGAGATCCCCTGCCGTATGAAGCGCCCCCGGAAGGACTGTTCCCCGATATGCGAGTGAACTAATTCACCCACGTTGAAGACGCGCACGTTGTGCGGTCCCGTTCGACGATAGGTCAGTGAAAGCTGTATAGTCACCGTATGCTGACTATTGCCTCACGACTAGACGTGATGAACCGGCTGGGCCGCGCCATGGCGGACCCCACCCGATCGCGGATCCTGATGTCCCTGCTTGAAGCGCCGAGCTACCCGGCTGTGCTTTCCCGCGACCTCGAGCTGACTAGGTCCAACGTGTCGAACCACCTGACGTGTTTGCGAGACTGTGGCATCGTCGTCGCCGAACCGGAAGGACGACAGACGCGCTACGAGATCGCCGATCCACACCTCACCCAGGCTCTAACCTCACTGATCAACATCACACTTGCGGTGAATGAGAGCGCACCCTGCGTTGACCCGTCCTGCACAGTCGCCGGCTGCTGCGAGGTCGACGCATGACCGACGCCATGGAGATCACGTCCGCGCGACGGCATGTGCTGAACCGTCGGGTGCGGTGGATCGTCGCCTTCACGATCACCTACAACGTCATCGAAGCAATTCTGGCTATCACCGCAGGCGCTCTCGCTTCGTCGGCTGCCCTGATCGGCTTCGGACTCGACTCCATCATCGAAGTCCTCTCCGCGGTTGCTGTCGCGTGGCAGTTCACCCGGAAAGACCCGGAGCGTTGGGAGAAAGTAACGGTGCGAGCGATCGCCATCGCGTTCTTCGCCCTGGCGGCATACATCATCGTTGACTCGGCGTTGTCCCTAGCCGGCGTCCAGGACGTGGACCACAGCCCGCTCGGTATCGGCATTGCCACAGCGAGCCTGATCCTCATGCCGGTCCTCGCCTGGTTCGAACGACGCACCGGCAAGGAACTTGGCTCCGCCAGCGTCATTGCGGACTCGAAGCAACTCGTGTTGTGCATCTACCTTTCCGGGTCTGTCCTGGTCGGGCTCCTGTTGAACACTCTCTTCGGATGGGAATGGGCCGACGCTATTGCCGCGCTTGTCATCGCCGTTTTCGCTATCCGCGAAGGCATCGAAGCGTGGAAAGGAGACGTCGAATCTCCCTTCGAGTTGGTCTCTGACTACAAAACAGAAGAGGAGGTGAACACAAATGCCTGACTGCTGTGACCCAACTATTTGCGCCGACGAAGCTTGCGACGCAAGCTGCGCCTGCTGCTAGCTCCCCACCGGAAGCTAGTGAGACCGGCGCCTCACAGAAAAGCAAGGGCTACTCCGGAACCTGTTTCTGGTGGCCGTGGACTTCTTTAATCGTGTCGTCGATCCCGGTCTCGATGGTGCCACCTTCGAACGTTCGGTGATGAGACTCCTCGGCCGTCGTGGCTGCGTGGTTGGCTGCTTCGGCCCCACGCGGCGATCAGCTCATCGGCGTCCTGCTGCTGCCAGAGCACCGGCGCCCGTGAGGCTGGGTGACTTTCTGCTGCCGATGTCACTTAGGGGGAGCTTTTCCTGGCGTTTCGGGCGCAGGAGCAGGGCGGCAGCGAGTGATCCCAGACCGAAAAATGAGACCAGCGCCTCCACCTGTCCGCCGATCAGCATGGCCGGCGTTTTACCGGCGACTAGCGGGACGTCTTGAACCATGTACCCGGGGGTGTAGGCGGGGATACCGGTGAGCGTTGCCCCGTCCGGTCCGATTATCTGGCTCGTACCCACCGTTGAGACGTTGACGACGCTCCGCGAGGACTCGATAGCCCGCAACCGAGCGATCGCGAGTTGTTGCTGGTTTTCGTCGGTGCGGCCGAAGTCGGCGTTGTTGGTCTGGGCGATGATTACCTGCGCTCCCTGGTCGACCGCCTCCCTAGTGAGCGCGTCGTCGACAATGTCAAAGCAGATCGATAGCCCCACGATGACCCCGTTGACGTCGAAAACGTTGTCGCGAGTGCCTGGCGTGTACTCCCGATCGATCATGCCGATGAGGTCGGGGGCGAACGGTTCCCAGATGTCCCGGTCCGGCACGTATTCGCCGAACGGCACCGGGTGCTTCTTGTCATAGAAATCGGTCGCGCCTTCACCGGATTCCCAGAGCAAAGAGGTGTTGAAGTAGCGTCCGTCCCGCTCCTGGATGGTTCCGATCAGGAGGGGCGCGCCAGTCTGGGTGGCGAGATAGTCCAGGATGGATGCCGCCTGCGGTACCGCCAACGGGTCTAGGTCTGACCCGTTCTCGGGCCAGACGATCATGTCGACAGGGGTTCCAACGAGTGGGAGGGTTGCTGAGGTTTGCGCTGCGAGAATGTCGCCCGGTTCGCGCTCGTCGAAATAGCCGGCCTTGCCGTTGCCCTGGACGGCTGCGATCGTCGATGTTGCGCGTTCGATCACCGGCCAGGCGGGCAACGCGAGGAGCAGTGCAGCTGCTGCGGCGGGTGCCAGCAGGCGGATTGAGGGCACCGCGAATTCGGGCTCGAGGAGGACCTGAATTATGAAGATGACGAGCCAGACGACGAGGAAGCTCAGCCCGCTGATACCGACCCAGGCGACGAGGGGTGCGAAGGGGCTTTCGGACTGGCTGAGGGCGACACGACCCCAGGCGAATCCGCCGTACGGCCAGGTGCTGACGAGTGCTTCCCGTGCCGTCCATAGCCCAGCGATGGTGACGGGTAGCAGCCCGATGCGGCCGAGTGGGGTTGGCCAGACCTGCGGTACCCAGCGGAAGGCGAGGGTGAGGAGCAGGGCGCCGCCGGCGAAAAAGATGGACTCCAGAAAGGAGAGGGCGACCCAGGGTACCGGGCCGAGGTAGAGAGCAGTCCACGAAACGTGGATCAGGTAGAAGGAGAGCCCGGCGATGAACCCGGTGAGCAGGGCACCGCCGGCACTGCGGCCGATGAGGGCGACCAGGATGAGAGCGACGCCGACGAAGGCCAGCGGCCAGATTCCCCGGTCGGGGAACCCAGCGTCGAGAACCGGACCGGCGACGGCCGCTACGAGAACGGCGGCGAATAGCGGAAGCGGTGGGCGCGTCGGAGTCGTCACGATACCAGCCTAAGGTCGACCAGGCACCGGGTAGCCGGGTCCGGATGAGAAAGCTAACGTTTTAGGAGGGCTGGCAGCCTGCCGGCTCTCCTTTCATCTATGGACTAGGAGCAGAACGATGACTCACATCACTTCAATGCTGGAAACCTATCCGAAGGATCTCGGCGACGTCGACCGTCAGAAACTGGCGGAGTGTATCGCTGCGTGTTTCGAGTGCGCACAGACCTGTACCGCCTGCGCGGATGCTTGTTTGAGCGAAGACATGGTTGCCGAGCTCACCAAGTGCATCCGCACCAATCTGGATTGTGCTGATATCTGTGTCACTACCGGCAACGTCCTTTCCCGCCACACCGGTTATGACGCCAACATCACCAAAGCCGTCCTCGAGGCTTGCGCAGCGGCCTGCAAAGCGTGCGCCGATGAATGTGAAAACCACGCTGGTATGCACGAGCATTGCCGGGTTTGCGCCGAAGCGTGCCGCCGCTGCGAAACTGCCTGCAACGACCTCTTGGCTTCCCTCGGAGCCTGAATCCAACTAAGTCCACTGGTCAGGCGCGGGCCAGGCTCTCCGGCGATCTGGCCTCTGGCAGATTTGATCGGAAGTACGAATATCATGCAAGAAAACACTATGGGCAGGCGGATCCGGGTGTTCGCCGCATCGGCCGCACTGGCACTGGGAGCGGTGTCGGGCGGCGGGTTCGCCGGGAACGCACCCGCGCTGGCGGATGCGCCAGCCCAGAGCCAGGAAGCCGCCGCTTTTGAGGTGGATTTCCTCACCAGCATGGTTGACCACCACATGATGGCCACCGCCATGGCGCAGACTTGTCTGGAGAAAGCTACTCACCAGGAACTGAGGGACCTGTGCCAATCGATTATCGAGGCTCAGCAGCAGGAGATGGAGAAGATGCAAATGTGGCTGCAGGACTGGTATGGGATTACCTACGAGCCGCAGATGAGCGAAGGCGACATGCGCTCAATGGAGCGTTTAGAGAAGTTCAGCGGGGCGAAGTATGAGATCCACTTCATGAGGTCCATGATCCGTCACCATTGGGCTGCTATCCGGGAGGCCGCGGAATGCCTTGACTCCGCCGAACACCCCGAATTGATCGACCTCTGCTCAAACATCCGAGACGTCCAACTGGCCGAGATCGGTCAAATGCAGACCTGGCTGGAGCAGTGGTATGACCGCAACGGCGGACGGCCGGTAACCACAGCCTGACCGGGTAGACACCACCAGATCTGGGTGCTGTTGCGTCGGGGCAACAGCACCCAGATCGCGACCGTCACTGAAATGGATGTCGCTGCATCGTCTCTCTGGTGACCCGATGTGTCCACACACCCTTGGGACGCGATACGCCCGCCGCCCAAAAAAGGGGTACGGTCACTAGTTTCCGGTCTCTTTCCGGTCGGCATGCATCCGCAGCTATATACCGGCGGGACTACTCGTCTTGGTGCCGGTTGCGTCTTTGAGGCTGGCGGCGTCTTTCACTGCTGCAGGGGGAAGACCCAGCCTCGAACGCTCGGCCGCCTCGAGGTTAGCGTACGCAGCGCGCTCCGTCCGGTCCGCACGGATGATCCCGCGCATGACGAAGAAGAAGGCCGCACCAACGAGAATCGTCGGGATGACCGACCACAAGGCGTTCAACCAGTAATTGTCAATCACGGCTCAACGATACCGGCGAAACCGACGGTCAGCGATAGTAATGCTCTCGACGACGCCGGAAACCAGCAGCTACCCGACAACACCCCACGCACGGCGAGGGAGACGGCGATCATTGGGTTCAAATCGGAGCGCGCCCAGGCTTGAACTGAACTTGGATTGCGGACGGAGGGGGCTCGATAACCCGGGCATTTTGTTTTCTGGCGAAGATGACCCGGGTGAGGATAGGATGACCTCGAAAGCGGACACATTTGAAAGCTTTCTGCAACGGACGGGGGAGAAGAATGGCCCGGTTGCTGCGACGGCAAGATCTCTCGTGGAGCTCCCTAGCAATCATCGCTGCCGTCCTTGCGTTCGTTGTCATCACCGCGATCTCTGGCATGGGGGTGATATCGGGGGAGGAAGTGAGTTCCACCTCGCACTCGCTCGTGTCGTCTCCGGACGATTCCGAAATCGCGACCGCCCAGTATGACCTGTCCACGGAGGATGCTCTGGTGGACCAAGACCGGGCCGATGGGAAGTTGGTTCCTGCGGGTTCTATCCACTGCCCCGCCGGTGTTGGCGCATTCGGATCATGTCTGGACCTGATTTCTGCCGCTGTTTTTCCAGAAACCGTCCTCAGCGAGACCGATGATCTTGGATTGGCGGCGATAGCGATTCCATGCATCAAGATGCCTACGAATTTTGGTGTGTCGGTGTATCGCGTATCCCTCCTCCAGCTTTCTGTCAGTCGGACGTAGGACGCCTGACTGCAGCCCTCTGGCCGGTGACCGGGGTGCGCCGCAGTAATACGCCACCGTCCGGTCAATCCGACATTTTCCCCCTGCCACTGAGCCAGCGAATACATGTCCGCCGAGAGCGGCGGTCTGAAACCGGTGCCTGGCTCATTCGGCTATAGAAAAGGTTGTATGCGCATGAGTGAAAAGACACAGACCGCGATTATGGAAGTGGTGGGGGTCCATTGGGCCTCGTCGAAGTCCGTCGCGGAAGCAACCCTGTCCCGACGGCCAGGTGTGTTGAGAGTGGAAGTGAACCCGGTCTCACAGACCGCGAACGTGACCTTCGACCCCGATCTGACGTCCATTGCTGACCTGGCCGGGTGGGTTCGCGACTGCGGCTATCATTGCTCCGGCCAGTCAGTGCCGGACCACATCTGTGACCCGATGCACGGCGGCGCTTCCGGCGCGCGGGAGCATGCGGGTCACGGCACGGCCGGACACCACCCTCAGGCGCCTGAAGAGCATTCCGGCTATAACCGAGCCGCAGTCAGGGATTCACCGACGATGACCCATGCCGGCGACGCTGGTACCCCGGCGCACCAGGCGGGTACCGAGGCCCATGCGGGCCACGGTCAGCCTGTCACCCGGGATGCGCAGGAAGTTATGGGTCACGGGGGCGGCCATGGCATGTCGATGGAGTCCATGATTCGTGACATGCGGAACCGGTTCCTTGTCGCGGTCATCCTCTCGGTACCGATTACTCTGTGGTCTCCGATCGGACGTGAGGTGATCGGGTTCACTGTCCCGGCCCCGTTCGCCCTGCGTGACGACGTGTTCGCATTGATCCTTTCCCTGCCGGTCATTTTTTACTCGGCGTGGATTTTCTTCGATGGTGCTTATCGGGCGCTGAAGGCTCGGACACTGGACATGATGGTCCTTGTCGCGGTCGGCGTGGGAGCTGGCTGGCTTTACAGCCTGATTGTCACCTTGACCGGCGGCGGCGAGGTGTTCTATGAAGCGGCTACCGTGCTGGCCACGTTCGTGTTGTTGGGTCATTGGGTCGAGATGCGGGCCAGGGGCGGGGCCAATGACGCCGTCCGGACGCTGCTCGAACTGGCGCCCTCCAAGGCTCTGGTGATCCGCGACGGGGAACCGGTTGAGGTGCCGACCTCCGAAGTGATGCCGGGTGATTTGATGCTTGTGCGTCCGGGGTCGAAGGTGCCCACTGACGGGGTCGTCGAGGACGGCGAGTCGGAGATCGATGAGTCCATGGTCACCGGGGAAAGTTTGCCGGTGGCCAAGTCGTCAGGGTCGGACGTGATCGGTGCGTCGGTGAACACCACCGGCACCCTGCGGGTTCGTGCTACGAAGGTCGGTGCGGATACCGCGCTTGCGCAGATCGTGGCCCTGGTGCAAGAGGCTCAGAACTCCAAAGCGCCGGGCCAACGCTTGGCCGATCGGGCCGCGTTCTGGTTGGTCCTGGTGGCCCTGATCGGCGGATCTGCCACCTTCCTTGCCTGGTGGCTGGCCGGCGCGAGTGTCGCGCAGGCGATCCTTTTCGCCATCACAGTTGTCGTGATCACCTGCCCCGATGCTCTGGGCCTGGCCACTCCGACGGCGATCATGGTTGGTACCGGGCTAGGCGCCAAACGCGGTGTTCTGTTCAAGAACGCCACCGCCTTGGAAACCGCCGCCCGCATCGACACCGTGGTAATAGACAAGACCGGCACTCTGACCAAGGGTGAGCCGGAAGTTACAGACTTCATCGCCCACGGTATCGACGAGGACGAACTACTCGCTCTCGTCGCGGCTGTGGAACGCGAATCCGAGCACCCTCTCGCTGGCGCCGTCGTCAACTATGCCGTGGCTCGCAGCGTACCTTCCGCGACGGCCGATGCTTTTCGTAACGTGCCCGGCCACGGCGCAGGTGCGACCGTGAACGGGAGGAAGGTTTTCGTCGGGAACCGCAAACTGATGGTCGCTGAAGGCATCGACATCGCACCGGTAGCCGAGGAGCGGGAAACCCTCGCCTCAACCGGCCGTACGGCTGTCCTGGTAGCTGTTGACGGCAAAGCCGTCGGTGTGATCGCCTTGGCCGACGCCGCCCGCGAGACAGCGGCCCCCGCCGTTGCGGCCATGCATGAGGCCGGTATCGAGGTGGTCATGCTTACCGGTGACAACGAGGCAACCGCGAAACGCATTGCCGCGCAACTCGGCATCGATACTGTCATCGCGGAAGTGCTGCCCGGGGACAAATCCGCGAAGGTGTCGGAGTTGCAGGCGGCGGGCAAGCGGGTTGCGATGGTCGGCGACGGCGTTAATGACGCCCCAGCGCTGGCGCAGGCCGACCTGGGCATCGCGATCGGGGCTGGCACCGACGTCGCGATTGAAACCGCCGATGTTGTGCTGATGCGTTCCGATCCGCTGGATGTGCCGATTGCGCTGCGGATCGGCAAGGGGACGGTGCGCAAGATGCGCCAGAACCTCGGCTGGGCGATCGGTTATAACGTCATCGCCCTGCCGATCGCCGCCGGTGTCTTCTACCCTGCCTTCGGCATCATGCTCAGTCCGGAAATCGCCGCCATCTCGATGTCCGGTTCCAGTGTCATCGTTGCCGTCAACGCCCTGCTGCTCAAGCGGTTGCGTCTGCCCGAACCCGTAGAGCCGACCGGCAGCCTTGCCAAGGCCGAGCCGGCACCGATCGGCACCCGATGAACACGGTCGCAACCGTGGGACGCTCTCACCTTCACCGACAGGAGATCTTATGACTAACCACCCGACGTCGCCGGGCCCGGTGCCCGTCCTCGCTCCCGATCAACTCAAGCGCGTCCATGCCTGGTGGCGGGCGGCCAACTATCTGTCCGTAGGTCAGATCTACTTGATGGACAATCCGCTGCTGCGCGAGCCGCTGCTGCCGGAGCACATCAAACCACGACTGCTGGGGCACTGGGGGACAACTCCCGGGCTGAACTTCATCTACGCGCATTTGAACCGGGCCATCATGGAACGGGACCTGGACATGATGTACATCATGGGTCCCGGCCACGGCGGTCCCGGACCCGTTGCGGCTGCTTGGTTGGAAGGCAGCTACAGCGAAACCTACCCGAACGTGTCCCAGGATGCGGCCGGGATGAAGCTGTTGTTCCACCAGTTTTCCTTCCCCGGCGGCATTCCCAGTCACGTCGCCCCGGAAACCCCCGGCTCCATCCACGAAGGCGGAGAACTGGGCTATGCCCTCTCCCACGCATATGGGGCAGCCTTCGACAACCCGGATCTGATCGTCGCCGCTGTCGTCGGCGACGGTGAGGCTGAAACAGGACCGCTCGCCGCGAGCTGGCATTCGAATAAGTTCATCAACCCGGCCCGTGACGGTACCGTACTTCCGATCCTTCACCTGAACGGCTACAAGATTGCGAACCCGACCATTCTGGACCGGATCGACCGGGACGAACTGGACGGGCTGCTGCGCGGCTACGGTCACACCCCGTACTACGTCGAGGGCGAAGATCCGGAACAGATGCATCAAGACTTCGCCAGGATCCTGGATGCCTGCCTGACTGAGATCCGGGAGATCAAGCGCCGTGCGCGCGAGGACGGCCGGACCGAAAGGCCCCGCTGGCCAATGATCGTGCTCCGGTCCCCCAAGGGATGGACCGGGCCAGCAGAAGTCGACGGGCAGAAGGTCGAGGGCTCCTGGCGCTCTCACCAGGTGCCTTTTAGTACCGCACGCGACAACGACGCCCACCGGCAGGTGCTGGAGGGTTGGCTGCGCAGCTATCGTCCCGAGGAGCTCTTCAATGAAACCGGCGCTCCGGTGGAAGCGATCCGCACGCTGCACCCGGAAGGGACACGGCGTATGAGTGCCAACCCGCACGCGAACGGCGGCATGCTGCTACGAGACTTGCGGATGCCCGACTTCCGGGACTACGCCGTTCCGGTCACCGAGCCGGGTACCGGCGCGGTGGAGAGCACCCGCGTCCTCGGAGAGATGTTGCGGGACGTGGTGACACGGAACATGGATAACTTCCGGGTCTTCGCACCGGATGAGAACAACTCGAACCGGTTGGGGTCGGTGCTCGAGGCGACAGATCGGGCATGGAACGCCCGGACCGTTCCGGAGGATGATCACCTGGCCCGTGACGGTCGGGTGATGGAGATCCTCTCCGAACACACGTGCCAGGGCTGGCTGGAGGGATACCTCCTCTCCGGCCGGCACGGGTTCTTCTCCTGTTACGAGGGGTTCGTCCACATCGTTGACTCAATGTTTAACCAGCACGCCAAATGGTTACACACCACCAACGGCATCGAATGGCGTCGGCCGGTCGCGTCGCTGAACTATCTGTTGACCTCTCATGTCTGGCGGCAGGACAACAACGGTTTCTCACACCAGGATCCGGGCTTCATCGACCACGTGATCAATAAGAAGCCCGAGGTGATCCGCGTGTATCTCCCACCGGACGCCAACACGTTGTTGTCCGTGGCCGATCATTGCCTGCGCAGCCGCCAGTACGTCAATGTGATCGTGGCAGGCAAGCAGCCCCAGCTGCAATTTTTGGATATGCCTTCAGCTATCGTGCATTGCACCAAAGGCATCGGTGTTTGGGACTGGGCGAGTTCGGACGCGGACGTTGAAGCTGATGTCGTGATGGGCTGCGCCGGGGACGTCCCGACGATGGAAACACTCGCCGCCGTTGACATCCTGCGCTCCCACTTCCCGGACCTGCGAATTCGAGTGGTCAACGTCGTGGACCTGATGCGGTTGCAAGACGACGCCGAAAATCCTCATGGTTTGCCGCATCGCGATTTTGATGCGCTGTTCACTGCGGACAAGCCGGTAATCTTCGCCTACCACGGCTACCCGTGGCTAATTCACCGGCTTACTTACCGGCGCACCAACCACCACAATTTCCATGTCCGCGGTTACAAGGAGGAAGGCACCACAACCACCCCGTTCGACATGTGCGTGCTTAACCAGATTGACCGTTTCAACCTAGCTATCGACGTCATTGACCGGGTGCCGCGGCTGCAGGGAACTTCGGCGCACGTGCGAGAGGAGCTCAAGAACAAATTGGTCGCGCACAGCGAGTACATCCGTGTGCACGGGGAGGACATGCCCGAGATCAGGAACTGGCAGTGGTCTCCGAACCAGCCGTCGGAAGAAACAACCGAAGAGCCCGTTTAGCATGAACCAGGCAGTGCACGGTGGTGAACTTCGTTCGCGTGATAGGGACCGGCATGGTGCGGCTCTGCCCTACGGCGCGGTCCTGTTCGATATGGACGGGGTGGTCACCCAGACGGCCACCGTGCATGCGGCGGCGTGGAAGCAGCTCTTCGATGAGGTACTCGCGGACGATCGACTGTCCGGAGCCGCCGAAGCCAGGCCATTCGACGAGGACGCGGATTATCGGCGTTACGTCGACGGCCGACAGCGGGAGGACGGGGTGGTCGCATTCCTTGCCTCGCGCGGCGTCGACGTTCCTGTCGGCGATCGGGACGACGGGCCGGAGGTGTGGTCCGTCCACGGGTTCGGCGCCCTCAAAAACGCCCTGTTTCTTGACGCCCTTAACCGCAATGGCATTCGTGCATACCCAGGGACCGTCGCACTACTGGGTCGCCTGCGCGACGGAGGTATCCCCGTCGGTCTCGTCACCGCCAGCCGCAATGCTCGCGCCCTGCTGCACGCTGCGGGCCTGGAGGCGGAATTCGACGTGATCGTCGACGGCCAAGTCGCCGAAGAACTGATTTTGCCGGGCAAGCCGGAGCCGGCGATGTTCCTCGAGGCTGCCCACCGGCTCGGCGTATCACCCCAGAATGCCGTGGTTGTCGAGGACGCGGTATCCGGTATCCAGGCCGGTCGCAGCGGCGGCTTCGGGCTGGTTGTCGGGGTCGACCGTGCCGGGCATCGGGAACAACTGGAGCTAGCGGGGGCCGATATCGTCCTGGGTGACGTTTCGGAGCTTGATCTGGGCGCCTCGCGCACCGATCCCTGGACACTTGTCTACGTCGGATTCGATCCGGCGCATGAGGGCCACCGGGAAGCGTTGACGGCTCTGGGCAACGGGTACATGGCAACGCGCGGTGCGCGTCCGGAGCGTGATGATGACGGCATCCATTATCCCGGCACATATCTGGCCGGTATCTTCAACCGAACGGTGGCCACTCAACACGGCCGCGAACTGGAAGAAGAGCATCTCGTCAACATCCCCAACTGGCTGCCGGTGGACGTTCGCATCGGTGAGGGTCCGTGGTGGTCAACCGGCGACGGCGAAGTCTCGGAGGAGCGAACAGAACTCGATCTGCGACGGGGTGTGCTGACCCGCAGGGCGACGCTGGTCGGGCCGGAGGGGGAACGGCTCGTCGTCGTCCAACGGCGGCTGGTCTCCATGCATAATCCCCATCTGGCAGCACTCGAGACGACCTTCACAGCTCACGGTTTCAGCGGGGCGGTGGGCGTCCGTGTCGGCGTCGACGCAGGCGTGGTGAACAGCAATGTTCGCACGTACGCGGGCACTCGGCATTTCGCGGACCCGGTATTCACGAAGACGGAGAGCAATATCGTGCTCTGCGAGGTGTGGACCAGCCAGAGCCGCATCGGCGTCGCCCTTGCCGTGAGGACAACGTTCGACGAGGGCGCACCGGTGGCGATCCATGAAGCTGAGAATGTCGGCGGATGGTACCGCCAGAGTTTCGACCTGCAGGTGACTGACGGGCGGCCGGTCACGATGGTCAAGATCACAGCCGTTGTGACCTCCCGCGATGGCGCCATCTCTTCTCCGGCAACCGCCGCGTTGGCGGAGCTATCCCGGAACGACGGCACCTTCACCGCGCTGCTGGCGGAACACCATGCGGCATGGCGGCGCCTCTGGCACCGGTTCGGGATCACCATCGACGCCGACCGGCAATCCCAACTCGTCCTTAACCTTCACGTGTTCCACCTGCTGCAGACGATCTCCGCGCACACCGCTGCCCTGGATGCCGGGGTGCCGGCTCGCGGCCTGCACGGGGAAGGATACCGGGGCCACATCTTCTGGGACGAACTTTTCGTGTTTCCCGCGATCGGGCTGCGCCTTCCACAGGTCAGCCGTGCGCTGTTGGAATACCGCTGGCGCAGACTCGACACCGCGCGGGCGAGCGCCCGGAAGCAGGGTCTCAAGGGGGCGCTTTTCCCTTGGCAGAGCGGCAGCGATGGGAGGGAGGAGACTCCGAACCAGTTGTACAACGCGCGGTCAGCCCGGTGGATGCCGGATAATTCCAGCCGCCAGCGCCATGTTGGGCTGGCCGTGGCCTACAACGCGTGGCAGCACTTCCAGGCCACGGGCGACCGCGATTGGTTGGCGGCCCGGGGCGCTGAACTGATTGTCGAGGTGATACGGATGTTCGCCTCGCTTGCCGAACGGGATCCGGAAACGGACAGATACCACATCGCTGGCGTGATGGGGCCCGATGAGTACCATGACGGGTATCCGGACTCGCCTGGGGCTGGCTTGCGCGATAACGCCTACACGAATGTGCTGGTCTCCTGGGTCTGCGATCGCGCCGCCGACGTCCTGCGGGAACTTGACGGCCATCCCGGCGATGATCTCGCCGACCGGCTGGGCATCACGCCGGAGGAGGTTAGCCAGTGGTCCCGGCTCGGCGGTCGGCTCGCCGTCCCTTTCCACGCTGATGGAATCCTGAGCCAGTTCGACGGTTACGAAGACCTCCTCGAGCTGGACTGGCCGGGCTACCGGGCGAAATATGGCAACATCGGGCGGCTGGACTTGATCCTCGAAGCCGAAAACGACGCGACGAATCGGTACAAGCTGGCCAAACAGGCGGACGTGCTGATGCTGATCTACCTTTTGGGGCCTGCCGGCGTGACGAACCAGTTGCACCGGCTCGGCTACCAGTTCAGCGAGCCGGAGTTGGAACGCACGGTGGAGTACTACCTCGCCCGCACCGCCGACGGTTCCACCCTCAGCCGCGTCGTGCACGCCTCGGTGCTGTCCCGATTCGACGAAGCCCGAGCCTGGTCCGTCTTCCGAGAGGCGCTGGTCGCGGACTTGGATGATACCCAGGGCGGCACCACACGGGAGGGCATCCATCTGGGGGCCATGTCAGGGACGGTCGACATCATAATGCGGGCCTTCGCTGGGCTGCAGACCGACGCGGATGCGCTGACTTTCGACCCGCGGCCGCCCGTCCACCTGGGAAGGGCCGGGTTCCAGGTGCAGTACCGCGGCCACCTGATCGACGTGTCCATGAGCGCTGAAAACCTGTCGATCCGGGTACAGCTCGGCAGCGCACCCCCGGTCCGCATCGGCGTCACAGGAACCTACGTGATGCTCGCCGGTGGGGAGGGTGAGGATTTTGCCCTGCCATCCGCGAACGGCCGGAACGTGCCGGTAACAGCCAACAAGGAAAACAACGCACCCGCGAAAAGGAAGAGCACCCAGTGGATATGACCAGAGTGGCCGTCAACGGATACGGAGTGATCGGCAAGCGGGTCGCCGATGCCGTCAAACTTCAGCCGGATATGGAGTTGGTGGGTATCGCTGATATCGCGACCGACTGGCGCATTAAGACCGCGGCCGGTCGTGCACCGATCTACGCCGCAACCACCGAGGCGGCGGGCGACATGAGAGCAGCAGGCGTCGACGTTGCAGGAACCCTGCAGGATCTCCTCGGCCGCGTCGACATCGTGGTGGACACCACCCCGAAGCACATCGCCGCTGGGAACATCGAGCGCTACCGGCAGGCCGGCGTGAAGTTCGTGCTCCAAGGCGGTGAGTCGCACAAAACGACGGGGCACTCCTTTGTGGCGCAGGCGAATTACGACAGCGCACTCGGACGGGAGAGCACCCGGGTGGTGTCCTGTAACACCACGAGTATCGTCCGAATCCTCGGCGCGCTGCGGGACGCGGGTCTCCTGCTCAAAGCGCGAGGGGTGCTGATCCGCCGCGCCACCGACCCTTGGGAATCGCACCTCGGCGGCATCATGAACACCATGGTCCCAGAGCCGAGTATTCCGTCCCACCAGGGCCCGGACGCGCAGACCGTCCTACCGGACCTGGACCTCGTTACCATCGCGGCGAAGGGTGCTCACACGCAGACGCACAATCACTACTGGACGCTACAGCTGACGCGGGAAGCCACACGCGAAGAGGTGCTGGACGCCTTCCGTGCCGCCCCGCGCATCGCCTTCATCCGGATCTCCGACGGTCTCGTCGCTCTGAACTCCACCATCGAACTCATGCGGGACCTTGGCCGGCCCCGGGGTGACATGTGGGAGGTGGCGCTTTGGGAGGACCTCGTGACCGTGAACGGGGACGAGGTGTATCTGACCTACCAGGTCTTCAACGAGGCCATCGTGGTTCCCGAGACGATCGACGCCATCCGGGCGCTGACCGGCCTCGCACCCGATGCGGCGGCATCGATGGCGATCACCGACGCAACCTTCGGGATGCGCAAGAGTTTCCTCGAGACCCCCGGAGCCGCCTCGTGAGTATCGAGCTTCCGCACCATGACCACTCCAGCGCCGAACCCGAACAGCCGCGGGAACCGGCTGATCGGGCAGCGCGGGTTCCAGCATCGATGTGGATCATCCTCGCGCTGGCCGTCGCTGGGATCGCTGTTTACCTCATGGTTGACCATTGGCCGCACGTCCTTGCCGCTGTGCCGTATCTGGGGATCGTCGCGGTCGTCGCCATGCACGTGTTCGGTCATGGCGGTCATGGCGGCTCTGGTGGTACCGGTACGCACGGGAACCATGGTGGACGGAGCAAGCCAGGCGCAGCTGGCGGACCGGCAACGAGGCAGAAGTGAACAACCACCGTTCCCGCTACGAGTACATCGCAGAGACGCTGGCGCGCCACGGGCTCGGTTTCCTCGCCGGGTGGACGGGCCTCGACAGGTTCGTCCCGTTCCACCACGGCGCCTTTGGACACGAGCGGAGGGAGGAGCCGTACCGGACCGCCGAGCACCTGCGCCTCGCTCTGGAGGAACTGGGGCCAACCTTCATCAAGCTCGGCCAGCTGCTTTCCACCAGGCCGGACCTCGTTCCCCCCGAGTACGCCGAGGAGCTCGCGAAGCTCCAGGACTCCGCACCCCCAGTGCCGCTTGAGGACATCCGGGAGGCGATCCGCCAGGAGCTGGGGGCGGAACCCGAACAGCTGTTTGCCGAGTTCGACCCCGAACCGCTCGCAGCCGCCTCTATCGGGCAGGCGCACACGGCGATGCTCTCCGACGGTACGGCGGTGGTGGTGAAGGTGCGCCGTCCAGGTGTCGTCGCGCAAATCGAGGAGGATCTCGACATCCTGCAGAATCTGGCCGTCAGAGCCGCGCGTCGCTGGGAGCTTGCCAGCGACTACGACCTGCCGGGGATCGCGCAGGAGTTCGCCGCCTCGATCCGTGCCGAGGTCGACTACCTCCGCGAGGGGCGCACCGCGGAGCGGTTCGCCGCGAACTTCGCGGGCACCGACGTCACCATCCCAAGGATCTTCTGGGACACCAGCACATCGCGGGTTCTAACTATGGAGAGGATGCGCGGCATCAAGATCGACGACCTTGCTGCCCTGGATCGCGCGGGGATCGACCGCAAGGTCCTTGCGCAGCGGGGTGCGGACGTCGTGCTGAAGATGATTTTCGATGATCGCTTCTTCCACGCGGACCCTCACCCCGGGAACATGTTCGTGCAGAGCGACGCGACCATCGCGCTGATCGATTTCGGCATGATCGGTGAGGTGGGTGAGGAGCTGCAAGAGCAGCTCACCGACTTCCTGATCGCCTTCACCAGAGGGGACGCAGACGGGCTCGGTGCCGCGCTCGTCGGACTCTCCGTCCGGAAGGAACTGGTCGATCGGGAGCGACTTCGCGCCTCCCTCACCACGTTCGTGTCGCTGTACCATGGCCGGTCGCTTGGTGAGATCAGCATGGGGCAGCTGATGACGCAGCTGCTCAACGTGCTTCGGGAGCAGCACCTGCAGCTGCCGGCCCAGGTCGCGGCACTGTTCAAGGTGCTGATCATGATCGAAGGCATCGGTGTCCGCCTGGACCCGGACTTCGACTTGGTGGAGGCTCTGACTCCGTACTCGAAGCGGCTGCTGCAACAGCGGCTCTCACTGCTGGAGGTCGCTAAGCGGCTGGCAGGAGCCTCCGCGGACGCCGGCGAGTTGCTCGTGGAGTTGCCGGGGCGGCTGCGCCGGTTGCTGGCGGGGATGGATTCGACCGGCATTCAGGTGCACCTGCGGGCGGCGGAGCTCGAACCGCTGGTGGGGCGGACGGAGCGGATCGGGAACCGGTTGGTCGCCGGTATGGTCGCCGCAGCGCTGATCAACGGTGTCGGGGGACTCGTCGCGGGAGACCGAAGGTGGCGGTCGTGGGAGAACGCGATGATCGGCGTTGGTGTCAGTGTGGCAGGGGCGCTGAGCGGATATTTACTGTGGACGGCCCGGCGGCGCCGTGGCTGAGCCGACCCTTTGGGAGACCGTCAGCGGGGAGCGGAAGAGGAGGAGCGGGACGTCCAAGCTCGGCATTGTCGGCGCCGGTTCTGTTGGGACGTCGCTGGCCTATGCCGCTCTTCTGCGGCAGAGCGCAAGCGAGATTGCCCTCTTCGACATTCAGTCGGCTCGGGTCGAAGCCGAGGTGCTCGACCTCACCCACGGATCGCTCTACGCGGGGTCGTCGCGGGTATTCGGGGGGGAGCGACCCGGGTATCCTTGCGGGAGCGGATGTCGTGGTGGTCACCGCGGGCGCTAAACAGCAGCCTGGCCAATCCCGGCTGGAGCTCGCCGCCGTTAACGCGCAGATGTTGCAGGCCCTGATGCCGGTCCTCGTGACGCATGCACCCGATGCGGTGTACGTGATCGTCACCAACCCCGCCGATGTGCTCACCGTCGTGGCCCAGCGGCACAGCGGCCTGCCGTTCTCCCGGGTTTTCTCCTCGGGAACCGTCCTCGACTCCTCACGACTGAAATGGGAGCTTTCCATGGCGACGGGGGCGGCTCCCTCGAGCGTGCACGCCATGATCCTCGGCGAACACGGCGATTCCCAGTTCCCGCTTTGGTCTCAGGCGAGGGTGGGCCCGGTGCCGCTCCGGGACTGGGAGCCGCTAGGCCGGAAGCCGCTAGGGCAGCTGGAGCTCGACCGGATCGCGGCATCTGTGAAGGGTGCCGCCGGGCGGGTGATCGCGGGCAAAGGCGCCACCAACTATGCGATCGGCCTCGCAGCGGTCAGGGTCGTCGAGGCGGTTCTCGGTGATGAGCGGGCCATCCTGCCGGTGAGTTCCGTACTTCAGGGCTACCGGGGGATCACCGGCGTGGCGCTGTCGGTGCCCGCGGTGGTCGGTTACGCGGGGATCTCCCGAGTGCTGGAGGTGCCGATGGATGATGGCGAACACGCGCTCCTGCAGGCTTCGGCCGGTGTTGTAGCGGATGCACTTGACGCCCTGAATGTGGGGACCTGATGAGCCGGAGCACCGCCGCCCAGAAGGAAGGCCCTGAGGACGCGTCGCTCCCGCTCCGCGCACGCTGGAGCATGTTGACCGCGCTCAGCCTCGTGACCTTCCTCCTGCTCGCCGACGACACCGCCCTGTCGGTGGCGCTACCTTCCATCCAGCAGGAGTTCGGCGTCGGGCTGGACGCACTCCAATGGATAGTGAACGCCTACACGCTCTCGATCGCCGCGTTCACCCTGCTGGGCGGCCGCCTCGCCGACCGGCACGGTGCCGGGCGCATTTTCCTCCTGGGACTAGCCGTCTTCGTCGCGGGATCACTAATTGGCGGTCTGGTTAGGGACGCCCCGAGCCTTATCGGTGCTCGTGCCCTGCAGGGGCTTGGCGCCGCCCTCGTAGCACCGGCGGCGCTGGCCCTCATCGCCACCGCGTTCCCGGCGCGCCAGCGCGGTGTCGCGCTGGGAGTCTGGGCAGGGGTGTCAGCTAGTGCACTCGGCATTGGCCCGCTGTTCGGCGCGGTGGTGAACGACTCGTTCGGCTGGCCTTGGATTTTCCTCCTGAACGTGCCGCTCGGCGCCCTTGCTTGGCTCGTCACACGGCTGGTCTTGCCGCAATCCCAGCCTGCCCCGGTGCGCAAGCGTATCGATCCTGTGGGGGTGCTCCTCTCGGCGATCGCGCTCGTCGGGCTGGTGCTTGCCGTGAATCAGTCGAGCAACGGAGAGTGGTTCTCACCACCAGTCGTGATCCTCACCGCAATCACCATCGCGTCTTCGGTGCTCTTCGTCGTGCATGAGCGGCGGACCCGTCAGCCGCTCGTGGACCTCGCGCTCTTCCGCAGCCGCGTCTTCACCGGTGCGATCCTCGTCACCCTGCTCTCCACTGCCGTCATGTGCAGCCTGTTCTACTTCCTCGCCCTGTACCTGCAGACCGTGCTCGGGCTCTCGTCCCTCGAGGCGGCGCTCAGCCTCCTTCCGCTGACCATCACGATCGTCCTCGTGGCGCCGATCGCCGGCCTGCTCGCGGACCGATTCACCGGCCGGACCATCGTCACGGCCGGGATGCTGCTGCTCGCTGCAGGCCTGATCGGCCTCGGCACCCTCGGCCTCGGCGCCGATGCAGGTGCCCTCGCGTTCTGGCTCGCCCTCGCCGGCGTGGGCATCGGGATCGCACGGACCCCCACCACGGCGGCGGCCCTCGGCTCCGGTGTCGGTTCCGAGTACGGTATGGCGGCTGGGGTCCTCAACTCGGTCCAGGCCACCGGGCTCGCTCTCGGGATCGCGGTGATGAGCGTGATCATCGGCTCGTCGTTCGGGCCGAACGCCGCGTTCGATCGGGACTTCGACGCAGCTCACCACGCCGCGTTCCTTGAGGGGCTTTCGATCGCGCTCACGCTCAACGCTGGCATCGCCGTTGTGGCGGCCGCCCTGGCCGCCGTTCTCATGCGCCCCGGGCCGCAGCGAGGGACTTGATGGCGGGCCGCGCATTGACCGCGCCGGGCTTCCGTCGAGGTCGCAGTTCAGCGAGCGGCTGGGGCCGTCCCTGTAGGAGGGGCCTCGCCTTAGTCCGCTGCCAGCGGCAGGAGACGCGCTCAGAGCCGAACCGATGACGCTGATGATGCACAGCAAGTTCGCTCAGACGCAGTAAAGCTTGCCGGAGATCCCGGCGACACCTACCGGGCAGACGGCCGCGGGGCGACCGCCGAGAACGAGGCCCTGCACGACGAGAGTTGAGAGCGACAACTATGTCAGCCTCGTACCCTGGAAACCCCAACTTTCGACCGCGCACCCGTACAGGCCCGAATGGCAAACCCCCAAACAAGTAAACGGCTTTTTCCGAGCCACCCGCAAGATGCCGGTCGTTCGTCTCGCGGCCCTTATCGGGCTGCGCCTCTACCCAACGGCGGCATGTTCCCACACGCTCATGGCTCTCGTAGCGGTTTCTGGCTCCATTTGCTGCACCCCTCAGCCCGCCGGTCACGCCGGTCTTCTGGATCGCTGGTGAGGGCGACGGTGTGGGTCGGTGGTAGGCAACATCAGATGAGGGAGTACGATCGCGGGCATGAAGGTGACCGTGATTCGGAGCGGCGGTTTCGCCGGCATCCCTCGGCGTTGGCAGGTGTCCGTCGAGGAAGAGCCGGACGAGTCGTGGCTGGCGCTATTACGCGCGCTGCCGTGGGGCGAGCTCCCGCAAGTCGCCCGTCAGCCCGATCGGTACGTGTACCGGATCAACTACGGTCCTGACGGTCCCGACCCGCACGAGGCCCTGATCCCCGAGCTCCCTCACGGCTGGCCCATCCGTCGTCGGCCAAGGAGGAGTAGTCGCCACCGGTCCTACGGCCTCATTTTCTCCTCAAGGTCCCTATCGCGGGTATCAGTGTGCCGCGTGGGGGTGGCCGTAGCGGTGGGGGTCCGCGTCGAACTTTTCGGCGCAGCCCGCCGAGCAGAAGTAGAACCTGGCGCCGTCGTGTTCGCGGGTGGCGGCGGCCGTCTTCGGGTCGATAGTCATCCCGCAGACAGGATCGGTGACAAACGTCGCGTTGTCGGTGGGCGACTCGTCCTGGTGTGACATGGGGTTCTCCTTGGGGTCTTCCTGGTTAACGATCTCGACCACCCGGTCGGTGGTCAAGGGGTGTGTGGTGGCGGCAAGCTTGGGGGTGAATCGACGCAGCCGGTAGGAGTTGGAGACGAATGACAGTGGTGACAGCCCCGTTGCCGAGGCGCCGATCATCGGGCTGAGCATCACCCCGAACGCTGCGCAACATCCGGCGGCGAGGGGATGCCGACTGCGTTGCAGCCAAACTGCTGTGACCAGCTTCTGCCGGATGTTGCGCATGGTGGCGGGATCGATCGCAGTGGCCAGGCCAGCCTGGCTTCCCGAGGTCAACGTGATGTCGCGCCGACACGCCCGGTTCCGACTTGGCGGGGATCGAAGCCGCGGTGGTGGGTTGTCGCCGGTCATCATCATCACACCGATTCCCCGGGCGACCAGGTCAGCGATCGCGGCAGCCGAACCGTCCTTGATCGTGTCTGTGACCCCGATGCGCTCACCCCGTGTAAGCAAAGACACCCATCATCCCGACTTCGCCGTGATAAATGTTGTGGCAGTGTGCGAGCCACCGGCCGGGGTTGTCCGCGTCGAAATCGACGGTGAGGGTGCGGTCGGGCAGCACGATTGAGGTGTCTTTGCGCGGTCCACCTCCGGCATGCTGGAATGTGTGCCCATGTAGGTGCATCGGATGCCACATCGAGGTGGTGTTAACGAAGTTGACCCGGACCCGCTCTCCTTCAGCGATCGAGTATGGCTTGATCATTGGATCATCCATCGTGAAAGGTCGGCCATCCAGTGACCAGTCGTACTTCTTCATGCTTCCCCTCAAACGGATCGTCAGCTCGCGGTCAGGCTTCTTGTTCGGCAGGACGACCTCACTCGCGGCACGCAGCCCGTCTGCCGTCGCCAACCGCCCGGTGATTTCGGAAACGGTGACGTTGCTAGCGGGCGTGGCCCCGGAACCGGTCCGGACGACGGCGAAGGCCCGCGCGTTCTTCCCTTCCGCTTCGGCCACGAATGCGAATGCGCCATCACCGAGGGTCACGATGACGTCGTAGCGTTCCCCCATCCCCACGAGTACTGAATCAACGTCGAGGGGTTCTACCGGGAAACCGTCGGTGTGTGTGACAGTCAGCGTGTGCCCAGCGAGGGCCACCCGGAACGCCGTATCGCCGCCTGCGTTGATCATGCGGATGCGCACGCGTTTCCCCGGTGCAGACGTGTACGTTTCAGGGTCGGCCGGGGGGCGTCCGTTGATCAGGTAGTGCGGGTAATACACGTCGCCCGCGTCGCCACCCAGCGCGTCCGATTCGGCGCCCATGAGTGTGTTGCCCATCCGCATCATCATTCCCTCCATCCCGGCCATCTCCTTCATCCCCTTGGAGAGTTCCGCCAACACCTCCTCAGGCGTTGCAGTGACGCCATCGAGCCAGTCGTCGAGGATTACCACCCATTCGTCGTCGTAGGCCAGCGGCTCCCTCGGGTCTTCGATAATGAGGGCGCCGTAGAGACCGCGATCTATTTGGGTGCCCACGTGGGGGTGGAACCAGTAGGTCCCGGGGTGGGGGGCGGTGAACCGGTAGCGGAACGAGGATCCTGCCGCGATGGCGTCTTGGGTGAGGTTCGGTACACCGTCCATGTCGTTACGCAGTGCAAGCCCGTGCCAGTGGACCGTAGTTGCGTCGGGCAGCGTGTTCTGGATGGTGGCGTCGAGTTCGTCTCCCTGGGCCAAGCGGATGATGGGTGCCGGGATTGATCCGAAGCTCCAGGTCTGCGCAGATGTGCCGGCCAGATCAATGGCTCCGGTGCTGGCACGCAGCGCGACTTTGGTGGTCGCCCCGGTCGCTTTTCGGGCCGCCTCAGTTTTTGCAACGCGCGCTGATGTGGGCGAAAGAAACGCTGGAGTCGGCGTGCACCCTGCTAGGGCGAGCAGTGCCGCCCCGGACAGACCCGCACTGAGGAAGGTGCGTCGGCTGAGTTGCTGCCGGAGCGAAATCGAGTTTGGCATGGGGGTGTTCCTTCGGTTGTGATGCGGGTTGGGTATGCGAATGAGGTGAGATGAGGTCGGCCAGGGCTCATGATGAGCGGCTTTCTTCCACGTCACTTTTGGGATGAGCGTCGACAGAATTAGTTGGTCGGAGAGTTCGCCGACGGTCCGCGTTGCCGCACGTCCTTCGTCGAGCACCAGGTGGTCGGTGCTGGTCAAAGTTGACCTCGCCGATTGAAGTTAGGGGATTCTTCGTCGGCCTATGAAGACTTGGGTCGTTTTCGCCCGGCAAGAATCGCGCCGAGCATGGCGAGAAGACCGCCGGCGGGGTACCCCACGGCGAGGTCGAGCCATCCACCCGGCTGGCCGGGCCCGAAGGCTTCAAGATGGGCTAGCCAATGGATGAACACGACGATGACACCAGCGAGCATCATTGCCTTGCCGATACGCACCAGTCGCCGATGAAGCCGCCAACTTCGTTCTGCATCTGAGGTTGGACTGTCTGGGTTCTTCTTGGTAGACATTGATCTGGTTCCTTTCGGGAGATTTCGAGCACGTTGCTACGGTTGGGAAACGGAGTGCGGGTTTCGGGGAGACAGCCAGGTTCCGGGCTGATGAACGAGGCCAACCCGCAACTCGGCAAGCGGTAGATTCATCGAGATATCCTGTCGGCTTCGCGCCCTGAACCCGGCGATCGCGGAGCGGAGTCCGATCTGGCCAGGGTGCGGTGTGCATACGCTGCGATGATGATCACCCCGAGCACGGCGACGGTACCGGCGGTGATGATGTTGATTTTGACGCCGAGAAGTTCGAGCTCGGTGGGGTCCAGGCGGAAGCTTTCGAACCAGGCTCGCCCGGCTCCATACCAGATCAGGTAGGTACCGATGGCGAACCCCTCCCGGCGGCGGGCGAGCCGTTCGACCAGGAGGATGACGGCGACGCCCGTGAGATTCCAGAGCATCTCGTACAGGAACAGAGGATGGAAAAGCGTTTCGCTGGGAAGGCCAGGAGGGAACGCGGGACTGCTCTGGTCGATCTCCAAGCCCCAGGGGAGTGTTGTGGGTGCGCCAAAAAGTTCCTGGTTGAAATAGTTGCCGATTCGCCCGACTGCCTGAGCCACCAGGAGCCCGGGCGCCAGAGCATCCGCGACGGTGATGAAGGACACCCCGGCCCGGCGCGCACCGATCCAGACTCCGAGGGCGCCAAAAGTGATAGATCCGAAGATTGCTAAACCTCCCTCCCAGACATACAGCACTCTCCATAGGTCAGCGCCAGCGAAGAAGTAGTCGGCGGGGTGGGTGGCTACGTGGTAGAGCCGCCCGCCGATGATTCCGATTGGGACCGCCCAGAGGGCGATATCCAAGACGGTGTCGGGGTTCGTGCCCGACCGACGTAGTCGCCGGGCAGTGATCGCCGCGGCGACGATGATGGCGGCGATCATCAGGAGCGCGTAGAAGTGGATGCGCAGCGGGCCGATATCGAAATAGCTGATGTCGGGGCTGGGGATTGCGAGCGGGAGATTCATAACTTCCTCTGTAATGGGATCGAGGCCGAAGGATCGGTGTGACTCAGCGACGCTGTCGGTGATCGGGGAGTCGACGCTGACCAGTCGCGACAAACGGAGTTGCGGCGCGGCGGTTCGGCTCTCCCCTCTTGGACGAAGGCTGCGGGGATGACCTCGGTCGATCCCATCTACGGGATCGACCGAGGTGCTGGTATCAGGCCGGAGGGACGCTCTAGGGCGTGTTGAGGAGGTCTCTCATCGTGGCGATCTGCTGCGCCAAGCCCGGTGTATTCGGGTTCATCCCGGTCTCGAGCTCCAACACGGCGTCACCAGGGAGCGAGGTTCGCTCCGGCGTGGCCAATATGCAGCGGATCAGGTTCGGCTGATGGAGAGGACGTGAAGTGAGGGCGAAATCGGCGGCTCAAGAGCGGTCACCTTGGCGGCGAGAGACCTCAGCACGAGGTGGAACGTTTCCCACCTGAAGCGGAACAGGTGCAGGGTCAGAAGCACTAGCGAGACCAGCAGGGCAAACGCACAAGCCATCCCGACCATGTTGTCGTGCGCCGGACTGCAAACATCAGCGCAGGTGGGAGAAGCGACTGTCCCCTGCTCTGCAGCAGGAGAGGCATAGTCCGCCGCGCCAATGGTAGCTATGGAATACGCATTCCCTGCTACCGGCATGTTCTCGCCGATGAGGAAATGCATCGCGAGCAGCCCAACGACGACTGCCGGCACAGCGATCAAGCCGAATACGACGCGACGCCAGCTCGATCGTCGCTGACGGTCGAGAGCGTCCCCTTCGGTCGCGCTCTCCCCGCTTCTTCCGCTGAACACCCCGTCAGACTACCGGACTGAGCTGGACGGCGAACTGTCAGCAAGCACCGACCAGTGGGAAGCCGAGGCCGAAGACGCTGTTGCAGCTGAGGCGACGAAGACGTGGACCACGAGCCAGGCTGACTGCAGGGCCGGCGGCAGCGGGATGATCGCGACATAGAAGTCGACCGCGGCGATGCCGAGAAGAAACAGCACCAGCTCGGTGATGAATGTGCCGAGGACCCGCAGATCCCAATTCTCCGCAGGCCGACGAGATAAATCGCGGAATCCTCAGGGCCCCGGTCATGGCGAACTCGTACATATTCGCCAACGCGACCGGGCCCTGACCTTCTGTGGTTGATCCTTCTGCGCGTTTCGCTGAACTAGCGCTCTTGGTAGATACCCTTGGGGGGTATACGCTTAGGGCATGAACGAGCCTCAGCACACTCACGGAACACCTTCTTCCGCAGCCGAGAACCCACCTCGCACGCATGCAGAGATGGACCATTCAGCGATGGACCACTCAGAGATGGACCACTCAGAGATGGATCATTCGACGATGGACCATTCC
The DNA here is from genome assembly GCF_003667545.1 of Mycetocola manganoxydans. GTDB lineage: Bacteria > Actinomycetota > Actinomycetes > Actinomycetales > Microbacteriaceae > Mycetocola_A > Mycetocola_A manganoxydans. Next base: position 75,506 of record NZ_RCUV01000008.1, on the reverse strand, counting down.
GAGCCTGGAGGCGCTGGGGGAGCCCACAACGCTGGCTCGCATGCAGATCATGCGGGCGGCCATGGGGATCATGTCGGTCAGTTCCGGCGGTTGTTTTGGTTCATGCTGATTTTGGCTGTGCCGGTTGTCGCTTTCAGCGGCATGTTCGCGATGGTCCTCGGATACGAGCTGCCTGAGGTGAGTGGGGTGCAGTGGATTTCGCCGGTTCTTGGAACGGTGATGTATGTCTGGGGCGGGAAACCGTTTCTGGTAGGTGCGGTCAGTGAGATCAAGCAACGCAAGCCCGGGATGATGTTGCTCATCGGGCTTGCGATCACGGTCGCCTTCGTCGCATCCTGGGCCGCGAGCCTTGGGATTGTGGACCACGCCCTCGACTTCTGGTGGGAACTCGCTCTGCTGATCGTGATTATGTTGCTGGGCCACTGGATCGAAATGCGCTCACTGGCTCAAACGTCAACCGCATTGGAGTCCCTCGCTGCGCTGCTGCCAGATGAGGCAGAGCGGGTTGATGGAGATCAGGTGGTTACCGTCTCTCCGTCGGAACTCGTTGTCGGGGACCTGGTCATTGTGCGCCCGGGCGGACGTGTACCAGCCGATGGAAAGATTGAACAGGGAACAGCGGACGTCGACGAGTCCATGGTCACGGGCGAGTCCAGGCCAGTGAGCCGCGGTCCGGGCGATCAGGTTGTCGCCGGAACGGTGGCGACGGATACTGCACTTCGGATCAGAATTTCTGCGGTGGGGGATGACACAGCGTTAGCGGGCATTCAGCGTCTGGTTGCCGATGCGCAAGCATCATCCTCTCGTGCACAGCGACTGGCGGATACTGCTGCCGGGTGGCTTTTCTGGTTCGCTCTCGGCGCTGGCGCGATCACGGCTGTGGTGTGGAGCTTGCTCGGGTTCCCGGATGCGGCCGTCGTTCGCACGATTACCGTTCTTGTCATTGCGTGCCCGCATGCGCTGGGACTCGCGATTCCTCTTGTGGTTTCGATCGCTACGGAGCGCGCGGCGAAGGGTGGGGTCCTGATCAAGGACCGGCTGGCGCTGGAGAGCATGCGCACGGTGAACTCTGTCCTGTTTGATAAAACTGGAACTCTCACGAAGGGTGAGCCGGTCGTTTCGTCGGTCGAGACCGTTGGCGGGAGATCTGAAGATGAGGTTCTTGCGTTGGCGGCGGCGGCGGAGAGCGATAGCGAGCATCCTCTTGCCAAGGCGATCGTCGCGGCTGCGCGATCACGCAATCTGGCTATCCCTGCCGCGTCTGGATTCCGATCCTCACCCGCGGTGGGAGTGGTTGGCACTGTTGATGGTCAGGAAATCAGTGTGGGTGGCCCCTACATGTTGGAGCATCATGGGGTGCCGGAGTTGCCGGTGGCGGAGCGGTGGCGCAACGACGGGGCGATTATTCTGCATGTCCTTGCCGATGGGGACGTGATTGGCGCTTTCAAGCTGGCTGATGAGGTCAGGGAGGAATCTCGCCAGGCTGTTGATGCGTTGCATGCCTTAGGTATGCAGGTGGTCATGATCACGGGTGATGCGGAGGCGGTGGCCCATTCGGTGGCGGCCGAGTTGGGGATCGACCGTGTCTTCGCGGGAGTGCGTCCTGAGGACAAGGCTGAGAAGGTTGCCGAGCTGCAGCGCGAGGGACGGAAAGTGGCGATGGTTGGCGACGGCGTGAACGATGCGCCGGCGTTGGCCCAGGCAGACGTAGGAATCGCAATCGGTGCGGGGACCGACGTGGCGATCGCTTCAGCCGGCGTGATTCTTGCCAGCGACGATCCGCGCTCTGTGCTTTCCATCATCGAACTCTCACGGGCCAGTTACCGCAAGATGAAACAGAACTTGTGGTGGGCCGCCGGATACAACCTGATCTCTGTTCCTCTGGCCGCCGGAGTGCTCGCACCGGTCGGGTTCGTCCTGCCAATGTCAGTAGGTGCTATTTTGATGTCGCTCTCGACCATCGTGGTGGCCCTTAACGCTCAACTGTTGCGTCGTCTGGATCTGCGCCCGGAAACGAGCGTCGCATCGATACTGGGTCAGCCCTCCGCGGCGACCAGCGCATCGATACCGGTGCGAACAAGTTCGTGAGACGGCGCAACTCGCGATGGGTTGACCGCCAGCGCCGACAAAAAAGGACCGGATAAATGCACGGCTATATCGACAACAAATATGAACTCCTGAAGCGGCTCCCACGGGCTGAAGGCCAGGTGCGTGGCATTCACCGCATGGTCGAAGAAGAGGCGTACTGCATCGATGTACTCACTCAGGTGGCAGCGGCGACAAAGGCCGTTGAGACGGTGGCGTTGTCCCTTCTCGAGGATCACTTGGGGCACTGTGTCGCGGAAGCGACGCGTCAGGGAGGCGCTGTTGCCGACGTGAAGGTCAAAGAAGCGTCCGCGGCGATCGCCCGTCTGGTGCGCTCCTAGTTCTGCTCTGGCGTCGATGGGCTAGCGGGGGAGGATGTTGCTCCAGCTCTTTCCCCAGTCGCTGCTGACGCTGAGCCCGCTGTCGTCGCTGGCCAGTAACCAAACGTCGTCGCCGTCTTCGAACGCTCCGAACGCTTCGAACGCTCCGTCGACAGCCCCGGTCTGTGACATGGAGTCTCCGTCGGTCCGCCACACGGAGCCGGTGGAATCGACCCCAACTACTCCAGAGCCGATCGATTCGATCAGGACCAGCGGGGAACTGGGGCTTGTGGGCGTGAAGGCGACACCGCCGTCAGTGCTTCGCTGGAGCCCGGACGCCGTGGTGGCGTAGACCATGTTGGGATCATTCGTGGCGGCGGCCAGGTCAATCGCCTGAATTTCCGCGCCGAATCTCCACGATTCTCCGGTGTCCTCGCTTATCCGTAAACTGCCGGTTGCGGAGTCATAACCGTAAATGCGGAACTGGCTATTGTCGAGCGCGACGGCCGTGAGAGCGTGGAAGTCCACTTCTTGTTGGAGGGAGATGTGGTCCCACGTTTTGGCTCCATCCGTACTGCGGATAAGTCCAAGGTTCGGTGGAGTGAAATCAGGATACTCGGCGGGGTCGGGATGGCCGGAGGCGAACATGGCGCCTCCGTCAGTGATGGTGAAGCCCATGGTGTCCTGCGCCCGGTCGGCGACTTGGTGGGTGCGGACGGATGCTGTCTGCGGGAATCCGTCGATTGAGTTGGGCACGGCGACCTCCCATACTCCGTTGTGGGAGGCGACGTAGAGGATGCCCGCTTGCGTATCCATGTCGATGGCGTGGATGTGTCCGAGTGAGTCAAGTGAAACGTCACTTTCGGGTGCTGAACACGCCGATAGCAAAGCGGTTGCACTCACCGCGACGATCACGACGTTGAATGTCCGACTGAACCGGCGCCCCGGGCGAGACTGTGAAATCATAGTGACCTTTCAGGGTGGAAGCGGGTTACAGGCCCGAGTAAGCGTGCAAGCCCTTGAAGAACAGGTTGACCACGGAGAAGTTGAACATAACGGCGCTGAACCCGATGATCGCGAGCCAAGCTGAGCGGGATCCGCGCCAGCCCCGGGTCGCCCGAGCGTGTATATAACCCGCGTAGATCACCCAGATGATGAAGGTCCAGACCTCTTTGGTGTCCCAGCCCCAGTACCGGCCCCACGAACGTTCGGCCCAGATGGCACCTGCGATCAGGGTGAACGTCCAGAGGATGAATCCCACGATGTTCGTACGGTAAGCAAGGTTTTCCAGGTCCTCGGCCGAAGGCAGCGTCGCGAGGAATTTGAGCTTCAGTTTCTTCAGGTCTCCAGTACCCGCTTGACGTCGGTTCTGCACGAGTTGGAGCACCGACAGAGCGAAACCGAAGGCGAAGAACGCCGTTGCAGCGGAGGCGACGAAGACGTGAACCACGAGCCAGGCTGACTGCAGGGCCGGCGGCAGCGGGATGATCGCGACATAGAAGTCGACCGCGGCGATGCCGAGAAGAATCAGCACTAGCCCGGTGATGAAGGTGCCGAGGAAGCGCAGATCCATTCTCAGCAGGACGACGAGGTAGATTGCCATGATCATCAGGGTCCCGGTCATGGCGAACTCGTACATATTCGCCCACGGGACCCGACCGGCGGCGACACCGCGCGTTACGACGGCGGCGAGGTGCAGCAGGAGGCCCAGGGCTGTCAGCGCGAGCGCGACACGCAGTACGGGCGATCGCCGAGCCGGGATTTGCGGGGAGGCGGTGCCTGGGCGGCTCAGCGTGGTCACGGGGCGGCCGGAACCCGCTGCGCTGCCGGTCTGCGCAGTCGCGAGCGATGACGCCGACGTGTCTTTGGAAGCTGGTGTGTTGGCGGCAGCGGTCACATCCGCTGATCGGCGGGCGAGGTCGAGCGCGAACGCGATGAACGCGAGTACGTACATCGCCATCGCCGACCAGAGGGCGAGCACGGAAAGTTCGTTCAGATCCACGGTTTATGGGTACCTTTCGGTTCTGCGGGTGAGTACTGCGGACGCCGTCTGGTTGCGGCGGGAGACGATCGCGACGGGGATGCTCGCACGAGTGTTGTGGCTGCCCCGCCCGTCCAGGACGAACAGGACGAACAGGAGCATCGGCCCTAGGTTGGTCCCGAAAGCGTGCATGGTCCCTGAGCGCGGGTTCATCGCTGTAATCCCAGGGCGTCGCGGTGACGGGAGGCGATCGCGTCGATCGCTTCGGCGAGGCCGGGGTCCTCACCGCGAGCGAGTCCCGCATATTGAACCCGCACAGTGCCGTCGGGGTTGTCGGTGGCCTTGATCCACACCCGTCGACGGGGAATGAACAGCGATGTGAGCAACCCGATCATGATGAGGATTGAGAAGACGAGCGCCCATCCTTGGGCAGGATCCTGTTGGACGTCGAAGGAGGCGAAGCGTGCGACTGAACCGGAGAAGTCGGTCGTGGTGACGTCCCGGTCAGCCGTGTTGGGGGCATCCGGATTGGCGTTCTCGAAGGTGATCGTGCCCAGCCCGTCGGGGAGTTCTTGGCTCTGCCCCGGCATGAGCTCGATCGAGTCCCTGCCGGTGTCACCGCCGAGGAGTTGCTTCATCTTGTCGGTGTCGAGTGCGTATACCGACTTGGGGACACCTTCGTCGATGCCCAAGTCACCGGAGAAGACGTTCAGTGTCAGCAGCGGGAAGATCAGATCGGGGTGGGTTGAGGTGTAGGCCCCGGTCTCCATCTCGAATGCCGTCGGGTACAGGAAGCCGATCATCCCGAGTTGCTTCTCAAGGCCGTCCGGGACCTTGACGATACCCAGCGAGGTGAGGTTGCCGTCCTGGGGCAGGAACGGAATGGAGTCGGTGAAGACGACGGCGCCGTTCGGGTCGCGCACGGTGATCGTCGGGGCGTAGCCATTGCCCAGCAAGTAGACGTCAGTGCCTTCGAAGCGCAGCGGGTCGTTGACTTTGACCGTCCGTTTCTCGGTTACGCCGTCCTGGGTTCGCGTTGTTACCGTGGCCGCATAGTCGATCGGCATGCCGTAGGCGTCGAGATTTTTCTGCTCGTGGGTCACGTCGAAGGATTCCAGCGACAACGAGTACGGCGGAAGGTTGTCGGGATTGTAGAAACGCCCGGGGTTGAAGGAGCTGTAGTCCAGGAGGGTGTTCACGAAGGTTTGTCCCTCGACGATCACGCGTTGGCCGGCGTAGCCGACACCGCCTCCGACGGCCACGGCGATCAGCATGCCTACGAGTGAGGTATGGAAGAGGAGGTTGCCGGTTTCGCGCAGGTATCCGCGTTCGGCCGACACGGAAACGTCACCGTTGCGGCCCTGGTACAGCTCGGTGCGGTAGCCGGATTTCTTCAGCAACGCGTGCGCTGACTCGATCGCTGTGCCGGCGTTTCCGCCTTCGAGGGTGATGTCGGTGTGGGCGGTTAGCCGCTCGAGCCGGGCAGGAGTGCGCGGTGGCTTGGCCCGCATCGCCTGGTAGTGGTGTTTGGTTCGGGGTATCACACAGCCGATCAGTGAGATGAATAGCAGCAGGTAGATGCTCGAGAACCAGACGGACCCGTAGACGTCGAACATTTGGATGTTGTCGAGTACCGGTGCGAGGTCGGGGTTGTCGGTGAAGTACTGGATGACGCCGTTCGGGTCCGAACTGCGTTGGGGAACCAGTGAACCGGGGATGGAAGCAATAGCGAGCAGCAGGAGCAGGAGCAGAGCGGTCCGCATGCTCGTGACCTGCCGCCAGATGAACCGCACGGTTCCGGTGAAGCCAAGTTTGGGCTGGATGATGGCCGTGTCGGGTTTCTTCGGCTGCTGCGCGGTTGCCGCATCGACGTAATCAGATGGTCGTGACATAGCCCTGGACCAATACTCCGATGCGTGACATGAGGATTCCCCAAAGACCGGACACCATGAAGAGGCCGACCAGGATGAGAAGGATGCCACCTCCTACGTTGATGGCACGAATATGTCGCTTGAGAAATGCGATCGAGCCGGTGACCCGGTCGAAGCCAGCGGCGACAAGGAGGAACGGAATGCCCAGGCCGAGGCAATAGAAGAGCCCGAGGAGCGCACCACGACCGGTCGACCCGGAGGTGAGGCTGAGCGCTTGGATGGCGATAAGCGTCGGACCGATGCACGGCGCCCAGCCGATAGCGAAGACAATGCCGAGCAGCGGAGCGCCGGCAAGTCCGGTCGCGGGCCGGAAGGATGACTTGACGGTGCGTTGGAGGAAGGAGAACTGGCCAACGAAGACGAGGCCCATGAGGATGACAACGACTCCGAGAACGCGGGTGATAATCTCCTGCCACTGCACCAGGAACGCACCGACTGTTCCGGCGAATGCTCCGATCAGTACGAAGATCAGGCTGAAGCCGAGGACGAAGAGCAGTGCGCCGAGGACGACCCGTGAGCGTGCCGGTCCCTCTTTTGATCGTGGGCCGTTCGACATGCCGCTGACGTAGCCGAGGTAACCCGGCACGAGCGGCAACACACACGGTGACGCAAACGACACCAACCCGGCGAGCAGAGCGAGGGGGATGGCAGCGGCAAGCTGGCCGCTGATGACAATTTCACCCGGATTCATGACGGCGCTCTATTCTGCGATCGCGTCGCGGATCAGCGTGCCAAGAATGGAGGCTTCTTTCAGCTGGCCGAGGATGCGGGCGGCGACCCGGCCTTCCTTGTCGAGCACGAGCGTGGTCGGGACTGCCTTCGGCGGCACCGTCCCCGTGAAAGCGAGCTTCACTGCGCCGTCCTGAACGTCCAGGATCGACGGGTACGTGATCCCGTAGGTGTCGTTGAACGACAACGCTGTGTCAGCCTGGTCATACACATTGACGCCGATGAACTGGGCGCCCTTGCCGTCGTGTTCGGCGCTGAGCTCCTGAAGCATCGGAGCTTCGGCCCGGCATGGTGCGCAGGATGCGTACCAAAAATTGACGACGAGAACCTCACCGTCGAAGTCCTCGGACGAGATGTTCTCGCCGCCCTCGGTCGTGCCGGAGAAAGTGATCGATTCACCACGTTCCGCCTTGGGAATCTCGGTAACGGATCCGTCGCCGGCGATGTACCCCTTGTTGTTGCCCTCTTTGTACTGCTCAGCGAGCGGGTCGCTGGCGCAGCCGGTCAGAGTCAGAGTGGCGGCGATCACGGTCGCGGCCACGCGCATCCGTCGTCTCATGCCGCCCTCCCGTCCGTGGTCTTTGCGGCGTGCTGGGGCCGGGTAGGTGTGGAGAGCGCGCTGTCGGCTCGGTATAGGCCGGGGCCGGCCGTCCGATTGTGTCGCGGAATCAATGGCGGTGTTGAAGCGGCGAGGCGGTTGCTCCGCCGGGTGGGATATTCGGCTGGGGCGGGTGCGGGGGAATGCATTTCGGAGTTCATTGCGTCCTGAGGATGGGGCGCCCGAAGGCGGAAGTGTGAGCGGGTGGGGTCCCGGCGAGGCGAAACCCCACCCGTGGGAAGCGCCATGAAGGGCCGCCTCCCGTCGGCACATCGAAGTGCCTTATCGGAGGTTTAGAGGGACCCGAGGAGGTTTTCCATAACCGCGATTTCTTCGGACTGGGTCGAGACGATCGTTTCGGCCATCTCAATGGCGTCCTGATTCTCGCCCTCAGCGATCTCCGTTTCAGCCATCTCGACCGCACCCTTGTGGTGCTCGATCATCTGTTCCAGGAACAGGGTGCTCGCTTCAGCCCCGGACGCACTCTCGAGGACTTCCATGTCTTCCTCGGACATCATGCCGTCCATGCCGTGGTCCATACCGCCCATATCAGCGTCGGCGCCCCAGGCGTCGAGCCAGTCATTGAGCTGCGTGATCTCCGGTCCTTGCGCATCCTTAATTTGCTGGGCGAGATCGGTCACTTGCTCATCGATCCCGTCTTTCGCCAGGATGATGTCACTCATTTCGACGGCCTGCTCGTGATGAGGGATCATCATTTGCGCGAACATGACGTCGGCATCGTTGAATTGCGCTTCGGCGGAGGCGCTGGGTGCCGTTGTACCTGCCGTCTCACCGCTTCCGCCGGATACACCGGTTGAGCAGGCGCTCAACGTGACGGTGGCCGCCAGAGCGACTGCTGCCAAGACATACTTGCGTGAGTTGATCATTGTTTCTTTCCATTTGACGTCGTAAAACACTGGTTGCCTCACGTCCCGTAAGCACGGCTACGTGAGCAGAGGAGAAACAGTGTCCGGCTTAGGTGCGACTGATGGAAAGTACGGTCAACGAGGGAAAATAAACGTGCAGTCGGGCCGCAGTGACCGCCCGGACCGCTCGCTCGCCCGCGTCAAGCAGGCGGTAGTGGACCGCCGGGTATCTGGCGACAAGGACGAGGGCGCTGATCACCAGCACCATGACGCAAATCATGGCCATCACGGCACAGTCCAGTACGCATCGTTGATCACAGATCAGATTCTGTGCGGCTGCGTTCGACTCGACATCCGCCGTCTGCTGTGCACTGACGGCGGGCGCATAAGACGTTGATGCAGTGGGCGCAGTGAGTCCGTTTGCGCCACCCATCGAATGCAGAGCCACAAATCCGATGAGGATTACTCCAAGGACAAGAGCGACCCTGACAAGTCTTCTCCCATTTTCGCGATCGTGAGAGGCGGGGCTGATAAAGGGTTTCACCGTGCCCCTTTCTCTCGCGCTGGAGGCATCACTGTCCGGCATTATGTACCCCCAAGGGTACCTCACGGGGGAGATGAACCCGTCTGGGTCCCCATGTCGATGACATCGCCGGCGAGCACCAAGGGGTCGGTATCGACTTGGTGCTCGGTTACCTTGGTGCTCGGTTACATCGAGACGCCGCGGGCGCGGAGGAACGGGGCGGGGTTGGTGAACGACCCACCGATCCGAATCTTCAGATCCAGGTGGCATCCGCTGACCACACCCGTCGCACCGACACTGGCGACGCCAGTTCCAGCGGTGACGAGGTCCCCAACAGACACCCGGAAGGACCCTGATTGCAGATGACCGTAGATCGATTCCACTCCGCCGCCGTGGTCCACGATCACTCGGTTCCCGTAGGCGCCGGCGTTTCCCACGAACGACACGCGTCCGGCGGAAACCGCAACGACCCGAGTACCACACGAGTTGCTGAAATCCACTCCGTCATGGAAACCATTGGAGCAGCCCGCCGAGTTGCAGATTTTCCTGCGAGGTCCATACGGCGACGATATGGGTCCTGAAACCGGTCGCACCCACGAACCCGATGTGGGGCCGGTGTAGGGGACAGTGGAGGCATCGGACCGTGGCTGTGCGGCCATGTTCGCTGCGGCCCTCGCTGCTGCTGCAGCTGCGGCTGCGGCTGCGGCTGCGGCTGCTGCCCGTTCTGCTGCTGCGAGTTCCTCTGGGGTGGTTGCGGAGTAGCCGTCCCGGACGACCTCGCTGCGGAGGACAGCAGAGTTCACAGTGAAACTTTGGATTTCGCCGCTGAGCATCGCGTTGACCTGTGCGGGAGCTTCATCGCCCGGCGCGGCAAAAGCAGGAAGGGCCATAGTCCCGAACAGTCCAGGCACGATCAGGCCGAGTGTCAGAGTCGCTCGGACTCGGCGGCGGCGCTCCGCCCACGTTGGCGGGCTGGCCTGTTGTCGCGCCGGTTTAGGCCGGGGTCTCGCGGGCGGTGCCTGGCGCGAAGGCGCCGGCTTCGCGGAGGCGGCGAGGCGGATGCTTCGTCGGGTGGGAAATTCGGGTGTTACAGGTGTAGGGGGATTAGTTTCGGAGTTCATTGCGTCCTGAGGGTAGGGCGCCCGAAGGCGAAGATTTGAGCGGGGTGGGGTCTCGAGTCGGGCGAGACCCCACCCCGAGGGAATCTCCTGAGGAGGCGGCTCCCGTAGGCACATCGAAGTGCCCTATTGGAATGTTCAGAGTGAGCCGAGCAGGTTTTCCATGACGGCGATCTCTTCGGACTGGGTCGAGACGATCGTTTCGGCCATGGCAATCGCGTCGGGGTTGAGGCCGTCGTTGATTTCGGTTTCGGCCATCTCGATCGCACCTTCGTGGTGCATGATCATCTGTTCCAGGAAGAGGGTCTCTGCTTCAGCACCCGACGCGTCTTCAAGGGCTTTCATGTCCTCGTCGGACATCATCCCGTCCATGCTGTCCATGCCGTGGTCCATACCGCCCATGCCAGCATCGGCACCCCAGGCGTCGAGCCACTCGTTGAGCTGCGTGATCTCTGGCCCCTGGGCGTCTTTGATCTGGTTGGCGAGGTTGGTGACCTGGTCGTTGACCCCATCCTTGGACAGGATCATGTCGCTCATTTCGACGGCCTGTTCGTGGTGCGGAATCATCATTTGCGCGAACGTCACATCGGCGTCGTTGAATTGTGCTTCCACTGACGCGCCGGGCGCGCTGGAGCTTGTCGTCTCACCGCTCCCGCCGGCCGAGCAGGCGCTCAACGTGACGGCAGTCGCCAGGGCCGCTGCTGCTAGAAGATACTTGCGTGGGTTAAACATGAATTCTTTCCATTCAAAACTCGTACACACTGGATGCCTCACGGGCCGTGGACGACGGCTATGTGGGCGGAGAAGGGTCAGTGTCCGGTTTTAGGTGCGACTGATGGAAAGAACGGTCAACGAGGGTAGGTAGACGTGCTGTCGGGCTGCGGCGACCGCTTGGACCGCGCGTTTGCCGGCCTCAAGCAGGCGGTAGTAGACCGTCGGATATTTGGCGAGAAGAATCAGCGCTGTGATGACCAGGACCATGACGCAGATCATTGCCATCAGGGCACAGTCCAAGGCGCATTCTGCATCACAGGTCACGGCCGTACTCGACTCTACGTCCGCTGCTTGAGGCGCCACTGGCGCGTGGGCGTCTGCACCGTGCGAATGCGACGTCGATGAGGTGAGAGCAGTGAACCCGTGTGCCCCGCTCATGGAATGCAGAGCCACAAATCCGATGAGAACTGCACAGAGCACGAGGGCGACTGTGAGAACTCGCTTGAGGCTGGTGCGACGGAGAGGGCCGGGGTTGTGTGAGCGTCTCACCATGCCACCCTCTCTTGTCCTCAGAATCGCCGTTACCGTTTCGTTACCCCCTTAGGGTACCTGACAGCACGGGGGAGCCGCTGAGCGTTTGGTGTGGATCGTTCAGAGGCCTAGGACGCCGGTTTGCTCGCGCTGCGCGGGGGAGCGGGTGAGGGTTTGAACGACCGCAACCGGAGGCTATTGGTGACCACGAACACCGATGAGAATGCCATCGCCGCTCCGGCCAGCAGGGGGTTCAGGAGACCGAGCATCGCGACTGGGATGGCGGCCACGTTGTATGCGAATGCCCAGAACAGGTTGCCCTTGATGGTCCTAAGGGTGCGTCGGGATAACCGGATTGCATCACCAACAGCGATCAGGTCGCCGCTCATGACGGTGATGTCGGCGGCGGTGATTGCTGCGTCCGTCCCGGATCCCATTGCGATGCCGAGATCGGCGGCGGCGAGGGCTGCCGCATCGTTGACACCGTCGCCGACCATCGCAACGACGTGTCCGTCCTCCTGTAGCTGGCGGATGGTGTCGAGCTTTCCTTGCGGTGTGACGCCGGCGCGCACGTCGGTGACACCGATCTGTGCGGCAACGGCCTTCGCCGCTCCGGCATTGTCGCCGGTGAGGAGAACCGGTGTCAGGCCGAGTTGTTGGAACCGGTCGATTGCGTCACGGGCGGTGTCTTTGACCGTGTCGCCCACCACGAGAACCCCGCGGGCCGCACCATCCCACGCCACCACGATGGCGGTTTTACCCTGCCGTTCACCGAGCGCGACCGCTTCAGTGACAGCCGGAGTGTGGTTCATTCCCCATTCGGTTTCGAGCCAGGACCCGCGGCCTGCGACAACGAGACGACCGTCGATAATCGCTTGGACTCCTTGTCCGGAGTGCGCGATGAAGGATTCGGGCGAATCGACGTCAAATCCTCGCGTTCGTGCGCTGTCAACGATTGCGCGGGCGATGGGGTGCTCGGAACCGAGTTCGGCTGAAGCGGCGAGGTGCAGCAGTTCGTCTTCTGCTTGCCCGTCAGCCAGTGTGAGCGAGGAGAGCGTCATCCGCCCGGTGGTGACCGTTCCGGTCTTGTCGAGCACGACGGTGTCGATGCGCTGGGTCTGCTCGAGAACCTGGGGTCCGCGGATGAGGATTCCGAGTTGTGAACCTCTACCCGTTCCCACAAGTAACGCTGTGGGGGTGGCTAGGCCCAGTGCACAGGGGCAGGCGATGATGAGAGTGGCTACCGCCGCGGTGAACGCGAACTCAGCGGATCCGTTGATAATCAGCCAGGCGACGAACGTAAGGATGGACAGTCCGATGACGATGGGTACGAAGATGCTGGAGACGCGGTCGGCGAGACGCTGGACCTGGGCTTTGCCGGTCTGTGCTTCCTCGACCAGCCGTCCGAGACGGGCGAGTTCCGTGTCAGCGCCGACCTTGGTCACCTCGACGGTGAGACGGCCTCCCACGTTGTTGGTGGCTCCGATGACTCGATCGTCCACGCCCACTTCGACGGGGACTGCCTCTCCGGTGAGCATGCTCAGGTCCACGGCGGACGCACCGTCGACCACTAGCCCGTCGGTGGCGATCTTCTCGCCAGGACGCACGACGAACCGGTCGCCGACGGCCAGGGAGCTCACGGGCACGAGAGTTTCTCGTCCATCACGGAGGAGCATGGCCTCCTTCGCACCGAGTTCAAGAAGCGCACGAAGTGCTGCTCCGGAGTCACGTTTGGCCCGGGCCTCGAAGTAGCGGCCGGCCAGGATGAACACTGTGACCGCCGCGGCGACTTCCAGGTAGATTTCGTGCTGGCCGGCCCCCGGGGAAGCGAACAGTGTGAAGCTCATCTGCATGCCGGGCATTCCGGCCATTCCGAAGAACAGGGCGTACAGCGACCAGCCGAATGCAGCGAGGACACCCACGCTGATCAGCGTGTCCATCGTCGCTGCACCGTGCCTGGCGTTGATCCAGGCGGCACGGTGGAACGGCCATGCGCCCCAGACCGCGACTGGCGCGGTGAGGGTCAGCGCCAACCACTGCCAGTTGGTGAACTGGAGTGCAGGCACCATCGACAGCAGAACCACCGGCAGGGCAAGTGCCGCGGAAATCAGCAGGCGGCGAAGAAGACTGGACGCTTTGGTTTCCGACGGTTCGGCTTCAGTTGCAGGGCCAGCCTGTGGGGGTGCCGGGACCGCCGCCGTGTAACCGGTGGCTTCAACGATCGCGATGAGCTCTGCGGCGTCCATCTCCGAACTGGTCCGGATGCGAGCCTTTTCGGTGGCGTAATTGACGGAGGCCTCAACTCCGGGGACGCGGTTAAGTTTGCGTTCGATCCGGTTGGCGCAGGACGCACATGTCATGCCACCAATGTTGAGTTCGAGGTCGGTGGTGGTCACCTTTCGGTGCCAGCCAGTTCGTATCCTGCCTCGTCGATCGCGGTGCGGACGGCGTCGATGTCAAGCGTTGTGTTGCTTGCGACGGTGACGCGGGAAGGAGCGCCCGCGTTGAGCTGTACGTTGACGGATTCCACACCGGGCAGTGCTGAGAGTTCCTCGGTCACGCTCGCTACGCAGTGCGAGCAGGTCATCCCTGTGACGAGGTAGTTCTCGGTCGTGGCTGTTGGAGAGGCAACCGTGCTTTGCTTTGTGGTGCCATGATCGTGTGTTCCGCAGTTGCAGCTGCTGTTGGCGTCGGTGAGGCCGAGGTCGTTAGTGGTGTTGGGTGTGCACATGATCTGATCTCCTTGGTGGTGGTATTGGTGTGTGGCGTGGGTGCTTAGGAGCGCACTAGGCGGCTAATGGCGGCGGATGCCTCTCGGAGCTTTTCTTCGGCGATCGGGCCGCCCTGTTCACTCGCTTCGGCCACGCAGTGTGCGAGGTGGTCGTCGAGGAGGGACAGGGCAACGTTTTCCAGTGCCTTGGTCACGGCGGCTACCTGAGTGAGGATGTCGATGCAGTAGGTGTCGTTCTCGATCATCTTCTGGATGCCGCGGACTTGGCCCTCGGCCCGGCGGAGCCGCTTACTCAAATCTTCTTTATTGTCTACGTAGCCAGACATAACGCCTCCTCCTTCACCTGTCCGTCATCGTGGGAACGTCTTCGTGACACTTGTCATACCCTACGGGGGTATAACGATACCCCCGTAGGGTATCCCGCGCAACTCTGAATTTTGATTCTCACTCTCAAGAGCGCTCAATGGACGCGGCGCTCAGTTGCTGAGGCTCCCTCGATCCACGGGAATACGATCAGACGCTCTCTGACCGCGCCCACCCACTGGGCAAACGCAGAAGCGCCTCCAAGGGTCCTACTTGAAAATACTTACGCCAGAGTGTCGCACCGCCGATTGCGGATACGACGATGATCAGGCTGATCAACGCCCCGGTGGCGAACGAGTACGGCTCGGGTCGGAGGAAAGAGAGAACCACAAGGTGGAACACGTAGACGGTCAGTGCCAACTGTCCCGCAGCAGCCAAGCTCCACAGCTTGTCTCCCACGACCGGCCACAGGCGAAGCAGGGCGCCGAGCACGAACATGGCGCTTCCTAAGCCACTCACCAACCACAACGGCATTTGACCGTGTGCCACGCCCGTCAGCAGCTCTGCAATCGCATCTGTTCCACTGTTGCAAATTGATCTGGGGTGCCGGTTCCCGTGTCCCCCGCTATAGCAATGCGGGTCGGCGGGGTCTTTGTGGGAGCTCCGGGCTTTTCAGCAACGTTCGAAGGTTGACCAGCCGGGGCGAGCGTGGCGAGGAGCGAAGTCGCGCCGACACCGACACCAACAGCCAGGACCGCGACCGTGATGACCAGAATCGTCTTTCGTCGCGACGAGGGAGCTGGCATTTAGGTCTTCTAACGTAGTTATTCGCTAGTTATAGCAGAGCAGAGCAGAGACAAGAGGCGAACATCCATGTGGATCCCTGTAGCAAACGGATTGGCTTGGCCCGATCCGGGCCAGCATACCCCTATACACGGATACCCTCCAGGGGTATTTTGAGTATCAACGCCAACGTGCCGGCAAAGTGAGGAGCCCACCATGATGGGGGGATACGGTTGGGATATGGGCTGGTCGTGGCTGTTCGGGCTGCTGATGCTGGCCGGAATCGTGCTGCTTGTGGTGCTTGCCGTGCGCGTGTTCGGAGGGGCGAGCAGTCGTAGCGCGGGTTATGGCGCAACGGGGCCGACACCCGGCCCGAATCGCGCTCGTCAGATCCTCGACGAACGATACGCCAAAGGCGAGCTGACGACCGAGCAATATCGGAAACAGATTCAAGTGCTCAGCGAGAACCCATAGTGAAACCGATCAGTCGCCGCAGCGCGTTGACGCTGGGCGGGTTGGGCCTCGCTGGCACCGCGGTTGGTGGCGTCGGCTTGTGGTGGAGTTCGTCATCAGCAAGACCCGCACGGCCGACGGCAGGAGAAGAACTGCGGGAACCGTCAGAACTGCGCAGCGCGAACGGCCGGCTGCAGCTCCGCCTGGACGCGGCCCCAGGCACGATTGAGATCGGCGGGCGCACCGCCAACGCCTTGAGCTTTAACGGGGGGATTCCAGGACCAACGCTCCGGCTGAAGGCGGGAGACAGGCTTGGCGTCACACTTCACAACGGTCTTGAAGACCCAACAAACCTGCACGTGCACGGCCTTCATGTGTCGCCCGAGGGCAACGGCGACAATCCTTTCGTGACCGTGGTGCCGGGCGAAACTTTCGACTACGAGTTTCAGCTGCCGGCGGACCATCCGCCCGGGGCGTTCTGGTACCACCCACACCACCACGGCCTTGTCGCCGATCAAATATTCGGCGGCCTCTATGGGGCGATCATCGTCGAGGATCCCGAGCCCATCGAGGCGGTTAGGGAACGGGTGCTAGTGATTTCCGACATCACTCTCGACGGGCAGGGACGCATCCCGTCCGTCGCTCCGATGGAGCAAATGATGGGCCGGGAGGGCGAACTCGTGCTCGTCAACGGCCAAGTGAACCCCTTGCTGAGCGCCAGACCGGGCGAGCGCGAACGGTGGCGAATTGTCAACGCTTGCGTCTCCCGGTACCTGCGGCTGCGGCTCGACGGGCAGCAAATGCAGCTCCTTGGTATCGACTCGGGCCGGTTCGCGACTCCCGAAGCCGTGGAGGACATCGTGCTCACACCCGGTAACCGTGCGGACCTTTTGGTCACGATGGTCGAAGGATTGGCGGTGCTCGAGGCGCAGCCCTACGACAGGGGCCGTGCCGGGGGGATGATGGGCGGAAGCGGACAGCCACGTTCCGGTACGGCGGCCGGCCGAGCCCGGCTGGCGACGCTGACCGTAGCGGGCGAGCCGGTGACGGCAGCACCTGAGGTCCCGGTTCAGCCAGCACCTCGAGACCTTCGCGGCTCGACCGTCACGGCGCGACGGGAACTCACCTTCGCCATGGGCATGGGCGGAATGATGGGCTCCGGCGGGATGATGAGCTTCACCATCAACGGCCAAAGATTCGACGGCGAGCGAGTCGACATCACCGTCGAAGCGGGCAGCGTCGAGGAATGGACTCTCAGGAACACGAGTCCCATGGATCATCCGGTGCACCTGCATGTCTGGCCGATGCAGGTCGTGGAGTCCGATGGTGGCGCATCCGGCGCCGCGATCTGGCGGGACGTTGTGAACGTGCCGGCCCGCGGCCAAGCCCGGGTGCGGATCGCTTTCGACGACTACACCGGCCGCTCCGTCTACCACTGCCATATCCTCGACCATGAGGACGAAGGCATGATGGGCGTTATCGAGGCGCGCTAGGAAATTCGATATGATCAGGTATTTTTAGTGCCGATAATGGTTATTCTGTCAACAGACGGCCATTCGCCTATCGAGCCCACTGGCGCGAGTTGGCGCTCGGATGAGACCAGCTTCGAACTCGATAACCGCAAAACTACGCTCCTCACTTAAGGCGCGCCGGATTGCCGCCGGCGGCCGAGCAGCGAAACAACGTTCGAGGGGTTCTCTCCAACGGTCGCGTCCGAAGCTTCGACAATCGGCACCCGCGCCGTGGCGATGTCGAACAGCATCCGGGGCGCACGCGCCTGGTCAATAAGCGTGTCCCGGGATATTCCAGCTTCCTCGAGAATCTCAAGCGAGCGGGGAAGCATTGAAGGCTGCTCCACCGCCGTTACGAGGCCGGGTTCACTGCGGCGCCAGCCACGTTGAGTGAGCGTAATGACCGCGTTGCGGTAAGTCACGTCGCTGATGGCGCCGAGCCGACGAGCACGGAATAGCAACGCTTGGATGCTTACGCCCCACTGCTCTTTGAGTGCGCCGAACGTGTCCCAGGAGCGTGCGTTCATCGCTGTGGGAAGCAGGGGCCGAAGATCCGCTGCTGGCAGAAGCAGTTCGGACGCGAACCGGTGCGCTTGGTCCTCGACCAACCGGCCACCAGGTTCGGCGTCCCGATGCATTACAAGGTGTCCGAGTTCGTGGGCGACGTCGAACCTCTGCCGGTAGTAGTCATTTTTCACGGGGTTGAGTACGACTACAGGTCTACTGCTCGAATCGAACGAGTATGCGTCAACCGCGGAGGTCTGCGTGGGGCTGAAGATTAGCAGTATCCCGTGTTGTTCAAGCGTCCGGACCAAGTGCTTCACTGGACCCGGCCTAATCCCCCAGGCTCGCCTGAGTTCGCGGGCGGCCTCCTCGGGACCGTCGTCGCCATCGTCAAGGGTCACCTCGATCGATGGGACGCTTATCTCCGGGAATTCGACGTGCTTCTCTACGGCATCCGCAATGTCGACGGCGAGAAGCCCGTACGCGAACGCCTGATCGCGGGCTTTTTGGCTTGTCGAACGCAGAGAACGGAAGTGGGGAACCGAGCCTGGGACGGAGGAGGCAACGCCTCTAGGGGCGAAGAACGCGGGTGTGACTCCGAGGCCGACGGCCAGTTCGGTTACGTTCGCTGCTGTCGGTCTTTTTGTGCCCGCCTCCCAAGCGGAGACGGCGGTCGCGCTCTTGCCGATGCGTGCAGCCAGCTCACTCTTTCGCAGTCCGGCAAGCTGACGGGCGAGGACAAGTCGCTCGCCCGCGAAGAGGCTCGGGGCTTGGGAAGTGCTCAATTCGCTTGCTCCGCAGCTCCACTTCGGCGCAGCCGCAACGACACGTCGGGAGCATCCTGAGATGGGGCGGGCGCATAAGGAACGGTTCGCGAGCTCCGCTCGGGCGCAGGGCCACCCAGCAAATCTTCGTGCCAATGCCAAGGTACAGTCGAGTCCTCGTTGTAGCGCGAGTGTCCGATCGCGAGCTCGCGCTCTGAGGTGTCGCGGTCGAGCGCGTGGACGAGAACCAAAGTGGGCATCCCTACCGTCGGTAAAGCGTCCTGCGCAGCGAGGTCCGCACGTTGCTCCTCGTCGAGGATCTCATCGAGCAAAGTCATGGGGATGAAAGTCGCGGGAGTCTGACGCGAGACGGCCTGCAGCGTCTTGCTCGCGTGCGTCCAGTCGATACTCGCGACGTCTCCCAGCCGGTAGGAGTGCGTGATGAAGCGGAATCCTCGTAGCGCCCATCCGTTGCTACCGTGCAAGTTCGAACGAACTACCGTGCCTGCCTTAATGACGGGCATCGTGCGGCGGGCCTGGTCGGTCAGCCCTTCGTACAACACGTCGAGTCCGACAGACTCCATCCCCTCTGCGACCTCGAAGTCCCCACACGAAAAAATTCTGTCCAGCCTGTCGGCGAGCAAATCGTATCGACCAACGCCAGCAGACAGGGCGGTATAACCAGTTCCGCGCGCAAAGTCCTCGAACGCCTGGTCGCAGGCAGACTGGAAAGCCCAAGCGAGGCCGCGGGACATGTCGTCGGCGTGGAGTGCTTCAAGGGCAGCTTCTCTAGTGATCACGAAGCCCAGAATACACTCACAGCCAGTATTTATCAACCGAAACGCAACCTAAACCGGGCGATTTCACTTACAGGCCAAACTTGAGCAACTGTGGGCCGCGATTTCTACGGTCTTGCGTCCGCTGACGCTACGACTCCGGATGCATGCGGTGCCCAAGTCTGATTGACCACACCAAGCTCGCGATTGACGCACTTCCCGACCAGCAGCGTAAAGACGCCGACTACGGAACCGGTGAACATACCCCTGCCTCGTCACGCTCAACGGAGTGGCCGTCAGCGGCGCCCTCAGCCATATGGTTCTCGCTTAACGGGAGTGCGCACCGCCGACGACGACTTCATTTTCCATGACGCTCGGGCAGGGATCACGACGCAAACGGAGCCATGGCGAGAGCCTCGCTTGCCTATGCGGTGCAACAGGAGTGGTCGGACTAGGAACCCTGCGGCCACTCCCCCGCGCATAGCCGCCGGCCGCCTTCGCGGTCCCAGGTAGGCCCAGCTCACCGGAGCCATCTTCGGCCTAATTGAACGAGACGCAGTGGTGGGCGTCATCGTTGTGAAATCAGAGACACTTTCAGGCATCCATCCAAAAAAGCCCGTAAAGGCTCATGACGGTGAGTAAGTCCGGGTGCTCGGGGCGAAGTATCTCGTCGTTAATATTCGTAAGTTGCGGAGATACCGTTCCGTCGTCGGGATGCTCGAACAATGCCCAGAGCAAAAGGTCGTCGCCGTGTCTCGATCGGAATTCAAGCCCATTGAACGCTGGAGCTCCGGTGATGCTCGCCTCATACAGTGCTCTCGACACAAGTTGTGTGAGCTGTCGGGGAGCCGATTCTTTCAACGCGGCAGCATCGAAATCGACGAAGCCTTGCTCTTGAGCTGTCTTTAACCACATGCCTCGTAGAGACGCGATCGTCTCTGCGGCAGTGACTGCAACGTACGAACCGAGGAGGTCTGCGGATCCGATCAAACGGTTCTCGACCCAATCGAGCGAAACCGCTCCTGCAGGCAAGGCTGGAAAGGCAATGTCGTCCACCTCATCCGACTCGATCGCTTCCATTTCCGCGTCCACCTCTGTGTTTGGTCTGAACTTGGCAAGCACTTCAAAGAAGCAGGCAACTGCAGTGGCGCCCACGTACAGAGTCCGATACTGACCTGTTGGGTCGTCCCATCGTCCGTCAAATCGGCCATCGGTGTTGGCGTACTTCCAGTCGGTCCATGCCCAGGGGTTTGGCCGATACCCTATTCGCCAAATGCGGCCAGGATTCTTCGTTACCGGAAGGCTCGCATAGTCGCGAGACACTAGCCGACGGCCATGAAGGTCCGCGCGGCCGCAATAACTTGGGGGCCAGCCACATCGAGAGGCTCATCTCTGAGAAGCTTTGCAGGCGCATTGTCGTCGAGCTGCGGGTTCATTCCCTGGAACCAGGACTGGATGGTGGCCTTACCTTCTCGTTCATGAAGGAGACCCGCGACGTGGTAAGCGACCCGGAGCCGCTGTACAACATCCGCCCCGGGAACTCGTTCTCCGTCGGCCCATTCGCGGACCGCCCGGGTGTGCGAAACATGACCGATGTACGCAACAAGCTTCGCTCCGATAATTTCCCGAAGACCAGACACAATGTCGTCTGTTCCGAAGCGTACGGATTCGTCATAGGCACGAAGCCCGGGGCGCGAAGTAGCTTGACTGGTGAGGCTCATGACACCAATGGTAGCGCGTTAGCCGAATAATACACCGATTTAGTGGGGTAAATTGCAATTGAAATTGCACCCGATATTACACGAGCTTCTTCAGCTCAGCGAGAGATGGAATGGCCAACGACTCGTTGACCAATTGGTTTCGTCACATGGTAGGTGGTTATCGGATTCTGCTTTCGAGGGCTTTGAGCCACACGGAGGCGGCCTTTCGCCGTTCGTCCACCTCAAGCGCGAGGCCGATCCCGTAACCCACCAAGACCACGTACAGCAAACCAGCACCCGCCACTCCGAGGTGGAGGAGCGGGTTCAGAGCTGCGACGCCGAGAACAACAGCAATGATGGAGACGATCACGGATCCGATCGCCACAAGCATCTGTGCAGTTCCTGGTTCGCCGTATCGCCTCAACCCGGTCAGCACAGCAAGGCGCACGTCGGGCTTTTTCCGCGTCATCGACACGAAGTTCTCTACTTCTGCAACGGTCGGCCATTCCGATCTGGCTGGCCAGTATGGGTGCGCGTCGGTCGGTAGCTCGGAAGGCATCCAAGGCACGTAACGCCCGAACATCGTGGCCGCTCGAAGCTCTCGACGAGCCCGCGCCTTACGGCCCCTCCGTCCTCGCGAACCCATCAGCGGCTGAGACCGCCGCGAACCCGCTCCTGCACGGCCGACGATGATTTGCCGCGGGGCTTAGCGGCTTTGCCAGGTTGTACACGCACTGCCTCGCGTGGGTGTTTAGCGTTCTCGCCGTCTGCAAGCAGTCGGGCAGCGATTACGTCTTTAGCAATGCCCTTGTCCTCGAGACTGGCGGCGAACTCTTGGCGTCGTTCAAAGCTGTCGTACTCCTGAGCACTGGCGCTACGCTCGTTGACTCCTTCGCCGGCTTGCTTCCAGTCGGCCTCGCGATCGGCGAACTCGTTGAAACCTGTGATGTCGGCGCCATCGACGTCGCCGGAGTTCCAGTCCCTCTCTGACTTTTCCTGAGCCTCGCGCTCTCGCCTCTCAGCGTTAGCGAAGAGGATCTGGCTGGCAGTGAGTTCCTCCGCTGAACGCTCTCGCTCGGCGCGGGCGTCGGCCCTTGCCTGCTCGGCTTCACGCAATGCCGCGGCCACCTGGGCGGGGTCTCCGCCCGGTGCGTCGACATCGACGCCGTAACGGTCCTGCACTTCCCGCCGGACCGTATCGCCGGCCTCACGTGCGACGTCGTCGTGGTCTCGCCACACGGTCGCTGTCTCGTGAACCAGGGCAATATCGTCGATCTTCGCGCCGTCCCACCACTCGGCGTGCCGCAACGGTTCGAGGCTGGCGCGAGCTGCGCCGCGTTCTGCCTCAAACCGATTCTCGAGCTCGCGGTACTCCTGCTGTGCGGCAGCCTCTCGCGTGTGGCTCATCTGCTCGCGCAGTCGGGAAATTCGCTCTCCGAACTGCAATGCCACTGTGAGAGCGATGCGCAACGAGTCATCGAACGTTTCGCCTACTCCGTCTGTTTCGTCGGCCATGTTTGATCCCCCTAGTCCCTTCCGTGACCGTCACGCTCGCGTGGCGTGACTGGCGTTTTGTGCTTACTTGGTTGCAGCTTGTTTGGCAGCGGCGAGCCGGTGCCGGGCGCTGCAAGTCCGTCCGTCGCGCGGCGCATGACCTCGTTCTCCGAAGCCATCACCCGGCCATCGGTCCGGGTCGTTGTCGCCGAGATCTCCGGCAGACTCTGTTGCACCTGAGCGAACTTGCTGCGCATCATTTCCGTCATCTGTTCGGCTCGTCGCGCGTCGCCGGCTGCAGTGTGAGCGTCGAGGATCGCGACGCTGACTCGGCCGAGCTGGCGGAGCATGATGGCTTCCGCCATGGTTCCGCGTCCGCCACTGGCGGCCTGCATGAGAATCATTGCGGCGTTCGCTGCGGAGCCGAGCTGCGCTGGTTTCGGCTTCGACTGGTGAGCCCTGAGGTGCGCGCTTCGGGCCAGTTCGCGGGAAGTCTCAGCGAGCGGTCCAGGCGTCGCCTCAACCCGCTGTGACCATGCCGCGAACACCCCAGAAGTCTCCCGAGCAACGTGAGCCCACGTCGCCCGGTCGGTGACTGGAACGTCCCTCAGCTGCTTGCGGAGCTGCGCCAGTTCATCGGTGTACTGCTTCCACAGTTGCGGGTCCGGGGTGGTTTCCTCGCGGCCCGGTGCAACCGGTCGGTACTGCCATGGGTTCTTGCTGGTGGCGCGCCACTCGTCGGCCGCTGCCTGTGCGGTGGCGGGTGCGTCCGGCCATCCTCCTGCAGGCGCTCAACATGCTCGGGACACTGTCCGTTCCCGACGACATCGCGATCATCGGCTACGACGACATCGACTTCGCCACCGCAACCGTCGTACCCTTGTCGTCCATCCGGCAGCCGAGCGCCCTCATTGGGTCGACCGCTGTCGATCTGCTGCTGCGTGAAGCGGATTCACCGTCCGACTTCGAGCGTGAGCACATCGTCTTCCAGCCGGAACTCGTCGTTCGCGAGTCCACTGCTCCGCGCCCGTAGCGGCACGGCTCGCCCCGTCCCCCGAAGTCGGAGAGTCGCTGGAAGCTACCTGCGCGAGCTGGAGCCGTCCGCGTCGACGAGACGACGAGCATCCGCCTGCGGGCGCTGGCGCTGGACCTGTCCGGTGAGCGCCGGCAGCGAGATCGGCGACGTCATGGCGATCTGGTCCGAGAAGTCCTCGGGAACGATCGATGACACCGGCAGGGGCTTGCCCGCGTGCGTGACGACGAGGCGCCAGCGGGAGAGCGGGTGGCGCTCCAGGCGCAGACTCCTCGCGACAACGGCCCAGGTCAGGGCGAACACACACGCGATCGCGGCTGCGACACCGGCCGCAGCAAGCGCCCACCGCGGGCCCCACGCGTTAGCGATTCCTCCGACGATCGGCGCGCCGAACGGCGTGCCACCCATCAGCACCGCCATGTACAGCGCCATCACGCGACCGCGCACCGCGGCATCCGTCGTCGTCTGAACGAAAGCGTTGGCCGTCGTGAGCATGGTGACCGTGGCGAATCCGATGAAGATGAGGGCGGCTGCGAAGGTCCAGAAGGTCGGCATGACGGATGCCGTGAACGCCGCAATCGCGAACAAACCGACGGCAGCGATGATCACGCGCATGCGGGCCCGGTCCCGCCGGGCTGCGAGCAGGGCACCGGTGAGCGACCCGATCGCGAGGATGGATGAGAGCAGACCGTAGTCTCCGGCGCCTCCACCGAGCTCGACCGCCATCGTCGACGCGAAGATCGGGAAGTTCATGCCGAACGCGCCCATGATGAACACGATGATGAAAATCACACCGAGGTCGGGGCGTGACCGCACGTACCGGAATCCCTCCGCGAGCTGCCCGCGCTTGCGGGGTGCCCGCGGGTGCGATCGCAGCGAGCTCGTGCGCAGCTTGTAGAGCGCGAAGAGCACGGCGAGGAAGGTGAAGCCGTTGACGATGAAGACCCAGCCGGAGCCGATCGCGACGATCAGCAGGCCGGCGATGGCCGGGCCGATCATGCGCGCGGCGTTGAAGGATGCGGAGTTCAGCGCGACGGCGTTCGACATATTGTGCTCGTCGACGAGGTCAGAGACGAAGGTCTGGCGAGCAGGGCCGTCGACGGCGTTGACGATGCCGAGCAGGAGGGCGAAGACGTAGAGGTGCCAGAGTTCTGCGTGGCCGAGGAGCAGCAGGAGACCGAGGGCGACCCCGAGCAGCATGAGCACCGATTGGGTGATCATGAGGATCTTGCGGCGGTCGAACCGATCGGCGATGAGACCGGTGATCGGAACGAGCAGAAGCTGCGGCCCGAACTGCAGGGCCATCGTGATGCCGACGGCGACGGCATCGTTGTCGGTCAGGACGGTGAGCACCACCCAGCTCTGGGTGGTGGACTGCATCCACGCGCCGATGTTCGACACGAGCGCGCCGATGAACCACAACCGGTAGTTGTAGCTCGAGAGGGAACGGAACATTGCACTCACTGGGTGGCGAGTCTCCTCATCAGGTCTGCGGCTTTCGCCAGGGTTTCTCTGTCGGTGGGGTCAAGGGCGCGCAACTGGTGGTGGAGCCAGGCGTCTCGCTTCTTGACGGTTTCTTTCACGATTGCCGTACCGGCATCCGTCAGTTCGATGGTGACCCGGCGCTTGTCTGTGGCGTCGGTGACGCGGGTGAGGTACCCCGATTCCTCGAGGCAGTTCACCGTTCGGTTCATCGACGGGGCAGAGACGTGGTCTCGATCGGCCAGGCCGGTCAGGGTGTGGGGCCCGTGGGTGAACAGGCCGCCGAGTACGGAGAACTGGCCATCGCTGAGATCGTCGTTTGCGCGTTCGTTGCGAAGTCGGCGTGCCAGCCGGAAGGTTCCCATGCGCAGGTCTGCCGCCTGCTCCGCAATTGTTTTAGCCACGAGAAGCCAGTTTAGCAAATTAGTTAGCAAAGGTAAAGGTCTGATTAGCGAGGCTAACTAACGGTGTCCTCCGGCTGACGGTGGTGCTGCCACTACTCTGGGGAAATGACCGAAGACGATCAGACCGGGGCGGATGCCGCCTCCCCCGAAACCCGGACCCTCACCGATGCCCAGGGCGTCACGATCTACTACTACGTCTGGCCGGTGCGACAGCCGAAAGCGGTCATTCACCTGAGTCATGGCGTCGGAGAGCACGCCAGGCGTTATGCGGCGCTCGCCGCAGACCTCAACGCCGCCGGATACACCGTTGTCGCCGACGATCACCGGGGTCACGGGCAGACCGGCGTCAACCATCTCGGTATCGGCAAGCTCGGCGAGAGGCCCACGAAGACGGCGGTCGCGTCGGTGCAGCTCGTCGGCGAACACCTGCGCGAGGAGTACCGCGACTTTCCGCTCGTGTTGCTCGCCCACAGCTGGGGTTCGTTCATGGCGCAGAAGGTCATCAACCGCACGAGCATCTACGACGCCGTTGTGCTGAGCGGGTCGTCACTCTCCGTCCTGGGGGTGGTCGCAAGCGGCAATTACAACAAGAAATGGGCATCTCCGACGGCCACCGGGCTCGAGTGGCTCAGCCGTGACGAAGCTGTCTGGGAGGCGTTCGCTGCCGACGAGTACAACTTCGACGTCGCGGTGACTCCGGCGTGGACGACGGTGCAGGCGTTGACGTATCTCGGGCGTCCGCCGCGGTCGATGCCACGCGACATCCCGATGCTCATTCAGGGCGGCGCGCACGACCCGCTCGGCGGCACCCGCGGCCTGACACTGCTGCGCGACGCGTATGTGAGACGGGCGAGATTGAGCGACGTGACCCTGCACATCTACCCGGAGGCGAGGCACGAGATCTACAACGAGACGAACCGCGACGAGGTCATCGCCGACCTCGTCGAGTGGCTCGACGCGCACGTGACGCCGGGCGGCTGAGCGGATGCCGCCGGCTCAGTAGCGGTGCGCGGCTCCGTCTGCCGGAACGTTGAACGCGTACAGCCGCGCGGAGCCGGCTGTGTACTCGAGCGCCGTCACCGAGCAGTTCTGCACGGCGGGCATGAGCTCCCGGTAGCGGTTCGGGTCTGTGCCGAGCAGGTGGCAGAGCACGAGCCGGAGCGCAGTGCCATGGCACGACACGAGGACCCGGCCGTTCGGGAACGCCGCTTCGATCCGGTCGAACGCCCGCAGATACCGTGTGATGCCGTCGAGCCCGCGCTCGCCGCCTGGCAATACCTCTTCGGCGGGCCGGGCGATGAACGCATCGACAGCGGCGGAATGTTCGGGCCGCAACTCATCGAGAGTGCGACCCTCTCCGACGCCGAACCCGACCTCGGAGAGATCCGGGTCGGTTTCAACGATCTCGCCGATCGCCCGTGCGCTCGGTTCGGCCGTCATGACGGCTCTCTCGAGGGTCGACGAATAGACAGCGTCGAGCCGGGCGTCCGCCGACCACAGCGCAAGCGCCTCCGCCTGACGGAGGCCCTCATCGGTGAGCCCGACATCTGCCTTCCCCGCATACCGGTGCTCCGCGTGCCAGAAGGTTTCGCCGTGCCGGGCCAGGAAGAGAGTTGTCATGCTCCCATTGTGCGCCTGCTCCGCTCGAATCCGCGCCCACGCCCGCAGCTAGGCTGAACTCATGCATGGTGAGTATAAAGTTCCCGGCGGAAAGCTCGTCGTCGTAGACCTCGACGTCATCGACGGAAAGATAGCGAACTTCCGCCTCGCGGGCGACTTCTTTCTCGAGCCGGATTCCGCTCTCGACGACATCAACCGGGCCGTCGAAGGACTTCCGGCCGAAACGGATGCCGCGTCGCTGGCATCCGCTATCCGCCGCGGGCTTCCCGAAAGCGCGACGCTGCTCGGCTTCAGCCCGGAATCCGTCGGCACCGCGATCCGCCGGTCCCTCGCCGGCGCTGCGGACTGGAGAGATTTCGACTGGGAGCTGATCCACACCGATGCCGTTCCTCCCCGGGTTCACCTGGCGCTGGACGAGGTGCTCACCGCCGAAGTCGGCGCCGGCAGACGCGGACCCACGCTCCGGATCTGGGAGTGGGACGAATCGGCGGTCGTGCTCGGGAGCTTCCAGTCGGTGAAGAACGAGGTCGACGTCGAGCAGACGGCGGCGAACGGGTTCGAGGTCGTCCGCCGGATCTCGGGTGGTGGTGCGATGCTCATGAAGAAGGGGCAGGTGATCACCTACTCGCTCTACGTGCCAGCCGAACTCGTGCAGGGAATGACCTTCGCCGACAGTTACGCCTACCTCGACGACTGGGTACTCACCGCGCTGCAGTCGCTCGGAATCGACGCGAGCTACCAGCCGCTCAACGACATCACGAGCCCGGCAGGAAAGATCGGCGGTGCCGCCCAGAAGCGGCTCGGCAGCGGCGCCGTTCTGCACCACGTCACCATGAGCTATGACATGGATGGGGAGCTCATGGCGCGGGTCCTCCGGATCGGTCGTGAGAAGCTCAGTGACAAGGGCACCAAGTCTGCCGCCAAGCGGGTCGACCCCCTCCGGAGCCAGACCGGACTCACCCGTGCCGAGATCATCGAGCGGATGAAGGACACCTTCGTGAGCCTCACCGGTGCTCACGCCGGCAACATAACACCCGAGGAATATGCGGCGGCCGAAGCCCTCGCGGAGTCCAAGTTCGCCTCGCCGGCCTGGCTGAACCGGGTGCCGTGAGCGACGACCCCGGTGTCCCCAACGGCCACGTCGTGTACTTCGGTGACAATCTGGAGATCCTGCCGACCCTCCCGGATGAATCGGTCACCCTCATCTACATCGACCCTCCGTTCAACACCGGTCGGCAGCAGAAGCGTCACGAGACGAGCAGCGTTCGCTCGGAGCCGGGCACCGCGGGCACCGTCGGTTTCAAAGGCCAGAGCTATGAGCGGATCCGCGGCGCGCTGAAACGCTATGACGACGCGTTCGACGACTACTGGGCGTTTCTCGAACCGCGGCTCGTCGAGGCATGGAGGCTCCTCGCCGACGACGGCACGCTCTACCTTCACCTCGACTACCGTGAAGCGCACTATGCCAAGGTTCTCCTCGACGCCATCTTCGGCCGCGATTCGTTCCTCAACGAGCTCATCTGGGCGTATGACTACGGCGCGAAGTCGAGGAGCCGCTGGCCGACGAAGCACGACACGATCCTCGTCTACGTCAAGAACCCCAAGCGGTACTACTTCGATTCGGATGCCGTCGATCGCGAACCGTACATGGCGCCCGGCCTGGTCACCGCTGAGAAAGCGGAGCGGGGCAAGCTGCCGACCGACGTCTGGTGGCACACGATCGTGTCGCCGACCGGCAAGGAGAAGACCGGATACCCTACTCAGAAGCCGATCGGTGTCCTGCGGCGGATCATCCAGGCGTCGAGCCGCGAGGGTGACCTCGTGCTCGACTTCTTCGCCGGAAGCGGCACCACAGGTGCTGTCGCCGCCGCGCTCGGCCGGCGATTCACCCTCATCGACCAGAACCCAGAAGCACTGTCCGTGATGCAGAAGCGCCTCGACGGCCTCCCCGTCGAGTGGCGTTCAGCTCCTCCCGTGGAAGGAACCACCCCATGAAATTCCGGATCTTCACCGAGCCCCAGCAGGGCGCGAGCTACGATGACCTCCTCGCCGTCGCCCAGGCGTCCGAGCGACTCGGCTTCGACGCGTTCTTCCGCAGCGACCACTACATGCTCATGGGGGATCACTTCTCGGGGCTGCCTGGGCCGACCGATGCATGGACGTCGCTCGCCGGACTCGCTCGCGAGACCACGAGCATCCGTCTGGGCACCTTAGTGTCGAGCGTGACCTACCGGCCGCCGGGAATTCTCGCGATCCAGGTGGCGCAAGTCGACGCGATGTCGAACGGGCGCGTCGAGCTCGGGCTCGGCACCGGCTGGTTCGAAGAGGAACATGCCGCTTACGGCATACCGTTCCCGCCGAAACGATTCGGGATGCTCGAGGAGCAACTCGAGATCGTCACCGGCCTGTTCGGGACCCTGGTCGGCGACACCTATTCATTCACAGGCAAGCACTACTCCCTGACCGATTCGCCCGCACTGCCGAAGCCCGTGCAGTCGCGGCTGCCGATCATCGTCGGAGGCGGGGGTCCGAAGCGTACCCCGGCTCTCGCCGCGCGGTTCGCCACCGAGTTCAACCTGCCGTTCGTGCCGTTCGATCAGATCCGCGGCAAATTCGCCGGCGTCCGAGACGCATGTGAGGCGATCGAGCGCGACCCGAACGAGCTCGTCTACTCGGCGGCATTCGTCGCCGCGGCCGGTGCCGACGAGGCGGAGTACGTGCGCCGGGCGGGAGCGATCGGCCGGGAGCCTGGCGAACTGCGCGAGAACGGTCTCGCGGGTACGCCGTCGGAGATCGTCGACCGGCTCGGCGCCCTGCAGGAGGACGGCGTCGAAACCGTGTACCTGCAGATCCTCGACCTCAGCGACCTCGAGCACCTCGAGTTCCTGGCGGCGGAGGTCGTGCCGCAGGTCGGCTAGCGCGTACGTTCAACAGGTGCGGTGGCCGAAAAGTGGCCATTTGCGCCTGTTGAGCGCGCACGCTGACCACATGCGCCTGTTGAGCGAGCAACGAGCGCTCGTTCCGCGCCGGCAGCACCTCGCATGATTACGCGTGCGGCCAGGTTCCTACGCGTCGAGCTGCGCGAGGTCTGCCTCGAGCGCGACCCACGCGAGCATTGCGCACTTGACCCGGGCGACGTACTTCGAGACGCCCTCGAGCACGATCGCGTCGCCGAGCAACTCGTCGTCGTCGTCGATGCCGGCGCCGCGGGAGTGCATGAGCTCACGGAACAGTGCGATCCGCTGCCGGGCGTCTCCGAGTGAGAGGCCGGGTGCGAGATCGGTGAGGAGTGATGCGGATGCCATGGAGATGGAGCATCCGGCTCCTTCCCACGTGACAGACGAAATGACTCCGTCGCTCACGTGAAGCTGAAGGGTGAGTTCGTCTCCACAGGTCGGGTTCACCTGGTGGCTCGAGGCGTCGGCATCCGGTTGGAGCCCGAAGCCGTGCTTCTCGCGGGAGTGGTCGAGAATCACCTGCTGGTACAGGCCGGCGAGGTCACCGCTCATGATGCGACTCCGAAGAACGAGCGCACGGCGCCCATGCCGTCAATCACGGCGTCGACGTCTGCGGTGGTGTTGTAGAGGTAGGCGCTCGCTCGCGTCGACGCGGTCACGCCGAAGCGGCGGTGAAGCGGTTGTGCACAGTGGTGGCCGACGCGCACGGCGATGCCCCTGTCGTCCAGGAACTGGCCGACATCGTGGGCGTGGACACCATCGACGTCGACGCTCGCGAGCCCCGCGCGGTGAACGCCGACTCCCGGTCCGAGCACTCGAACACCGGGCAGGGCGCTGAATCCCTCGACGAGCCGCGCACCGAGGTGCGACTCCCAGGCTTCGATCCGGTCGACTCCGACAGCCGTGAGGTAGTCGATCGCGGCGGCGAGGGCGATCGCCTGCGACACCTTCTGCGTGCCTGCTTCGAAGCGTTGCGGAGCCGGCAGGTATCCGGATGAGTCGAGTGTCACGGTCGTGATCATCGAACCGCCCGTGAGGAACGGCGGTAGGGCGTCGAGCAGCTCGGAGCGACCGTACAGCACGCCGATGCCCGTCGGAGCGAGCATCTTGTGACCGGAGAACACGGCGAAGTCAACGTCGAGCGCGGCCAGATCGAGAACACGGTGCGGCGCGGACTGGCACGCGTCGAGGACGACGAGGGCGCCGCCGTCGTGCGCGAGGCGCACGAGCTCCTCGACCGGGTTGATCACACCGGTCACATTCGAGACATGGGTGAAGGCCACGAGTTTCGTGCGCGATCCGATCATGCGCACGGCTTCGTCCATGCGGAGAGCGCCGTCATCGTCGACGGGGATGTGCCGCAGCGTGGCACCGGTTCGTGCGGCGAGTTCCTGCCACGGCACGAGGTTGGCATGGTGTTCGCCCTCGGTGGTGACGATCTCGTCGCCCTCGCGGAGAACGAAGCGAGCGGCATCCGCCCCACCGCGACCGATGCTCGCGTTCGACATCCCGTACGCGATGAGGTTGAGGCCCTCGGTAGCGTTCGACGTCCACACGATCTCGTTCTCGCGAGCCCCGACGAAGCGCGCGACCGTGGCGCGGGCGTTCTCGAACAACTCGGTGGCGTTCGCGGCGAGGGTGTGGGCACCGCGGTGCACGGCTGAGTTGTCGTGCTCGTAGAACGAACGCTCGGCGTCGAGCACGCTCGCCGGTTTCTGCGACGTGGCACCCGAGTCCAGATAGATGAGCTCGTGCCCGTTCACCTGCTGCTTCAGTGCAGGGAAGTCCCGGCGCAGAAGGAGCACCTCGGCGTCGGTCAGCGGCGTGGTGTCCAGCGCTGTCGTCGTGTCGGTGGGGTGGGGCATTGCACAACTCGCGATCTGTCTGGAAGGAACGGACGTCGCCGGGCGAAAAGCATCCGTTGTCCCTGGCGTCCACCTGTATCAAGCGGAGGGGAACGCGGGGTATTCCTATTGTCCTGTGCGCGGCTGGGAATGCTCAACCACGATCCGCGGACGGATGCCGTCAGGCTGATTCGCGCAGGACGAGTCGCGTGGGCATGATCGTTGCCCGGTCGACCTCTTCGCCGTCGATGAGCCGCACGATGATTTCTGCCATCTTCGCGCCCATTTCGACGGGAGCCTGGTTCACCGTGGTGAGCGTCGGGCTGACCGTCGCCGCGTAGCGGTCGTCGTCGTAGCCGACAACGGCGATGTCGCCCGGTATGGACAGCCCGGCCTCGCGGATCACCGCGTAGGCGCCCGCGGCGAGCTGGTCGCTGAACGCGAACAGCCCGTCGATGGGCACGCCGCGTGCGAGGATCCGACGCATCGCAGCAGCACCGTCGTCGGGTGAATAGTCACCGTATTCGACGAGAGAATCGTCGAGACCGGCGGATGCCATGGCATCCCGCCAGCCACGAAGACGGTCGAGACCGGGGGGCATGTCCTGCGGGCCAGCGATCGTGGCGATGGAGCGGCATCCGCGCCCGATCAGGTGCTCGGTGGCGACGCGGGCGCCAGATACGTTGTCGACGTCGACGTAATGGCCGAGGGTCGAGTCCCGGCTGATCGGCCGCCCACCGAACACGATCGGGAGCTTCTGCCCCAGATCGGTGTAGGAGTGGTCGCCGGAGTGGTGCGACACCACGAGTGCCCCGTCGACGTTGCCGCCGAGGAGGTAGCGCCTCGTCTTGTCGGACTTGGTCTCCGACGCGATGAGGAGGTTGAGCGTGTAGTCGGTCTCCGCGAGGTGGAGCGCGACGCCCTGCACCACCGATGCGAAGAACGGGTCGGCGAAGACCTTCGCCGTCGACTCCGGCACGACGAGCGCGATGACCTGGGTCTTTCGGCTCGCGAGCGAGCGCGCGGCGCGGTTCGGCACGTAGTTCAGTTCGGCGATCGCCGAATGGACGATCGCCGCCACCTCAGCGGTGACCTTGGGGGAGGCGTTGACGACGCGCGATACCGTCGCCCGGGAAACCCCGGCACGCGCGGCGACCATCTCCAGTGTCGGAGACTGCGACTGAATGCTCATCGTCTCCACCTTCCCCTCAACGGCACCACTCTATTGCGCCAGTGCGCCGTTTTTCGCCTCAGCGATGATTCCCGCGTAGGCCAGTCCGGAGTCCTTGATCGTCCGCTCCTGGGTGTCGTAGTCGACCCGGACGATGCCGAACCGCTTGTCGTAGCCCCACGACCACTCGAAGTTGTCGAGAAGTGACCAGACGAAGTAGCCGCGAACGTCAGCGCCGTCAGCGATCGCATCCGACACCGCCTGCACGTGGTCGACGACGTACTGGGTGCGCTCGGGGTCGTGGACGTGGCCGTCCTCCGAGAGGACGTCTTCGTACGCGGAGCCGTTCTCGGTGACGAACAGCGGAGGCATGTTCGGATACTCCTTGCCGAGGCGAACGAGGAGCTTGTGCAGTCCGGACGGGTTCACCTCCCAGTTCATCGCCGTGCGCGGCAGGCCCCGACTCGGGAAGGTGATGTACTCGGAACCGATCCAGCACGAACGGATGTCACGCTCGGTCGCGCCGGAGTGGCCGTCGGTTCCCGAGTCATCCGGGTGACCGGAGACCTGGTCGTCGTGATAGTGGTTCACGCCCAGGAAGTCGATCTTCGTTCCGATGATCTCCATGTCGCCGGGCTGGATCAGCTCGCGCAGTCCGAACTGTTCGAGGTCGCTCAACGCGTCCTCGGGGTACGCGCCGGTGACGATCGGGTCGAGGAAGACCCGGTTCTGCAACACGTCGAAGCGGCGGGCGGCCTCGACGTCGACGGGATCGTCGGCGTCGAGCGGGATCGCGTTCGACAGGTTGAGCGTGATGCCGATCTGCTCGGCACCGAGTTCGCGCAGCCGGTTCACGGCGAGACCGTGGCCGAGGTGCTGGTGATGGATCGCGGCGACCGCCTTCGCCGGGTCCTGGACGCCGGGAGCGTGAACGCCCGATGCGTAGCCGAGAAGCGAGGAGCAGAACGGTTCGTTGAACGTCGTCCAGTTCTTCACCCGGTCACCGAGGGTGCCGTACACGGTCTCCGCGTAGTCGGCGAAGCGGTGCGCAGTGTCGCGGTTCGCCCAGCCGCCCTTCTCCTCGAGCGCTTGCGGAAGGTCCCAGTGGTACAGGGTCAGCCACGGCAGGATGCCGGCTCCGAGCAGTTCGTCGACGAGGCGCGAGTAGAAGTCGAGGCCTTCGGGGTTCGGCTGCCGGTCACCGGGAACGACGCGTGCCCAGCTCGTGGAGAAGCGGTACGAGTCGAGCCCGAGCTCCTTCATAATGGCGACGTCTGAGGCGTAGCGGTTGTAGTGGTCGACGGCGACCTCGAGGTTGTCGCCCTTCGCGACGGCCCCGGGAACGCGAGCGAAAGCATCCCAGATCGAATCCTCTTTGCCGCCTTCGTGGCCGGCGCCTTCGACCTGGGCCGCAGCGGTTGCCGACCCCCAGATGAACGTTGGGGGGAAGTTAATAGTCATTAACCCTTCACTGCTCCTTGCATGATGCCTGAAATGAGTTGCTTACCTGCCACGATAAAGAGAAGAAGCAGGGGAATTGTAGCCATGATGGCTCCCGCGAGAACGATGGAGTAATCAACGTACCGTGCGGACTGCAGCTGGCTCAGGGCCGTCTGCAGAGTCGGGTTGCCGGCGTTGAGCACGATCAGCGGCCAGAGGAAGTCCGTCCAGGCCGTCATGAAGGTGAACAGTCCGAGGATCGCCATAGCGGGTCGGGCGGCAGGGACAGCGACATGCCAGAACGTCGAGATCATGTTCGCACCGTCCATGCGGGCCGCCTCGAGGAGTTCGTCCGGGATGACGTCGATGAGGTACTGGCGCATGAAGAACACACCGAATGCCGTGACGAGGGTCGGGATGATCACGGCGCCGATTTCGCCGGTCCAGCCGAGGGTGCGCATCACCATGAACAACGGGATGATTCCGAGCTGGGTCGGGATCGCCATCGTCGCGATGACGAACACCATGAGTCCGTCGCGGCCCTTGAACCTGAGCTTCGCGAAGGCGTAGCCGGCGAGAGTCGAGAACGTGATGACCGAGATGGTGATGATGCTCGAGATGAGCACGCTGTTGCCGAGCGCGAGCCAGAACGGAACGGTGTCGAAGACCTCGCCGACGTTCTTCCAGAAGTTGCCACCAGGAAGAAGTGGAGGCCAGGTCGACCCGAACGCCGTGTTGTCGCGGGATCCCATCACGAACGACCACCACAGGGGATACGCCGAGGAGAGGAAGAACACGCCGAGGAGCGAATAGGTCAGCCAACCGGGCCGCTTGTCGATTCCGTAGAACTTCGCCTTTCGCCGCGTGGGGAGGCTCTCACGAGTCTCCGTCGGGCGGGTGAGTGTGTTCGCGCTCATCGGGTGCTCCCTTCTTCTGTCGATGCGGACGGTTCGGGGCTGTCGGCGGGGCCTGGCACAGGGACGGTCTCCGAGAGAACGGATGCCGCGGTGCCCGCACGAACGCCGTCGCGCGCCTGGCGCTGGCGCATCCTGAGCAGGCGGCGCTGCGAGCGGGCTTTCGCTCCTCGCCCTTCCGCGGTAGCGATGCTCCGCGAGAGCAGGAAGTTGATCAGACCGAAGATCACGATGAGCAGGAACAACAGCCAGGCGATCGCTGATGCCTTGCCGAAGTTCTGGCGGAAGAACGCCATCTCCCACAGGTACAGCACCGTGGTCTGGAACTGACGCTGAGATCCACCCGCGGTCACCGGGTCGAACAGGCGTGGTTCGGTGAAGATCTGCAGTCCACCGATGGTCGCCGTGATGATGACGAAGATCATTGTCGGGCGGATCGATGGAAGCGTGATGCTGAAGAATCGGCGGGTCGCGCCTGCGCCATCGAGTGCGGCAGATTCGTGGATGTCACGGGGCACCGACTGCATCGCTGCCAGAAGGATGAGGGCGTTGTACCCGGTCCAGCGCCAGTTGACCATGGTCGCGATCGCGATGTGGCTCGGCAGGGTTTCGTTCTGCCACATGATCGGATCGATTCCGAAGCTCACGAGGATGTTGTTGATGAGGCCGTAATTCTCGCCGAACACATTCGAGAAGATCATCGCAACGGCGACGGGGGTGACGACGTACGGCAGCAGGATGCTCATACGCCAGAAGGTCTTCGCCCGGAGATTCTGGTCGAGCACGGCGGCGATGATGACGGCGGCGATGAGCTGCGGGATGGTCGAGAGGAAGAAGATGCTGACCGTGTTGAACAGCGAATTCCAGAAGTACCGGTCGCCGAGGACGGCGGTGAAGTTGGCCAGGCCCACGAAGTCGCCCTGGCCCTTGAGAGTGTGCCATTCGTAGAGCGAGACGACGAACGTGTAGATGAGGGGGAAGAGCCCGACGATGGCAAAGAGGATGAAGAAGGGGGCGACGTAGAAGTACGGGGAGGCCTTGTGATCGAAGGCGCTCAGCCGATGCTTCAGTGAGATCGGCGCTTTGGCTGTCGTTCGCGGCGTGCCGGGAGAGGAATTCTCGACCGGCGGCCTGTTCAGTGTGCTTGTCATGTTCTCGCGTCCAGATCGGAGGCTCCCGGGATTCCTCCCGGGAGCCTCTCGGTTGGTGTTCCTAGTTGTTGACGACCAGGTCGTTGAGGAGCTGGAGAGCCTGGTCCCAGGCCTCGTCAGCGCTCTTCGTCTTGCCGGTGTCGAGGTTCTTCAACGGTGGTCCGAAAACGTTCTCCTGGATGAGCGAGTCGTGGGGACCCTTGAACTGGGCGACAACACCTTCGGCGCGGGAGGCGAGGATCGCTCCGGTCGGGGCGTTGTTGAACAACTCGTTCGGAGTCGCATCTTCTGCAAGCTTCTCCTGGGCCTCGATGGTGCTCGGGAAGTTACCCGCCGCAGCGGACTGCTTGACCTGCTGCTCGGGGTCGGTCAGCCACTTGGCGAGTTCTGCTGCTTCCTCGGGGTGATCCGACGTGGCTGGCACCGAGAGGAATGCGCCGCCCCAGTTGGCTGCGCCACCGGGGAAGACGTCAGCGAAGTCCCAGCCGGTCGAGGCGTCGCCGCCGCCGGACTCGAGGGACCCCTTCACGTTTCCGAGCATCCAGCCCGGGCACACCATGGTGGCGAAGGATCCGTCAACGAATCCCTTGCCCTTGCCCCAGACCCAGGGCTCCTGGTTGGCGGACAGGCCGTTGCCAATTGCTCCAGCGAGCTGGTCGAACTTGGCGCGCATGTCTGCGTTGCCCTCGACGTTCAGTTCGCCGTCCTTGGTGTAGTAGCCCTCTTCCATCTGGTTGACCATGGCGTTCCAGACGAATCCGGACTGGTCGTACCAGGCCTTGCCTGTTGCCTTCTTGTACTGTTCTCCGACCTCGAAGTACTTCTCCCACGAGGCGTCGTCTCCACCGAGGAGCTCGGCGACGGACTCGCGGTCGCTCGGCAGGCCGGCGGCTTCGAAGAGCTTTCCGTTGTAGCAGAGGCCCTGCGGGCCGATGTCGGTGCCGAAGCCGATGACACGGCCGTCGGGGTCGATGCTCTGCTCGTACTTCCAGGGGACCCAGTTGTCCTTGACGTCCTCTGCTCCATATTCGTTGAGGTCGACGAACTTGTCGGAGACGTCCATGATCTGCCCGAGCCAGCCCTCTTCGATGGCGACGACGTCGCTGAGGCCGGATCCGGCGGCGATCTTGGTGAAGACATCGGTACGGGCGTTGCCGCCGGTGTCGATGTTCTCCGCCTTGATCGTGATGTTCGGGTTGGCCTTCTCGTACTCCTTGTAGAGCTCGTCGTAGCCGAAGGTTCCGAAGGTGGTGATGGACAATTCGATTTTCTCGTCACCGGAGCTGGCGGCGCCTTGCGAGGCGCAACCGGTGGCGAGGAGGGCGAAGGCTGCAGCGCCGGCGATGCCGGTCGTGAGCTTGGTGCGGCGTGAGAAAGTCACGGTCACTCCTTTGTGTGCGTGGGCTGGTCAGTGGCTCCATGAGAGCGCTCTCATTTAGCTGCGTGAGAGCGCTCTCACGAATTAGAGGACAAGCTACGGTGTGGAAAGGCTTGTTGTCAAGTGAGTCATCAGGATCTGTTCACATGCCTGACCTACCATGGGAGTTCACCGCCGTCATTCCGAAGGATTTTTCGTGTCGAGTAGCACCCGTCGTCCCGCCAGCCTTCGGGTTCGCACCCGCCGTCTCGCGGCCGTCGCGCTCGTCTCGAGTTCCGCGCTTCTTTGGGTCGGATGCTCCGCCTCCACGTCGCCGACCGGCTCGCGCCCTCAACCGTCCAGCACGTCGACACCGACCGAGGTGGCAGCGGTCACGGCCATCTCGCCGGCATCCGGTTCAGTCACTGGCGGAACGACTCTGACGATTTCCGGGACCGCGCTCGACGAGGTCACAAGCGTCACGATCGGCGGCGTACCCGCGACAGACGTGGTCGTCACCGACGACGGCACGGTCACCGCCGTCGCTCCTGCTGCGCTCGACTTCCAGCCCGCTGACGCCGCGATCGTCGTCGCTGCCGGCGAGGCAGCCGTGCCGCAGGCGGAGCCGCTGACCTACGCTTACGCGGTCGAAACGCCGCTCGACAAGCAGATGTCCTACGCCCTCAGGCACTGGGACGAATACAACTCGGCCGAGTGGGGGAACCTCAACTCCGTCGGTGGCGATTGCGCCAACTTCGTCAGCCAGACGCTCATCCAGCGGGGCTGGGTGCAGAACGACACCTGGTTCAACAGGAACGCGGCCGCCACGCTCGCTGACTGGAGCCCGGCCTGGGGTTACGTGCCGGCGATGCACGACTGGTTCGCGAGCGACAACGGTCCTGACGTCACGCGGCTGACCCTCGACCAGCGAGACCAGGTCAAGATCGGCGACATCGGCATGTTCGACTGGAACAACAACGACATTCCTGACCACGTCATGCTCGTGTCGAGCGTTGCGGTCGTCGATGGCGTCACCAAAATCGGGTTCGCCAGCCACAACCTCGATGGCCCATACCGCGACCTCGACGTTGCGATCACCGATGAGCATCCGGGCGGAAACGCCTGGTTCTGGAGTGTTCCGGCCTAGCGGGTTACTGTCGGAGCATGTCGGCGTTTTCCCTTCCACGAGTCCTGGCCGCCGCCGGTCTCGTCCTCGCTTTGCCCGCTCTCGCCGGCTGTTCGACGAGCGTTCCCGCAGTCGATCCCGTGGCATCCGCTTCACCCGGTCAACCCGTCGCTGCGTTTTACGGCGATTCGTACACGCGTGGAACGGGAGCGAGCGACCCGGCGTTGCGCTGGTCCTCGCGAATCTGTGAGGAGCGTGGCTGGGCAGAGCTGAACCCGAGCGTGGACGGCCTCGGCTACGTGATCAATCGCGGTCTGATCGGGGAGGACCTCGTCGAAGCCATCGTGGCTGAGGAGCCCGACATCGTGATCGTCACGATGGGCCTCAACGACAACTTCGCCATGCCCGACCGTGCCGCCGAGCTTGAGGAGGCAATCCGTGACGATCTCGCGACGTTCGCGGAGGAGCTTCCCGACGCACGGTTGATCGTTGTCGAACCGTTCTGGCACCTCGACGAGCGCCCGGCGTCGGTCGGCACCATCAACGACTGGGTCGAGAGTGCTGCCCAGGATGTCGGGGCCGATTACATCACCGGAGCGTCAGAGTGGATGGCGGGTCACCCCGAGTGGTTGTCCATTGACGGCGTTCACCCGAACGACGAGGGGTACGCCGCGATCGCCACCCGGATGGACGAGGAGCTCACGAAGCTGGGCCTCTGACGCTAGTTGCCCACTTCGGCGGGTGCGGACGCCCGCGGACCCGTCAGAGTGGGCAACTCGGGGGTCTCAAGCGCCCAGAGCCTCGTCGACGATCCGCTTTGCCTCAGCCTGGACCTGCTTGAGGTGGTCAGGCCCACGGAACGACTCGGCGTAGATCTTGTACACGTCTTCCGTTCCGCTCGGGCGGGCCGCGAACCAGGCGTTCTCGGTCACGACCTTCACGCCGCCGACGGCTGCACCGTTACCGGGTGCCTTGCTGAGCTTCGCGAGAATCGGGTCGCCGGCGAGTTCCGTCGCTGTGATGGCGTCGCCGTCGAGCTTGCCGAGCGCCGCTTTCTGCGCGGGAGTTGCCGCTGCGTCGACGCGCTCGTAGACCGGGTCGCCGAACTCTTCGGTCAGTTCCCGGTACCGCTGGGACGGAGTCTTTCCGGTGACGGCGAGGATCTCGGCTGCGAGCAGGCAGAGCAGGATCCCGTCCTTGTCCGTGGTCCAGACCGTGCCGTCCTTGCGCAGGAAGCTGGCGCCGGCACTCTCTTCACCACCGAAGGCGACCGTGCCGTCGAGGAGCCCGGGGACGAACCATTTGAACCCGACCGGAACCTCTTCGAGCCGGCGACCGAGCGACTCGGCGACCCGGTCGATGATCGAACTGGAGACGAGCGTCTTGCCGATCGCGGCATCCGCTGACCATCCCGACCGATTGCGGTACAGGTAGTCGATCGCGACGGCGAGGAAGTGGTTCGGGTTCATCAGGCCCGCGTCCGGGGTGACGATGCCGTGCCGGTCGGAGTCCGCATCATTGCCGGTGAGGATGTCGTAGTCGTTCCTGTGGGCGAGAACGGATGCCATCGCCGACGGCGACGACGGATCCATGCGGATCTTGCCGTCCCAGTCGAGCGTCATGAATCGCCAGGTCGGGTCGACGCGCGGGTTCACAACGGTGAGGTTCAGGCTGTACCGATCGGCGATCGCCTGCCAATAGCTGACGCTTGCGCCACCGAGGGGGTCGGCGCCGATGCGGATGCCCGAGTCGCGGATCGCGTCCATGTCGATGATGTTCGCGAGGTCGTCGACGTAGTGGGAGCGGAAGTCGTACGTCTCGACAGCGCTCGGCTCGGCCATTTTCACGTCGATGAGCCCGGCTTCGATGATCTCGTTGGCGCGGTTCGCGATCCAGCTCGTCGCGTCGCTGTCTGCCGGCCCGCCGTGCGGCGGGTTGTACTTGAAGCCGCCGTCGCCCGGCGGGTTGTGGCTCGGCGTGACGACGATGCCGTCAGCCTCGTCGGTGGCGCCCGAGCGGTTCCAGGCGAGGATCGCATGGCTGAGGGCGGGTGTCGGTACGAAGTCGTCGAACTCGTCGACGAGTACGCGCACGTCGTTGCCGACGAGGACCTTGAGTGCCGTGGTCTGGGCGGGGTGGCTGAGCGCGTGTGTGTCAGAACCGATGAACAGGGGGCCTGTGATGCCCTGGTCAGCGCGATATTCGACGATCGCCTGTGTCGTCGCTGCGATGTGGTGCTCGTTGAACGCGGTGTTGAACGACGAGCCACGGTGGCCGGAGGTGCCGAACACCACCCGCTGCTCCGGGATCGATACGTCCGGTTTCAACTCGAAATAGGCCTCGAGGAGGGCGGGGACATCGATGAGGTCGGACTCAGCTGCTGGGGTTCCTGCGCGGTCAGTCATGCCCCCATTGTGGCACCCGGGGACGCGGCGCGGTCAGGGATTTACTTACCGGCAGCGGCGACGATAGTGGAGTCCTCGAGCGGGGTCGGCACGAGCGGGGCGAGAGGACCCCGGTGACCGGTCGCAATCATCCGGATGCCGTAGAGGCTTTCCGTTCCGTCGCCGAGGTATTTCTCGGCGTCGGTGTGGTCATCGGAGCCGACGACGTCATGGGCGCGGACCGCTGTGAGCACCGTTCCGTCGTCGAGCACGGTGCCGTTGCTGCTGAACAACTGCGCGCCCCACTCGGCCGATGCCGGGTTTGCGCGCCCCGACCAGAACTGGCCGCTTCCGGCGATTCCATCGCCCATGGCTTCTGAGGCATATACCGATTCGGGCGGGAGGTGGAGATCGTCAAGACGGATGTTTGCCGGGACTCCAGCCGAACCGATCATCACGAATGCGTCGACGCCGTGGGCGCCGCCGGCGAGTGCGATGGCGGCGGTTGTCGAGCCGTAGGAGTGGGCGAGGAGAGTCAGTTCGGACGGCACACCCGAGACGTCTCGAACAGCCGCATACCCGTCGAGGTCGGCAGCAAGGCGCACGGCACCGGCCTCGGCATGTCCTGTCGACACCGTGTCGACCGGCCCGGGACTTTCGTAGCCGACCCACAGCACCGCAGCGCTGTCCGCCGATGCCTGCTGGATCCGGGTGACGCCTCGAAGAAGGTCCTCCGCCTCACGCACGCTGCTGTTCATCCCGGGAACAAAGAAGGTGGTGTAGCGCGCGGCATCGAGGTCGCCGACGGCGATTGCTGCGAGCGGAGGGCCGTCCACCGAGAGGTCGAGGCTGACCAGGTACCGCCGAGTTGCGGTCTCCTGCCCAGGGGCGAACAGCCGGAGGAGTACCTCAAACGATTCCACGCGAGCGGATGCCTCGGCCGCGACCCTGGCGGACGATGCGGACGCCGAAGGGGAGTTCAGCTGCGCCAGCGCGCGCCGCTCGTCTGCCTCGGCAAGAACCAGGGAGCTGCCGAGGCGTCGCACGTTCGCGCGGTCCCGATCGGCGTAACTCGCGCCGTCGAGATTGCCGATGACATCCGCTCTCTCGTGGATCAGGTCGGTGATGAACAAGCGCGGGAGAGTGCTCCACAGGGTTGCCACCGTCAACGGTGGAAGAGCGGCGAGCAGTTCGGCTGCAGCCGCCGGGCGGCCAGCGAACTGAGCCGCAAGTTCAACACCGGTGGTGGGAACGGTTTCGGCCGTCGTGATCGGTGAGGGAGCGGTGTCCGGCATGACGGTGGTCTCGAGGAACCCGAGGCCGGCTGCTCCGACGGCGAAGGCTGTCGCAGCGCCGCCGACGGCATGCAAAACCGGGGAGATACGGCGTGAAACCGTCCCCCGAGCTGCCCCCCATAAACCCACCGAGTCCCACCCTCAGTCCCGCGACGCCCGAATGTCGCCCCCATCAGCGAGAAGTCGCTGACTGGACACTGAATACTGTAGTGGGTGAGTGCTCTTGACGACACTCCCCGTTCGGGCGCGACCAGTAGGCTTTCGAGCATGTCAGACACCCGTTCACCGATTCGCACCTACAGTTATCTGGGTCCGCAGGGAACGTTCACCGAGGCTGCTCTCGCGCAGGTCCCTGAAGCGGTCGGCCAGAACTGGCGTTCGGTGAACAACGTGGGTGAGGCGCTCGACGACGTCATCTCCGGCCGCAGCGACGGTGCGGTCATCGCGATCGAAAACTCGATCGAGGGTGGTGTCTCCGTCGCCCAGGACGCGCTCGCCACCATGCCGGGGCTCCGCATCGTCGGTGAATACCTCGTGTCCGTGAACTTCGTACTCGTCGCGAAACGGGGCACGACCCTCGACGACGTGAAGGTCGTGAACGCTCACCCCGTCGCCTACGCGCAGTGTCACCAGTGGATGGACGCCACCCTTCCGAATCACGGGCACATCCCAGCGACGAGCAACGTGGCCGCGGCATCCGCTCTCTTCGACAACGACCTCGCGGATGCCGCCATCGCGCCACCGGGAATCGTCGCCCACTACGACCTCGACGTCCTCGCGGAGAACATCGGTGACAACCCGAACGCGGTCACGCGCTTCCTGCACGTCAGCAGGACGACCGTTCTGCCAGCGCCGACCGGGGCGGACAAGACCAGTCTCATCGCGGAACTGCCGATCGACAGGGCAGGCGCCCTGCTGGAGCTGCTCGAGCAGTTCTCCACCCGCGGCGTCAACATGAGTCTCATCGAGTCCCGCCCGATCGGCGATGAACTCGGTCGCTACCGGTTCATCATCGACGCAGACGGTCACATCCGCGACGAACGCGTCGCTGATGCTCTTCTCGGTGTCCGCCGGTTCAGTCCGGGAGTGATGTTCCTCGGGTCATACCCGCGGGCAGACAAGGCGTCGATAACGTTCGACTCGAAGTACTCGGACGAGGTGTTCGTCGAAGCCCGTGACTGGCTCCGCGGCATCATCACGGGCGAACCCGAAGCCTGATGCTCGCTCCGCCTGCGGTCGTTCGCTAGGCTCCGATCAGCCCCATCGACGAAGGAGTATCGGATGGATCGCACCGGTTTCGACCCCCGTTACAGCCCCGAGTTCCAGCGCGGTTTCGACCCGGCGTTGCACGATGGCCCGTCGGCGACAGCGCAGACGCACGAGCGGATCGGTACCGTCCCTGCGCCACCCGCGCGCTGGATTCCACCCATTCCCACAGCGGGTTCTGACGCCGGGGAATCGGTGGACCGCGTTTCGACGGAGAACGGGATGCCAGGGGACGCCGC
Organism: Mycetocola manganoxydans; assembly: GCF_003667545.1. Taxonomy (GTDB): domain Bacteria; phylum Actinomycetota; class Actinomycetes; order Actinomycetales; family Microbacteriaceae; genus Mycetocola_A; species Mycetocola_A manganoxydans. The sequence goes on along the minus strand of NZ_RCUV01000008.1, from coordinate 31,408 downwards.
AGCCGGGGATCCGGACACGGTCGAGCTGCCGGTCTCGCCGTGGCGCAACCCGTACCTGATCGCCCTGACGGTTCTCGGTGTCGTGCTGCTCGGGGGCGGAATCGCTGCATTTCGCTGGTCGGTCAATCAGGTCTACGGCGGTGCGATGAATGCGCCGGGCGCAACGCAAGCGGAGGCTGAAGAGGCCATGCTGCTCTCCCAGCTCGCGTGGGGGTTGTCTCCGCTCCTCGCCCTCGCTGGAGTGCTGACGCTCCTCGGTGTTTTCTTCTTCGCGGCATCGCGGTGGCGACCACAGCGCCGGTGGGGGGATGACGACGTCGAAGAGCAACCAGCGGACGGTGCCGAGCGGAGCGTGGCGGGCTGATCATGGCTCGACACCACTCGTTGAGCGGCGTGGCTCGGGCCGCGATTGCCGGAGTGCTCCTCCTCGCCGGCGGAGTTGGGATCGCCGCACTGGACGCCCAGGCGCGCAGCGACGCGGCCGACGCCTCCATCGCCGAGAGCCGGGCGAGGATCGAATCGACCGGTGAGGAGTCTTTCAGCTTCGACATGTCTTCGATGCGGCAATGGTTTGTATTCGACAACCTCAGGTCGGGTGGGCCGATGCCGACCGTCACCATCGTGGAAGACGACGAAGGTGGCGTTTCGTACCTCAGCTGGGGACCCGCTGACGGCGGAATGCGGCCAGGATCGCTCGGCGGTTGGCAATTGAAACCGGCTGCTCTCCTCCCAGCGGCCGGACTCACTGTGGTGATCGGTTCGGGTTTCGTCGCAGCCGTGCGGTGGCGTCCGCGGCATCCGCTCTTCGATGCGGCGACGGTCGAGGAAAGCGCGTCAAATTGACGGATGCCGCCCCCGCAAGTCAGACTGTCGGGGGCCTCACAATGGCCTTTCTGCGCGTCGCGCCCCCGATGGATCCCTGAATCGAGAGCCCCGCGTCCCCTGCGTTCAGCGTCGTTCGCGATCATCACGCCCTCAGAAAGATCCCCAGTGCCCTCACCGTCCCTGCCCTCTGAACTCACTCGCGCTGCCTACGAGACCGCCGTTGCACGGAACCCCGGGGAGCCGGAGTTCCACCAGGCCCTCCACGAGGTGCTCGAGTCGATCGAGCCTGCGCTCGCGGAGCACCCCGAGTTCGGCGAAGCCGGCATCCTCGAGCGACTGGTCGAGCCGGAGCGCCAGGTCATCTTCCGTGTGCCGTGGACCGACGACAAGAACCGGGTTCAGGTCAACCGTGGCTTCCGGGTGCAGTTCAACTCGGCGCTCGGCCCGTACAAGGGCGGATTGCGGTTCCACCCGACGGTGAACCTGTCGATCATCAAGTTCCTCGGGTTCGAGCAGATCTTCAAGAACGCGCTGACCGCGCAGGGCATCGGTGGCGCCAAGGGTGGCAGCGACTTCGACCCTCACGGCAAGAGCGAATCCGAGATCATGCGGTTCTGCCAGAGCTTCATGAACGAGCTGTACCGTCACCTCGGCGAGCACACGGATGTGCCAGCCGGTGACATCGGCGTCGGTGCCCGCGAGATCGGGTACCTCTTCGGCCAGTACCGCAAGGTCACGAACCGCCACGAGTCCGGCATGTTCACCGGCAAGGGAACCGGCTGGGGTGGTGCAGAGGTTCGCACCGAAGCCACCGGTTACGGCGCCGTCTTCTTCACCGAGGAGATGCTCGCCACGAAGGGCGCGTCGATCGACGGCAAGACCGCGATCGTCTCAGGATCGGGAAACGTCGCGACGTACGCCATCGAAAAGGTTCACCAGCTTGGCGGACGTGCCATCACGGCATCCGACTCCTCCGGCTACATCGTTGACGAGAAGGGCATCGACCTCGACCTGCTGAAGCAGATCAAGGAGGTCGAGCGACTGCGGATCTCGGAGTACGCCGAACGCCGTCCGTCCGCGCACTTCGTGGCAGGTGGAAGCGTCTGGGATGTTCCCGGCCAGATCGCCCTGCCGAGCGCGACCCAGAACGAACTGAACCTGGCAGACGCTAAGGCGCTCATCGCGAACGGCGTCGAGGCTGTGGCTGAGGGCGCGAACATGCCCTGCTTCCCCGACGCTGTGCACGCGTTCCAGCAGGCGGGCGTGCTGTTCGGGCCGGGTAAGGCCGCGAACGCCGGCGGTGTTGCGACGAGTGCGCTCGAAATGAGCCAGAACGCGTCGCGCCAGCGCTGGAGCTTCAGCGACAGCGAAGACCGGCTGCACCACATCATGCGCGGAGTCCACACGGCAGCGTACGAGGCCGCAGACAAGTACGGGCGCCCCGGCGATTACGTGGTCGGCGCGAACACCGCTGCCTTCGTGAAGGTTGCCGACGCGATGCTCGCGCAGGGCGTCATTTAGCGGTTTTTCTGTGCGGATGCCGCGTGGCGGCATCCGCTGGTGCGTCGCGTTCCGTTGCTCGGTCGGTTCTGGCTGGACCGTAGGTTTGCTCGGTCGCTGTTGGCTAGAAACTGCCGCACGCTTCGACCAATATCGACCGAGCAGCACGGCGTCTGACCATGAGCGACCGAGCAGCGCGGCATCCGACCGTTCCGAATCACGCGGCACGGCATCCGACCGTTCCGAATCGCGGGGCGCGGCATCCGCCCGTTCCGAATTGCGCGGCATGGCATCCGACCACGTGCGTCCGCGCAGTGCGGCGTCGGAGCTGAAGGGGCTCTACCCGTTCCAGCCGAGAGCGCGGAGGCGCCGTTCCACCCTGGCTCTCATCGCGGTCAGGTTGATGAGGTCATCGCCGGTGTATTGCAGGGTCTGCCACCCTTCGTCGCCGATGTCGTTCGCCCGCCGCACGTCGCTGCGCCACTGCCTCACGTCGGTGCGGTGCTGGTCGCCGTGGTACTCGAGCTCGAGCTTGTACTCGGGATAGGCGAGGTCGAAATAGACGGTTCGTCGGGCAATTGTGAGGAACAGCTCGTAGTTCGGCAGAGGAGTCGGAAGCGGGCTCAAAGCGAGGTCGACCCGCACGAGCGACTCCGGGCGCGACCGGGAGTGGTCGCTACTGAGTCCGAGGGCACGACGCAGCAGAGGTCGGCCGACGCGCGACGGGTATGTTTCGATCGCCGCTGCGAGTCGAGACCTCGTAGACAAAGGCGCTTCGTGCCACAGGAGAAAGTCCGCGACGGCGACAAGATCCGGCAGGCCAAGAACGGTTCCCAGATCGCACCAGGTTCGCTCGACCGTCGTTACTGGCAGCTCGGCGCTGGTGCTTATGTCGTCCGGCTCCAGTACCGCAGAGTGCCCGCGTGTGCCATGCCGACGTATGGCGCGAGCTGGCGTCGGGACCGTTACGTCCACGGGACAATTCGCGGGGGACGGCGGTAGCGGCATCCCGTGCAGGACCGCGGCCGTTCGGTGGCTGAACGCTGCGCCCCGTGGCATCCGTGTTGCAAGTGCGCGGCAACTCAGTTCCAGCGGAATCGCTGGGGCGGCGCCGACCCTGGTGCCGGTGAACGGTGCGATGAGCGCTTTGTTGCGCATTTGGGCACGGGTGAATCCGCGGGCGTATGCGTCTGTCACGGCGAACGCCGACGGAAGCGGCAACGGCAACGGTTTGCGGAAAGTCACGGCATCGAGGATGCCTGAACGGTACGGATGCCGCAGACGCTGTCCACAGGCGCCACGGGTCGGTCGGGTGCCCCGTTGCGGGTTGCTCGGGCACTTTTGGCTGAGGCACCGGGTTGCTCGGTCACCTTTGGCTGGAAGCGGCACCCCGATTCAACCAAAGGTGACCGAGCGGCGCGGGGTTCGACCATTCGTGACCGAGTTGGGCGGATTCAGAGCCCTGCGTTGTCCACAGGGTGTGGAGGGATGGGACACCCGGCGTTGCTCCGTCACTTTTGGCTGGAGGGCTCGGTTGCTCGGTCACTTGTGGCTGAGAGCAGCTTGGCGGATTCTAGGTAGTCATGCAACACCGGTGTTTGTGTGTGGGTTCGAGAGTAGTTTGTCGAGGCGTTCAGCAGGTGTTTCCCAGTCGTAGCGTTTTCTGGGACGGCAGTTGAGTTCCGCGGCGACGTTGTCGAGGATCCCGGGGCCGTGGACGGAGAGGTCGGTACCTTTCGGGAAGTATTGTCGCAGCAGACCGTTGGTGTTCTCGTTGCTGCCGCGCTGCCAGGGTGAGTGCGGGTCGCAGAAGTAGATGTCGAGCCCGGTCGCGGCGGTGATCGCTTTGTGCGAGGCCATTTCGCTGCCCTGGTCCCAGGTCAGTGAGCGTTTCAGATGTTCCGGGAGCTGGCTGATCTTCTCGATCATCGCTTCTTGAACGGCCAGCGCGGTGTGGTTCTCGGGTAAATGCAGCAGCATCACGAATCCGGTGCTGCGCTCGACCAGTGTTCCGATTGCTGATCCCGAAGCGACCGAGCCAAGGATTAGGTCACCTTCCCAGTGGCCCGGGACAGCGCGATCCTCGGCTTCGGCCGGGCGCTCGGAGATCATCACCATGTCGGGGATCCGTCCGCGACGTTCGCCCTCGGCGCGGCGGGGTTTCCTCATCGAGCGGCCGGTGCGCAGGTGCGTTGCCAGCTCCCGATTCAGGCCACCCCGGGACTGAACATATAGTGCTTGGTAGATCGTTTCGTGGGACACCCGCATCTCCGCATCGTCCGGGAAATCGGTTCTCAGTCTGCCAGCGATCTGCTCCGGAGACTCCCGCCGGTGCAATCGCCGTTGCACTTCCTCCCGAAGCCGGCCATTCACCGCCAGCTTCGCCGATCGGGGTCCGCGACGAGCGGCGTTCGCTTTGTGTTGCGCGACCGATGGTCGATACCCGCGCCGGTTCGTCATCCCGCGGGCGAGTTCCCGGCTGATCGTTGCCGGGTCGCGGCCGAGCGCTCGGGCTATTTTACGGACGCCTTCTCCCCGGGCGGTGAGGTCATGGATCTCCTCCCGCTCAAGCCAGGAGAGATAACGGCCTTTCAACGGGCTCGCCGGAAACTGGTTCACTCCGCCAGCTTTCCGGAACGTTCGCCGAGCCTGCGTGACCGACATTCCCACGAGAGTCGCGGCATCCTCGATCGAATCTCCCGCCCGGATTCGCCCCCAGAACCCACGAATAAGATCGATCGGCACCGACGGACGACCAGACATAGCAACTCCCCGAGATCAGGGTGTTGCGTCACTTACATGAACTCGCCCTTCACGTTCCAGCCCAAACTGACCGAGCAACAGATCGTTCGACCATTTGTGACCGAACGGCGCCCGCGCAGAGCACCCCCGAACGGAGCCCAACGCAGCAGGGAAGCAGGAACCGGGGAACTAGGTCGCCGACGCTACCGCACCCGCACGGCGAGGGCTCCGGCATCCGCCGCGAATCGCACGCCAGCCACGACCCCGAACTCGTCGCCATCGAGCTCGACGTGGCGAGGCTTGTCGAGCGACACCGTGACCCCGGCACTGCGCAGGTAGGAGATCGTCGATGCACTCCCGGACGTCGCAGAGATGAGCTTGCGCCCGATGCTCGACCGGCGCAGGAACCCGTTCTCGAACCGCAACTTGCGCCAGATGTCGATCCAGCCGAGTGTTCCGGTCGGCTGCAGCACAGCGATGTCGAGCAGACCGTCATCGACGATGGCGTCCGGCATCATCTCGAGTCCACCGGTGAGGGTGCCGCAGTTGCCGAACAGGATCGTCGACACGTGCGCGCTGTGCACGGGTTTCCCGTCGAGCTGGTACCTGATCCGGAACGGGCGCGCATCGGGCAGAACGCGGATGCCGGCATCCACGTAAGCGAGCCAGCCGACGGTCTTCTTCAGGGCCTCGCTCGTGTTCGCCATGATGTCGGCATCGATGCCCATCCCGGCCATCACGAGGAACCCGTGCTCTTCGATCGACCCGTCGGTCCGGCTGAGCGTCGCGATACCGAGGTCGATGTTGCGGGTGCGTCCCGTGAACGCGATCGCGATGGCATCCGTCACGTTGTTGATCGGAAGTTTGAGGTTGCGTGCGAGCAGGTTGCCGGTTCCTGACGGGAGCAAAGCGAGAGCGGCCCCCGAATCACGGATGCCTTCGGCCACCGATCGCACGGTTCCGTCGCCTCCGGCAGCGAAAACCAGATCAACGCCGGAGCGCACCGCCTCGCGGGTGAGCACCTTGGCCGGGACGGTGAGCGTCGTCTCGAACCAGATCGTTTCGCCCCACCCGGCGTCAGCGGCCGCACGGTCGATCAGCGGCTGGAGGGCGCTCCGCGTGACTCGCGTCGGGTTGTACACCACCGCCGCGCGCTTCAGCCCCGACTCGCCCATACCTGCAACCGTACCGTGCGACGTTAGACTTGCCCCCGTGATTGATCCAGTGCTCCTCCGCGAAAATCCAGACCTCATCAGGCGTTCGCAGGAGGCGAGGCGATCGAGTGTCGAACTCGTCGACCAGGCCCTCGACGCCGACCGTGACCGCCGCGCCGCGATCACCGCATTCGAGGAGCTCCGTGCCGAGCAGAACGCGTTCGGCAAACGCGTCGCCAAGGCACCGAAAGAGGAGAAGGCCGCCCTCGTCGCCGAGGTGAAGGGCCTCTCCGATCGGGTCAAGCAGGCACAGGCGCAGGTGACGGATGCCGAGACCCGCTTCACCGAGATCGTCGGCGCCATCCAGAACCCCATCATCGACGGCGTCCCGGCCGGCGGCGAGGACGACTTCGTCACCCTCCGCGAGGTCGGCGAGAAGCCCGCGTTCGACTTCGCACCGAAGGACCACCTCGAACTCGGTGAGCTCCTGGGCGCGATCGACATGCAGCGCGGGACCAAGGTCTCCGGCGCTCGCTTCTACTACCTGCGCGGCATCGGCGCACGGCTCGAGCTCGCCCTCATGAACATGGCGCTCGACCGGGCCCTCACCGAAGGCTTCATCCCGCTCATCACCCCGACGCTCGTCAAGCCGGAGATCATGGCGGGCACCGGGTTCCTCGGCGCCCACGCGGACGAGGTCTACTACCTCCCGGCAGACGACCTGTACCTCACCGGCACGAGCGAGGTCGCGCTCGCCGGATACCACTCCGACGAGATCATCGACGTGGCGGATGCCCCGATCCGGTACGCAGGATGGTCAACCTGTTACCGCCGCGAAGCGGGCTCGTACGGCCGCGATACCCGCGGCATCATCCGGGTGCACCAGTTCAACAAGCTCGAGATGTTCGTCTACACGACCCCTGAGGAAGCGGAAGCGGAACACCTCCGCCTTCTTGGCTGGCAGGAAGGAATGCTGCAGGCCCTCGGCCTCAGCTACCGTGTGATCGACACCGCCGCCGGAGACCTCGGCTCGAGCGCCGCCCGCAAGTACGACGTCGAAGCGTGGGTCCCGACCCAGGACGCGTACCGCGAACTGACCTCGACCTCGAACTGCACCACGTACCAGGCGCGACGTCTCAACATCCGTTACCGAGCCGGTGAAGACGGCAAGACCACGCCGGTCGCCACTCTTAACGGAACGCTCGCGACCACCCGCTGGCTCGTCGCCCTGCTCGAGACCCACCAGCAGGCAGACGGATCCGTCCTCGTCCCCGAGGCGCTGCGCCCCTACCTCGGTGGGCTCGACGTCATCGCTCCGCTGTGACCGACGCCCCCCTGCTCGTCGCCCTCGACATCGACGGCACCCTCCTCTCCGAGGACGGAACGATGTCGGATGCCGTCATCGAGGCCGCGGAGGCGGCATCCGTTCGCGGGCACATCCTCATGCTCGCGACCGGCCGCAGCTGGGAGACAACGCACCACGTACTCGACCAGCTCGGGATCACACCGGAGTACGTCGTGTGCGCGAACGGCGCGCTCGTTATGAAACGGGATGCCACGGAGCCGACCGGGTACCGCAGGCACCTCATTGAGACGTTCAACCCGCGCGAGGTCCTGACGCAGATCCGGTCTCACCTCGCAGACGGCCGGTACATGGTCGAGTACCCGAGCGGATACCGCCGGTACACCCAGGGCATGACGGACTGGAACCTCGAGAACGCCGAAGAGGTCGAGTTCGAGCACCTCTTGAGCGAACCGGTCACGCGGGTCGTCGTCGTGTCTCCCGAGCACGACGAGCTGGACTTTCTCTCCGTGGTGGAGAAGATGGGGTTGCACTCGGTTACGTACGCGATCGGCTGGACTGCCTGGCTCGACATCGCGCCGCTCGGTGTCAACAAGTCGACAGCGCTCGAACGGGTGCGGGAGTGGCTCGACGTTCCCGAGGACCGGATCGTCGCCGTCGGCGACGGGCGGAACGACATCGAGATGTTCCAGTGGGCCGGCCGTTCGGGCCGTGCCGTCGCCATGGGACAGGCTCCGGATGATGTGAAAGCGGTCGCGACCGAAGTCACCGGCAGCATCGACGACGACGGCCTCGCAGCGGTGCTTCGCTCGCTCTGACCGGGTTCTTCAGTTTTCTATCAGGGCACCCTGTCATTCTGGATTGGCCCTCATCGGCTACAATCGAGCGTTGCCTGCTGTTGAGAAACAGCGTGCAAGGAGGGCTGTCCGAGCGGCCGATGGAGCCAGTCTTGAAAACTGGTGGGCAGAAATGTCTCGTGGGTTCGAATCCCACGCCCTCCGCGTCGCAAGGGTGAAAGCTCTCCAGCCGGGGCACGGATTGCATTAATGACATGTGCGGTTCGAATCCCACGCCCTCCGCGTCGCAAGGGTGAAAGCTCTCCAGCCGGGGCACGGATTGCATTAATGACATGTGCGGTTCGATTCCCACGCCCTCCGCCCCTTCTCCACCCGAGTCACACCTCCATAGCCGCCTGCCGCGAAAGGAACGAGCGTGAGCGAACCCGTCCGCCGCTCCCGTCCGGCACGATCGACGGCGCGGCACGGCCGGCTCAGGAAATCGACGGCAGGCCGAACCATCGCGCGGTTCCTCTCGGCAGCGCTCGCCGTCGTCCTCGTGAGTGGCTCCGCCATCGCGGCATACGCCGTCTGGGACATCGCGTCGAGTGTTGCTCCGTCCGTCACCCTCGCCAATGAGACCGCCGGCAGTGCTCCCGACATCGATGCGATCGAAGGTGGAGTGAACCTTCTTCTCGTCGGCAGCGACAGCAGGCAGGGACAGGATGCCGTCTTCGGCGACGACGCCAAGGATTCCGCCACTCTCAACGACGTGACGATGCTCCTCCACATCTCGGAGGATCACACCGCTGCTACCGTCGTCAGCTTCCCGCGCGACATGTTCGTTCCGATCCCCTCGTGCCCGCGGGAGAACGGCGGAACATACGACGCCATGGCGGCGCAGAAGATCAACACGACGCTGTCGTATGGCGGCCTCGCCTGCACGGTGCTCACCGTCGAGAAGCTCACCGGGCTCTCGATTCCCTTCGCCGCCGAAGTCCAGTTCGGTGGAGTGATCGAACTCTCCAACGCGGTGGGCGGCGTCGATGTGTGCGTCGCTGAGCCGATCAACGACTGGCGCACGGAGACCTACCTCGACGCAGGAGTCCACACGCTTCAGGGCAAGGAAGCGATCCAGTTCCTCCGCACCCGCCACGGCGTCGGTGACGGTTCCGACCTCGGCCGCATCAGCAACCAGCAGGTCTTCCTTTCCTCGCTCGTGCGCACGCTGAAGAGCAGCGAAACCCTCACCGACCCGGGAAAGCTCTTCGGTATCGCGAAGGCGGCCGCGAGCAACATGACGCTCTCAACGAGCCTGTCGAACCTCAACACAATGGTTTCGATCGCGATGGCGCTCAAGAACATCCCGCTCGACCAGGTCGTCTTCGTGCAGTACCCCACCGAATACGGCGACATCAACGGCTATGAGGGCGTTCTGCCGCTGAAAACGCCTGCCGCTCAGCTCTTCGACGCGCTCGCCGCCGATGAACCGCTCACGTTGAGCGGCGACACCGGCCCAGGTTCCGTCGTCGACCCGAACGCTCCCGTCGACGACGCCCCGGCAGACGACACCCCTCAGACCGAGGACCCCGAGGCGCCGAAGACCGACGCGACGCCACCGGGAGTCGTGCTCGACAAGGCGGTGCAGGGCCAGACGGCCGGCGACTACACCTGCTCCAAAGGCAACGACTGACCCTCTCATCCTCCGGAGGGATCCGACGGTCAGCTTCGGGCTCTAGAGTTGCTCTGTGAAAACGTCGAGATCCACCGAGGCAAGCATCAAGCACGGCCGCCAGCCGCGCCGCGGGGTGCTCTCGACGGTGCTGCGGGCCCTCTCGATCGTGATGGCCGTCGTGCTCGTGAGCGGAGCATCCGTCGCCGCCTGGGTCGTATGGGATCTCGCCTCCAATGTCTCGTCGAATGCGATCGACATCAGCGGTCCCGACGACACCCCGCTCCCCGCTGTGCCGAATATCGATGCGTTCGAGGGAGGGTTCAACCTCCTCGTCGTCGGTGCCGACAACGATCCCGAACAGGGCGATGATTTCGGCGAACGCGAGATCACCCTCAACGACGTCAATATGCTCCTGCACGTTTCCGAGGACCACTCCAGTGCCGTCGTCGTCAGCTTCCCGCGCGACCTCGTCATCCCGCATCCCACCTGCGTCGACCCGGAGACCGGGGAGAGCAACGGCCCGACGCGTGCCCAGCCCTTGAACGCTGCCTTCGAGCGCGGTGGTCTCGCCTGCGTCGTCGGAACGATCGAGAACCTGACCGGGCTCGAGATCGAGTTCGCGGCACTGATGTCGTTCGCGTCGGTCGTACGCATGACGGATGCCGTCGGCGGCGTTCCCGTGTGCCTCACGGCCCCGGTCAACGACCCCCTTTCGGACCTCGACCTTCCCGCAGGTACGAGTGTCGTCTCCGGCGAGACCGCGCTCGCGTTCCTCCGCACCCGCCACGGTGTCGGCGACGGGAGCGACCTGTCCCGCATCGCGAGTCAGCAGCAGTACATCTCGTCGCTCGTTCGCACGATCAAGAGCAACGACACCCTCACCGACGTGACGAAGCTCTACTCCCTCGCCCAGGTCGCGGCGAAGCACGTCAACCTGTCGACCTCGCTGACGAACGTCACGCGCATGGTCGCGATGGCGCGAACGCTTGTCACCGTCGACCTCGACAAGCTCAACCTGATCCAGTACCCGGTGATGGACGACCCGAACAACCGCAACCGGGTCGTGCCGCTGCAAAGCCTCGCCGACCAGCTGTTCGAGCGAATCGCCACCGACGCTCCGTTCGCTCCTGACCCCAACGCGAACCGCACGGGAGTGGAGGCCGACCCGAATGCGCCGGCGACTCCTCCCGCTGACGCCCCGGATGCCACGCCCGGGGCGACCCCGGTGCCCACTCCGACGACCGATGTGATCGAAGGGCTGCAGGGCCAGACCGCCTTCGACCAGACCTGCTCGGTCGCCAACCGCTGAGCCCAATTCGGCCCGAGGCGATTTGCCGGTTATGATTAAGCCCGTGCGTCCGTCCAGCGGCCGCTCATGGAGACGTCGCATAGTTCGGCCTAGTGCACCACCCTGCTAAGGTGGAGTCCTCGTAAGGGGACCGCGGGTTCAAATCCCGCCGTCTCCGCCACCTCTTAAATTGGTTGCGGATCGCAGTCTCGTTCTAGGGATTGCCTGGGATTCGGCTGCCGCCTTTCGCGGAGCTTCGCTCCGCGCGGGTTCAAATCCCGCCGTCTCCGCCACACAAACCCTCGCCTCGCGGCGGGGGTTTTTGCATGTGCCGTCAGCCCTCGTGGGGCGCGAAAGCCGCGTGGAAGAGCGCCCAGGCGCGGCGACCGACGCCCGCGCGAGCATCCGGTTCGGTGTGGGCGAGTTCGCCGGCCAGCATCGAGATCGCGAGGACCACGTCGTCGATCGCGACGTGCTGCCCGATGCGCCGCGCCGCCTTCTCGCGTTCCGTGATTGTGGCGACGACTGATGCCAGACGGTCGCTCAGATGCGCGATGCGTTCGTCGTGTCGGTGGGAGGTCAGCAGTTCGATGAGCGCCGTCGACACGAGGGCTTGCGCAATCACGACCTCGAGGAAGTCGTCGAGGGTGCTGTCCGGGCGGTCGACGACGACTTCGAGGTCACCGATATTCTCCTCGAAGACGGCTGCCGCGAGGGCGATGCGGTCGGGGAAGTGGCGATAAAGGCTGCCCTGCCCGACGCCTGCGCGTTTGGCGACCGAGCTCAGCGGCGCTGAGAGCCCGTCTTCGGCAAAGACTTCACGGGCCGCGGCGACGAGGGCTCGACGGTTCTCGGGCCCGGCACTCGGGCCCCGATTCGCTTTACCGGGAGCTGACACCCGTGTAGCCTACAACCGGACAACGTTGTCCGGTATGCATCGGCGATCCCGACCAGAAAGCAGAACCCCATGGCTCCCTCTTCCACCCTGTCCGGCGACTCCTCTGTCGGCACCTGGCTCGACCACCCGGTCGGCGGGCTCATCCTCCGCGACCTGCTGGCCCAGGCCGGCCAGACCGCAGACACCCTCCGACCCGTCCGCCGCCTCGCGATCAAGCGCCTCGTCAAGCTCAGCAAGGGTTCGTTTCCCGCTGAACTGATCGACGAACTCGTGCGCCGCGTCGAGATCGGCGACGTGCCGGCATCCGCTGCGACCGCAACAACGGATGCCGCTGCGCCGGCTCCCGTGGACGAGAACGCCGTCGACGCCGTCGAGCGCCCCGAGTGGGTCGAGCGGATCAGCGACGGTCGCTTCACCGGAAAGACGGTCATCGTCACCGGCGCCGGATCCGGAATCGGCCGAGCGACGGCATCCCGGGTCGCCCGTGAGGGTGGACGCGTCATCGCTGTGGACATCGCGCGCGAGCGTCTCGACGAGCTCGTCGACGAACTCCCGGCGGCAGACATCATCGCCGTGACGGCCGACATCACCGACGACAACGCAATCGCTGAGATCGTCGCTGCTGCGGGCGACCAGATCGATGCTCTCGCCAACGTCGCTGGAATCATGGACGACATGACGCCGGTGCACGAGGTGTCGGATGCCGTCTGGAAGCGCGTGTTCGCGATCAACGTCGAAGGGACGATGAAGCTCATGCGCGCCGTCGTTCCGTCGATGCTCGCCCGTCAGGCCGGCTCGATCGTCAACGTCGCATCTGAAGCAGCGCTTCGTGGTTCAGCCGCCGGCGCCGCGTACACCGCGTCGAAGCACGCGGTCGCGGGCCTCACCAAGTCGAGCGCGTTCATGTACGGCCCGAGCGGCATCCGCGTGAACGCCGTCGCACCTGGCCCCGTCATCACCAACATCGAGGCGACGTTCGCGTCGACCCTCGGCTCTGAGCGCGTGCGTGCCGGAATGGCCGTCATGCCCGAGGCGGTCGAGGGCGACGCTCTTGCGGCGTCGATCACCTTCCTCCTCAGCGACGACGGCGTGAACGTCAACGGCGTCATCCTCGCGAGCGACGGCGGCTGGTCAGCCGCCTAGGTCGCTTGCTCGGCCATAAACGGCTGGATGTCGTGCCGAGGTTCAGCCGTTTACGGCCAGGCAAGGGCAGCCGGGGGGCGAGGTGGGCGCCCGGGAATCGCCTGAGACTCCCAGCCAAGGCCGGAGTCGGTATGCCAGACTGGCGCCGTCCGTCCTGGCATCGTCGGAGTTGTCGTTGCCGCAGTCCCATCCACTGTGGAGACAACCCCATGCATTTGACCGCCCTCCCCGAGTCGCACCTCGCGGCATCCGCCGACTCAGCATCCGCCGGCGTCGCCGACGGAATCGCGCAGTGGGCCATCCAGATCATGGAAGCACTCGGGCCCGTCGGCGCCGGACTCATCGTCTTCCTCGAGAACGTGTTTCCTCCCATCCCGAGCGAGGTCATCCTTCCGCTGGCCGGCTTCACCGCCAGCCAGGGCTCGTTCACGATCGCCGAAGCCATCTTCTGGACGACGCTCGGTTCCATCCTCGGTGCCTTCGTTCTCTACGGCCTCGGTCGCTGGCTCGGCCACGACCGCACCGTGTGGCTCGCGGCTCGCATCCCCTTCGTCGACCCAGGCGACATCGTCAAGACAGTCGCCTGGTTCGGCCGCCACGGCAAGAAGGCCGTCTTCTTCGGGCGGATGCTCCCCATCTTCCGCAGTCTCATCTCGATCCCTGCAGGGATCGAGAAGATGAACCTGGTGACGTTCGGACTGCTCACGGCTGCCGGCTCCCTCCTCTGGAACAGCATCTTCGTGGTGGCCGGGTTCCTGCTCGGTGAGAACTGGAGCGCGTTGCTCGAGTACGCCGACATCCTCAAGTACATCGTTGTCGCCGGCGTCGCCGCCCTCGTCATCTGGTGGTTCGTTCGCGCGGTTCTTCGCGTACGGGCGCGCCGCCGCGAGCGTGAACTCGAGCGCGTCCTCTAGGACCCGCTCGCGCTGCCACACGGCCGCGCACACCCTACTCGTCAGCTCCGCGACGGTCGAGACGCCGCAGAACGAACATCAGGCGAACATCTGTCAACCGACCCTCTTTCGGGGTGCTCCGTCCCCTAGGTTGGAAGCACGTGTAACTCGCATGATCAGCAAGGGACGACCCGGGGGTCTGTCGTTGCTCGAAAGGACTGACCGTGAAAAAGCGCAATCTCACATCAACGGCACTTGCCGTTGTCGTCGTGGGTTCCATCGGACTGACGGGATGCTCCGCTGGAGCGGGCTCGTCTGGCGGCGAGTCGGGCGGATCGGGTGACTCCACCGGCACGCTGATCGTGTACACGAACTCCAATTCGGACGGTCGCGGCGAGTGGATCACCGCGCAGGCCGAAGAAGCCGGCCTCGACATCGAGATCGTTGGTCTCGGCGGCGCCGACCTCGCGAACCGCATCGTCGCGGAGAAGAACAACCCGGTCGGCGACGTCGTCTTCGGTCTCAACAACATGTACTTCGAAACGCTCAAGGCGGAAGAAGCCATCACGGCATACGAGCCTGAGTGGGCCGGCGAAGTCGACCAGGAGTCCGGTGACCCGAAGGACGGCGCCTTCTGGCCGCTCGTCGAACAGGCCATCGTGACGGTCTACGACACCAACAAGATCTCTGAGTCGGATGCTCCGAGCGACACGAGCGACCTCTGGAACGACTCCAAATGGGACGGTCGATACGAGGTCAATACCGCACTCGGGCAGGCAACGCCCCAGCTCATCCTCGCCGGGCTGCTCACCCAGCACCTCGACGAAGACGGCGACCTCGGTGTCTCGGACAAGGGCTGGGAAGAGGTCGAGAAGTACTTCGCCCACGGTTCTCCCGCTGTCGAGGGAACCGACCTCTACGCTCGCATCACCCGCGACGAGGTGGACTTCGGTGTCCTTCCCTCGAGCGGTATCGCCGCGCGCGACGCCGAGTACGGGACGAAGACCGGCGTCATCGCCCCCGAGGTCGGTGTTCCCTACGTGACCGAGCAGATCTCCGTCATTGCGGGCACCTCCAAGCAGGACCGCGCCGAGGAGTTCATCGACTGGTTCGGGAGTGCAGAAGTGCAGGGCGAGTTCGCCAAAGAGTTCTCCGCGTATCCGGTGAACGAAGAGGCCCGTGCCCAGGCGCTTCCCGAGGTCATCGAGCTGATTGACTCCCTCGACAAGCAGGACATCGACTACAACCTGGTCAGGGAGAACATCGCCGCCTGGGTTGAGAAGACAGAACTCGAGTACCTGCCCTAACCCACGCATCCCCGAATTGCGGGGAGTGGCGGCCGCGGTGCTTCCCAGCGCCGCGGCCGTCATTCGACCTAGGTCGGCCGTTCAGTGCTGAACGGGCCGGCTGGAGTGCTCATGATCAGCTATGACAACGTCGAGGTCCGATTCGACGACCACGTCGCCATCCCGGACCTCAATCTCGAAATCCGGGAGGGCGAGTTCTTCACCCTCCTCGGACCGTCGGGTTGCGGCAAGACCACCGCGCTCCGTACCCTCGCCGGCTTCATCGAACCGTCGCGCGGCAAGGTCTTCATCGACGGTAAGGATGCCACACGGCTGCCGAGTGAGAAACGTCGCGTTGGCATGGTGTTTCAGAACTATGCGCTGTTCCCGAGCATGAGCGTCGGGGAGAACATCGCGTTCGGCCTTTCCGTCCGTAAGACGAAGAAGCAGGAGACCGAACGTCTCGTCGCCGAGATCGCAGACCAGGTCGAACTGACACGCGACCAGCTCGATAAGAACGTGGCGGAACTCTCCGGCGGACAGCAGCAGAGGGTCGCCATCGCGCGGGCGCTCGTGCTCAAGCCACGCATCCTGCTCCTCGACGAGCCGCTGTCGAACCTCGACGCCAAGCTTCGGGTTCAGCTGCGGGAGCAGTTGAAGAACCTCCAGAGCGAACTCGGCATCACCACGGTGTACGTCACGCACGACCAGGAGGAAGCCCTGACAATGAGTGACCGGATCGCGGTCTTCAACAAGGGAGTCGTCGAGCAGGTGGGCGCACCCGAGGAGATCTACGACCGGTCGGCCACCGAATTCGTCTGTACGTTCGTCGGTGCCATCAATACGCTCTCGCGCGAGTTCGTTCAGCGACTCGTCGACGCGGGGGCGACAAACCTCGACCCGGCGAAACCGTCCTACCTCCGCCGTGAGAAAGTGTCGCTCTATCCTCCCCGTACAGGGCAGCAGGCGATCCGGCTGGACGGGATTGTCGCCGAGCGCACGTACCACGGCGCATACAGCACGTACGTGATCGAGTCGAGCGGAACGAAACTCATCGCCATGGTGACCGAGAACGGTGAGGCAGTGCTGCAGCCGGGCGCGACGGCCGACCTGTACATCGACCCGACCTCGATCCTGCAGTACTGAGGCACTGACATGCGGAATTCCTCACTGCGGACAATGTTCCGCTCACCGCTGGTTCTCGTGGTTTTGGTCGTTCTCCTCTGGTTCATCGCGACCTTCCTGCTCTTTCCCAACATCAATCTGCTCGTGTCGACGTTCTTCCCCGGTGGAGAGTTCAGCGCGCGTGCCGTCGAGAAGCTCTTCAGCTCTGAACGGGCGATGAAGAGCCTGTTCAACAGCTTCCTCCTCGCGATCTCACTCGCGGTCACGGTCAACGTCGTCGGAATCTTCATCGTTCTGGTGACGAAGTACTTCCAGATCCGTGGCTCCCGCGTGCTCTGGCTTGGCTACGCGACGACGCTGATCTACGGTGGCATCGTCCTCGCCGCCGGTTACAACTTCATCTATGGTCGCTACGGGTTCATCACCAACGCCGTCAGGAACGTCTGGCCGGAGGTCGACCCCAACTGGTTCTCGGGGTTCTTCGCCGTGCTCCTCGTCATGACCTTCGCGACGACCACGAACCACATGCTCTTTCTCTCCTCGTCGCTCGCCAAGATCGACTACCAGACCATCGAAGCCGCGCGGAACATGGGCGCGTCGACGTGGAAAATTCTCTGGAAAATCGTGCTTCCCGCGTTGCGGCCGATGATCTTCGCCGTCACCGTTCTCACCTTCCTGACCGGTCTCGGCGCCCTCACCGCCCCCCTCGTGATCGGTGGCGCCGACTTCCAGACGATCGCTCCGATGATCGTCACCTTCTCGAAGAGCGCGAGCTCGCGGGACCTCGCTGCCCTCCTCGCGATCATCCTCGGCCTCGCGACAATCATCCTCCTTGCCGTGATGAACCGGGTCGAAAAATCCGGTGTCTATTTCTCGGTCGCGAAGGTCGCCACCCCGCTGAAGAAGCAGCGCATCCAGAACCGGGCGGCGAATGTCGTCGTCCACGTCGTCGCGTACCTCCTCTTCATCGTCTACGCGACACCGGTGCTGCTCATCGTGCTGTTCTCGTTCGTCGACTCCACGGCGGTTCTCACCGGGTCGATCACCCTCAGCTCCTTCACGCTCGACAACTACGCCACCGTCTTCGGATCACCCGCGGTGCTCCGGCCGTTCATCGTGAGCATCGTCTACAGCGCGCTCGCGGCCCTCATCGTTGTCGGCGGACTGTTGTTCGTGGCGCGGGTGATCCAGAAATACCGCAACCCCGTGACATCCGTTCTGGAATACCTGCTGCACATTCCGTGGATTCTTCCGACGATCCTCATCGCCCTCGCTCTCGTCATGACCTTCGACCGGCCGAACCCGCTGATCGGAGGCCAGGTTCTCACCGGGACAACCGTGCTGTTGCTCGTGGCGTACATCATCGTGAAGATCCCGTTCACGCTGCGGTTACTCAAGGCGGCGTTCGCGTCCATTCCGGATTCGCTCGAGGACGCCGCGCGTATCCTCGGCGCGAAGTCGCTCTTCACCTTCCGCAGGGTGCTCTTCCCGCTCGTGATCCCGACGGCCGCTGCCATCACGGCGCTCAACTTCAACAGCCTGCTCGACGACTACGACGCCGCTGTCTTCCTGTATCACCCGCTGTACGAGCCACTCGGTATCGCGATCAAGGCCAGCACGGAGGGTGAGAGCAACCTCGACTCGATGTCGATCACCTTCGTCTACACGGTGCTTCTCATGATCATCATGGGACTCACGATGTACCTCGTCTACGGTCGTTCCGGCGGGACGACGAGGCGGCGCAAGGGCCGAAACGTGACTCCGGATGCTGTCGCGAACGATCCGGCGGCAGCCGCGGCGGTGGCAAACACGAAGTAGGGGTGCGCCGGGGTGAGGACTCGACGATTTCACTCACTTCGGACGAATTCACGCGCCACGACGGGTGTTTTCGTCCGGAACGGGTGACAACGCCGCCCGGAGGTGCAACAACACACAGAAACGGCCCGGGAGCGAACGCTCCCGGGCCGTTCCCGGCGTTCGGCTACTGCTTCTCCTGACGCGCCTTCTCCTCGGCGAGGGCGCGGCGGCCGGCATCGCGCTCGTTGATGCGGGTGTTCTCTGCGCGGACCTCGGCCTGGATGGCTCGCTCGGTCACGAGCCACTCCGGCGGTGCCGCGAGAAGGTCGGTGATCTCGGCGGTCGTGAGGGCGGCATCCGTCATTTCGGCGCGGGCGAGACCCGACACGGAGATGCCGAGCTTGCGTGCGACCTCCTGGCGCGGGTGCGGGCCGTTCTTGCGCAGTTCGACGAGCCACTCCGGGGGCGATTCGAGAAGCTCGTTGAGCTGGTCGCGGGTGATCGGGCCGGTGCGGAATTCCTCGGGCATTGCGGGCAGGTAGACGTTGAGCTTTTTCGCTGCCGTCTCCGGCTTCATCGTCTGGGGGGTCTTGTTGGAAGCCATGACCCCAGCGTAACCGGTGGGACGCGCCGATCACGCGGGCGACGGCATCCGTAATACCCTGTGACACGACCGTTGTCATTGCGAGGACGGCAGGAGAGGGAATCCCATGGACGCCGAACCCACGGCCGAACGCCTCTTCACGGTTGCTTTCGTGCCCGGTGTCACGCTCGCGAAGTGGTCGAAGGTGTGGGCCGAGAGGCGCCAGGACCTGCCCTTAGGTTTTGCACCGACGGCGGAGGCCGAGCAGGTGAGCATGCTGCACGACGGCACTGCCCAGGTCAGCTTCGTGCGGCTCCCGGTCGACAGCGCGGGCCTCAGCGTCATCCCGCTCTACCGGGAGATCCCGGTCGTCGTCCTGCCCAAGGAACACGAACTCTCGCTCCAGGAAACAGTCACGGTGGCCGAGCTTGCGGGGGAGCACCTGCTGCAGAACCCGGACTCCGTCCCCGAATGGCGTGACGTCGCGGACGAGATCCGGGATGGCACACGCCGGCCGCTTCCCGACATCCGCACCGGAGATGATGCCGCGGAACTCGTCGCAGCCGGTGTCGGCGTCGTCATCGTGCCGCAATCGGTCGCCAGGCTGCACAGCCGCAAGGACGTGGTCGCGCGCCCGGTGACGGATGCCGCCGAGTCGCAGATCGCGCTCGCCTGGCTCGAGGACAACACGACTCCGGACGTCGAGGAGTTCATCGGTGTCGTCCGCGGGCGGACTGCCCGCAGCTCACGTGCGCCGCAGGAGGAGCCCGAGAAGGCTCCGCCGAAGGAGCGCAAGCCGCAGCAGAAGCCGAAGGCGAAGCCGTTCACCCCTCGGCAGGGCCGCGCGCCCAAGAAGCTCGGCAAGGGCCGCAACCGGGGACGCGGCGGACGCTCCTGAACGGTCGCCGCTACGCCACCGTCGTGCCGAACAGCAGCCCGAGCAGATAGGTCACCGTTGCGGCGCCGTATCCGATCGCGAGTTGGCGCAGCGCCCGTTTGAGCGGTGACGCCCCTGACAGCACACCGACGGTCGCGCCGGTGATGAGCAGCGCGATTCCCACGAGGACGGATGCCACGGCGACGGCGGTGAGACCGGTCAGCCCGAAGAGATACGGCAGCACCGGAATGATCGCCCCAGAGGCGAAGAAGAAGAAGCTCGAGACGGCGGCAGCACGGGCGGAGCCGACTTCCTCATGTTGGTCCTGCTGGACCGACACACTGCCGGTGTTGATCCCGACGTGCACGCAGTCGAGACCGTTGAGGACCTCGTGGGCGTGCTCCGCCGCCTGTTTCGGCGGCATGCCGCGAACCCGGTAGACGAGCTGGAGCTCGTTGGCGTCGACGTCGAGCTGGGGCAGCACCCGGCGCGCTGTGGGATCGGGGGTGGTCGACTCGAGCAGTTCGCGCTGCGAGCGAACGGAAACGAATTCGCCCGCTGCCATCGACAATGCTCCGGCGAGGAGCCCGGCGATACCGGCGGCGAGGACCACTCCGGTGCCGACGCCGGTTGCACTCATGCCGAGAACGAGGGCGAGGTTGGAGACGAGGCCGTCATTGGCGCCGAAGACGGCGGCGCGGAAGGTGCCCGAGATGCTGTTTCGTCCGCGGGCGGCGAGGCCGCGCACGATCTCTTCGTGCAGTCGTTCGTCGGCCGCCATCGCGTCCGTGGCGTCGGCATCCGCCTCATAGGGGGAACGGGATTCGGTGCGTTGCATGAGGGCGAGCACGAACACCGAGCCGAACCGGCGTGCGAGAAACCCGAGCAGCCGGGTGCGCAGGGCGGTGCGGGTGGGGTCGTTCGCGTGCTCCCCGAGCAAAGCGATCCAGTGTGCTTCGTGTCGGCGCTCCGCTTCGACGAGTCCGAGCAGGATCGCTCGCTCCTCACCGGTGCGACGCCGTGCGAGTTCACCGTAGACCTGGGCCTCGGCACGTTCGTCGGCGAGGTACTGGCGCCAACGTCTGATTTCGGTCGGGGTGGGTGTTCCGCGGGTGGGGGACTCGGTCACAGTGTTCTCCTGGTGCTGGTGACCAAAGCGGCAAACCGTCTTCGGCCATCGTCAAACGTATGGCCGAAGGTCTCGCTCGCCCGCAGGAGCGGGTGGGCTGCCGGGTTGTGAAAACCAGTATGTCGACAGACCGCGTCGCCGTTTCTGGAGTGAAAGCGGCGGTGGGAACTACTCCCCTTCGCGCGTCCCAGTCTACCGCAGTAGTTAGAGGGATGCCGGGCCTGCGGAGGCGGGCGAACGCCTACGCTTGAGCCATGGCACGAAGCAAGAAACCGCGGGAGAGCATTTCGGATGCCGGTGGCTTCACCAACTGGCTCAACAATCGGCTGCGTCCGTACATCGGACCGCCGCCGCTCGGGCCATATGGTGAGGATGCGCTACCGCCGGCCTCGGAATCCGCCTGCCCGATCTGCGGGCAGTCGATGTCGCTCCACAACGTCGATCGCACCGGAGTGAAGACCCAGTTGCGCTGCCCCACCGCTCCTCCCTCCTCCTGACACCGACCCCTGCCAGAGGCGGATCGGCGCGCGTACAATCGCGGCCATGGAGCATCCTGCGGTGTTTGACCCAGCTGACCCGGTCGTCGCCCGCGTTCGTGCCATTTGCGTCGACTATCCGGAGTTCGCCGAGGTCGAGGCGTGGGGTCGTCCGACCTTCCGGGCGGGCAAGAAGCTCTTTGTGGTGATGGGGTCGTCGATGGACCGACCGCACACGATGGTGTTCAAGCCGGACCCCGATGAGCGCCCGGCGCTTCTCACCGACGACCGCTTCTTCGTGCCGCCCTATTTCGGTCCGGGAGGCTGGCTCGGAATGGATCTGTCCGTCGAGCAGACCGACTGGCAGTTCGTCGCCGAGCTCATCGACACCTCATACCGCCAGGTCGCCCTCAAGCGTCAGCTCGCCGCTCTCGACGACCTGCAGCTGCGGTAGCAAGAACAGTGCGCGCACACGAGAACGGATGCCGTCCCGCTTGTGTGCCGGACGGCATCCGTTCTTCGTCGGTGCGATCAGAGATCGCTGGACTGTGCCCAGATGTTGACGCCGGCGTCGCCGGCGAACTCGTCGATGCGCGTGAGTTCGTCATCGCTGAACGACGTGTTGTCGAGGGCGGCGAGGTTCTCATCGAGCTGCTCGATGCGCGAGACCCCGATGAGAGCGCTCGTCGCTCCGCCCGGGCGCAGCACCCACGCGATCGCCATCTGAGCGAGCGTCTGCCCGCGCGATTCGGCAATGTCGTTGAGTCCGCGGAGCCGGGCGAGGTTGTCCTCCGACAGGAAGCTGTCGTTGAACGAACCGCGCGGTGTCGCGTGTTCTGCGTGCGGATCGGCCAGGAATTTGCCGGTCAGGAGCCCCTGGGCGAGGGGCGTGAATGCGATCGATCCCATACCGCCGGTTCGAAGGGTGTCGAGCAGCCCCTCCTCGACCCAGCGATTGACGAGGGAGTACGACGGCTGGTGAATGACCAGCGGAGTGCCGAGGTTCTTCGCGATCTCGATGGCGCGTTCGGTGCGCTCGGCGGAGTACGACGAGATCCCGGCGTAGAGGGCTTTGCCCTGCCGGACGGCGGTGTCGAGCGCTCCGATCGTCTCCTCGAGTGGGGTGTCCGGGTCGACCCGGTGCGAGTAGAAGATGTCGACGTAGTCGGTGCGCAGGCGCTCGAGTGATTCGTCGAGGCTGTTGAGCAGATACTTGCGCGAGCCGAAGTTGCCGTACGGCCCTGGCCAGTGGGGCCAGCCCGCCTTCGTCGAGACGATGAGTTCGCTGCGATACGGGCGGAAGTCGCGTGAGAGCATCCGTCCGAAGTTCTCCTCGGCGCTTCCGTTCGGCGGCCCGTAGTTGTTGGCCAGATCGAAGTGGGTGATGCCGCGGTCGAAGGCGTGGCGCAGGATCTCGCGTTGCGTGTCGAACGGGCGGTTGTCGCCGAAGTTGTACCAGAGGCCGAGCGAGATCGGCGGGAGCAGCAAGCCGCTGGCACCGACTCGGCGGTAGCCCAGGTGGGTATAGCGATCGGATGCCGCCTGGTACGGCGCGTGGATGTCGGGAACGGATGCGTCGAAGCGCACGTCGTCGGGCACGGTGGTCTCCTCAGTTAGACGGGTCAAGAACCTGTCCGTACAGGCTATCGACCGTCGGTTCCCCCGGCGGACGGTTGCATGCCGACGCCACCGTCCTCCTCGATCGTCGTGACGAGTCGCCCGAGCTGTGTCGCGAAGCTCTCGAGTTCGTCGACCGACCAGCTCGTCAGCAGCGGATACATGATCGTGCGGCTCGTCGGGTTGACCTCGAGCATGCGCCGCGTGCCTTCCTCCGTCAGAGTAAGGAAACGAACACGCCCGTCGACCGGGTCGCTGCGTGTCTCGACGAGACCGAGTTCTTCGAGCTGCCGGACCTGCCGGCTGATCATGCTGCGATCCACCCCGAGCATGTCGGCGGCGACGCTGGACTGAACGCTGCCGCACCGTTCGATCATCCTCAGCAGACGGAATCCTGCCGGTGGGAGCGAGGGATCGATGGCTGTGGCTGCGTTCTTCACGACGACCTGAAGTCGGCGCGACAGCGCCCCCATTCGGTCCTCCACGGCGAGAAGCGCGTCGGCGTGCCTGTCGTCCGTGGCGTCACGGGCGTCCGACGGATCGCTCATTTCGATCCCTCGCGCGTCGCGGGTTCGCCCGGGCTCACGACCCGGTTCGAACCGGTGGGGTGAGCGAGGCCGACCGCCGGGAGGGCGACGCTCGCTGTTGACACGTCGATGAGGATGTCGCTGGCGTCGTCAGCGTCGCGGGCGGGCGCAGCCGGTGCGCTCGACTGCTTCTTGAGCTGCACGGCGTTCATCGTGCCGAGCGGGGAGTTCGGAATGAAGATCACGGCGATCAGCGTAACGATCGTCAGCGGAACGGCGCAGAGGAAAACGAAGCCGACCCCGGTCCCGTACGCGCTCTCGACCACGGTTTTGAGGACATCCGGCAGTTCGGAGATCTGAGGGATCACGCCGCTTCCGAGGTACTTCGCCGCGCTGAGCTGGTCGGCGGGTGCGAGAGCGGCGATGTTTTCCCTGACGCGCTGCGCCACGACCGTTCCGAGAATGGATCCGAGGACGGAGACGCCGATCGTTCCTCCCAGGCTCCGGAAGAAGGTGACGGCGCTGGTCGCGACGCCGAGGTTCTTGACTTCGATTGAGTTCTGCACGACGAGGACAAGGTTCTGCATGAGCATTCCCAGCCCGGCACCGAGGACGGCCATGTACACGCCGACGAGGACGAGGTTCGTGTCGTAGTGCAGGGTGCCGAGAAGGACGGAGCCAAGCACCGTGAGCACGGCACCGGTCACCATGATTGCCTTCCACTTCCCGCGGCGGCTGATGATGCCTCCGAAGACCGTCGACGAAATCAGGAGACCAGCCATCATCGGAATGGTGAGCAGGCCGGACTCCGTGGGAGTCGCGCCCCGGGCGAGCTGCATGTACTGCGCGAGGAAGACCGACGTGCCGAACATGGAGACGCCGACCGCGATGCTGGCAACGACCGAGAGGGTGAAGGTGCGATTGCGGAACATCCCGAGCGGAATGATCGGTTCGCGCGCCTTGAGTTCCACGATGACCGCTGCGATGAGGAGTAGAAGGGAGCCGGCAACCATCACGAGGCTCTGGACCGAGACCCAGTCGAATTGCGATCCCGCCAGCGAGACCCAGATCAGAAGGAGAGAGACGCCGCTCGCGATGAGGATCGCCCCGAGATAGTCGATGTGGACCTTCCGTTTGGGCTGTTTCGGCAGGTGCAGGGTCGATTGAAGCAGGATGATCGCGACGATCGCGATCGGCAACGCGATGAAGAAGTTCCAGCGCCAGCCGAAGGCATCCGTCACGAGTCCGCCGAGGAGAGGCCCGCCGACGGTACCGACCGCCATGACGGCGCCGAACAGGCCGGCGTACTTGCCGCGGTCACGCGGGCTGATGATGTCGGCCATGATGATCTGGCTGAGCGCCGCGAGGCCGCCGCCGCCGAGGCCCTGGAAGACACGGAACAGAATGAGCATGTCCGTGTCCTGCGAGAAGCCCGCTGCGGCAGACCCGACCACGAAGAGCCCGAGCGAGAGCTGGATGAGCAGCTTGCGGTTGAACAGGTCGGCGAACTTGCCCCACAGCGGAGTGGACACGGTCGTTGCCAGAAGCGTGGATGTCACGACCCACGTGTACGCCGACTGGTCACCTTTGAGTTCGGAGATGATGAGCGGCAACGAGGTCGCCACCACCGTGCCGGCGAGGATCGACACGAACATGCCGAGGAGAAGACCAGAGAGGGATTCGAGCACCTGGCGCTGGGTCATGGTGCCGTCGGCAGACACTGTCCGCTTGGGTGGTCTGGTCTTGCTGGCGCGTGTGGTTCGGGACATCGGACTCCTGCTCGAGATGATTGACAACGGTCAACTATATTCGGGAATAGCTGGGAGTGCGCCGAGGGGCCCTGCGGATTGGCGCGCGGCGTCGAGGTCATGTAGTCTCTACTACGGCCTGCAAGAGACTCGGTTTCTTTGCGGCCAAGCCCATGCGCCCGTAGCTCAACGGATAGAGCATCTGACTACGGATCAGAAGGTTAGGGGTTCGAATCCCTTCGGGCGCACAGAGCGAAACCCCGGAAAGACTCCACGTGTGGATGTCTTTCCGGGGGTTTTTTTCGTTGGCCTCATCGCCGGGGGATGTCCCGGGCTCGATTCAGAACGGCTCCGCCGGCCGACTACCCGGGCGCGTGTCGCCCAGGTAGTCGATCCAGATGCCGCAGCGTGCCGATGGCCGGCCGGAGATCAGTCGACGGATCCCTTGAGGGGGAGAGCATCGACGGCTGCGCTTTCGACGGCGAGACCGTCGCGGTAGCGCTCCAACCAGGCCGCAAAGCCGGCCACGTCGGCCGAGTTAGGCGCAACCGTGGCGAACTCCGCATCTCCGAAAACGCGCTCGTTGAGGTAGACGTCGAGATCCACGCCGGATTCCGCGGCGGACACGAACGATGCCAGAACGGCGATTCCCCACGCACCGCCCTCGGATGCCGTCGCCGCGACCGAAACAGGCGAGTCGAGCGCGCCGGCGAGGAATCGCTGGGCAACGCCAGCCGTGCGGAACATCCCGCCGTGGGCGAACATCTGGTCGAGGGCAACGCCCTCACCGTCGAGCACCCGCATACCGAGTGCCAGGGTGCCGAACACGCCGTAGAGCTGGGCACGAACGAAGTTCGCGAGGGTAAACGTGCTGTCTGGCGCGCGAACGACGAGCGGCCGACCTTCGTTGAGGCCTGTGATTGGCTCACCGGCGAGGTAGTTGTACGCGAGCAGGCCACCGGCATCCGCATCTCCCGTGAGGGCCTCGCGGAAGAGGGCGTCGAAGACCTGGTCGTTGTCGAGGGGAACGTTCGCGGCTGAGGCGAAGCGGCCGAACAGCCCGGCCCAAGCGGCGAGTTCGCTCGCGCCGTTGTTGCAGTGGACCATCGCGACCGGGTCGCCTGCAGGCGTGGTCACGAGGTCGAGTTCGTGGTGGACGTTCTCGAGTGGACGTTCGAGGACGACCATCGCGAAGATGCTGGTTCCGGCGCTGACGTTTCCCGTACGAGGGGCAACCGAACGGGTAGCCACCATGCCCGTGCCTGCGTCACCCTCCGGTGCGCACAGCACGGCGCCGGCCTGCAGGGCACCCGTCGGGTCGAGGAGTGCGGCGCCCGCCAGCGAGAGCTCGCCGGCGGCCTGTCCGGCGACGAGCACCTCGGGGAGGATGTCCGCGAGCTTCAGCTCAGGACGCTTCTCAGCCACGAGGACGTCGTAACGGGCGAGGAGCTCCGCGTCGTAGTCCTTCGTCGAGGAGTCGATGGGGAACATCCCGGATGCGTCTCCGACGCCGAGAACCTTGCGCCCGGTGAGCTTCCAGTGCACGTAGCCGGCGAGGGTCGTGATGAAGTCGATCTGCGGAACGTGCGCCTCATCGTCGACGACGGCCTGGTGCAGGTGGGCGATCGACCAGCGAAGGGGGATGTTGACTCCGAAGAGCTCGGACAGCTCCTCCGCTGCAACTCCCGTCGTCGTGTTGCGCCAGGTGCGGAACGGCACGAGCAGCTCTCCGTTTGCATCGAAGGCGAGGTAGCCGTGCATCATCGCTGAGACGCCGATGGCGCCATAGCCGCTCGGTCGAACGCCGTGACGTTGTTCGGCATCGTCGAGGAGCGCCGTGTGTGCTGCCTGGATTCCCGACCAGACCTCCTCGAGCGAGTAGGTCCAGAGCTGATCGACGAACGAGTTCTCCCAGTCGTGCGAGCCGACGGCGAGAACCAGCGACGGGTCGTCGTCGCTGATCAGGCAGAGCTTGATCCGGGTTGAGCCCAGCTCCATCCCGAGTGACGTCCGCTGAGCGGTGAGCGCGTCTGCGGCGTTGCGGGGGGCGGAAGTGGCGAGGTCGTCGTCCATGGCGGGGTTCCTTCGGTGTGGCTGATGTCCGGTTCTCTAGTCACTCGAATCTAGGGCTTCGAAGCAACCTCCGCATTTCCGGGAGAGCGATAGCCCGCCGATGGGGTGCGATCGTAGAGGTAATTCTGGCCACAGCGGATGCCGCGTGGCGATTACCGCGCGACCGTCACTTCTCGCAGAACGCCGCGTCGACGGCATCCGCCAGGGCTCCGACAGCGAGAGCGCTCGTGGCCGTGATTGCGGCGGTGCGGCGTCTCATGGGAGGAGTGGCCGGCGATGCGGTTGTGGCCTGGACACAGCCGCCCCAGCCGCGAGGACAGGATGAGGACTGTCCTTGCGGATGGGGCGGTGGCGAAGGGTTCGCAACACGCTGGATCCATGACGAAATCCACCACTCCAGCTCTCGCGATTCGCGAGCTGAGTAAGTCCTTCTCCGGCTACCGAGCCGTTGAGAACGTCTCCTTTGACGTGCTCAACGGCCGGGTCGTCGGCCTGCTCGGCCCCAACGGTGCGGGTAAGACCACCACGACGCGCATGATCCTCGGCCTCGCCGCTCCTGACAGTGGGGAGGCACTCATTCACGGACGCTCCTACCGCGACCTCGAACGACCGGCCAGGATGGTGGGAGCCGTCCTCGACGCTGCCGGGCTGCATCCGGGACGCACCGGTCGTGAGCATCTCCGCATCGCCGCCGCGCAGATCGCCGCTCCGCCGGCGCGGATCGACGCCGTCCTCGACGAGGTCGGTCTCGCCCCGGCCGCGAACCGCCGCGTCGCCGGATATTCGCTCGGCATGCGGCAGCGTCTCTCGCTGGCCGCTGCGCTTCTCGGTGAGCCGTCGATCCTCGTTCTCGACGAACCCGCCAACGGGCTCGACCCCGCAGGGATGCACTGGCTCCGTGAGCTGATTCGTTCGTTTGCGGATGCCGGCGGTTCTGTTCTCCTCTCCTCTCACGTGTTGTCCGAAGTGGCACTCGTCGCCGACGACATCGTCGTGATCGCCCAGGGCAGGGTCGCGGCTGCAGGCGAACTGCAGTCGACCGTCGCCGCCCATGGTGGAGATCTCGAGAGTTTCTACCTCGACCTCACAGCTACGAGTGCGGGGGTGCGCTGATGTTCCGCGCCGAAATGCTCAAGCTCACCACCACGCGGGCGACAAAGGCGGCGGTCGCCGTCGGGGTAGCAGGTCTCATCGCTACCCAGGTGACTCTGGTCACCGTGCTCCCCGCCCTCGCCAGCGGCGCGATCGGCCCTGGCCGCGAAGCGCTCGGCGACGACCTTCCGGCATTCGACCTGACGACCGGAGCTGCGCAACTCGCCGCGGTCAGCCCGCTCGGGTCGTCGACAGGAGCAGGATCGATCGGCATCGCCGTTCTGGCAGTTCTCATCCTCGGCGTCCTCGCCGGCACGACCGACTATCGTTTTGGCGGCATCGTTCCCACCGCGCTGGCACAACCCAGGCGCGGCCGGATCCTGACAGCGAAAGTCCTCGCGACGGCGCTCGCCGGGCTCGTTGTCGGCGTCACCTACGCCGCAGTCAGCCTCGGCACGCTGCTGGTCTCGCTCCTGCTCGCTCGGACCGAACTCGCGGCGAGCCCGCTCGAGCTCGCCGGAGTGCTCGGTGGTGGCGCGCTCGCTGTCGCCCTGTTCGCTCTCCTCGGCCTGGCCATCGGCATCCTTGCCCGCAGCCAGCTGGCCGGCGTCCTGGTCATGCTCGGCATCCTCCTGTTCGAACTGATAGCTCAGGCGATCATCCAGCTCGTCACAGGCACCCTCCCCGCCTGGGCGCAACTGATGCCGCTCTCCTTGGGGCAGGCGGCGGTATCGAGTGGCGCGACCGGCGGCATCCCGCCCGTCACCGCTGTTGCTGCGCTCGCGGCCCTCGTCGCCGTCGTTGTCGCTGCGGCGGGAGTCGCCCTGCGATCCCGAGACATCTGAGTTCGCCGTGCAGCACAATGGTCCAATGAGGACCCCACCCCGTCAGAGCAGCGTTCGACACGCGCTCTGGCGGGGTGCGCCTGTTGCGCTGACAGTCCTGGTCGGAGTCGGCTATCTCCTCGCGGTCGGCCTGATCGACGGAGCCGCGACGGAGGAGCATCCGCTCATGCTCGGCGTTCTCGTGCTCGCGCAGGCTGCGGTTCTGCTGCCGCGCGCCCGAACCCCTTTCCTCTCCCTCGCTGTCGTCGTCGCGCTCGACGCCGTCATCCTCCTGCTGTCGTCGGGGGAGGTCAGCATCGGCACTTTCGCCGTCATGGTCGCCGTCTACTCGTACTGCCGTGAGCGACGTGACCGCCCGCACGTCGCCGTGCCAACTGCCCTCGCCCTGGCCTCGATCGCCGTGACCCTCGTCGCCGTCCAGTCGAGCGACGAGGTCCCTGGCGCCTGGGCACTGCCCTTCTCGATCTTCCGCGGGGCGATGGCGATCGCGTTGCCCGTCGTCCTCGCCGAGATCGTCGACGGGCGCGCCCGCCTCGTCGAGGCGCTGCGTGAACGAGCGGATGCCGCGGAGCGCGAGAGAGAACGGCTCGCCCAGGATGCGGTGCGCGAAGAGCGGGCGCTCATGGCGCGCGAGTTGCACGACATCGCCGCCCACCACCTGACCGGGATCATCGTCAGCGCCCAGGCTGCGGGAGCTTTGCGGTCGAGGGACCCGGAACGTGCCGGCGAATACATCCGCCGCGTCGAGAGCGATGCTCGCACAACGCTCAACAATCTGCGTCAGACGGTAGGCCTGCTGCGCACCGAGAGTGAAGGCTCGCTCGCCCCTGCCCCGTCGATCGAGCATCTGCCCGCGCTGGTCACCGACGCTTCTGGGTCAGGGAGTCCCGTCTCGTTCTCCGAGATCGGAACACCCCGAGAGCTCGGCCCCCTCGCCGGGATCGCGGTCTACCGAATGGTGCAGGAATCGCTGGCGAACGCCCGCCAGCATGCGCCGGGCGCATCGTGTTCCGTCGAGCTTGAGTACGGCGAGAGCGCGCTGCGCGTCACCGTGAACAACGAGCCGGTTCCTGCGGAACGCGCCCCCAGGCATCCGTCTCGGGATGGCTTCGGTCTTCTCGGGATGGCAGAGCGCGCTGAGCTCATCGGAGCCGCTCTCCGCACGGGGCGAACTTCGGACGGCGGGTGGACGAACCGCCTCGAGATCCCTTACGACGGAGTCGAATCATGATCACTGTTGCCATCGCCGATGACCAGGCGATCGTGCGTGCCGGCCTGTCCGTCATCCTCGACAACGAAGCCGACATCCACGTCGTCGGAGAAGCGCAAGACGGCCACGAGGCAATCGCGCTTGCTCGGGATCAACGTCCGGATGTGATCTGTATGGACATCCGCATGCCCGGGCTCGACGGCATCGCGGCAACGCGTGCGATCACCGCCGACCCCGGCAACACCACGAGCGTGCTCGTCGTGACGACGTTCGATCTCGACGATTATGTCTTCGGTGCGCTGGAGGCGGGTGCGGCCGGGTTCCTTCTGAAGGGTGCCGACGAGACCACGCTGCTCGGTTCGATCCGCTCGGTTGCTCGCGGCGACGGCACCCTCGACCAGAGGCTCACCCGACGGGTGATCACGGAGTTCGCCAACCGGAGGTCGGCAACGGTTCGTCCCCCGTTGTCGCCGTCTGTTCCGCTCACCGCGCGCGAACTCGAGATCCTGACGCTACTGAGCGAGGGGCTCTCGAACTCGGAGATCGCTGGTCGGCTATTCATCGAGGCGACGACCGTGAAGTACCACCTCGCGGGCATCCTCACGAAGACGGGGGCTCGCGACCGGCTCCAGGCCGTTGTCTGGGCTTTTCAGAACGGGGTGGTCTCGCCGACCGGTGAGTGACGGGCTTCGATTCACCACAAACCGCTCCTCGACGAATCGATTGGCCCCAAAAGGTTGTTCGCGGTCGGGCGAATTCTAGGTAGTCACGCAACACCGGTGTTTGTGTGTGGGTTTAAGAGTAGTTTGTCGAGTCGTTCGGCGGG
>NZ_RCUV01000007.1 GCF_003667545.1 Mycetocola manganoxydans | reverse complement strand
AGGCGCCCGCCGCTCCGGCGCCCGCCGCTCCGGCGCCGGCCGCTCCGGCGCCGGCCGCGTCTGCTCCCGCAGCACCGGCTCCCGCAGCACCCGCTCCCGCGCCTGCTGCTCCGGCGGCTGAGGAAGCTGCGTCCGGATCCGCTCTCGGCGGAAACGGTTATGTGACTCCCCTCGTTCGCCGTCTCGCGAACCAGCAGGGTGTCGATCTCTCCACCATCACCGGAACCGGTGTCGGCGGACGTATCCGCAAGGAAGACGTCCTGCAGGCCGGCCAGTCGGCATCCGCTTCGAGCGCTCCGGCCAAGTCGGCCCCGCTCGAGGTCTCGCCGCTGCGTGGAACCACCCAGCCCATGTCCCGACTGCGCAAGGTTGTCGCGGAACGCGCCGTCATCTCGATGCAGTCGTCGGCTCAGCTGACGAGCGTTGTCGAGGTCGACGTGACCAACATCGCGACCCTGCGTGACCGCGTCAAGAACGACTTCCAGTCGAAGACCGGGAACAAGCTGTCGTTCCTCCCCTTCTTTGCGCTCGCAGCGGCAGAGGCTCTCAAGGCATACCCCGTCGTCAACGCGACGATCGACGGCGACTCGATCGTCTACCCCGACCACGAGAACATGAGCATCGCGGTCGACACCGAGCGGGGCCTCCTGACCCCCGTTGTCCGCAACGCAAGCGACCTCAACCTGGCCGAACTGGCCGCACAGATTGCTGACCTCGCCGAGCGGACCCGCGACAACAAGCTCAAGCCGGACGAGCTCTCAGGCGGAACGTTCACGCTGACCAACACCGGTTCGCGTGGAGCGCTCTTCGACACGCCGGTCGTCTTCCTCCCGCAGGTCGCGATCCTCGGAACGGGAATCGTCACGAAGCGCCCGGTCGTCGTCAAGGCTGCCGGCCAGGAAGCCATCGCGATCCGCTCGATGGTGTACCTCGCGCTCTCCTACGACCACCGCATCGTTGACGGGGCTGACGCCTCGCGCTTCCTCGTCGCGGTGAAGAACCGTCTGGAAGAGGGCAACTTCGAGGCTGACCTCGGAATCTAGTCCGGCTCGAACACATCACGCAGACGCCAGCCGGTGTCCGTTCTCACGGTGAGGACGAGCACCGGCTGGCGTTTTTCGTCTGCTCCGAGAACCCGGAGAAGCACTGCGTCTCCGTATGCCTGGAGCTGCTCGATCCGCTTCCTGGTCTCTTCGGCGATCAGTAGTCCGTCGACGCCTGCCTCGGCAGCCCGATGCGAATCGGCGTCGGCAAGGGCGGATCCGCCTTCTGCGTAGCCCGGGACACAACCGGTCGATCCACCGCCAAGGCAGTCAGCCCGACGAGCCAACAGGGCCGCGGTCGCAGCAACTACGTCGTCGCCGACAAGCGCAGGCTCGGCGTTCCCGGGAACGGATGCCCGCGGCGAAGGCGGTGTGACGAGTGGCGGTGAGCTGGAGGGCACTGATCTCCTCGGTGCAGGTGCGGCGGGGCTCGCCTCGGGAACGAGGGTCAGGCCGGCCATGAGCGAACCGGTGAGGACGACGATTCCGACGCACGCGGCGAGTGCTCTGCCGCGAACCGCCCTCGCTGCCCACCCACCGATTCCGGAACGAAGCATCGCCGCCAGAATTCGCGCAGTGGTGGGCAGGGCGCCCGCCGCCCGCCGCGCGGACGTGACGGAGAAGGGTGCTCGAGCGTCACCATCGATCTGTGGTGCCTTCCGATCCGCGCCGAGGACGACGGGGAGCCCTTCCGCCAACGCGAAGAGCCTGCACTCGAGCTGGCCCAGCAGGCCCGCGGGTTCCTCGTCATCACTGAGGGACTCGATCAACCACGAACGGACATCGAGGAATCCATCCCTCGCCGGTTCGTCGACGGCCTCGCCGACGAGAGAAATGAGCGCGGCGAGTGCCCGGACGTCGCTGAGCACGATTGACGTCGTTTCGACCTCTCGCTCACGCAGGAATTCCAGACCGCCGATGACAGGCCGCCCGTCCGGGCTGAACAGTACGGTCGCAGCGGTGAGGTGGCCGTGGACGAAACCCGCCTCGCGGAGTGCCGAGAGCCCGCTGACCAACGGGGCGAGGATCGTGACCGCCTCTCCCGCTGCCAGCCTGACCCGAGCAGCGAGCAACGCCGCGAGAGTCCATTCCGTTCGTTCACAAACGAGGACGATGCATCCGTCTCCGTCCGACGCCAGATCGCGCAGAGCCAGGACATGAGGGGAACGCAGCGCCGCGTGTGCCCGCACCCGGCGCGTCACGGCATCCGTCTCCCGGTGCAGTGAGATCGATACCGTTTCGTTGCCGTCGATCGTTTTGGCGAGCCACCCGGCGGTTCCCGTGTCGAGCGATATCCGGCGAACCAGGCGGTAACCGGCGACGACGGCACCGGGTGAGAGGGGGTGTTCATTCGCGGGAGAGGGCGGGTCGGTCATGGAGAAAGGATGCGTGGGGAAGGCACGCACGGACGAAACCGGGACGGCGCCGGGGAGGAAGCCACTGCCCGACGTCCGTGTGAGGGAACGGCGGTCGGCGGCGGGAGCAATCGGCGCAGCCGGGCACGTTCGATGACGGTATCCTTGGAACCATGGCACGCAAAGAAAAACCCGCTAAGGCGGCGAAGGAACCCGGCCGTCTGAAGCAAATGGGGCAGGTCTTCACGATGACCCGCCGCTACGACAAGAGCGTCGTCTGGTGGATGCTCCTGGGATTCCTCGGCAGCGTCGCTGTCGGCGTGGCCGCAGCCCTCATCTTCTCTCCCGGCAGTATCTTCGCTCTCGTCCTGTGGATCATCGCCGGTCTGCTCGGCGGAGTGCTCGCGGCGATGATCATCCTCGGCCGCCGGGCAGAGCGCGCCGCCTACGGGCAGATCGCCGGCCAGCCCGGTGCGGTCGGTGCTGTGTTCCGCAGCTCGCTCCCCCGCGGGTGGCAGGGCAGCGAGATGCCCATCAACGCCAACGCGAAGACACAGGATGCCGTGTACCGTGCCGTCGGGCGCGGAGGGGTCGTTCTCGTCGGTGAAGGCCCGCAGTCACGTGTCCGGCGCCTCGTCGACGATGAGAAGCGCAAGATCAACCGTGTCGTGCCAAACGTTCCTGTCACCGTGTTCTTCGTGGGACCGGACGAGGATTCCGTCCCGCTCTACAAGCTGACCAAATCGTTCAGGTCCGTCAAGAAGACGCTGACCAAACCCGAGGTCCTCGCGGTCGTCAACCGGCTCGCATCGCTCAGCGCCGGGTCGCTCCCGATCCCCAAGGGTGTGGACCCGTTCAAGGTGCGGCCGCAGCGCGCGCGCTGACCCGACGCAAGCCACAGAGAAGCCCGCAGAGACGATGTCACTGCGGGTTTTCTCGTGGAAGGACGGCTGAACCGGAGCGGGCGTCAGGCCCGGATGAGGACGGTTCCGGCGAGTTTGTCGTGGAAGCCGCGCTGGTCCGAGTCCCAGATGATCGCGGGGAGGACGAGCGTGAGCAGGAGTGCGCGGACGACCGGCCTCCAGAGGCCGACATACCCGCCGGCCAGTGGCACGACACGGAGGCCGAGGAGCCGGTGACCGACACTGCCGCCGGTTGTCGCCAAGAAGATAATCTGGAGGACAGCGAAAGCGACGCTGTTGGACCATCCGTTGCCCACCGACAGGGTCGCGGGGAAGAAGACCCAGACGATGAGGAGGGCAGACGACCAGTCGATGGCGAGAGCCGCCAGGCGACGGCCGGCCCGAGCGACGCTCCGGGGACCGTGTTCGGGGAGGCCGAGGCGCTCGCCCGGATACTTGCTCGGGGCTACTCCACCGGATGCGGCGGCGGACTTCGGAACACTCGACACACACCGATCTTACGCGCCGCCCGACGTGTAACATGCCAGAAACATGGGTGTGACCGCGGGGTAATCCCCTGTGCATACTCTCACTACAGGTTGCATGGTGCATCCTTCTCGGTACCAACACTAAATTTGGAGTTCTCCATATGTTCAGCGATTCATCCGAGGTGCTTAAGTTCATCAAGGACACGGACGTCAAGTTCGTGGACGTCCGGTTCACCGACCTTCCCGGTGTCCAGCAGCACTTCAACATTCCCGCTTCGACCGTCGACGAGGAGTTCTTCACCGTCGGCCAGCTGTTCGACGGCTCATCGATCCGGGGCTTCGCGAGCATTCACGAATCTGACATGCAGCTCATCCCCGATGTCACCACGGCGTACATCGACCCGTTCCGCACGGAACGCACCCTCATCATGGTTTTCGACATCTACAACCCGCGCAACGGCGAAATCTACGCGAAGGACCCGCGCCAGGTCGCCAAGAAGGCCGAGAAGTACCTCGCGTCGACCGGTATCGCGGACACGGCGTTCTTCGCCCCCGAAGCCGAGTTCTACATCTTCGATGACGTGCGTTACGAGGTCAACCAGCACTCGAGCTTCTATTCGGTCGACTCCAGCGAAGGTGCCTGGAACTCCGGCAGGGACGAAAAGGTCAACGGTGTCGGCGGCAACCTCGCCAACAAGACCCCGTACAAGGGCGGCTACTTCCCGGTCAGCCCGGTCGACCAGCACGCCGACCTGCGGGACGACATCTGCATCAAGCTCTCCGATGCTGGCCTCATCCTCGAGCGCAGTCACCACGAGGTCGGCACAGCCGGCCAGGGTGAAATCAACTACCGCTTCGACACGATGACGCACTCCGCGGACGACATCCTGAAGTTCAAGTACATTGTCAAGAACACCGCTCACCAGTGGAACAAGACGGCGACGTTCATGCCGAAGCCGCTGTTCGGTGACAACGGATCCGGGATGCACGTTCACCAGTCGCTCTGGAACGGTGGAGAACCGCTGTTCTACGACGAAGCAGGCTACGGAGGCCTCTCCGACGTCGCCCGCTGGTACATCGGCGGTCTGCTCAAGCACGCTCCTGCCGTCCTCGCGTTCACCAACCCGACGGTGAACAGCTACCACCGCCTGGTTCCCGGCTTCGAAGCTCCCGTCAACCTGGTCTACTCGGCCGGTAACCGGTCAGCCTCGATCCGGATCCCGATCACCGGAACGAACCCGAAGGCCAAGCGCATCGAGTTCCGCGCGCCTGACGCCTCAGGCAACCCGTACCTCGCATTCGCCGCCCAGCTGATGGCCGGCCTCGACGGAATCAAGAACCGCATCGAGCCTCACGAGCCCGTCGACAAGGACCTGTACGAGCTGCCGCCGGAAGAAGCGAAGAGCATCCCGCAGGTCCCGTCCACGCTCGAGGGTGCCCTCCAGGCGCTTGAAGCCGACCACGAGTTCCTCCTGCAGGGCAACGTGTTCACCCGCGACCTCATCGAGACCTGGATCGACTACAAGCGCGAGCACGAGATCAAGCCTCTCGCGCAGCGTCCGCACCCGTTCGAGTTCGAGCTCTACTACGGCGTATAGTCCCAAAACGAAGAAGAGCCCGTTTCCCGTTTCACACGGGAGCGGGCTCTTCTGCGTCTCAGGTGGTGCCCGGTCAGCGCGCGGTCGGCTCCGGCCGCTGTGGGGCGCCGTAGAACTCCTTCTCGAACACGCTGCGCGCGCGCCGCGTGACCTGGAGGTAGTCCTGCTCCAACTGGGCCGCTGACCCCGGCGGGTACTCGAGGACGCGCGCGATGCCGTCGAGCTGCATCCGGTCGCTGGGAAGAACATCCGTCGTCTTGTTGAGCCAGAGGGTCATCGCCGAGCGCAGTCGCGACGAGAAGATCCAGGCGGCGCGGAGCCGGTCGGCTGTTTCCTCGCCGACCAGGTCGTTCTCGGCGGCCACGGTGAGGGCGTCGAGGGTGCTCGTCGTCCGCAGCCCGGGAATGGCGGCACCGTGCTGCAGCTGCAACAACTGGACGAACCATTCGACGTCGCTGAGCGAGCCGCGCCCGAGCTTCACGTGCCGGGTCGGGTCCGCTCCCTGCGGGAGCCGCTCATTCTCCACGCGGGCCTTGATCCGCCGCACTTCACGGACGGCGTTTTCGGTGATGTCGGCGGGATAACGGATGCTGTCCGCCAACTCCTCGAAGTCGCGCTGCAGCCCAGCGTCCCCGGCCACCCCGCGAGCACGCAACAGCGCCTGGGCTTCCCACGTGAGCGACCACCGCGCGTAGTACGCGCGGTAAGAATCGAGGGAACGCGCGACGGGCCCGTTCTTGCCCTCGGGTCGCAGATTGACGTCGAGGTCGAGCGGCAGGCGGGCATCCTCGCTCAGGCGGTTGAGTTCGGAGATGATCCGGTTCGCGGCGAGGTGAGTCTGCTCGTTCGGCAGCGACGTGGTCCGGTAGACGTACATGACGTCGGCGTCCGAGCCGAAGCCGAGTTCCGCTCCCCCGTACCTGCCCATCCCGATGACCGCGAACTCGAGGGAGTCGGTTCCGAGACCGTCGCCGCGCCGGATGGTGCGCAACAGTCCGTCGATGGTCGCTGTCGTGACATCCGTCAGCCCCTGTGCGAGGTCGCTGAGCGGCAGCGGACCCGCGACCGAGCCGAGGGCCAGGCGGAGGATCTCCCGACGCCGCAGGCGGCGGATAGCGGTCGCGGCGGGCGCGTCCGTGTCGTGCCGGCGCAGAATGGCTGAGATCTCCTCGCTCAGGGCATCGAGCGACCGGGGGCGTAGTTCTGAGTCCTGCTCGAGCCAGGCGACCGCTTCAGGGATCTGGTCGAGCAGTTCACCGATGTACCGCGACCCGCTGAGGACGCGAGTGAGTTTCTCCGCAACGCTCGACGAATCGCGAAGCATGCGGAGGAACCAGTGTGTCGTGCCGAGTGATTCGCTGAGGCGGCGGAAGGCGAGAAGTCCGTAGTCGGGGTCGGCTCCTTCGCCGAGCCAGCGCAGCATGACCGGTAGGAGGTTGCGCTGGATGATCGCGCGGCGGCTCATCCCCGAGGTGAGCGCTGCGATGTGCTTGAGCGCCCCCAGCGGGTCGAGGAACCCGATGGCGGCGAGGCGTGCGCCTGCCTGCTCGGGGCTGAGGAGGACTTCTTCTTCGGGCAGTGACGCAACAGCCGAGAGCAGCGGTCGGTAGAACAGCCGCTCGTGCAGCGCCCGGACCTCGTGCTTGGTCCGCTCCCAGAGAGTGACGAGTGCGTCACCGGTGGTCGCGAAGGTCGACGCCCGGGCGAGAACCCGCAGCGCGTCGGCGTCGCGGGGCATGAGGTGGGTGCGGCGCAAGCGGTGCAGCTGAAGCCGGTGCTCGAGTACGCGCAGGAGCCGGTAGTCCGCGGCGAACTCCGCCGCCTCCTCGCGGCCGATGAAGCCGTGCTCCGACAGGGCGTTCAGCGCTGCGATGGTGCCACGTACCCGCACCCCGGGTTCCGCTGAGCCGTGGACGAGTTGCAGCAACTGCACGGTGAATTCGACGTCGCGCAGGCCACCCGGACCGAGTTTGAGCTGGTAATGCACCTCATCGGTGGGGATGTTCTCGGTGACGCGTTCGCGCATCCGCTGCACCGAGCCGACGAAGTTCTCGCGGCCGGCACTGGACCACACGAGAGGAGAGATCGCGTCGACGTAGCGTTGACCGAGTTCGACGTCGCCGGCGAAAGCCCGGGCCTTCAAGAGCGCCTGGAATTCCCAGCTCTTCGCCCAGCGTTCGTAATAGGCGAGGTGGGAGTCGAGGGTGCGGACGAGTGCTCCCTGCTTTCCCTCCGGGCGGAGGTTCGGATCGACCTCCCACAATTCCGGTTCGATGTCAGGCTGGCTGATGCCGCGCATGCAGAGCATGGCGATCCGCGTGGCCACGTCCACGGCGCGCGCGTTGCTGAGGTCGTGCTCTTCGCTCCCCTCGGCGACGAAAATGACGTCGACGTCGCTCACGTAGTTGAGCTCCCCCGCTCCCGCCTTGCCCATGCCGATCACGGCAAAGCGGGTCCAGCGGACCTCGTCCTCGTCGAACCGCATGGGTCCCGACGCCGCGGTGGTCAGTTGCGTGCGGGCGACGGCGATGGATGCCTCGAGAGCGGCGGCGGCGGCATCCGACAGGGCGACGGCGACGGCGTCGAATACCTCGCGGGGGTCCTCGGCGGCGAGGTCGTGGGCGGCGATCCTCGCCAGCCAGCGACGATAGCGGACGCGCAGGCGTGTATAGCCATCGTCTTCACCGACGGCAGCGAAGCCGTCGGTGGCGCCGACGGACTCCAGGAGGCTGTCGACCAACTCTCCGCGGTCGGGAAGGGCGCCGTCCCAGCCCGTCACCGCCGCGATCTCTCCCGGGTGACGCTGGAAGAAATCGGCGAGGCCGACGGATGCCCCCAGGATGCGGATGAGGCGATCGCGCTGCGTGGCGTCTGCAAGAGCCGCCGTCACGGCATCCGGATGCGACCGGGCAAGGCCAAGGAGACCGGAGAGCGCCTCATCGGGATCAGCCGCGCGGGCGAAGGCAGGCAGCAGTTCGTCGACATCGATGGGAACAGCGACGACGAGTTCGTCGAGCTGTGCACGAACGCCGCTCAGCGCAGCGAAGCCGAGCCGAGCGAGTTCGGTGAGGGTGGCCTGGTCCCGTCGCATCCGGTGGGACTTCTAGAGGATCTCGATGTTTTTCGAGAGCTCGAACGGGGTGACCTGGGCGCGGTAGTCCTGCCACTCCTGGCGCTTGTTGAGCAGGACGTAGTTGAACACCTGCTCCCCGAGGGTCTCAGCGACGAGTTCGGATTCTTCCATCAACTGGATGGCGTGGTCGAGGCTCGCGGGAAGAGCGGCATAGCCGAGCGCGCGCCGTTCGGCGTCACTGAGGCTCCACACGTTGTCCTCGGCCTCCGGGGGAAGCTCGTAGCCTTCCTCGATGCCCTTGAGGCCCGCAGCGAGAAGCAGTGAGTACGCGAGGTAGGGGTTCGCGGCTGAATCCAGCGCGCGGTACTCGACCCGGGCGCTTCCGCCCTTGTTGGGCTTGTACAACGGAACGCGCACGAGGGCGGACCGGTTGTTGTGGCCCCAGGTCACGAAGCTCGGCGCTTCGGCGAGGCCGTTGTTGCCGACGGAGCCCCACAACCGCTTGTAGGAGTTGACGAACTGGTTCGTCACCGCGGTGATCTCCGGTGCGTGCTTGAGCAGCCCGGCGATGAACTGACGCCCGATCTTCGACAACTGGTACTTGGCGCCGGCCTCGTAGAACGCGTTGTTGTCGCCTTCGAACAGCGACATGTGGGTGTGCATGCCCGAGCCCGGCTTGTCGGAGAGCGGCTTGGGCATGAAGGTGGCGTAGACGCCCTGCTCGATCGCTACTTCCTTGATGACGGTGCGGAAGGTCATGATGTTGTCCGCCGTGGTCAGGGCGTCCGCGTACCTGAGGTCGATTTCGTTCTGGCCGGGGCCGGCCTCGTGGTGGCTGAACTCGACGGAGATGCCGAGGTCCTCGAGCATCCGGACCGATCGGCGTCGGAAGTCGTGTGCCGTGCCGCCGGGGACGTTGTCGAAGTAGCCGGCGGAGTCGACGGGGATGGGGCCCTCGGGCCCGATCTGCGCTGACTTCAGCAGGTAGAACTCAATTTCGGGGTGCGTGTAGAAGGTGAAGCCGCGGTCCGCCGCTTTCTCGAGGGTGCGCTTCATCACGTTGCGAGGGTCGGAGAGCGCCGGGAGGCCGTCCGGTGTGGTGATGTCGCAGAACATGCGGGCTGTGGGGTCGATCTCGCCCCGCCACGGGAGCAACTGGAACGTCGTCGGGTCAGGCACGGCGAGGAGGTCAGACTCGTACGACCGGGAGAGGCCCTCGATGGCTGAACCGTCGAAACCGAGGCCTTCGGCGAACGCGCCCTCGACCTCGGCCGGGGCGATCGCCACTGACTTGAGAGTACCGACGACATCGGTGAACCAGAGCCGGACGAACTTGACTCCCCGCTCCTCGATCGTGCGAAGAACGAAGTCCCGTTGCTTATCCATCTGATCCCCTTGAAGTGTCCGGCGGCGGCTGCGTTCATAGGTTATCCGGTATGGGGTGCCCGGTGTGCAGCGCGGGCGTCCGGCGGTTGCTCCCTCGCTAGACTGGCGCCATGTCTGAGCCAATGAAGCCCGCACCCGTCCCCGCTGCGACGCCCAGCCCCGCCCGAGTTCGCACCCGCCACTTCCAGCGGGCGAAGGAGCAGGGCATCAAGATCACCGGCCTGACGAGCTACGACATGCTCACGGCGCGCATTTTCGACGAGGCCGGGATCGACTTCCTGCTCGTCGGTGACTCCGCCGGGAATACGGTCCTCGGTTTCGACACGACTCTCCCGGTGACCGTCGACGAACTGATCCCGCTGACCCGCGCCGTCGCCGGAGCAGCGAAACGTGCCTTCGTCATCGCTGACATGCCCTTCGGCTCGTACGAGAACGGCCCCGAGGACGCCCTCAAGACGGCCTTCCGGTTCATGAAGGAGACCGGCAGCCAGGCAGTGAAGCTCGAAGGCGGCGAACGCAGCCACGAGCAGATCCGTCGCATCGTGTCCGCGGGCATCCCGGTCATGGGTCACATCGGCTTCACCCCGCAGAGCGAACATGGACTCGGCGGACATCTGATCCAGGGACGCGGCGCGGCTCTGGAACAACTCCTCCGCGACGCCAGGGCCGTGCAGGATGCCGGCGCGTTCGCGGTCGTGCTCGAAATGGTGCCGGCAGACGCGGCTGCAAAGGTCACCGCCGAACTCGACATTCCCACGATCGGCGTCGGCGCAGGCCCGCACGTCTCCGGTCAGCTGCTCGTCTGGACCGACTTCGCCGGCCTCACGACCGGCAGGATCCCGTCATTCGTCAAGAAGTACGCCGACCTGCGCGGAACGCTGACGGATGCCGTCTCGACGTTCCGCACCGAAGTCGCCGATGGCGTGTACCCCGGCGAGGAGCACAGCTACAGCTAGCGGTCCTCCGCTGCTTCTTCCTCGTCCCATGCGGCGCTGCGTGCACGCATCCGCTCGAGAGCGTGAGCTGCTTCCTCCGCGGTGTCGAACGGGCCGGCGCGGTCGACGACGGGAGATTCGAAACCCTGCTCGACCTTGCCGGTCTTGAGGTTGTACCAATACTTCTTCGACGGTTCCTCGGTCATGAGTTCCCCCTTCGCTGGATGGCTAAGCTTGATCCTATGCCCAAGGACCCCAACGGCCATCTGATTCCCGGTACGCCAACCGCCCTGCGAAACGTGCCCCCGGGCATCCCTCGTCCCGAGTATGTCGGCAAGGCGGCACCGAGTCCGTTCACCGGCTCGGACGTGTACCCGCCGGAGGCGGTCGAGCGGATTCGACGGGCGGGACGGATCGCTGCGGATGCCATCGCTCTCGTCGGCGAGAACGTCCGCCCCGGGGTGACGACGGACGAACTGGATGCCATCGGTCACCGCTATCTCATCGAGAACGGCGCGTACCCGTCGACTCTGGGTTATCGAGGGTTCGCCAAGTCGATCTGCAGTTCAGTGAACGAGGTCGTCTGCCACGGGATCCCTGACGACACCGTGCTCGAAGACGGAGACATCGTCAACATCGACATCACCGCGTTCATCGACGGCGTGCACGGCGACAGCAACCGTACCTTCCTCGCGGGCGAACCGTCCGAAGACGTGCGTCTGCTCGTCGAGCGCACGGAGGAATCCCTGCGCCGCGGCATCAAGGCCGTCGCTCCCGGCCGTCAGGTCAACGTCATCGGCCGCGCGATCGAGTCGTATGCCAGGCGCTTCGGCTACGGGGTCATACGGGACTTCACCGGGCACGGCGTCGGAGAAGCGTTCCACTCCGGGCTGATCATCCCCCACTACGACTCCGCACCGCAGTACGACACCGTGATGGAGGTCGGAATGGTCTTCACGATCGAGCCGATGCTCACACTCGGCACCCACGAATGGGACATGTGGCCGGACGACTGGACCGTGACGACGAAAGACAAGAGCATCACCGCGCAATTCGAGCACACCCTCGTCGTGACCGAACGCGGCGCTGACATCCTCACCCTTCCGACGGGAGCATCGGCATGAGCGGCACAGCGGTCGGCATCGACATCGGCGGAACGGGCATCAAAGGCGCGGTCGTCGACCTTTCATCGGGCGAACTGCTCAGCGACCGGATCAAGATCCCGACGCCGAAAGGCGGCACGCCGGACGGCATCCTCGAGACCACCGTCGAGCTCGTGACGCAGCTCCAGGGACTGGAACCCGACGCCCCGGTCGGAGTCTGCTTCCCCGCCGTCGTCAAGCACGGGGTCACCCTCTCCGCTGCGAACATTTCGAAGAAGTGGATCGGCCTCGAGGCTGAGAAGCTGTTCGAGCAGGCGCTCGGCCGCGACATCACCTTCGTCAACGACGCGGATGCCGCCGGTTACGCCGAAGCGTCGTTCGGCGCCGCGCGCGGGGTCGACGGTGTGGCTCTAATGACGACGCTCGGCACGGGAATCGGTACCGCGATCCTGCACAACGGCACGCTCGTTCCGAACGCCGAGTTCGGTCACCTCGAGATCGGTGGGCATGACATCGAGACCCTGGCGTCGAACTCCGCCCGGGAGCGTGAAGACCTCAGCTGGGAGGAGTGGGCGAAGCGGCTGCAGACCTTCTACCGGGCGCTCGAGGCGTACCTCTCCCCCGACCTGTTCATCGTCGGAGGTGGCGTGTCGAAACAGCACGCGAAGTTCCTGCCGCTTCTCGATCTGTCGAC
This sequence comes from Mycetocola manganoxydans, assembly GCF_003667545.1. Lineage (GTDB taxonomy): Bacteria > Actinomycetota > Actinomycetes > Actinomycetales > Microbacteriaceae > Mycetocola_A > Mycetocola_A manganoxydans. Next base: position 223,192 of record NZ_RCUV01000007.1, on the reverse strand, counting down.
GCCGATCGTGCCTGCCGTGCACCGAAACAACGCCGGCATCCTCGGCGCTGCTGCGCTTGCCGTACGGACGATCCCGCCGCTCAGCTGACCCCAACGCAGCCTGGCCGCTTCGAGAGACCTACGTGACGGCGGCGCGGTTTCGGAACGCGGGTGAATCCCAGGCCTCGCTGTCGAGCACGTCGCGCAGGATCTCAACCGCATCCCAGACGTCGGTGTGACCGAGGTAGAGCGGCGTGATGCCGAAACGCAGGACCTCGGGCTCGCGATAGTCGCCGATGAGACCGCGCGCGATCAAAGCCTGCATGACGGCGTAGCCCTCCGGGTGCCGGAAACTGACGTGGCTGCCCCGCGCGGCCGGGTCGCGCGGCGTGATCAGGGTGAGCGGATGCCGCGAGCAACGTTCCTCGACGAGGGCGATGAACAGGTCGCTCAACTCGAGCGATTTGCGCCGGACATCGACCGGGTCCGCCCTCAATGCGATGTCCAGGCCGCATTCGACGAGCGAGAGCGACACGACGGGTTGCGTGCCGCACAGGAACCGCTGGATGCCGGCGTGCGGTTCATAGGACGGCTCCATCGCGAACGGCCGGGCGTGGCCCCACCAACCTGACAGCGGCTGCCTGAAGTCATCGTGGTGGCGGGCGTGAACCCAGAGAAAAGCGGGAGCACCCGGACCTCCGTTGAGGTACTTGTAGGTGCAGCCGACCGCGAAGTCGGCGTCGGCGCCGACGAGATCCACCGGGACGGCACCGACAGAGTGCGCGAGGTCCCAGATCACGAGAGCACCGGCGTCATGGATGTCTCGAGTGGACGCCGCGAGGTCGAACATGGCCCCCGTGCGGTAGTTCACATGGGAGAGCAGGACGACGGCGACCTCCGGGCCGAGCGCTCCGGCCAGGTCGGCCGGGCTGTCGATCAGGCGAAGTTCGTAGCCGCGGTCCACGAACTCGATGAGCCCCTCGGTGATGTAGAGGTCGGTGGGAAAGTTGTCCCGCTCCGAGAGGATGACGCGCCGAGCCGGGTCGCGCTTCTCGGCGATCCCGAGAGCTGCGGCGAGAGTCTTGAAGATGTTGAGGGTGGTGGTATCCGTGACGACCGTCTCACCGTCGCCTCCCCCGATCAGGTGCGACATCTTGTCGCCGAGGCGGGAGGGAAGCGAAAACCAGTCCGCGTCGTTCCAGCTGCGGATCAGCCCGGAGCCCCACTCGTCCGCGACAACGGTCGTCGCGCGCTCGAGTGCGCCAACGGGGCGTGGGCCGAGGGAGTTTCCGTCGAAATAGAGGACACAGTCCGGGAGCAGGAACTCGTCCCGGAACGGAGCCAACGGATCGTTGCGGTCGGCGGCGAGGCACGATTCGCGGTTCATGTGGCATCCGTCGTTCTCTGGGGGTGAATGGGCCGGCTGATACGCCGGGTTCTGTTCAGGCGCTTGCGCGCCCTGGACGACCATCTCTCTCGAGACTGCGTTACCGCAGCCTTCCAGCGGTCTACCCGAGGACGGGACGAGCAGCCCCATAGTCCTCTGTCTGACCTTGCTCCGGGCGAGGTTTACCGAGCCGGCCGGGTCACCCCGGCCGCTGGTGGTCTCTTACACCACCGTTTCACCCTTACCTGGCGCTTGCGCGCCCGGCGGTCTGTTTTCTGTTGCACTGTCTCGCGGGTTACCCCGGGTGGGAGTTACCCACCGCCCTGCTCTGTGGAGCCCGGACGTTCCTCGGCGCCATCGCTGGCGACGCGGCCGTCTTGCCGACCCATTCACACGTTCAGCCTACCGGGCGGTGTCGCTGCGTCCGTGCGGTCGGCGCGGAGGGGTACGGGGCATCCGTGCGGTTGATCGGTCCCAAAGGGTCGCTCAGCGGCGATGCGAGCGACCCTCTGGGACCGATCGATACGCGACCTCGCCCTTTCGGACCGATCGATCACGCGGGACGGTTCGGGAGCGGATGCCTCCGGTCAGCTCCAGAGGCCGGATTCCTCCGTGCGCACCATGATCGCCGAGCACTCGGGGCACTGGAGCACCTCGTCGATCTCTGCCGCCCGGATCTTCTGGAGCTCGTTGCCGGTGAGCGTGATGGTGCACGCACCGCACGTCCCCGCCCGGAACAGGGCTGCACCGGTGCCGCCGCGGGTGCGGAGCTTCTCGTAGAGGGCGAGCAGATCGGCGGTGACCGAGTCCTCGAGCAGGCCGCGCTCTGCTGAGAGCGTTGCACGCTCCTGCGACAACTCGTCGAGCGCAGCGGTTTTACGCGCGGCGATGTCGGTGAGCTGAGCCTGAAGGCCGTCGTCGATAGCCCGGGTCGCGGCGAGCTGTGCTTCGGCCTGCTCCACCCGTTCCATGACGACGAGTTCCATGTCCTCGAGGTTGTTCTTGCGTCGGTTGAGCGACTCGAGTTCGCTCTCGAGCGCCGTCACGTCCTTCACCGATGAGGTGTGGGTGAGCCGGTCGGAGTCGCGAGCGATCCGCGCGTCGACGACCGTGGCATCCGATTCAAGTCGACCCAGTTCGGTCTTCGCGTCTTCGAGTACCCCGAGTTCCGCGGCGAGCCGGCCGCTGAGCGCGGTTCGTTCGGCGGTGACCTTCGAGTGCTCGGCCAGCTCGGGGAGGCTCCGCTCGCGGTGGGCGACACGGGCGAGACCCGAATCGATGGTCTGCAGTTCGAGCAGTTTCTTCTGCTCGGCGAGGCTGGATTTCACGGGCTTCTTCCTGAGTGGTGCTGCGGGTGTCAGCCCAGATTACTGGGTAACGACGAAATCCCACGGGTCGGTGCGGACGTCGCTCACCGAGATCTCCAGATCCGGGAGCAGGCCGGCGAATTGTTCGGCGGCACGATCGAGCCACAGCCACTCACTCGCCCAGTGCGAAACGTCGATGAGCGCAGGTCCTCCGCCGACCAGCGACTGTTCGATGGCCTCCGAAGCCGGGTGGTGACGCAGGTCGCTGGTGATGTACACGTCGGCTGACCGGACCGCCGGGTCGTTGAGCAGCGAATCACCGGCTCCGCCGCACAGGGCAACCTGCTCGACGACGCGGTCGTAGTCGCCCGCGACGCGGATGCCTGTCGCCGTCGCGGGCAGGATCCTGCCGATGCTGTGGGCGAGATGTCCGAGCGTCGTGGGCTGGTCGAGGCGGCCGACACGGCCGATCCCGGTCGAATTGTCGGCGTTCGGGACGATCGGGCTCACATCCACGAGACCCAGCCGTTCGGCGAACACCCCCGACGTGCCCTCGTCGACCACATCGGCGTTGGTGTGGGCAGCGAGGAGAGCGCAGCGGGCGCGGATCAGCCTCGTGAGCACCGACCCCTTGTAGCGGTCGGCCGCGACGGTCGTCACACCGCGGAGCAGAAGCGGATGGTGCACGAGCAGCAGGTCGGTGCGGGTTTCGAGTGCCTGGTCGACGACGGATGCCACGGCATCCACCGCGAACAGGACGCGCGTCACCGGGTCATCCGGGTGCCCGGCGACGAGGCCGGAGGCGTCCCACCCTTCGGCTCCGGAGATCGGCCAGAGTTCCTCGACGGCTGCGCACACGTCGGCGAGTGAGTAAGACACCCCGCAAGCCTAGCGAGCCGCCTCCCGGATTGCGCAGGGAGGCGGCTCGTGGCGATCAGCGGTCAGCGACGCCGGGAATCAGTACCAGTTGACGGCCTGTGAGTGGCCCCACGCGGAACACGGGTTGCCGTAGACGGCCTTGATGTAGCCGAGGCCCCATGAGATCTGGGTGGCCGCGTTGGTCTTCCAGTCGGAACCGGCCGACGCCATCTTGCTGCCGGGCAGCGCCTGCGGGATGCCCGTGGCACCGCTCGATGCGTTGTACGCGGTGTATGACCAGCCGGACTCCTTCTGCCACAGCGAGTTCAGGCAGGAGAACTCGCCGGCACCCCATCCGTAGGTGGACGATGCGAGCGACGCGGCGGTGGCGCGGGCGCCGTCCGGGGTGTTTCCGGCAGCAATCTTCTCCGCCTTCGCCTTGGCGGCTGCTGCAGCGGCGGCCGCAGCCTTCTCCGCGGCGATGCGGTCCGCCTCGACCACAGCCGCGGCAATCTTCTCAGCGGTTCCGTCCGTGTACGACGCGAGGGTCACGACACTAGCCGGTTCCAGGCTCTTGTAACCGGCGAGCGAGGCGACGGATGCCGTGAGCGGCGTCGTGTCCACCTTGTCCTGTGCAGCGGCAACGACCTTGTGGGCCTCGGCGAGGGTCTCCTCCGCCACCTTCTCCGCGTGGGCGCCGGTGATGGCATCCGTTGTCTCGGTGAGCGATGCGTCGATCCCCTTCAGGGAACCAGACAACTGGGAAGCCGTTTCGGCCTGGGCGGAGTTCGCCTGGAGGGTGAAAACGGAGGCGGTGAGGATGCCTGCGCCGGCGACGACCGCGGCGACTTTGGACAAACGGGTGGTTTTCTGAGCAGTACTGAGCATGAGTCTTCCGGTTTGTGTTCCGCAGGTCAGCGCATACGGAACCAAGCCTCGGTGCAGACACGCCGAAAAAGTGCTTCGAACTGGCGTGACAGTCTCACCATCGCGAGCACGCGGGCAAAGCCGGCACGTGCTCAGCGGCTACATGGGGTGACGGACGATGTCGGGATCACGGCGGCAATTCGGCCCACCGTACACTCGCAGGATTTCGGGTCCGGGCGCGAGCGGCTGAAGCGGCCATACTTCTGCATCGGGCTGGGAGGAGTATCCACCGGACCTGTACAAACGGTGAGAGGGACCCTACGAGTCCGCGTCGACGATGCCGATGAACCGGCTGCCGATGCCATCGATTTCCGTGCGGGAGTGACCTGGCCGGGGTTCTGGCAGCTCGTCGGAACCGTGGAAATCACAGCTCAGGTAGGCGAACTCTGGCCACCACTTCTTGGGCCTGACTGACTCGGTGAAGCCGCAAATATCGCACGTGAGCGTGACCCAGACGGGCTTCTTCCCGGTGCGATTCGCTCGGGACTGGGCGAGCCAGGCCGGCGGGTTCGCGTCGAGTTCGGCCACCTCTTCTGCGGACAGTCGCCCGGGGATGCCGTGGCGCACCGCCATCTCAAGCGGAATGTCCAAGCGGAGTGCGGCTTCTCGTCGAGTAATCATCTCCGCCCATCGTAAACGACAGCGTGGCGACGCGGGTTCTGGCAAGACCTGGAGGGCACAGAGAACTGGGTCCGCAGCCTGTTCGCCGTCATCCTGATCCTCGGCGTCCTGACCCTGCAGGTCAGCGCCGTATGTATCTCGCAGCTCCTCACGCTCGTGCGGCGGGGTCGCCCTCCTCGTCGTCGTGCTCCGGATGCTTCTCGTCCAGGCGGTCGAGAGGGAAGCGGAAGCACGCGAGCTGCGCTCCGAGCTGAAAGAGGTGATCTGATGCCAATCGTGGTCGACATCGACGTCATGCTCGCGAAGCGCAAGATGGCCGTCGGAACGCTCGCTGATCTGGTCGGGGTCACCCCCGCGAACATCGCCGTCCTCAAGAACGGCCGGGCGAAGGCGGTGCGGTTCACGACCCTCGAGGCGTTGTGCGAGGCACTCGAGTGTCAGCCGGGTGATCTGCTCCGCTGGGAGCCCGGCGACGCGACTCGGTCGTTCACCGACGACGACGCGAATTCGATCCGTCCAGACGCTGAGAGAGTGGGCCCTACCGGGATCGAACCGATGACATCCACGGTGTAAACGTGGCGCTCTACCAGCTGAGCTAAAGGCCCCTCACTGCCGATGGCAGCAGTTCATGTTACACGGCTTCGGCGTGCGTCGACTGCAGGTCCGCGAGCGCGGCCCGGTAGGCAGCGAGAGGTCGAACCTCTCCGGGTGCCGTGATGAACCTGGCCCGGACGATGCCGTCGATGTCGATGAGGAACGTCGCCCGGTTGGCGAAGCCGTTCTCCGGGAGGAACACGCCGTAGTCCGAGCTCACCTCGCCGTGCGGCCAGAAGTCGGCGAGCAGCGCGAAGTCGTAGCCTTCCTGCTCGGCCCAGGCGCGGAGCGCGAACTTGGAGTCCACGGAGATACCGATCAACTCGACGCCGGCATCGGCGAAGAGCTTCAGGTTGTCGCGGAGTTCACACAGTTCGCTCGTGCACCGACCGGAGAACGCAAGCGGGAAGAAGACGAGCGCCACGGACCGTTTGCCGCGGAAGCCGCGGAGGTCGACGTCTTCGCCGAACTGATTCGGCAAGGTGAACTCGGGCGCGGGAGCACCGATCTCGAGGGCCATGTGGCGTCCTTTCAGGCGAGGTGCCTGGTTGGGTTACGGGGAATTCCGCGTCACGCGGAAGGTCCACATGCTAAACCCCGCTGTTGCCCGCGCCAAGCAGCGCCGGTCATGTCGCCTGTCGCGCGCACGAGTCGCTAGGCTGATCAGTGGTGCCAGCGGAGTTCACACCCTGACCTCGGCGACAGATATGCACCGTGAGAACCAGGCACGATCTGCCCATACAGAAAGGTCGACGGTGACTGTAAACGACCAGGACCCATACTCGGTGAACAACTTCGACGCGGACCCGGAAGAGACCGCCGAGTGGCAAGAGTCCCTCGACCAGCTCGTCGCAGCCCACGGCCACGGCCGTGCGCGCGAAATCATGCTGAGCCTCCTCAAGCGCTCGCGTGAATTGCACCTCGGCGTGCCGATGGTCCCGACCACCGACTACATCAACACCATCGCTCCCGAGAACGAACCCGAATTCCCGGGCAACGAAGACATCGAGCGTCGCTACCGTGCCTGGATCCGCTGGAATGCGGCCGTCACGGTGCACCGCGGCCAGCGCCCCGGGATCGGTGTCGGAGGGCACATCTCGACCTACGCCTCTTCGGCGGCCCTCTACGAGGTCGGTTTCAACCACTTCTTCCGCGGCCACGACCACCCGGGCGGTGGCGACCAGATCTTCATCCAGGGCCATGCCTCCCCCGGCACCTACGCCCGCGCCTTCCTCGAAGGACGGATGTCGACGGACCAACTCGACGGCTTCCGCCAGGAGAAGTCACACGCCCCGAGCGGTATTTCGTCGTACCCGCACCCGCGCCTCATGCCGGACTTCTGGCAGTTCCCGACGGTGTCGATGGGCCTCGGCCCAATCAACGCCATCTACCAGGCGCAGGTCAACAAGTACCTCACCAACCGCGGCATCAAGGACGCGAGCGACCAGCAGGTCTGGGCGTTCCTCGGTGACGGCGAAATGGACGAGGTCGAGAGCCGCGGTCAGCTGCAGGTCGCAGCGAATGAAGGCCTCGACAACCTCAACTTCATCATCAACTGCAACCTCCAGCGCCTTGACGGCCCTGTGCGTGGCAACGGCAAGATCATCCAGGAACTGGAGAGCTTCTTCCGCGGTGCTGGCTGGAACGTCATCAAGGTCGTCTGGGGTCGCGAGTGGGATGACCTCCTCGCCAACGACAACAGTGGTGCCCTGCTCAACCTGATGAACGCCACCCCGGACGGCGACTACCAGACCTACAAGGCTGAGAGTGGCGCGTTCGTGCGGGAGCACTTCTTCGGGCGCGACGAGCGCACGCTCAAGCTGGTCGAGAACTACACCGACGAACAGATCTGGAACCTCAAGCGAGGCGGCCACGACTACCGCAAGGTCTATGCGGCATTCAAGGCGGCATCCGAACACAAGGGGCAGCCGACGGTCATCCTGGCGAAGACGGTCAAGGGCTACGGCCTCGGCCCGTCATTTGAGGGGCGCAACGCGACCCACCAGATGAAGAAGATGACGCTGGACAACCTCAAGACGTTCCGTGACGAGATGCGCATCCCCTTCACCGACGCGCAGCTCGAAGAGAACCCGTACCTGCCCCCGTATTACCACCCGGGTGAGCAGGACGAGGCGATCCAGTACCTCCACGAACGTCGTCGCGCGCTCGGCGGATACGTTCCTGAGCGCCGCTCGAAGTACACGCAGCTGAACCTGCCGGACGAGTCCACTTATGCGATCGCGAAGAAGGGTTCTGGCACGCAGGAGATCGCCACCACCATGGCGTTCGTCCGACTGCTCAAGGACCTCATCCGCTCGAAGGACTTCGGCAACCGGATCGTCCCGATCATCCCGGACGAGGCCCGCACCTTCGGTATCGACGCCTTCTTCCCGACGGCGAAGATCTACAACCCGAACGGCCAGCACTACACCTCGGTCGACCGCGAGCTCCTCCTGGCGTACAAGGAAAGCCCGCAGGGCCAGATCCTCCACGTCGGAATCAACGAAGCCGGCGGCGCCGCGGCGTTCACGAACGTCGGAACGTCGTACTCCACCCACGGCGAGCCGCTCATCCCGATCTATGTCTTCTACTCGATGTTCGGATACCAGCGGACCGGAGACGCATTCTGGGCAGCTGGCGACCAGATGACGCGTGGATTCATCATCGGCGCGACCGCGGGACGCACCACCCTCACCGGTGAAGGCCTCCAGCACGCCGACGGACACTCGCCGCTTCTCGCGTCGACGAACCCGGCAACGGTCACATACGACCCGGCATACGGATACGAGATCGGGCACATCATGCGCACCGGTCTCGAGCGGATGTACGGCGGCACGCACGAAGATCCCAACGTGATGTACTACATCACCGTCTACAACGAGCCGATCGTTCAGCCCGCTGAACCGGAGAACCTCGACGTCGACGGACTCGTCCGCGGTATCTACAAGCTCAAGGACTCCGCAGCCGACGGCCCCAAGGCCCAGCTGCTGGCATCCGGCGTCGCTGTGCCGTGGGCACTCGAAGCCCAGGAACTCCTCGAGAAGGACTGGGGTGTTTCGGCGGACGTCTGGTCGGTCACCTCATGGACCGAGCTTCGTCGCGACGGCATCATCGCCGAGGAACACAACTTCCTCAACCCGGATGCCGAGAAGAAGGTCCCGTACGTCACGTCGAAGCTCCAGGGCGCGGACGGTCCGTTCGTTGCCGTCTCCGACTTCATGCACGCGGTCCCCGACTCGATCCGCCAGTTCGTCCCCGGAGACTTCGCCTCACTCGGCGCCGATGACTTCGGTTTCTCGGACACTCGTGCCGCCGCGCGCCGGTACTTCAAGATCGACGGCCCGTCGATGGTCGTGAGGACTCTCGAGCTCCTCGCGGACCGTGGCGAGATCGACCGTTCAGTGCCTGCCCAGGCGATCGAGAAGTACAAGCTGAACGACGTCAACGCGGGGACCACCGGCAACGCCGGTGGCGAGAGCTAGACCATCAGCTCCCCGCTCGTGCCGCGATCCAAAGCAGAAACGCTCGCATGGCTCCGCCGGCTCTCCGGCGAGCTCGCAACGACGACTCTGAAAAAGCTCGAAGACACGCTGCCCTGGTATGCAGAAATGCCGCCGGGGCGGCGGTCCGCGGTCGGGCTGGTCGCGCAAGCCGGTATCAGCTCGTTCATTGCGTGGTTCGACGACCCCAAGTCGACGCCGTGGATTGCGGCGGACGTCTTCGGTGCTGCCCCGCGGGAACTCTTGCGATCAGTGAGTCTGCAGCAGACGCTGCAGCTCATCCGCGTCACCGTCGAGGTCGTCGAAGCGAGGATCAAGGACGGCGGCGCCGAGGACCTGCGTGAAAGCATCCTGCTGTACTCACGGGAAATCGCGTTCGCCGCTGCCGATGTCTACGCCCGTGCAGCCGAGGCCCGCGGCCTCTGGGACGCGCGGCTCGAAGCGCTCGTTGTCGACTCCATCCTCTCCGGTGAAGCCGACGACGAGTTGCCCAGCAGGATCGCGGCACTCGGCTGGCACGGACACGGAGAAGTCGCGGTCCTCGTCGGCACGACGCCTCCGCAGCTCGACGTGGACCAGTTGCGCCGAACCGCTCGGCACATGGCCGCAGATGTTCTCATCGGAGTGCAGGGTGGCCGGCTCGTTCTGGTGATCGGCAGGGCTGAGACGTCCCACGGAGTCGATGATGACGAGATCGGCACCGCCGCGTCACTCAGCTTCGTCGAGATCGCCAGCCAGCTGGAACCCGGCTTCGGTTCCGGTCACCTCGTGCTCGGTCACGCCGTCCCGACCCTCGTTGAAGCCTCGCGAAGCGCACGTGCTGCACTCGCCGGTTTTGCCGTCGCCCGCGCCTGGCGCCACGCACCACGCCCCGTCCAGGCCGACGATCTCTTGCCCGAGCGCGCCCTCGCCGGCGACTCGCTCGCCCGCACGACGCTCATCGAGCGCATCTACAAACCCCTCCAGGCGCACTCCACCGAGCTCGTCACCACCCTGTGGTGCTACCTCGACAACGGACGTTCGCTCGAGGCAACGGCACGCGAACTCTTCGTGCACCCCAACACGGTCCGGTATCGCCTCAAGAGGGTGTCCGACGTCATCGGCTGGGATGCGACGGGAGCGCGCGAAGCGCTCATCCTCCAGTCGGCGCTGATCCTCGGCTCGATCGCCGAACCGGATGCCGTCAAGCGGCGCCGCTGAGCGGCATCCGTTCCCACGCTATGTGGGACATGCACAAGGGTTCCGGTGATTCTTGTGACGCGATCAACACCTCGATCTTCGCGACGATTGGCAGACTGGTACGGTGATTGTTCTCGTATGCCCAGGTCAGGGCTCGCAGACGCCCGGATTCCTCTCCCCGTGGCTGGACGACCCGGCAAACCGGGAACTGCTTGAGCGATACTCCGACGAAGCCGGCCTCGACCTCATCCGCCACGGCACCGAGTCGGACGCCGACACCATCCGCGACACCCGCATCGCCCAGCCGCTCATCGTCGCAGCGGGCCTCGTGACGCTTCGGGCACTCGGGAGCATCCCCCACTCGGTCGGCATCGCCGGCCACAGCGTCGGTGAGATCACTGCGGCCGTCGGGGCCGGCGTCCTCAGCGACACGGCAGCGATGCGATTCGTCGCCGCTCGCGCCACCGCCATGGCGACCGCAGCAGCCGCCGTGCCAACGGGCATGAGCGCTGTGCTCGGCGGAGACGCCGACGCCCTCCTCGCCCGGCTCGATGACCTGGGGCTCGAACCCGCCAATTTCAACGGCGGAGGACAGACGGTCGTCGCCGGAGAACTCGCGTCCCTCGCCGAACTCGCCGCCACCCCCCTCGCAGGAACCCGGGTAGTACCCCTGCAGGTCGCCGGAGCTTTCCACACGCGGTACATGGCTGATGCCCGTATCGAGCTGGCGTCGACCGCCCAGTCGGTCACGGCATCCGACCCAGCGCGTCCGCTGTGGACCAACGCCGACGGCTCGCGAATCGAATCCGGCGACCGGTTCGTCGAACTCCTCGTGCAGCAGGTGGCGTCACCGGTCCGCTGGGATTTGACCATGGCCGGAATGCTCGACGCCGGCGTCACCGGAATCATCGAACTCGCACCGGCCGGTGCCCTCACTGGACTCGCCCGTCGCGGTCTCAAGGGAATCCCTGCCGTCGGCATCAAGTCCCCTGACGATCTCCAGTCCGCCCTCGACCTGCTCGCAGCCTGACACTCTTCTTCCCGACACATCACCGCAACGAGAGAGACGCCTTGACCACACCCACCCTCCGGCAGTCCCAGGGCCCCGCCTTCACCCGCATCCTCGGATTCGGCGCGGCGCGAGGGGACCTCTCTGTCCCCAACGATGACCTCATCGGCCCCATCGACTCGTCAGACGAGTGGATCCGCCAGCGCACGGGCATCATCACCCGCACCCGCGCGAGCCAGGACCTGTCGGCAACGGACCTCGCGACGGACGCTGCTGTCGAAGCGATCCGGGTCTCCGGCGTCGACGCGGACAAGATCGACGCCGTCATCATCGCAACGATCTCGAACACCCAGCAGACGCCGTCCATGGCCGCCGTCGTCGCCGACCGGGTCGGGTCGAATCCGGCCGCCGCGTATGACGTGAACGCCGCCTGCGCCGGTTACCCGTACGCTATAGCCCAGGCTGACGCGCTGATCCGCTCGGGTGCCGCACGCTACGTTCTCGTCGTCGGCGCCGAAAAGCTCTCGGATGTCGTCGACCCCGCCGACCGTTCGATCTCATTCCTCCTCGGAGACGGCGCCGGCGCTGCTGTTGTGGGTCCCAGCGACTTCCCCGGGATCGCACCAACGGTGTGGGGTTCTGACGGGTCGAAGGCCGGGGCCGTCGGCATGAACGCCACCCTGCAGCAATACCGCCGGGGCGAAGCCGAATGGCCGACCCTGCGGCAGGAGGGCCAGACGGTCTTCCGCTGGGCCGTCTGGGACATGGCCAAGGTCGCCAAGCAGGCACTCGAGGCCGCAGGCATCACCGCCGACCAGCTCGCAGCGTTCATCCCGCACCAGGCGAACATGCGCATCATCGATGAGTTCGCCAAGCAGCTCAAGCTCCCCGACACCGTCGCCATCGGGCGCGACATCGAGACGACAGGCAACACCTCTGCCGCGTCGATCCCGCTCGCTGCACATCGCCTTCTCGAGGAACACCCGGAGCTCAGCGGAGGTCTTGCCCTGCAGATCGGCTTCGGCGCGGGCCTCGTTTTCGCCGCCCAGGTCGTCGTCCTGCCCTAAATCCCGCTCAACAGCGCGGGTTCCTCGTGCTGCCACCCCCATAGACTGTTGCACGGTCAATCGATACTCAAGGAGAAACACCATGGCACTGTCCACCGAAGAAGTCCTCGCCGGTCTGGCTGAACTCGTCAACGACGAGACCGGAATCGCCGCCGACACCGTCGAGCTCGACAAGTCCTTCACGGACGACCTCGACATCGACTCCATCTCGATGATGACGATCGTCGTCAACGCTGAAGAGAAGTTCGACGTCAAGATCCCCGACGAAGAGGTCAAGAACCTCAAGACCGTTGGCGACGCCGTCGACTTCATCGTCAAGGCGCAGGCCTAAACCCTTTGCAGTGATGCACGGAAGACCGGGGCGAGCGAACGCCCGGCCCGGTCTTCGTGCATCGCGGACGCTGTTTCCTTCGTATCGCTGACCAAGCACCAGGAGAGTTCCCATGACCAAGAAGATCGTCGTCACCGGCATCGGCGCCAGCTCCCCCCTCGGAGGAACGGCACCGGAATCGTGGAGTGCTCTCCTCGCAGGCGAGTCCGGCATCCGCGCCCTCGAACACGAGTGGGTCGCCGAACACAACCTTCCCGTGACTTTCGCCGGTGAAGCCAAGGTTCGCCCGTCCGAGGTTCTCGAACGCCAGGAGGTCAAGCGCCTCGACCCGTCGAGCCAGTTCGCCCTCGTCTCGGCGCGTGAAGCCTGGGCTGACGCCGGCTCACCCGACGTCGACCCTCTCCGCGTCGGAGTCGACTACTCCACCGGCATCGGTGGGCTGTGGACCCTCCTCGACGCCTGGGACACACTCAAAGCCAAGGGGCCTCGTCGCGTTCTTCCCATGACGATTCCCATGCTCATGCCCAACGCCGCGTCCGCGGCGATCAGCATGTCCATCCCCTCGCGGGCATACTCCCGCACGGATGTCTCGGCCTGCGCATCAAGCACCGAGGCCATCGCGAATGCCTACGAACACCTGCAGGCAGGGCTGGCCGACGTCGTCATCGCCGGCGGAACCGAAGCCGTAGTTCACCCGCTCCCCATCGCATCCTTCGCGGCCATGCAGGCACTGTCGCGTCGTAACGACTCCCCGGAGACGGCATCCCGCCCCTACGACGTCTCACGCGACGGATTCGTGCTCGGTGAGGGCGCGGCATCCGTCGTTCTCGAGACCGAAGAACACGCCCTCGCCCGTGGCGCCCGGATCTACGCCGAACTCGCCGGCGGCTCCGTCACCAGTGACTCGTACCACATCACCGCGCCGGACCCCGAGGGTTCAGCGGCTGCCCGTGCCATGCTCGCGGCGATCGACGCGGCAGGGGCGAGCGTCACAGACGTGAACCACATCAACGCGCACGCTACGAGTACTCCTGTCGGCGACATCGCCGAATACAACGCGCTTCTGCGGGTGTTCGGCGACCACCTGCCGAACATCGCCGTGTCGGCGACGAAGGCGTCCACCGGTCACCTGCTGGGAGGCACAGGCGCACTCGAGGCGATCTTCACCATCCTCGCGCTCCACAACCGGACGGCTCCCCCGACGATCAACCTCACCGAGCAGGACCCTGCGATCCCGCTCGACGTGGTCACCTCTCCGCGGGATCTCGGCTCGGGCGACCTCCTCGCCATCAGCAACTCCTTCGGGTTCGGTGGCCACAACGCGGTCGTCGCATTCCGGAGCTACTAGGCACGAGAGCCTGAGTAGAACGACAGAACCCCCGGCGGAGCATCCGTCGGGGGTTCTTCTGTTCACAGGATCAACGCTGTTTCACCGACGAACCGACCGGGAAATCACCAACCGGAGCGCCTCGGGCCACACACGTGGATCCTGCAGCTGGGACGTCGTCGTGTCAGCCCACCTTGTGCAGCCAGATAACGGACGAGTCATCGGAGGCATGACGGAACGGCTCGAGCTCGTCGTCCCAGGCCTGACCGAGGGCGATTCGCAGTTCGCGGTGGAGTTCGTCCGCATTCGCGCCAGCCACTTCCATGGCGTAGCGCACCCGGTCCTCGGGAATGACGACGTTGCCGGCCGTGTCGGTCTGGGCGAAGAAGATGCCGAGATCGGGAGTGTGCAGCCAGCGGCCACCGTCGGAGGCGGGCGTCGCATCTTCAGTCACTTCGAAACGGAGGTGTTCCCATCCGTGCAGTGCGGAGGCCAGGGCGGCGCCCATCCCCTGGTAGCCCTCCCAGTAGAACTCGGCGCGCTGAGCCCCTTTGAGGACCGGCTGGTCCTCCCAGGCGAAGTTCACGGCACGACCAAGAGCGCGACCAGCTGCCCACTCAACGTGCGGGCAGAGCGCGCGCGGTGAGGAGTGAACCAAAATTACCCCTCGTGCAACAGATGCCACCATGTTCTCCTCCATCTCCTGTGGTACGTCTTCCCCAACGACCATGGAGATGCGCGGATTTCGCGGCATCGTATGAAATTGTCGGCACAGTGCCGTTGCAGTAATTATGCCGTAGTCCCACGCGAAATCACAACGATGTGATTCGAGTTGTGGTAAAGAGCCCGCAGACCCGCCACACCGCATTGACGTATACCCGGTATAGTGAACGCAGGCGAGTTCAGGAGGCGGCATGGCGGTTCGGGACGGCATTCTCGCGATTCTCTCGCTCGGTTCGGGCTACGGTCTCGCACTTCGCGATGAAATCGCGGCACGGGCCCCGCACCGCTCCGACCTCAACGTCGGCCAGGTCTACAGCACCCTGGAGCGCCTTCGACGCGACGGGCTGGTTGCGACCGGCACGACGACCGACGACAACCTGCCCCTGTACAGCCTCACTCCGGCGGGGAAAGAAGCCGTCGCCGCCTGGCTGGAACGCCCGTCCGACGCCGACCCTCGCGCGTGGACCGATTTCCTCGACCAGGTTCTTCTCGGGTCGAGCATCCCGGGAACCGACTGGTCGGCGCTCCTCGACCGGCACTTGTCGAACTGGCAGGCGGCGCGTGCCGAGGCAGATGCGGCGCCCGCTTCCGACCGGATTGCTTCAGCCCGCCGCCACTGGGCATCAGCTGCACTGGCGTGGCTCGACGACACCCGGGCGGTGTTCACCGAGACCGATCCTGCATTGCCGCTGCGTAGCATCCGCCCGTCGCGCGGTCGGCGACCCGGCCAGACCGGCTTGTCCACGCCTTGAGCACGTTCCGGAACGGCGATACGCTGCCCGGCATGACCCGGATATTCACCGTGGGGCACTCGACCCACCCGATCAAAGAATTCGCCGGAATTCTCGACGCCCACGGCGTGACGCAGGTGGTGGATATCCGCACGATCCCCAAGTCCAGGCACAACCCTCAATTCGGTGAGGACGCGATGGCGAAGAGCCTGCCCACATTCGGCATTGGCTACCGGCGCCTTTCAGCACTCGGCGGGCTTCGGCACACCACGGCGGAGTCCGTGAACATGGGCTGGCGCAACACGTCATTCCGCGGCTACGCGGACTACATGCAGACGGATGCCTTCACCCACGGGATCGATGAGCTGCTGACGCTTGCCGACGAGAGGAGCGTCGCCATCATGTGTGCGGAAGCAGTGCCGTGGCGCTGCCACCGTTCGCTCGTCGGCGATGCCTTGCTCGTGCGCGGTATCGAGGTCAGCGACATTTTCAGTGCAACGTCTGCCAAGCCGCACACGCTCACGCGGTTCGCGTCCGTCGACGGACTGTCGATCACCTATCCCCCGACCCCCGAGCCGGTGTAATCGTGGCAGCGCGCGGAAACGGCAGGCAAATGGTCGACGTCGACGGCAGGCGGATCGCCGTCACTAATCTCGACAAGGTGATGTACCCGGAGACGGGCACCACCAAAGCCGATGTCCTGCGGTATTACGCCGAGATCGCCGACGTGATGGTTCCGTACACGGCGAACCGCCCGGCGACACGCAAACGGTGGGTTCATGGAGTCGGAACCGCGCGGCATCCGGGCGAGGTTTTCTACCAGAAGAATCTGGATGAATCGGCGCCGGGATGGGTGGCCCGACGCTCCATTGAGCACAGCAGCGGACCCAACGAATATCCCCTCGTCAACGACCGGGCAACACTCGCCTGGCTGGCCCAGATGTCTGCCCTGGAGATCCACGTTCCCCAGTGGCAGTTTGAACGCACCGGCGGTCGTCGCAAACCGGACCGGCTCGTGCTCGACCTGGACCCGGGCCCCGGGGTCACCCTCTCGGATTGCGCCGACGTCGCCCGGCTCGCCCGTGACATCCTCGTCGACATGGACCTCGAACCGCTGCCAGTGACGAGCGGGAGCAAAGGCATCCACCTGTACGCCCCCCTCGACGGGCGGTGGAGTTCCGACCAGGTGTCAGCGGTAGCGCACGAACTGGCGCGTGCTCTCGAGGCCGACCACAAGGACCTCGTCGTCAGCGACATGAAGAAGTCGCTGCGCACGGGAAAGGTCCTCGTCGACTGGAGCCAGAACAACCAGGCCAAGACGACGATCGCCCCGTACTCTCTGCGGGGCCGGCTGACCCCGATGGTCGCGGCCCCTCGCACGTGGGAAGAGCTCGACGACCCGGATCTCGAACAGCTTGACTTCGAGGAGGTACTCGACCGTGTCAGGGAGCATGGTGACCTGCTTGCGCCCCTTCTCGTGTCTCGTGATGCCGGCCTCGAGCCAACCCCCGAGCATCTCGCCAGCTTCGATGCGACCCCGGAATCTCGCGACCGGCTCGCGAAATACCGAAGCATGCGGGACGGGTCGAAGACGCCTGAGCCGGTTCCGGATGCCGCGGCGCGCCCGTCGAGCGGGAACTCCTTCGTGATCCAGGAACACCATGCCCGACGGCTGCACTATGACTTCCGCCTCGAACATGAGGGCGTGCTGGTCTCCTGGGCGGTCCCGAAAGGACCACCGCTGGACAGTGACGAGAACCACCTCGCCGTTCAGACGGAGGACCACCCACTGGAATATGGCACGTTCGAGGGCGTGATCCCGAAAGGCGAGTACGGCGCCGGGGATGTGAAGATCTGGGATGCGGGCACATTCGAGCTGGAGAAATGGCGCGAGGGCAAGGAGGTCATCGCCACCCTGACCGGTCAGCCGGATGGCGGACTCGGCGGCAAACCGCGCAAATACGCCCTCATCCATACGAGTCGCCCCGGTGCCGAGAACAACTGGCTGATTCACCTGATGGATCCGGACCGCAAGAAGAAGACCCCTTCGAAACGGCGATCGCCGGCGCCCGCCGCCCTCGCCGCCGACGCTCCGGATGACGTTGCACCGCTCTCCCGACCGCTCCGCGCCCCGATGCTCGCAACGGCCGGGACGGCATCCGACCTCGACCCCGATGCGGACTGGGCACTGGAGATGAAATGGGACGGCTACCGGGCCGTCATCTACGTCGACGGAGACGAGGTGTGGCTGAAGAGCCGCTCGGGTAAAGACCTCACTGCGACGTTCCCCGAATTGCTGAAGCCCATCAGGGAGGCGGTGAAGCCTGCCTCCGTCGTGCTCGACGGGGAGGTCGTCGCGCTGGACCGTAAAGGTCGACCGAATTTCGGATTTCTCCAGTCCCGGGCCGGGTTGACCGAGGACGAATCCGCGGCACGGTCAGCAAGCATCGAACTCATGCTGTTCGACCTGCTGGAACTCGAGGGGCACGACATCACCGCCGACGAGTACGACGTGCGCCGTGCGGCGTTGCGGGCGAGCGTCGTGCCCACAGGACCAGTTCAGGTTTCGGAGGAATTCGACGGTGACATCGAGGCCGCTCTTGCTTCGAGTACCTCGCTCGGCCTCGAGGGCGTCATCGCGAAGGAACGCGACAGTCGATACACCGAGGGCAAACGCTCGCGCGCCTGGATCAAGCTCAAGCATCAGCGCATGCAGGAAGTGGTCGTGGTGGGCTGGCGCGCCGGCGGAGGCAGCGCCGCGGGCGGGATCGGGTCGCTCGTCCTCGGGATACCGGATGCCGCCGGCATCCGGTACGCAGGACGCGTCGGTACGGGTTTCTCCGACGCTGAACGCAGGTCCCTGGTGACGCGATTCCGGTCGATGGCCCGCGAGAAACCGCCGGTGCATGACGCTCCGCGCGACGAGTTGCTGCACGTGCACTGGATCGAGCCTGAGCTGGTCGGCGAGGTTACCTTCATGGAGTGGACGAGTGCTGGCTCGCTCCGGCACTCCTCGTGGCGCGGCTGGCGGCCTGACAAGTCGCCGGAGGAGGTGCGGGTCGAATAACGGCGTCAGAGGCTCTCGAGGAGCCGGACGCACGCGGCCTCGCAGCGGCGGCAGGCTTCAGCGCAGACCCGGCAGTGGGCATAACCTTCCGCGTCAGCCTCGCATGCCTCAGCCGCGAGGCTGCTGGCCGCCCGCGTCGCAGCGAGAAGCGCCCGGCGAAGGTTGCCGTCGTACCGAGAGTGCCGCGACAGAACTTTGGCGGCGGCGCTGCTCACGTCGGCGCAATCAAGGGCGAGCCGGATGCAGTCGCTGAGCGCCGCGACCTCGGGCTCGCTCAGGCACGATTCGGCGCAGGACGTGCAGGCCTGGGAACACTCGAGGCAGGCCTCGATGCAGTCGGCCAGCGCCGACGGATCACCCAGTTCACTGCTGCGCGGATCAGCCCGAAGCATCGACGTCGCGTAACTCATGACATCCCCCTTTGCGCGGGCGTCTGGCTCGACCGACCGCTTCTGCTCGAAGGCTAGGGCGGCGAACGCGTTAAGTCACCCCCTTTCCCCGGCGCATCGAACGTGCATGGCGGGATGCGGCAAGGTCCCGTCCGGCGCCCTCAGGATCGTCTGATCACTCAATTCGGACGCACGCACCCGGTACGCCGGGTGATTTCGACCGCAACGGATGAACGGGTCGTCGCCCGGACAGGTGCGGCTGTCGGATGCCGGTGCTTAGCTGGGGTCATGCCGAACACCACGCCTGCCGACGGTTACAACCCTGACTTCCTCGCGATCGCGGTCCCACTCCCCCGAACGGCTCGCGCGGTGATGGAACTCGACTACACGCACTTCACTGTTCTGCTCGACACCGGCAGAAGGCTGGCCGCGGCCACTGCCGTGAACATCGACGGAACATCACTTGTGGATGTTCCGCGCGGCGACGACTGGCACCTCGACTCCCGTGTCGCCGAGAACGAGCAGGCGGGCCCTGAGCTCTACCGCCGGAATGACCTCGACCGCGGGCACCTCGTGCGTCGGCGCGATCCGGTGTGGGGAGCACCGGTCGAGGCCGCCCGGGCGAACCGTGACACCTTCGCCTATACCAACGCCGCTCCACAGGCCGCCCAGTTCAACCAGTCCAAAGAGCTCTGGCTCGGCCTCGAGGACTACCTCCTCGGCTACGCCGACGCCACTGAGCAGCGACTCGACGTGTTCACCGGTTCCGTGCTCGCCGACGACGACCCGGTTTACCGCGGTATCGGCATCCCTCGGGCATTCTGGAAGGTCGCCGCGTGGACCACTCCGGGCGACGCTCCGACACTCGCGTCCACCGCCTACCTCCTCGACCAGAGCCCGCAACTCGATGAGATCGACCTCACCGAGGCGCGACTCAGGGCGCGATCGACGGATGCTCCGCCGCCCCTCGGTCCGTTCCGCACGTTCCAGGTGCCCGTGAGGGACCTCGAGGAGGCAACGGGTCTCGACTTCGGCGGGTTGGTTGCTGCCGACAGACTCGAGCGCGTGCAGGGCATCCGTCCGCGGGCGGAGGGCTGGGTCCCACTCGAGACGTTCGGTGACATCCGTGTCTGACTGTCGCGCACACGGACGAGGTGACGGATGATGACCGACCGACGGTGTGTTGCGACTTCGCCAGACGGTGAGGGCTGCGGCGAGCACGTCGAGCCAGGTGCTCCGCTCGACCTGTGTGGCGCCCACTTCGAGGTCGCCCACGACTGGGTCGCCCAGACGTCCGGCACGACGGACCTGCTTCCGTCACCGTGCGTCGCCTGCGGGTCGCGGCTCGGGGTGCGGTACCCCTCCGGCTGGTTGTGCGCGGTGTGCGAATGGCGAGTCGGCGATGCACCTGACGGCGAAACCGTCGACCCACGACTCGACGTCGTCTACTACCTGCGGTTCGGCGACCGGATCAAGATTGGAACGTCGGCGAATCCTCGCCAGCGGTTCGCCGGCATCCGACACGACGAAGTTCTCGCGTTCGAACCAGGCAACCGGCTCACCGAGCGGAGGCGGCACCGGCAGTTTGCCGCCTACCGGCTCGGCACGTCCGAGTGGTTCGCGCCTCACCCGGAGATCCTCGCCCACATCGACGTCCTGCGCGCCGGGATCGACGATCCGTGGGCGCAGTACGCGTTGTGGCGCAGCCAGAAGGCGGCGTTGCGCGGCTAGGCCCGCACGCTCAACTCGGTCAGCGGGACCGCTGCCGGCCGCTCGCAGGTGCTTTCGATCGTCACCGACTGACCGGAGTGAGCGGACTTCAGCACCGACTCCATGACGTCGAGCGCGTGATAGGCGAGCCGCCCACTCGCGCGCGGTTCGGCATCCGTCTCGGTGAGGGCGAGGTCCTGGAGCCCGATCCCGCGGCTTGCGTCGACGTAGCCTGCCGAGACCGGAAGGATCTCCCAGTCCGTCGACCCGAGCGAGCGCAATTTCACGTCTCCGTCGAAGCGATTCGGGTCGGGGACGATGAGCGAACCGGTCTCGCCGTGGATCTCGATATTCGCGGCCTGGGTGGCGACGGCGTCGAAGCTCATGACGAGGGTCGACAGGGCACCTGACTCGTGCACGAGCACGCCGGTGACGTGGGTGTCCGTCGTCACCGGGATGACTTCGCCCTCCCGCGGGCCGGAGCCGATCGTGCGGCTCGTCCTCGTGTGGCTGGCCGCTCCGATGACGGATGCCACGGGGCCGAGCAGTGTGATGAGCGCCGAGACGTAGTACGGGCCCATGTCGAGCAGTGGGCCACCGCCAGGCACGTAGTAGAAGTCCGGGTTGGGGTGCCAGCGTTCATGCCCTGGCGTCATCATCGTGGCGGTCGCCGAGATCGGGCGGCCGATCAGTCCGTCGTCGATGGCTCGGCGAGCGGTCTGGGTGCCTGTTCCCAGAACGGTGTCCGGGGCGCAGCCAACGGTGATGCCCGCTTCTGCTGCAGCCGCGAGAACCGTTGCCGCCTGCTCGGAGTTGGCGGCCAGGGGCTTTTCGCCATAGACGATCTTGCCGGCGGCAAGGGCCTGCAGCGCGATCGGGGCGTGCGCCGCGGGGATGGTGAGGTTCAGCACGAGCTGAACCTCGTCGTCCGCCATCAGTTCGTCCACGCTCAGCGAGCGGACACCGGGGTGCTCGGCCGCGACGGCATCAGCGCGTGACCGGTCGAGGTCGGCGACGGCAACGAGCCGTACAGCGTCGAGCCTCGGGAACGTCTCGAGGTAGGCGCCGATGATGTGGCCGCAGCCGACGATTCCGACGTTCAGGGGGTTCAGCGGCTCGCCCACAGCATGCCCCTTTCGATGATGGTGCGGACGTTCTCGTCCTGAAGGACCTCAACCGAGTGGCCAGGCGTCGCGACGAAGATCTTGCCCTTGCCCCACTGTCGTGTCCAGATCGCGGGCGAGACGACGGGACGAGTCCACGCGTCCCATTCCCGCGCAGGAAGGGTCGTCGTGGCGAGCACGTCGATGTAGTCGTCGCTGAGCACCCAGTACTGCTCGGTGGTCAGATCGAAATCGGAGATTCCCTCGGTGATGGGGTGGCTTGCCGCGGCATCCGTCATCTCGACCCGGTAGTCGATGTAGTTGTCCGAGGCATCACCGATGCGCTCGTCGGGGTGTTTTCCGGGGTGGCAGGCGAACTGCCCGCCGATGAGGTGCAGGTAGTCGGAGTTGTTGCGGTACGAGTCGGCAATACCGCCGTGCCACCCCGCCATGCCGGTTCCCGCCTCGATGGCGGTACGCAAGCCCGCGAACTCGTCCTTTTCGATCGTGTTCATGGTGTTGCACTGCACGATGAGGTCGACGGTTGCCATGTAGTCCGCGTCGGCGTAAACGGCCGGGCTTTCTTCGACCCGCACTTCGAAGCCAGAGGCTTCGAGGAAAGGCAGAAAGAGGTTGGTGGCTTCGACGGGCTGATGGCCGTCCCAGCCTCCTCGGACCACGAGGGCGGTGCGGGCGTTTGTCATAGATGGTTCCTTCGTGAGTGTTATTTACTGAAGCCGGCGGTGAGTCCAGCAAGGAGCTGGCGGCGACCGATGATGTAGAGGACAAGGATAGGCAGGGTTGTCAACACGACGCACGCGAGTACGGCGGGAATGTTGACGCTGAACTCGCCCTGGAAGGTCCAGAGGGCGAGAGGGAGCACACGGAGGTCGGGACTCTGGGTCAGCACGAGCGGGAGCAGGAAGCCGTTCCACACCCCCAGACCGTTGTAGATTGCCACGGTGACGATGGCCGGTTTGGTCAAGGGAAGAGCCAGTCTCCACAAAGTCTGCCACTCGCTGCAGCCGTCGAGCCGCATGGATTCGAACAATTCGTTCGGAACGTCGCGGATGAAGTTCGACAGGATGAGCACACTCAGCGGGATGGCGAAAGCAATCGACGGAAGGATGATCGCTAGCAGGCTGTCATAAAGGCTCAGCCTGATGATGATGAGGTACACCGGGATGATCGTTGCCTGCAGCGGAATGGCGAGCCCCATCAGGAACAGCCAGTTCACTCCCCTGAGGAATCTTCCGTTTCCGCGAACGATGGCGAATGCGGCCATGAACGACACGGCCAGTGTCGGCACGACGGCACCGATCGTGATGATGGCGCTGTTGAGGAAGTACCGGGCGAAATCCGCCTCGAGCACCATCACGTAGTTCTCGAGGGTGGGTTGGAGTGGCGGTGCGAGCGGGTTCTGCCCGAAGTACCCTGCCTGTGTCTTGAGGCTCGTGATGACGACGTAATAGATCGGGATGATGATGATCGCCAGCCAGATCCAGCCTGCGAGGCCGCCGGGCAGGTTTAGCTTGCGGAGCCCGTGTCTCGATCGGGCGGATGCCGTTGGCGCGGTCGCCACTGTCGTGGACGTCGCATCGGTGGTCGCGGTCATGATCACATCCCTTCGAGCTGCGAGCTGTTGTTGTCTTTACCGCCGAGCCGCTGAAGGAACAGCGCGAGGGCGAGTCCGATGGCGACGAGGATGACGGCGATGACGCTCGCCGGCCCCATGAGGTTTGCCCGGAACCCGAGCAGGTACATATCGAGCGGCAGGATGCGCGTCGCGTTCGCAGGCCCGCCTCCTGTGAGAACGAAGATCAGGTCGAAGTATGTGAGGGCTCCAACCGTCATGAGCGTCGAAGACGTGATGATCGTGTACTTCAGTTGCGGGATCGTAATGAAGAAGAACTGCTTGATCCGGCCGGCGCCGTCTATCTCCGCGGCTTCATAGATCGAGCGCGGGATCTGGCGAACGCCGCCCTGGTAGATGAGGGTGTGGAAGGGGATGAACTGCCACGCGATGACGAAGATGACCACACCGAAGGCGAGTTGCGGATTACCGAGCCAGTCCTGCGACAGGAAGGGCAGGCCGAGGCCGGCCCCGAGGCCGAAGTTGGGGTCGAGCAGCGCCTTGTAGGCAACGGCGATGGCCGCGGAGGACAGCAGGAGCGGCAGAAAGTAGAGAACCGCAAGGATCGCTCGGTACTTCTGGGTACCAGCGGTGAAGACCCCGAGCAGGAGGCTCAACGGGGTCTGCACGAGCCACGACAGCACCATGACCAGCAGGGTGAGGCCGAGTGCGTGGAACATGTCCGGGTCGACAAGGACCGACGCCCAGTTTGCAAACCCCGCAGGCGTAATCGCACCGATGCCGTCCCAGTTCGTGAAGCTGAGAATCAGCACTCCGGCGAGAGGGATCACGGCGAACGCAATGAAGAAGACGAGAGCAGGGATGACGAGCCACGCGATCCGACCGGTCTTCCCGGACTCGGTCGGCGTCGTCTGCTCCCCGGAGACCCGCCTGGCAGCGGCTATCGTCATGTGCCGAGGGTCTCGTTCATGTTCGACGCGAATTGCTCGGGCGTGATCGAGAGAACGAAGAGCTGGTCGATGTTGTTCAGCAGCGCTTCGGCGGCGGTCGGGTTGAGCGCCTGGTCCCACGACTGCTGGAACGCGGGCGCGTTCGCGCCCAGTTCATAGACGTGGCCGAGGAAATCGCTGTCGGGAGTTTCCTTGATCTGGTCCTCGATCCCATTGACGACGGGCACAGCGCCGGTCTCGATGAACGCTGCGACTTCCTCGTCGTTCGAGAGCGACTCGGTGAAGTACTTCTTTGCGGTCGCCTTCTCCTCGTCCGACGCTTTCGACGAGATTGAAAGGTAGTTGCACGGGTTGCCGACGGCGTTTTTCGGGTCGCCGACGCCACCCTCGACGGTGGGGAAAGGAACCCATCCGAGCTTGCCGTCCTGCACGAAGCCGGCACCGTCGTTTTTCATTCCGCCGTAGGTCCACGAACCGTGCAGCATCATCGCGGCCTTACCGGTGTAGAGCAGTGCCTGGTCGGCGTTGCTGTCCGCGGTGATCGTGTTGAACCCCTTGATGAATCCGTTCGCCTTGACGAGCTCCTGGATTTTGGTCAGTGCCTCAATGGCGGCGGGGTGCGACCAGGCATCCGCTTTCCCGTTGAAGATATCGGTGAAAACTTCGGGGCCGCCGACGCGGTCGAACATGTACTGCAGCCACATCATCGAGGTCCAGCGGGACTGGCCGCCGAGCGAGAACGGGGCGACGCCGCGGTCGTTGAAGGTCTGGACGAGGCTCATAACATCGGACCAGGTCTCCGGCGGTTCGACCTTCGCCTGCTCGAAGAGTTCCTTGTTGTAGTAGAAGACGATCGGTTGCACGGCCTGGATCGGAATCGCGAAGATCTTGCCATCGATGGTCGCGGCACCAAAGGCACCGGCGAAGAGGCGGTCCTTGACGTCCGGATTCTCCTCGAGCCAACTCGTCAGGTCGTCGACCTGACCGGCGTCGGCGTAGGACTTGAGCGTTCCGCCGCCCCAGCCGTAGATCATGGTCGGTGCCTGTCCGGCGCCGATCGCTGTCTTGATCTTGGTTTTGTACGCGTCGTTCTGGAAGAACGTCACCGAAAGCTTCGCGTCCGGGTTCTTCTTGTTGAACGCGTCGACCGAGTTCTTGCGGATCGTCTCATTCGGATCTCCGGAGAGCGCCCACATCGAAGCGGTGCCGGCTGCTGCTGCACCACCGGGACCGGTGGTGCCACAGGACGTCAGACCCCAGGTAAGGAGCGGTGCGGCAATCGCGAGTGAAATGAACGTGCGACGCGAGGGGGTGGCCTTGGTTTCCATTTTCTATCTCCATTGATAAAAGGACCGGATGCTGTCTGCCTCGACAGCGCAAGAAGAGCTTCGATAGATTTCGCAACTATTTCTACGAATGCACCTCAATGTAGCCACACGCAACAAAAGAGTCAAGGAAACCCGGCGTGGCGGCATTGCGGCGCACAGCAGGATGGGACATTCTGGAGTTCCCGAAATATTTCGGGACCAACCCGACCAGCGAATCGAACACTCATGCCCACGACCCACCGATCAAAACCCATTCTGGCGACCGTCGCTGCGCTTGCCGGCGTATCGGCACCCACCGTCTCCAAGGTGATCAACGGTCGCGACGACGTGGCCGACGCCACCCGCCTCCGCGTCCAGGCTGCGCTCGACGAACTCGGCTACCGGTCTCCGATGCAACGCCGCACGCGGTCGACCGGCCCGGCGATGATCGATCTGGTTATCGGAGTGCACGACGGGGCCTACTCGATGGAGATCCTCCGCGGCATCCTCGATTTCGCGGTCGATGTGGATGTCGATGTCGTCGTGAGCAGCTACACGCCGGACAAGCTGTCGCGAGTGGATCACGACGAGTGGGCCGAACGCATGAAGGAGTCCGGGCGGAGCGGCATCATCTTCGTCACCTCCGAGATCACCATCGACCAATTGAATGCCTTCCACCGCCGCGAGATCGCCGTGCTCGTGATCGACCCGCTCAATCCGCCGCCACCAGGCGGCTACGCAAGCGTCGGAGCAACCAACTGGGCCGGCGGGAAGGCCGCGACCGAGCATCTTCTCGACCTGGGCCACGAACGCATCGCGTTTCTCGGCGGGCCCGCTGCCGCCGAATGCAGTGTGGCCCGGCTGCACGGATATCTCGCAGCACTGATGGGGCGGGGGGTGACGACGCGCCAGGACTACATCCTTGCCGGCGCGTTCAACCAGAAATCGGGCGCTGAGGCGAGCCGTGAGGTGCTCGCCCTCGACGAACCGCCGACAGCGATTTTCGCGGCGAGCGACACCATCGCTCTGGGGGTGCTCGAGGTTGCCCGCAATCGCGGGCTGCGTGTGCCCGACGACCTCAGCGTCGTCGGATTCGACGGAACACCCCTCACGGAGCAGACGCTCCCCCGGTTGACGTCGGTGGCGCAACCACTTCAGGAGATGGGGCGTGCCGCGCTGCGCGGAGTGCTTCGCCTCTCACGCGGTGAGCAGCTCGACTCGTCCCACACCGAACTGGCTACCGAACTCGTGGTGAGGGAGTCAACCGCGCCGCCACCCGTCTAGACGTTCCGAAGGGTCTATGCACGAACCTGGCCGAGAGGCCACCGCCTGTCCTGCCTGCTCCCGCTTCAGTACCGTGGGACGGATGATCGCGTGACTCGCGATCGTGACAGGAGGAACCGATGGCGAGCAAACGCAATCCGCTTGAAGAACTGCGTGAGACGATCGCCCACCTTGCCGAGCAGCTCAAGCTGCCGGGCTCGGAGCGAGTCGATGAGCTGCGGAGCGACCTGGTAGGCGGACGCTCCGTCGCAGCGCGCCCGCTCGAAGAGGTACAAGCCGAGCTCGATTCGCTCGTCGGGCTGGAAACCGTCAAGGAACAGGTCCGGGCGCTCGTCGCACTGCTCCAGGTGCAAGCCAGGCGGAAAGAGCACGGGTTGCCCGAAGTGGCGACGTCGCAGCACCTCGTCTTTCTGGGAAACCCTGGCACGGGAAAGACCACTGTTGCCCGGCTCCTCGCCGAAATGTACCGCGCAGTTGGCCTCCTCCAGAAGGGCCATCTCGTCGAGGTCGACCGGTCGGGACTTGTCGGTCAGTATGTCGGCGCGACCGCCATCAAGACGGACCGGGTCATCCGCCGTGCGCTCGACGGTGTCCTCTTCATTGATGAGGCCTACGCACTGACCCCCGAAGACGGCCGGATGGACTTCGGCCCCGAAGCCATCGAGGTACTCCTCAAGCGGATGGAAGATCACCGCCACCGTCTCGTCGTGATCGTGGCCGGATATCCGCGGCTCATGGAGTCCTTCCTGCTGTCGAATCCGGGGCTGCGCTCCCGTTTCGCCCGTGAGATCACCTTCCCCGACTATTCACTCGATGCACTCGAGACGATCTTCCGCCAGATGCTGGCGCACCACGAATACCGGCTGGCACCGGGAGCGGATGTGATGCTGCGCCGTATTCTCGACGGCCTCCACTCCGGCGAGGATTCGGGGAACGCTCGTTTCGCGCGCACCCTGTTCGAGCAGTCGCTCAATCGACAGGCGCTGCGACTCTCTCTCGATGAGGCGCGAAGCCTCGAAACTCTCGACCGCGATGACGTGATCACACTGACTGCGGATGACCTGGAGGAGGCAGCGCGGGCGCTGGGCGAAGGCCCGGCGCCCGACCGGGTACCCGAGCAATCTCGCTGGCGGCGGTGGCTTCTGGGCTGATCATCACAGCGAACCGCCGGCGGCCCAACCCGAAGGAGGACTGCCGGCGGTGCGATTACTTCGCTGGTCGCGCGTTTACAGGGCGCCGCCGTCGCGACGATCCCGGTTGAGCAGCGGATCTTCTTCGACGTAGACCTCTGATTCTGCGGAAGTCGTTCCGGCGACGGTCGGATCGACATCGCCGACGGGAGTGTCGACGGCCGGCGTCACGGTGACATCTGCCTCGAGATCCGTGTCCTTCTCACCCTTCTTACTTGCGGCTACACCGACGGCGGCGGCAGCGGCTGCGATTCCCACGCCAGCAGCGACCTTGCCAGAGATCCCCGCTTTACCGCTGTCGCCTCGTGAACTCTCGGCAGCTTCTACGCCGGGCTCACCGGACGTAGTGCCGTCTACCGACCCGCGCCACGCCCCGGTCGCATATCCCTCGGCTTCGATGAAGGCCTTGAACCGATCGAGGTCACCCTCGGCCTGATTCTCGACAACGTTGAGCTTGTCACCGATTTTCTCCACCAGCCCTTCGGGCTCGTACTCGAGTACGAGGTGCACCTGCGTCTGTCCCCCACCGACGTCCTCGAAGGTCACGGACCCTGCGTTGGTCGCGCCGTCCGTCGCAGCCCAGGAGACCTTCTTGTCTGGCACCTGCTCCAGGATTTTCGCGTTCCACTGCCGCTTGACACCGCCAATTTCTGCGACCCACTTCAGGTTCTCATCGCCGAGTTGAGTCACCGACTTGATGCCGCTCATGAAGTGCGGGAACTCTTCGAACTGGGTCCACTGGTTGTATGCAACGCTCAGCGGGACGTTTACGAGGATGCTTTTCTCAACCTTCGTGCTCATGGCGTCTCCTTCTTTAGAGTGCGGTCGTACGCGAGCGCGCACGCATTCATCACTGTAAGTAGGTGGGCTCCGAAGCGGATACCCCCTTGCATTTGGCGGGCAGAGCCAGAGAATGAACCGCTTTCAGCGAGCACAGAGCCGTTTCCACCCCGGGTAGCAGATACCGCGGATTAGCACTACCGCCGTAGTATCAATCGTTGTATTCTAGGAGCACTATTCCTGTAGTGCATCGAGGTGCATCATGACCGTGACAATGACATCCAGACCTTCAATGCCGGTCGTCGACGGAGTTGACCATTCGTTTGTGAACGTGGCTGACGGACGAATGCACGTCGCGACGCGGGGAGCGGGCGACGGCGTACTGCTCCTCCCGGGATTCGCCCAAACGTGGTGGCAGTGGCGCGAAGTGATGTCCGCTCTCGAGGCGGCCGGCCACCGATCGATTGCTCCAGATCTTCGCGGCGAGGGATGGACCGAGCTCCCTTTCGCCGACCTCACCCGGACACGGCGTGCGCAGGACGTCATTGAGCTGCTCGATGCCCTCGAGCTCGAGCGCGTGAAACTCGTGAGCCATGACCTGGGTTCCATCACAGCCTTTCAATTGGCGCTGGACTTTCCCGACCGGTTCTCGGCGCAGGTGATGATTTCGGTTCCGCCACCCCAAATGAAGTTCTCGGTCGACATGCTTCCGGGGATGAGGCACCTGTGGCACCAGGAAGTGGTCGCCCTCCCGGGGATCGGCCCTGCTCTGCTGCGCAGGAAACGATTGTCGCGCCATCTTTTTGAGCACCACTCGAGGCACGTGCTCGACCCTGAGGTCATCGGACTGGCAGCCGCGCTTCTCCGCGATCCCGAATTGTCGCGCGCCGCGAGTCTCCTCTGTCGACGGATGGTGCTCCCCGAGCTTTCGCGGATCATTCGTGGCGCGTACCGCCGGGAACGATTCGCGATGCCATCCCTGTTCATCTTCGGCGCGGAGGACCTCGGGTTTCCCGCGCACGTCACCCGCGAGGTGTTCGCTGATCCTCACATCTTCGGCGCTGACACACGTTTCTCTCTTGTCGAGGGCGGCGGCCATTATGTTCTCGACGAAGAGCCGGATGTGACGGTGCGTCTCATCGTCGACTTCCTCGATTCGATTTAGACCGCTCCTGACCCCGCGCGCCCCGTCGGTATACGCTGGCGGTGTTGCCGACCGAAGGATTCCCGTGTCCCACCACAAGAAGCACTCCGCAGACGAGCACCTCCCCGATGGGAGCGCGCCGATCATCCCGGAACTCGAGGTCGATGAAACCATCGCGCCCCGTCCAGAGGAAGAGGTCGCGGATGTTTTGCGCGCCGAGCCGGACGTCGAGGATCACAGCGAGCACTCCTGACCCTGCATCCTGCTGACGTGATGCTCGCGGAAGAGTTGACGCAGAAGTAGCCGGCGGTGACGGCGCCCTATCCTCGGCGGCGTCGCGCGGCTGTGTAAAGACGCTCGACCACCCAGAGAGCGACCCCGATCGCCAGGAGGACAACAGCAATCCAGTACTGTCCGACGGGTCTGCCGGAAGTGAACGGCAGCACCAGGTAGAGGCACGTGATTGCGCCGACGACCGGAAGGAAGACGGGTGTGCGAAAGTGCTTGTGATCGACGGGCTGCCGACGCAGCACCAGGACGGTCACGTTGACGACTGCGAACACGGTGAGCAGCAACAACGACGTCGTGCCGCCCAACAGAGCGACGATCGAACCCTCGGCATCGAGGGAGACATAAACGATGAGGCCCGCAGCCAGCACGCTCGTGAAGAGGATCGCGGCCCACGGCGTACGACGTCGGGGCGCTACCCGCGCAAGGAACGGCGGCAGCACCTGCTGCCGACTCATGCCGTACAGCAGCCGACTCGCCATCATCATGTTGATCAGAGCGGTGTTCGCCACCGCGAACATGGAAATGAACGGCAGGAGGTCGTTGACGGGAAAGCCGGGTGCCGCCGCTTCGACGGCCGTGACCAGTGGGGTCTCGCTGCCGACGAGATCGCCGATCGGCACCAAGGCAACCACGGTGATCGACACCAGCACGTAGATCGCCGCGGCGATACCCAGCCCGCCCAGCATCATCTTCGGGAAGATGCGGCTCGGATCCTTCGTCTCCTCCGCCATGTTGACGGAGTCCTCAAAGCCGACCATTGCGAAGAAGGCGAGCGATGTAGCTGCGCTGACGGCGAGCAGCACGTTCTTGTCTTCCGGTGTTTCGAAAGCGACCACGCGGGACCAGTCCGCGTTGCCGCCGGTGATGGCCCACATGCCGATAAAGACGACGAGGAGTAGACCTGAGAGCTCGACGAGGGTCAGGACAACATTGAGCCAGACGCTCTCCGCAACACCGCGGAGGTTGACCAGCATGATGAGCACGATGAAACCGAGCGCAATCAGCATCGTCATCACCGTTGCATCCGGAAGATTGAAGGCGACCGCGAAGTTCGCGGCGAACGCGCGAGAAGCAGTTGACGCCGACGTGATGCCGGAACTCATCACCACGAAACACACGATGAACGTGACGAAGTGGATGCCGAACGCCTTGTGGGTGTAGAGCGCTGCTCCCGCCGCTTGAGGGAACTTCGTCACGAGTTCGAGGTAGGAGAATGCGGTGACCGTCGCCACCGCGAATGCGAGGAGAAACGGCAGCCACGCGGCCCCTCCGACCTCGGCGGCCACTTGCCCGGTCAGCGCATAGATGCCGGTGCCGAGGATGTCCCCGACAATGAACAGGAGCAGCAGCCCGGGACCGAGCACGCGCTTGAGCTCGGGTTGGTTCGGCTCGACAGTTTTGACGACTTGCGTCCAGGATGGATCACTCACGTTGCGCCCCTCTCCGCGACTAAGCCGACCACATCCGTGCCGCTACCTCAACCCTCGATTCAGGCGAGCGTTCCTGCGATCTGTTGAAGCGCGAGCACATGCGCATCGAACGCAGATCTTCCTGCGTTGGTGAGGCTCAGCCAGGTGATTCGCCGTGCGTCATCGCGTCCGGCGGACGCAACTTTCGTCGAGGAGACGTAACCCGATGCGGCGAGAGTCTTGAGGTGTTTGGAGAGCGTTGCATCCGACACGTCCAGTGCGTCGCGCAGCACCGCGAAGTCGAGTTGTTCCACGGGTCGCAAGAGCCCGCAGATCCGCAACCGGACCGGTGCGTGAATGGTCTCGTCGAAGCTCGCTTCACCCACGGCGCAACTGCTCCACTGCTGAGCGAAAAGCCACACCGGCCAACCACGTTGTCGCCGCGAAGGCGAGCAGACTGGTCAGTGCGACCGCCCAGTGCAGGCCGAAGGACACGAGGCCGAGAGAGACGCTGAAGACCACGAGGCACACGGTGAGGATGCCGGCGAACGCCCATCCGGCACGAACGCCCATTTTGCGAAACCGGACGCCAGTCTCTCGACGCACCAGGTGCGCGATGACGAGAGCCCCGACCAGCGCCAACCACCCGGATGCCGGTGGCTCATAATTCCCACCGGGCGTGGTGCCGGAAGCGGTCGACACCCACCACGCCCCTACTCCCCCGAACGCCGCGAGAAGCACCCATGGCACCTGCACACTCGAGGAAAGGCGTTCCCTGTCCACGGTCAGCCCGTTCAGGGCGGTGGCGGCCTCCGCCGGCGACAAATTCCTGTGATCGTTTTCCATGCTGGAAAGCATATCGGTTCGTTTTCCGTTTTGGAAAGCCACTTGGGTAACAGTCGAAACTCCCATCCGGCAATTGCTTAGGCTGCGCCGCCCCTCACCGCGAACCCGACCGGCTACTGCCTGTTCGCGTCGATCTCGCTCATGTGGACGCGAACGAGGTCCTCGACCAGGCTGCGGGGCAAGGGGTTGTCCGGGGTGAATTGGATCACGTGTTCGGTGGTCTTGTAGTTGTCGAGCTGCTCCTTCAACTCCTCTATCGCCCATGAGGAGGGGTAAAAGCTCATGTGTTTCTTGGAGGCGGTGAAGTACACGAGCGCTCGATTCCTATATTTGAGAGTGGGCATCCCGTAACTCATCGTCTCTTCGGTATCAGGCGCGAGCTGTGTCACGATGCCGCGGATCCGTTCGAGTTCTGATCGGGTTCGGGGGTCGAGCGCGGGGAGATACTCTTCGACGCTCTTCGCTTTCTCAGCCATGACGCGAGCTTAGCGCCAGCTCGTCCCGCTTTCCCCGGACACTCAGTCGGTACACCTGCGGCTCCGCAAGTCGATGAGTCAGCGCGTCCGCTGACGCGTCGTCATGGGAGAACGGAACGGAATCATCGGCAGGGCCAACCCGAACACGATTACCAGCGGCGCCCACGATGAGGTGACGATGGCGACTCCGACCCCGATGAGCGCGAGAACGATCGCGACTGTCCAAAGCGCGAGACGCAAACGGCGGTCGGCGGTGCTCGGTTCCGTCTTGAAGGTCATGACCCCATGGTAGGACGGGTCGCGTTACGGGAAGGGTGACGTGCAGGATGCTGACAGCAAGGACCTGTCAGACGCGGTCTTTAGTTGCTCGTGCGTCGCGATGCTGCCAGCATTGCGGTCGTGACCGCTCTCATCTCGCACACGACCTTCGATTGCCTCGACGCCTACGCTCAGTCGCTATTTTGGGGCAGAGTCCTCGGCTTCGCGCCGGACGCCGACGATCCCGACGGCCCGGGAGACGAAGAGTGCATGATCTTCTCGCCTGATCGGACCCAGCGGCTTCTCTTCATCGAGGTGCCAGATGTGAAACAGGTCAAGAACCGGCTCCACCTCGATCTTGTGCCTGCCGACGGCACGCGCGATCAGGAGCTGTCGCGTTTGCTGGAACTGGGAGCCCGAGTGATCGACGACCGACGGATGTCGGATGGAACGGGGTGGGTCGTGCTTGGCGACCCCGAGGGCAACGAGTTCTGCATTCTGCGCAGTGAGGCCGAACGGTCAGGTTGAGCTAGGAGGTCGAATCGACGCCGCGCTTCTCCGGACGATGACCAGCGACCGCAGCGCGTACGGCACCTTCCTCGTGCTCACCCTTCTTTTTGCCGAAAGGCAGGATCTTCAGCAAGGGGTGCAGGACCGCCATCACGACGAGCCCCCACGCCAGTCCGAGCACCGCTGAACACAGGGTATCCACAAGCCAGACCAGGACGCCTCCGACGACCGGGATCCCGACGAACGGGGCCTCAAGCGTGTGCACCAGGTCATAGGGCAGGTGCCAGCCGAGGTCATAAACTCCCTGCAGCATGATGTGGCCGCCGACCCAGAGCATGGCGATCGTGCCGACGAAAGTGATTCCGGCCAGGACCGCTGGCATCCCCTTGACGAGCATTGCACCGAATCGCTGGGTGCTGACGGAGTCCTTTGTCGTGAGGTGCAGACCGATGTCGTCCATCTTGACGATGAGTGCGACGGCGCCGTACACGAGCACCGTGATTCCGATTGCGACAACGACGAGGATGATCGCGCGAACCCACAGTGACTCGTCCGCGACCTCGTTCATCGAGATCACCATGATCTCGCAGGAAAGGATGAAGTCGGTGGTGATGGCGCCCTTGGTCACCTTCGCCTCTGCCTCAGGGCCTCGCTCGACGGCCGGGGCCTTCTCCTCTGCATGGTGGCCGCGCAGTTTGTGCCAGACCTTCTCCGCGCCCTCGTAACAGAGGTAGGTGCCACCGAGCATGAGGATGAATGGGATCACTGCCGGAATGAAGGCACTGATGAGCAGCAACGCGGGCAGTATGATCAACAACTTGTTTCGCAGCGAGCCCCAGAAGATTCGCTTGATCATCGGCAGTTCGCGAGAGGGCTCAGAACCCGAGACGTATTGCGGCGTCACTGCAGCGTCGTCGATGACGACACCTGCTGCCTTCACTCCTGCTTTCGCCGCGCCGGCCGCGACGTCGTCGATCGAGGCAGCCGCGATGCGGGCCAGCGCCGCGACATCATCCAGCAGCGCAACGAGGCCGCCGCTCACAGATCACCACCGTGCTGCTCGAGGTCCGACGGCTGAGCGGGAAGGCCGCGTGTGATTGGCATAGTCGCAGTATATTGCAGCGGGCCCGCAGCTTATGGCCGCCGTCCCCGAGCGGATTGACGGTGTAAACGAGCGCCCTTTGGTTGGTCGCCGGCAGCCGCTATTTGAGCGCGTCTTGAATCTGGCCGACGAGTTTGTCGAGTGCCTTCTGGTTCTTCATGCCGTCGAGCAGGGCGCGGGGGCGACCGTCCTGTACGTCAAGCGTAAGTGCGACGTTTGAACCACCCGACGCTGGTGTGGTCACTGCGCTCCCCTTGAGTTCCCAGTTCAACATCGTCTTCCGAGTCAAGAAATCGATCTGGCTGCCGTCGGCGGAGTTCCCGAGAAGCATGTGTTTGTTGTCGGCAATCACGCGTTGAATCGCCGAGGCAACCGACGTTACATCCGCGGGTGTGTGAAAAGTGGTGTTCACTTCAGCTGACATATCGGCTCCTTTGGTGTGTGAGAAGCCTCACAGTATCGATCCCCCGGCGAGAACGCGAACTTTGCGGCGATCATCTCGATATCGCATGGCGACCGCGCCGGACCGGAACTCATGCCGGTCCACGAGCGCCAATTCGATTGGCTCGCTCAGACCGGCGAACAGCGTCGGCCCGTGTCCCGCAAGGACCGGCTGAACGACGAATTCGTATTCGTCAATCAGACCCAGATCCGCCAACGCGAGGGGAAGTGTCACCCCACCGACCGACAGGCCGCCTTCGCCTGATTCCTGCTTGAGCCGCTGCACCGACCTTTTGAGGTCGCCGCGCACCAACTCCGCATTCCAGTCGACCCGCTCGAGTGTGCTCGACACGACGTACTTTTTCTTCCGGTCTATGGCCTCGGCGAACGGTATCTCCCACTCATTCATCCACTCGGGCCATACACCGGTGAGGGGCTTTCGCCACGCCGATTCCATCATCTCGTAGGTCACCCGGCCGAACAGCAGCGCATCAGCTCGTTCCATCCCTGCGGTCCAGAAGCGCATCGACTCCTCGTCCGGAGCCACTCCTGCCTCGTGGTGGCAGCATCCGTCGAGCGTGACGTTGATCGAATATCGAAGTTGTCTCATCGGGTTCCTTCCAGCGAACGCGGAGTGCTTCACCCGGATCGTACTCCCGGTGGAGCCTCGCCGTCGTGGTTGCCATCGTGGTGGACGGACCCCGAGCGGTCGTCAGGTCTGCGACAGTTAGCTGAGCTTGCGACGGTACATCGCGACGGCCCAGACGTACGCGATGGCACGAACGCCGAGCTGACGAACGGCAAGAAGATCAGCGGGTAACTGAAGGCGCTCGAGCCGTCGACGGTTCTGGCGGAAAGACCGGCCACCACCGCCAGCCAGGTCAGAGCCAACGTGAACAGGATCAGAATTCCTGCGACCGCGAGCCAGGCGCCCACGGAGGCCTCCGTGCGAAACCCAACTAGCAAAGCGAGAGGCATTCGGAGGCGGCTGAAGTGGAGCGGGAGTTCCCCGGACACGGCCAGGGCACGAAGCACTCGACGCGGAGAGTCGGCAGAAATCGCTCGACGAGGAGTGAGCTGAAGTATCCCACTCGTGGGATTTGGTCAGGCTCGTATTGTAGGGCGGACGGGACTTGAACCCGTGACCGACGGATTATGAGTTTACCGTTGTGCCTGTTGGTGGGTGTGGCTCGTGTGGCAGATCGGCGGAAACATGCGGAAGTTCAGGATCAAACTGTGGCTCTATGTTGGAGGTTATTAGAACCATAGGGGGCAGATAGGGGGACAGAAAAAGCTCCCCCCGCCACGGCGCAAACGCCGGGCAGGGGGAGCATCTTCTGTTCAGTTCGGGTCAGTGTTCCTTTAGATCATCGAATGAACCTTCCCAGCGAGACCTGCAGCCGGTTAGCGATGCAGCAAATGAGGGTGCGGGGCCGATGAGGTCCGGATCTTGAACCGCAGGAACTCGCTAGACCGAATCTTTCAGGTACGAACTGGTGGAGGCGGCATTCCGTACGTCGTCGGTGAAGAGTTGCAGCAGCGCGAGCACGTCCTCATGAAGGGCTAGAAAATCGTTGGCGTTAAGTTCCAAGAACTGCCCATGAGCAATGGAGTTCCTCCTGTTCACTAGCTCTTGGTCAATCATGTTCGCTCGCGTGGCATATTCCGTTCGTCGCGGTAGACCGAGGCGCTCCACGACATTAGACAAGACCGCCGATGAGAGATTGCTTTGAGTCTGGACGAGATCCTCGGAAAGACGAGCCTTGCCCGAAAGGCCCTCCATCAGAAACAAGGCGAACTCATTATGTATTGCTGGTGTCGATGCCTTCTCGATGGAGGAAATCTTTACTTTTAGTGCATTGCCTAGGAACGCAGAGCTGAGCTGAGCATAAGTGGCGCTCTGGGTATTGGCGTACCGAATATATAGACGAGCAACGTTCTTGACCCAGCCCTCCCAGTGCGCGTACAGGATGAGGACCCCAGACCTCAGATTGGCGGTCTGGGTGGAGCCCGACGATTGCTGCACGAGTTTTCGAGCGGTAGTAAGTTCTCGCTTCCGCCACGCTATCTCGTCGGAGATCGCATCTTCCAACGCCTCGAGGGTTCGAATTTTCACCATTAGGAGCTGAGGATCTTCCGCCCTTTAGGCACCATCAACCGTAAGCGGGCCTCTGTGGACTTTCCCGTGGCGAACTGTCCGGTCATTTCGGGCTCGTTCCAAAACTCGATCGCGGCCGCCCGCAAATCTTGGCGAGACCACGAGCCCTCCGTGATGAGATAGCCAAGCCCCACAGCGAGTGCCTCAAAGGAGGTATTCAGGAAGCCGCCCGTGAACCTGTTTTTCGCAGCGTCCCACCGCCGGAGAACATCCTCGTCGGCAGCCTGCAGCCGGTCGAACGTCTTCCCGAATACTTCGTCCAGACGGTGCTTGACGTCATCCGAGAAGCTTGATGCCAAGCCCACCGAGAATTCCTCTAGTTCATCTTGGAAACTGCGGATGCTAAGTATTTCGTCGTTTGATTTTGAGTGCAGGAAAAGGAATCGAAGTGCGAGTTCCTCGTCGTACTTCTTGGCCTTATCGGCCTCGGGTAACCGAAGAAGGGACACAAACGATTCGCGGTTGGCGATCTCGTTCAGCCATGCGACGAAACTCGGGTTCACGCCCACCAACTGAGCATTCCGTATCTCTTGATTCGAAAGTTTGGACCCGAAGGAATTCAGACGTTGGAACAGATCAAACTTCGTCTTGGGATCGGACCCTCTCTGCACAATCTTCAGGTCAATCTTCGCGCGCTTGATATCGAGTCTTTGAACTGAGGTAAGGGAAGGCTGCGTATCCGACTCCCATACTGCGCCCTCCAGCGACGGCAGGTACTTTGTCTCCGTCAATACGAGCGAAGGGAACTCCTTGGGGTCCAGCATGCCCTGTAGCTGCAGAAGAGTACTCACTCGCTGCAAGCCATCAACGAGTTCCCATTTACCAGCCTCATCTTGCACGACGAAAATCGACGGCAGTGGTATTCCGATTAGTATGCTCTCGATCAGGCGAGACTTCTGGGAATCATCCCAACGAAAGAGTCGCTGAAACGGTGGACTGATGACTAGTTCGCCATCCCGGTAAAGATTCGTGAGTTCGCCGATGCTCATCGGATAGCCATCGGTATGTATGGACCGACGTGCAGCCTCAAGCTCTGAATCTAGGGGTGTCTTCTTCGGGATATCAGCCATCTTTACTTTCCCAAGTTTCAGCTCGACGGAGTGGTGCGCAATGCCTCAGCGCTATTCATCGCCTTGAAACGATTAGCCACAGGCTCATTGTGACAGGCAGCGTGTGCCGGTGTGCCTCACGGGCGAGCGTGTCCCACAGTTTCCGGCTTCGACAATGTTCGAATCGCCAACGAACGGAACGCGTTCCAGAACTCATGCCCGCCCGCGCCGGAGATGGCCAGCACGTGAGTGGGGTTCACGCTCGCCAACTATGTACACACGGTCGGAGAGAAGAATAGATACTTCGTGGATCGGATAGAAGCCACCATAGGGGGCAGAATAGGGGGCAGCGGGCTTCTGGCGTAGTCCTGCTTCCCAGTGTTTATATGTAGGGCGGACGGGACTTGAACCCGTGACCGACGGATTATGAGTCCGCTGCTCTAACCAGCTGAGCTACCGCCCCCGGTGGTGTCTAGTCGTCGGACACCTGAATGGGAATCGATTCGGTGACGGGGTCGGTCACCGATTCCCCACGATACATGCTCTCAAACGTCGAGAGTGTGCGCTGGATATCGTGCGCTTTGATCATGCGCAGAGACTCTTTTTTCATCGCCGTGATCTTCTCCGGCGAAGCGGTGAGCACGTCGGTGAGCCGCGCCGCGAGTTCCTCGACATTGCCCGGCTCGAAAAGGTACCCGTTCTCGTCGTCGTGCACGAGGTGTGGGAGCGCCATCGCGTTCGCTGCCACGACAGGAAGAGCGGATGCCATCGCCTCCATGGTCACGATGCTCTGCAACTCCGCGATCGACGGCATTGCGAGCACGGTCGCGCGAGTGTACGCGGCACGCAGGTCCTCGTCGCTGACATAGCCGGTGAAAATCACCCGTTCCCCGAGCCCGAGCTCGGCGGCGAGGTTCTCGAGGTTGCGCTTCTGGTCGCCTCCCCCGACGATCTCGAGTTTCGCGTCAAGTGCCGGGTCGAGCGTCGCAAAAGCCTTGATGAGCACGTCGATCTGCTTCTCACCGGTGACCCGCCCGACGAAGATGATCCGGTTTTCGGTACGCGGCTCGAAACTCGGCGTGTACATGTGGGCGTCAATGCCGCACGAAATCGCGTGCACGCCGGTGAGACCTGTGTACTTCTCGAGGAAGTCGGCTGCACGACGCGTCGGCGTGGTGACCGCTTCAGCGAGGCTGAGGTTGCCGCGGGCGAGCTTCCAGGCCCATCGAACGAGCCTTTCCCGGAAGCGGTCAGGCATGAGCGTGAACTCGAGGGCGTTCTCCGGCATGAGGTGGTTGGTGGCGATGATCCGGATGCCACGCTTGGCGGCTTCGTTCGAGAGCCCGCGGCCGACATTGAGGTACGACTGCGAGTGGATCACATCCGGCTTCACCGCGTCGATGATGCGGGCGGAGTTCCGGTTGATGGTCCACGGCAACGCGAAACGCAGCCAGTCGTGTGGATACCAGCGCCAGCTCCTCAGCCGGTGCACCGTCATCTGCTGACCCTCGTGGGTCTCCGTCCAGGTGCCGCGTTTGCGCGAAGGAGCTGGGGCGACGACGTGGACCTCGTGGCCCCGACCGACCATGCCCGCTGCGAGCCGTTCGGCAAATCGCGCCGCGCCATTCACATCCGGCGAGAAGGTGTCAGCGCCGATGATGATCCGCAAAGGGCGTTTTCCGTCGGATGCGGAACTGGTCGAACCGTTGTCGGTCGGATTCAGTGCGTCAGGCAAGATGGGGGTTTTCCTCCGTCATCGGCCGGTACTCGAGCTACCAGCCACATCCCTCGGCGTTTGGCCTCCCGGGATCGGTCGGTTTATTCTAACCGGCCCCCACCTTCCCTCGCGGGAACCCGGCACGCGTGCCGCAGCAGTTGAGACAGCCTTCCGCTGACCGCTGTCGGAAGCGGTTGTCGATTTCACGCGGTCGACTTCGTCATCTCTGTAGCGGCCGCAAACGGCGGCCACTAAACCTGATGACTGACCCGTGGGACCGGTCAGCCCGATGCTTGCGCGTGGTTCTGGGCCTGCGGGTGGTGCCTCGCGAGCTGGAAGACACCCCAGACGGCGATCGCCCCGGCGACGACGAAACCGATCATCGCCCAGAGCGGGGCGTTGCTGGCCTCGTCGAGCACGACGATGCCGATCGCGACGGCGACCATCGGGTCGACGACCGTGAGGCCCGCGATGACGAGGTCCGGCGGCCCCGACGAATACGCCGTCTGCACGAAGTACGCTCCGATACCGGTGGCCGCGAGCAGGGCAACGACGCACAGCACGGTGAGCCAGTCGAAGTTCTGGTTGACGATCCGGTTGATCACAACCTTCGCCAGGGTGGCGACAAATCCATAGATGATGCCGGCGGCGAGGATGTAGAAGAGCGCGCGTGACCGCTTGCGGAAGAACACGAAACCCAGCGCGAACAGCACGAGCACGATCGCAAGCATGATGAGGACGGTGATCAGGTCGGCTCGGGTGACCGGCTTCTCCCCTGCCACCAGGGCGGCGACGGTCACGAACAGCGCCACACCGCCCACACACGCCGAAATGGCGATGACGGATGCCCGGTTGAGGTCGACCTTGTTGATCCTGGCATTGAGTATGGCGGTGATCACAAGCGCGATGGCGCCGAGCGGCTGCACGATGATCAGCGGTGACCACACGAGGGCTGTGAGCTGGAAAGCGATCGCGAACCCGAGCATGAGAGTGCCGAGAACCCACGACGGGCGCGCAAGGAGCTGCTTCAGCTGGCCCACGTTGAGGCCCGTCCGTGCGTCGACGCCGCTGTTGGCCTCGACCTTGGTGACTCCACGATGCTGGAACTGCGCGCCCAGTGACAAGAACACGGCACCGACGATCGCCAGCGGGATGCCGATCAGCTGGGTGGGGTTGCGAACGAACTCAGCCGTCAGGTCGGTAAAGTCGTTGCTCGCAAACATCACGAAGCGAGCCTACAACGGGCGTGTCTTGGTTAGGCTCAACGAATGTCTATTCTTCCCATTCGCATCTCCGGCGACCCGGTTCTCCACTCCCCTGCAGAGCCGGTGACGGTGTTCGATGACTCGCTTCGCCAGCTGGTGTCGGACATGTTCGAAACGATGGATGCCGCTCCCGGCGTCGGCCTCGCGGCACCGCAGGTCGGCGTCCCGCTCCGGATCTTCGTTTACGGATACGACACGGACGAGCATGGGCCCTGGCGCGGTGTCGTCATCAATCCGGAGCTGTGGATCACTCCCCCGCCCGCCGGCGACCCCGACGAAGAACTCGAGTCGGAAGGCTGCCTCTCGTTCCCCGGCGAGCGATTCCCGTTGCGGCGAGCCGACGAAGCGATCATCACCGGCGTCGATCTGGAGCAGAACCCCGTCGAGTTGCGAGTCGACGGCTGGCGGGCACGTATTCTCCAGCACGAATACGACCACCTTGACGGCTACCTCTACGTCGACCGTCTGGCTCGGCACGAACGCAAGCTCGTCCACAAGATCACGAAGAAGATGGGCTGGGGCGTTCCCGGGGTGAGTTGGATGCCCGGCGTCGACCACCTCGACGACTGAGCCGCTCGGCCGGGGCGAGCGGCTCAGAGGGAAAAGAAAAGACCACAGGGGTGGAGCCCTTGTGGTCTTCTCAGCTCCTCGACTTGGACTCGAACCAAGAACCTACCGGTTAACAGCCGATTGCTCTGCCAATTGAGCTATCGAGGATTATGTCGTGCGTGATTACTTTACCAAAGGATCGGCAGAGTCCAAATCGACAGGCCCTCCGGGTCAGCCGCCGTCGGCAGTGACACGGTTTTCCGCGTCGGCGAGACCGCTGAGGAACGGATGCTGCCCGCCGGCGAGCAACTCGTCGATCGGTCCGAGCCCGACGACACGACCAGATTCGAGCGCTGCGACCCGGCATGTAGTCCGGCGCAGCAGTGAGAGGTCGTGACTGACGAGGACCGCTGAAAAACTGCCCTCCTCGCGAAGCCGGCCGATGAGATCGTTGATCGCTCCACGCACCGTGACGTCGATCCCGGCGGTCGGTTCGTCGGCGATCCACAATTCAGGGCCGAGGACGAGCGACTTCGCGATGGCGACCCGCTGGCGCTGGCCACTCGACAGCTCGAACGGGAATTTGTCGAGCACCGCGAGCGGCAACTGGACGGCGTCGAGCATCGTTGCGACCCGCAGACCGATCGCCTTGCGGTTGTAGTGTCTGTCCCGCTGCAGGATCGGCTCGGCGATGATCTCGGAAACGGTGCGCTCGGGGGTGAGCCGCGACGCGGCATCCTGGGGCAGGTGCGCGACCTTGAAGGTGACTCGGTCGAGTTCCCGGCGACGGATGCCTCGCAGCCGCGAGCCCAGGACCGTCGCCTCTCCCCCGACGATGACCGGGGCCGGATCGGTGCCCTTGGGTGTCACAAGGTCCCCGGCGAGGACCCGGGCGAGCGTGGACTTCCCCGCGCCGGTTTCGCCGATGATCCCGATGATCTCGTCGACTCCGACACGAAGGCTGACGCCGTCAAGTGCTCGGTGGGGCGCGCT
This sequence comes from Mycetocola manganoxydans, assembly GCF_003667545.1. Taxonomy (GTDB): domain Bacteria; phylum Actinomycetota; class Actinomycetes; order Actinomycetales; family Microbacteriaceae; genus Mycetocola_A; species Mycetocola_A manganoxydans. Next base: position 180,070 of record NZ_RCUV01000007.1, on the reverse strand, counting down.
GGGGCGGCGAGCTGGGTATTCGACGGCGAGGTCGTCGGCCAGCACCGCCGCTTCCGGTGTTGCCGATGCAGTCATGGCACCATCCTGCCCCACAGTGGGGGTGCCGCTACAGTCCCGCGCCGATCAGCGCTCGCGGAGCCTGCGGCGTTCCGCCTCGAGAGCCATGATGTCGGCCTGGATCGCACGGTAGCTCTCGCGCTCCCTGGGGTCTGTGCGCTGGAGCCTGCCGAGCATGTCGTGGGACTGACGCAGCAGGTCCCGGTCGATGAGCGCGATGGTGATTTCGCGCACATACGCGGTCAGGTCCCGCTCTTCCCGCTCCGGGATCGGCGCGACCGCGAGCTGCTGCACGAATCCGACCATCGGCGTGGGCACGGTCTCGATGATCCGCTCGAACCAGTTGGCGGCACCGAAGCTGTCGAGAGTCGCAGCGATCGCATCCCGGACCATCGCGAGGGTCGGGTTCACGAAGCCGGTGAAAACGGCTCGCTGCACGAGATCGAGCCCAGCCATGTCCGGATGCTGCAGGATCGCCATCAGTGCGTCACGTTCGAGGCGCGTCGCCGGGTCCCCTGGGAGGTCTCGCAGCGACGCCGGACGCTCAGCGGGCGCCTCGGGTTCGGTCGCGCCCGCGCCCTTGGTCGATGCACCACGACCAGCACCCCGCCCGGCGCGGCTGATCGCAGCCTGCACCTCGGCGAGGTCCACGCCGAGGTGGCGCGCGAGCACCCTCGTGTAACCGGGGCGGAGCGACGGGTCGCGAATGTCGGCGATGATCGGAGCGGATGCCGTGAGGGCGCCGACGCGGCCCTCCACCGTTTCGAGGTCGTAGGCGGCGAGGGTCTGCCGGATGACGAACTCGAACATCGGCTCCTTCGTCTCGATCAGCCGTCGGACGGCGTCGTCACCGCGGTTGAGCCGGAGGTCGCACGGGTCGAGCCCGTCTGGCGCGACCGCGACATACGTCTGGGCGGAGAAACGCTGCTCTTCGGCGAACGCACGCATCGCGGCCTTCTGGCCGGCGGCATCCGGGTCGAAGGTGAAGATGACCTCGCCCTTGCCGCTGTCGTCGCCCATGACCCTGCGGAGGGTCTTGATGTGGTCGACGCCGAACGACGTACCGCACGTGGCGACGGCGGTCGTGACGCCGGCGAGGTGACACGCCATCACGTCGGTGTATCCCTCGACGACCACCACACGCCCGCTGCGGGAGACGTCGCGCTTGGCGAGGTCGAGCCCGTAAAGCACTTGCGCCTTGTGGTAGACCGGGGTCTCGGGCGTGTTGAGGTATTTCGGGCCTTTGTCGTCGTCGAGGAGTTTGCGCGCCCCGAAGCCGACGGTCTGCCCCGTGACGTCGCGAATCGGCCAGATCAGCCTGCCGCGGAACCGGTCGTAGATGCCACGGTCGCCCTGCGAGACGAGCCCGGATGCGGTGATCTCCTCGACCGAGAATCCCTTGCCACGGAGGAACTTGGTGAGCGAATCCCAACTCTTCGGGGCGAAACCCACGCCGAAGCGTTCAGCGGCGACATGGTCGAATCCGCGTTCGCCGAGGAACCGGCGGCCCGGGTCTGCGCCGGGCGATGCGAGCTGCTCGCGGAAGTACCCTTCGGCTGCAGCGTTTGCAGCGAGGAGGCGGGCCCGATTGCCGTGGTCGGGGGCACCCTCGCCGTCTTCGTAGGTGAGGGAGAAGCCGGCGCGTGCGGCGAGCCGCTCGACGGCATCCGTGAAGGTGACGTGGTCCATCTTCTGCAGGAACGAGATGACGTCGCCGGATTCGCCGCACCCGAAGCAGTGGTAGAAACCGAGCTGGGGCCGCACGTGGAAGCTGGGGCTGCGCTCGTCATGAAACGGGCAGAGACCCTTGAGAGAGCCGACGCCTGCTGACTTGAGGCTGACGAAATCGCCGACGATGTCGGCGATGTTCGTGCGTGACTTGACCTCGTCTATGTCGCTTGAGCGAATGCGGCCGGCCATCGTCCCATCCTATCGAGGATCACCGGGGCGAAGGCCCTCCCCACAGGGAGGGAGGCCTTAGGCGGGGAGCGCGAGCCGTTCGTGCCAGGCCATCGCCGACTGGTCGGTGAGGCTCGCGACCTGGTCGACGATCACACGCTTTCTCGCGCCGTCGTCTGCCGCGTCGTTCCAGTCATCGGCGAAACCTCGGTCGAGGGAATCGGGTCCGGCCGCATAGAGCCCTTCAGCCAGATCCGTGAGGATGTCACGCTGCTGCCGGTAGATCGGCTGGCGGGCGTCGCTCGCCATGACGAACGCTGCGACAACGCCCTTGAGCACGGCGATCTCGGCCTGCACCTCGTGGGGCACGATGACGCTCGCACCGAACCGGATGAGGCTCGACTGTGGATACGCCTCGCGGGTCGCCTGCGTCGCCGACTGGGAGAAGTGCCCGATCATCTGGCTCGTGAAGTTCTTGAGCTTCGCGAGGTCGCGACGGGAGGCATCCCAGCTCGTCATCCACACGTCGTAGCCGGCGAGCCGGTCGAAGGCAGCGCTCATGTCGTCGACGGTGAAGCCGTCGCCCGCCCATGCCTGCACCGCGCGGATGAGCGAGTCGTGGCCGGCACGGGCGCTGAGGAAGGCCGGGTCGATGTATTCGTTGACGATCGCGTCTTCGAAGTCGTGCACCGAGTAGGCGATGTCGTCGGAGAGGTCCATGACCTCGGCTTCGATGCAGCGCTGGCGGGCGGGAGCGCCCTGGCGGAGCCAGACGAACGCGTCGCCGTCGTCGTCGAAGAAGCCGAACTTAGCGCGTCCGCCGGGGTCGGTCACTGCTTGTGCTGCCGGCCACGGGTACTTGCAGCTCGCGTCGAGGCTCGCCCGAGTGAGGTTCAATCCGTAGGAGCGACCGTCCGCGCCGAACACCTTGGGTTCGAGTTTGGTGAGGATCCGCAGGGTCTGAGCGTTGCCCTCGAAGCCGCCGATGTCTTCAGCCCAGGTGTTGAGGGCGCGCTCGCCGTTGTGACCGAACGGAGGATGCCCCAGGTCATGGGCGAGGCAGGCCGTGTCGACGATGTCGGGTTCGAGGCCGAGGCTCGTCGCGAGCTCACGACCGACCTGCGCGACCTCGAGTGAGTGGGTCAGCCTGTTACGGGCGAAGTCGAGTCCCGCCGCCGGGCTGAGCACCTGGGTTTTGGCGGCAAGGCGGCGGAGAGCACTCGAGTGCAGCAGCCGTGCGCGGTCACGGGCGAAGTCGGTGCGGCGCGAGGAGTGGTGTTCGGGCAGAGCGCGCTCGTTGTCGTGCTCGCTGTACTGCCCGCTATCCACCACTGGTGTCCGCCTCCGTCTCGGTGAGGGTGCCGCGCTCAGTCACGCCGATCGTGCGTGAGTTGAGCCAGCCATCGGGAAGAACGGTGCGTTTTGGCGAGCCGGCACGGCCTCGCTGGCCTTCGGCGTCTGCACCCGGGTACGGCAGCGACCAGTCGAGGGTGGCGAGGAGTTCGTCGAGCTGATCGAGTGACTCCACCGTTGCCAGGCGCGCGCGGAGGTCGCCGCCGACCGGGTACCCCTTGAAGTACCAGGCGACATGCTTGCGGATGTCACGGCATCCGCGCTCTTCGCTCTCGAAGAATTCGGCGAGGAGTTCCGCGTGGCGGCGGAACGTGGTCGCGACCTGTCCCAGCGACGGGGTGAACCGCTGGTCCGATCCGGTGAAGGCAGCGGCGAGGTCTCCAAACAACCACGGCCTGCCGAGGCAGCCGCGACCGACGACGACCCCGTCGCATCCCGTTTCGGCCATCATGCGGAGGGCGTCTTCGCCGGACCAGATGTCTCCGTTGCCGAGGATGGGAACCGTGGTGACGGCCTCTTTGAGCCTGGTGATCGCGGACCAGTCGGCGTTGCCGGAGTAGAACTCGGATGCGGTGCGGGCATGTAGGGCGATGCTCGCGACGCCTGCACCTTCGGCTGCCTTGCCCGCTTCGAGGTAGGTGAGGTGATCGGAGTCGATGCCCTTGCGCATCTTGACCGTGAGCGGGATGTCGCCGGCGGCCTTCACCGCGCCCTCGACGATGTCGCGGAACAGGTCCTGCTTCCACGGCAGCGCGCTTCCGCCGCCCTTACGCGTGACCTTGGGGACCGGGCACCCGAAGTTGAGGTCGATATGGTCCGCGCGATCCTCGGCGACGAGGATCGTCACGGCCTCGGAGACCGTCTTCGGGTCGACCCCGTAGAGCTGGATGCTCCTGGTCGTCTCGGACTCGTGGTGGGTGATCAGGCGCATCGTCTCTTTGTTGCGCTCGACGAGCGCACGGGAGGTGATCATTTCGCTGACGTACAGCCCGACGCCGAATTCTCGGCAGAGTCGGCGGAAGGCGGTGTTGGTGATCCCGGCCATGGGCGCGAGAACGACCGGCACGTCGAGCTCGAGGGAGCCGATCGTCAGTGCCGGGGCGTGGCTTATCGTGGGGATGGCAGACATGTCCTTCAATTCTCCCAGAAAGCTGGCGAAACCATGACCGAACAGCGAATCGGCGGTGGACTGGAGCGGATGATGGCCGACGCCGCTGCTCGCAGCCTCGACGTGTCGGTCCTTCCCCGGCCAGAAGCGTCGAGCCTCGAGGATGCCGCCAGGCTGCTCGGCATCGAACCGGAAGAGATCGTCAAGACGCTCGTCGTCAAACGGCACGACGGCGACTTCCTGTTCGCACTCGTGCCCGGCGGCCGCAAGATCTCATGGCCCAAGCTGCGCGCCCTCGTCGGCGTGAACAAGCTGTCCATGCCGTCGGCGGATGTCGCGTTCGAGGCGACCGGATACGGCCGCGGCACGATCACGCCACTCGGAAGCAGCACGGCCTGGCCCGTCTGGGTGGACGAGTCCGCGGTGGGTCGCCGGGTCGCACTCGGCGCGGGTGAACAGGGCCACAGTGCGTTCGTCGACATCGACGCGCTCGTCGATGCCTTCGGTGCAACCGTGGCCGACATCACCGATCCGGAGTAGACGCCTTCTCGGTCGCCGGGACCTCGGCCTGCGCCGGAAGCACACAGGTGTCGCCTTCGCAACTGACGGCATCCGTCGCGCCGAGGAGGGTCAGCGTGGGGCGCTCGCTGCTCATGCGTGTGCCGCTTCGCGTTCGGTCCATACCTGGTCGAGGACCTGGGCGAAGGTCTCCGCTTCCTGCGCGCCCGAGACGCCGTACTTGCCGTCGATGACGAAGAACGGAACGCCCTGGATGCCGTACGCCTGACCAAGGGCCTGGTCGGCACGAACAGCGTCGAGGTGCTCGTCGGCACTCAGCGAACGGATGACGTCGTCCCGGTCGAGGCCGATCTCTGCGGCGAGGTCGGCGACGTCTTCGATCCGGCCGACGTGCCTGCCCTCGGTGAAGTACGCCTTGAGGAGGCGTTCCTTGGCTTCGACCTGCTTGCCGTGCGTCTTCGCGTAATGCAGGAGCTGGTGTGCCTTGACCGTGTTGGTGTGCTTGAGGGTGTCGAAGTTGTAGTCGAGGCCTGTCGCCCTGGCGATGCCCGCGACGTTGTCGAGCATTCCCTTGACCTGATCGGCCGGCATTCCCTTGTGCGTGGAGAGGAAGTCGATCTCGCTGCCATCGAAGTCGACCGGGGTATCGGGCGCCAGCTCATAGCTGTGGTACTCGATCGTCACGTCCGGCGCGTCCGCGCCGGCTTTTTCGGCGAACGCGGCGGCGCCGGTTTCGAATTTACGCTTGCCGATGTAGCACCACGGGCAGGCGATGTCGGACCAGATGTCGATTTTGATGGATTCACTCACTCTCGGGCCAACCGGGTCGGGCGGCGGGGTATTCCCGAGACGGTATGGATGTGACGGGGTCGCGTTCAGCTGTCACTAATGCACGCTTCAGCGGCGAATACGGTGCGTAAGCGACCACCGAACCGGCGGGCGGGCCCGCGGCATCCGTTCAGTTGTCACGAACGCACCCCGAACCCGCCCGATACGTGCACTGGTGACCACCGAACGTGCGGCCGCAGGCTCATCGGTCCCATATGTCGGGTTCGCGGTCGAAAAACGGGCATACCGGACCGACGAACAGCGGCGGCCCCGGTTCCCGGGAGTTCATCGGTCCCGTATGTCGGGTTTGATCGCGAGAAGCCGACATACGGGACCGACGAACGACGAACGGTGCGTATCCAGGAACGTCAGGCGGTACCGGGCTTGTCGACGGCGCCACCGAACCGCCGATCGCGGTCGATGTAGACGCCGATCGCCTCCCACAGGTCGGTGCGCGAGAAGTCGGGCCACAGCGTGTCGAGGAACACCATCTCGGCGTACGCGCTCTGCCACAGCAGAAAGTTGCTGGTGCGCTGCTCCCCCGAACTGCGGACGAACAGATCCACATCGGGGAGCTCGGGAGTGTAGAGCGCACGCTGGATGGACTTCTCGGTGATCCCGGACGGTTTGAGGGTTCCGGCGGCGACCTGTTCTGCCAGTTGTCTGACGGCATCCGTGATTTCGGTTCGTCCGCCGTAGTTGACGCACATCGTCAGGGTGAGAGTGGAGTTGTTCTCGGTGAGCTTCTCGGCGAACTGCAATTCCTTGATGACGGATGCCCACAGTCGCGGTTTGCGACCGGCCCACCTCACACGCACGCCCCACTCGTTGAGCTGGTCACGCCTGCGGTGCAGCACGTCGCGGTTGAATCCCATCAGGAACCGGACCTCGTCGGGAGAACGCCGCCAGTTCTCGGTGGAGAACGCGTACACCGAGAGGTGTTTGACGCCGATCTGGATGGCCCCGGCCACCACGTCGAGGAGCGCGGCTTCACCGGCACGGTGACCCTCGACCCGCGGAAGACCCTTGCGGTTGGCCCAGCGGCCGTTGCCGTCCATGACGATGGCGACGTGCTCGGGCACCGCTCTCGCCGGCACGATCGGCGGATACACGCCGGTCCAGTCCAGCGGTCGGTATTCGACGGCATCCCGGTGGGTGAAGGGTTTCGGAGTCAACTGTCGGTTCTTTCTCGGGAGACGTGCGCGAGTGATTTCAGTCCACGTTCGAGGTGCCACTGGGTGTAGGCGGCGGCAACGCCGCTGGCGCGGGATCGGGTGTCGTCGTCGGAGGCGTCGGCGACGTCCCAGTCCCCGGTGAGGAGCGAGGAGAGCAGTGCGATCGTGGGCGGATCCAGCCGCGGACTCCCGGGGGGAGCGCACTGGTCACACACCACTCCGCCGAGTTGCACGACCATGTGGCTGTGCGGTCCGGGCGCCTGGCAGCGCGCGCAGTCGAAGAAGCTCGGTGCCCAGCCGGCGAGCGACAGGGCGCGAAGGAGGTAGGAGTCCAGGGTGAGCGAGGAGTCGTGGTCGTGCCGCGAGAGCGCCCGGAGCGCACCGACGAGAAGCAGGTACTGCTGGAGCGAGTTCTCCGACTCCGTGAGCTTGTCCGCCGTCTCGACCATGACCGTCGCCGCCGTGTACGCGCCGTAGTCAGCGGCGATGAGCGCACCGTAGGACGCAAGAGTCTCCGCCTGGTTGATCACGTCGAGCGACCGGCCTTCGTAAAGCTGAAGGTCGGCGACCATGAACGGTTCGAGTCGGGCCCCGAACTTCGACCCGGTCCGCCGAACGCCCTTCGCGACGGCGCGGACCTTGCCGTGCTGACGGGTCAGCAGGGTCACGATCCGGTCGGCTTCACCCAGCTTGTGGGTGCGCAGCACAACGCCTTCATCACGATAAACGGGCACAGTCCAGTATCCAGCAGGATCCTGAACTGTGCCCGACGGCTCGCCTACACGGCTGCGAGTGTGCGGTCCCCTGCCGAGGTACGGATCGCCCGGTTGACCGCGGACACCACGGCCTTGAGGGATGCCGTCGAGATGTCTCCGTCGATGCCGACGCCCCAGAGGCGGCGGTCAGCGACCTGCAACTCGACATAGGCGGCAGCCTGAGCGTCTCCGCTGGCGCCGAGCGTGTGCTCGACGTAGTCGAAGAGGGTGACGTCGATTCCGCGTTCGCGCAGAATCCCGAGGAATGCGGCGATCGGACCGTTTCCAGTGGATGCCGCTTCGCTCACGTCCTCTCCATCGCGGAGGTTCACGGTGAGCTCAACGGATCCGGACAGGCTGCTTGCCGTCCGCGTGCCCTGCAGCTCGAACCGGCCCCATTTGTCTGCTTCACTCACTGACGGCAGGTATTCGTCCTGGAAAATCTGCCAGATGGCGTCGCTCGTGAGCTCGCCACCCTGCTCGTCAGTCTTCGACTGGACGACCCCCGAGAACTCGATCTGCAGCTTGCGCGGCAGGTCCAGGGCGTGGTCGGTCTTGAGGAGGTACGCGACCCCGCCTTTGCCGGACTGCGAGTTGACGCGAATGACGGCCTCGTAGCTGCGCCCGAGATCCTTGGGGTCTACCGGCAGGTACGGAACAGCCCAGACCAGCTCGTCGACGTCGCGGCCCTGAGCGGCGGCATCCGCAGCCATGGCCTCGAACCCCTTCTTGATGGCGTCCTGGTGCGATCCGCTGAAGGCGGTGAAGACGAGGTCCCCGGCCCACGGGCTGCGCTCGTGCACCTTGAGCTGGTTGCAGTACTCCGCGGTGCGCTTGATCTCGTCCACGTCACTGAAGTCGATCTGCGGGTCGATGCCTTGGGTGAAGAGGTTGATGCCGAGCGCGACGAGGTCGACGTTGCCGGTACGCTCACCGTTGCCGAAGAGGCAGCCTTCGATCCGGTCGGCTCCGGCCATGTACCCGAGCTCGGCGGCAGCGATGGCGGTTCCGCGGTCGTTGTGCGGGTGCAGCGACAGGATGACGTTCTCGCGGTGGTTAAGGTGGCGCGACATCCACTCGATCGAGTCGGCGTACACGTTGGGCGTCGCCATTTCGACGGTCGACGGCAGGTTGATGATGACCTTGCGCTCGGGGGTGGGTTCGAGCACGTTCAGCACCTGGTTGCAGACATCGACGGCGTACTCGAGTTCGGTCCCGGTGTAGCTCTCGGGCGAGTACTCGTAGTACACGGTGGTCTCGGGGATGAGGCTTTCCATCTCACGGCAGATCCGTGCGCCGTGCAGGGCGATGTCGATGATGCCCTGCTTGTCGGTACGGAAGACCACGTCACGCTGCAGGACACTCGTCGAGTTGTACAGGTGGACGATGGCCTGCTTGGCTCCGGCGATGGATTCGTAGGTGCGCTTGATCAGGTGGTCGCGAGCCTGGGTCAGAACCTGGATGGTGACGTCATCCGGGATGGCGTTCTCCTCGATCAGACTCCGGACGAAGTCGAAGTCGGCCTGGCTCGCGCTCGGGAACCCGACCTCGATCTCCTTGTAGCCGATCCGAACGAGCATGTCGAACATGATGCGCTTGCGTTCGGGGCTCATCGGGTCGATGAGCGCCTGGTTGCCGTCACGGAGGTCGACGGCGCACCAGCGTGGCGCAGTGGTGATGCGTTTGGTCGGCCAGGTCCGGTCGGGCAGGTCGACGGTGATCTGCTCGTGGTACGGACGGTACTTGTGGATCGGCATCGCCGACGCCGACTGGTTGTTTCTCATGGTTCTATTCTCCTCGCGAATGTGGGAAGCCGACGACAAACCCCGCGACGAGAGGGCTTAGAACGAAGCCTCGCCGCGGCAGCTAAGGAGGAGAGCGCCGAACAACACAGGAACAGGCTAACACGCCGATAGCCCGCTCCCGTGCCGACGGCGTGCACTTTGTGTCGTCGCGGCCGTCTTTTCGTGAGAAGTGCGCGGTTTGCTACTCCACGGCGAGGGCCGCAACGGGCGAGATGCGTGTTGCCCGTCGCGAGGGAGCGATTGACGCGGCCGTCGACAGTGCTGCAGCAGCGACGATCGCTCCGAGCACGACGAGCCACGGCACCGACGGGAGCATGAACCCGCCGCCGAGGATCGAGCCGAGGAGCGATTGAGCGCCCGCCCAGCCGTACAGAATGCCGAGCACGAGCCCGAAGCCGACGGCAGCCACGGTCATCTGGACGCTCTCCGCGAGAATCATCCGGCGGATCTGGGTTCGGGTGAACCCCAGCGCACGGAGGAGTCCGATCTCGCGGGTGCGCTGCAACACGCTGAGCGACAGGTTGTTCACCATGCCGACGGCGGCGATCAGAGCCGAGAACCCGAACAAGACGGCGAAGACTCCGATGGTGACCGCGAGAGTCTCGTCGATGCCCTGATAGTCGGCCGGGTATGCCTCCCGCCCCTTCATGATCATGTCGACGTAGCCCTGAGACGCGACCGCGAACATGGTGACGAGGGTGACTCCGATGACGACACCGATCGTCGCACGGGTACTGCGGGCCGGATTCCTCACGGCGTTCGCGGCCGCGACCTTGGCCGCCGGGCCACTCCCGAGCATCCGACCTGTCGATCGCAGGATCGCCGGGAGAAACAGGGGGGCTCCGAGCACGACACCGGTGAACGAGAGGATGCCGCCCAGCATCGCGACGAGCACGCCGAGCATGTTGACCATTCCGAGTGCGATGCCGCCGGCGAGGAGCAGCACACCGACCCCGATCAGGATGAACGCCCCGGCATTCCGAACCGGGTGCGAGGCGATGTCTTCGCGCGAGGGCTCAACAGCTGCCGCTCCCGCCTGGATCGGTGTCACCTCGAGGATGCGACGCGAGCCGACCCAGGACGCAAGCCAGGTGACAAGCACGACGGCGAGTACCGGCACTGCGAGAATCACCGGGAAGAGGTCGTATCTAGCCGAAGGGATGGCATCCGTCGCCACGCCGATCGACACGCTCACGGGAGTCAGGATGCTCGCGACAGCGAGACCGAGAACAGAGCCGACGACGCCGACGAGGAGCCCGTCGGCCGCAACGGCCCGGCGCAGGCTCGACGCCGACGCACCGACGAGACGATAGAGCGCGATGACGCGGGTGCGGCCGGCGATGACCGTTCCGACGGTGTTCGCTGTGACCACTCCCCCGACGTACACGGCGATCGCAAAGAAGATGACCGAGACAAGGCTCAGCGCGACCTGAACCGATTCCTTCTGGGCGATGTCGTCCCCGGAGATGATCGTTGTCAGAACCGATGTCCCTTGCAGGAGCAGCACCCCGAAGGCCGACGAGAGCATCGTGACGAGGATGGATGCTGTGTAGTCACCCAGGCGCATCCTCATGACGCGCGATCCATCGCGAGCATGTAGCCGCTGATCTGCTCGGGTGTCGACGGGCCGAGCTCGTGCACGACCTTGCCGTCGGCGAGGATGAGCACGCGATCGGCGTAGCTTGCCGCGACGGGGTCGTGGGTCACCATGGCGATGGACTGTCCGAACTTGCTGCACGCCTCCGCGAGGAGGGCGAGGACTTCGCGCCCGGTGCGGGAATCGAGGTTTCCGGTGGGCTCGTCGGCGAACACGAGGTCAGGACGGGTGGCGAGTGCTCGTGCGATCGCGACGCGCTGCTGCTGTCCGCCGCTGAGCTCGTGCGGGCGGTGAGTGAGCCGGTCGGTGATCCGGAGCGTGTCGCAAAGGGTGTTGATCCAGCCTTGCTCGTCCGCGGTGGGCGTCCGGCCGTCGAGTTCGAACGGCAGCAGGATGTTGTCGCGCGCGCTCAGCGTGGGGACGAGGTTGAACGACTGAAAGACGAAGCCGATCCGGCGTCGGCGCAGCCGGGTGAGCGCTGTGTCGTCGAGCGCGGTGATCTGCGTGTCTCCGAGCCAGGCCTCACCCGAGGTCGGTGTGTCGAGGCCGGCCATGATGTGCATGAGCGTCGACTTGCCGGAGCCGGACGGCCCCATGATGGCGGTGAACTGTCCGCGACGGATTCCGATGGAGACGTCGGACAGCGCGACCACGGCGCCCTGCCCGATACCGAAGCTCTTGCTGACGTGGACGACACGAGCGGCGAGGCCGAGGTCTGTTGGAGTGATTTTCATACTCCAACGTTAGGAATTACGGGGGCTCACCCGCGTCGGCTCGGCGAGTGATACCCGGTCATCCTTCCGGATGATTCGCGGTGTTGAGGCCGTATTCGTACGCGAAGATCACGAGCTGGACCCGGTCACGAAGACCGAGTTTGCCGAGCACGCGCGAGATGTGTGTTTTGACCGTCGCTTCACTGAGGAATTCCTGCGCAGCAATCTCGGAGTTGCTCATCCCCCGCGCGGCGAACGAGAAGATGTTGCGTTCCCGGGCGGTGAGGTCGGCGAATTCGGGAGGGAGAGTCGGTCCGGCTGCTGGGGCGCCGAAGTGGGCGAACAACGCGTGCGTCGCCCCTGGCGCGATGACGGCGTTTCCGGAGTGCACCGTGCGAATGGCGGCGAGGAGGAAGTCCGGCTGGGTGTCTTTGAGCAGGAACCCGCTCGCACCCTTGCGCAGCGCCGACGCCGCACCCTCGTCGAGATCGAACGTGGTGAGAACGATGATTTTCGGGGCCCGCTGTCCGGCGGCATCCGCCGAGTCGAGGATCGCAATCGTCGAGGCGATGCCGTCCATGACGGGCATCCGCACATCCATGAGCATGACGTCCGGTTTCGCTGCCTGGGCGAGTTCGAAGCCGGCGCGCCCGTCACCGGCCTCACCGACGAACTCGAGGTCCGGTTGTGAGTCGATGAGCATGCGGATCCCTGCACGGAACAACTGCTGGTCGTCGACGAGTGCGACGCGGATTCTTTCGGCGGTCATCGGGTGCTCCCCTGTTGGATGGCGGCTGGCACCGGGACGAAGGCGGTAACGACGAACCGATCAGCAGGCGTCCGGTCCGCGGTGAGGAATCCGCCGACGAGGGCGGCGCGCTCCCGCATACCGGGCAAGCCGTGCCCGAGGGCATCCTCATGCGATGGGCGCCCGGAGACGGCGTTGTCGATCCGAACGGTGACTCCCCCGTCACGCCAGATCAGGTCCACCTGGACCGGTTCGCTCGTGTCGCCGTGTCGCAGGGCGTTGGTGAGTGCTTCCTGCAGGATCCGGTAGATGGAGATCTGGTGACCGACCGGGAGCGGAGCCTCCTCACGGAGAACGGTGGGACGGACGTCCAGGCCGGCGCCCCGCATCTGCTCGAAGAGAGCGTCGATGTCGGTGAGGAGGGGCTGAGGGCCCTCACCCTGGCGGTGCCGCAGCTCGGCGAGTAGCAGACGCACGTCCCCCAGGGCGCTTCGCGCTGTGTCGGCGATTGTCGCGAGTGTCCCGTCCATCGCTTCGGGGTCGCCCTTGTGGGCGTAGCGCGCCCCATCAGCCTGCGCGATGACCACGGCGAGTGAGTGGGCGACGACGTCGTGCATGTCCCGCGCGATCCGGTTACGCTCCTGCTCGACAACGACGCTCTGCTGTGCAATGCGCTGTTCCTGCTGGGCCTGGAGCCGGCGAACGTTTTCTTCCTTCGCGTTCCTGGACGTGCGCACCAGGAGTCCCGTCACCCAGGACAGGGCGAAGACGAAGATCGCGGCTATCGAGCCGAGGAAGGACGTCAGGACGACAGCGGGAAGCTGGCTGATCGTGGCGAGGTCGATCCCACCGTAGATGAACATCGCCGTCGTATAGGTGGCGGCGATGATGCCACCAACGACGGCCGACGCAAGTCCCGCCCATCGGACCCAGCGCTCGCCGTAGCATCCGGTCGCATACAAGACGGCAAGAATCGCGACGTTCGACGGCACTGCCTGCAGGCCGCCGGTCAGCTGGATAGCGACGGCAAGCCAGGACAGCCCGAGTGCGATGCCCGGTGAGATGCGCCGCACAGCGAGGGCCGCGGTCATTCCCATGACGACGATCACAGGGATGGTTCCGTCGCTGAAAGCCAGTTCGCTTCCACCGATGACGAGCCCGAACAGCGCCGCGACGACGATGTCGACGGTGATCTGGGCGGACGTCAGGGAACGAAGCATGGTTCAACGGTAGTTCGTGCCGCCGGCAGAGAAGACTCCGCGGCGGCACGAACGGCCGAAATCATCCTGGAGATGTATGTCAGAAGCCCAGACGGCCAAGCAGCTTCGGGTCCCGCTGCCAGTCCTTGGCTACCTTGACCCGGATCGACAGGAACACCTGTTTGCCCACGAGCTTCTCGATGGGTACCCGCGCCCGCTGCCCGACGTCGCGCAGGCGGGATCCGCCCTTGCCGATGATGATCGCCTTCTGGCTGTCACGCTCGACGAACACGTTCGCGAAGATCTCGAGAAGGTCCTTGTCCTCGCGCTCGATCATGTCGTCGATCGTCACCGCGAGCGAGTGCGGGAGTTCGTCGTGCACGCCCTCGAGAGCTGCTTCACGAATGTATTCGGCGATCCGGTCTTCCGTGTTCTCGTCGGTCACGGCATCCGCTGGGTAGAGCGGTTCAGCGGATGTCGGCATGAGGGCGATGAGTTCCGTCACGAGGGTGTCGAGCTGGATGCTGTTCGTCGCCGACACGGGGATGATCATGTCCCACGAGCGCAGCTCCTGCACCTCCATCAGCTGTTCAGCGGTCACCGGGCGCGCGGCAGCGTCGATCTTCGTGACGATCGCGACCTTCTTTGCCCGCGGGTACTGATCGAGCTGTTCGTTGATGAACTTGTCGCCCGGGCCGATCTTTTCGTTCGCCGGGATGCAGAGGCCGATGACATCGACGTCGTTGAGGGTCGACTGCACCAGGTCGTTGAGGCGCTGACCAAGGAGGGTCCTGGGGCGGTGGATGCCCGGCGTGTCGACGATGATGAGCTGGCCGGTTTCGTCGTGGACGATTCCCCGGATCGCTTTCCGTGTGGTCTGCGGCTTGGAGCTCGTGATCGCGACCTTCTGACCGACGAGCGCGTTGGTGAGGGTCGACTTGCCGACGTTGGGCCGGCCGACGAAGGAGACAAAACCCGCGCGATAGCCGGTGTCTGGCACGACGTCCCGCTCGGGCTGCTGCGGCTCAGTGTTGTCGTCGGCCTGCGCAGGCGCAGTCTCTTCGCCCTCAGTGGGCTCGGTCGGATTGGCGGTGTTCTGATCGTCATTGTGCATGACTACTCCTCTGTTGTTTCGATCGATTCGAATGATCGTTGGACGTCGCGAAGGGCGGCGGTCGGGGTCACGATCACCGTGCTCACCCGTTTGCGTCTGCCCTCGGTCCGCTCGGCGGTGAGCCGCAGTCCGTCGGTTTCGGCGACCGAACCTGCGATGGGCAGTCGTCCGAGAACCTTGGTCAGCAGGCCACCGACGGTATCGACATCATCGTCGTCCAGTTCCAGGTGGAACAGTTCGCCGAGCTCGTCGACGGGCAGCCGGGCACTGACCCGGTACCTGTCGTCGCCCAGCTTCTCGACATCCGGGGTGTCGGTGTCGTACTCGTCAGAGATGTCCCCGACGAGTTCCTCGAGGAGGTCTTCGAGAGTCACGAGCCCGGCGATCCCGCCGTATTCGTCGACGACCATCGCAAGGTGGTTGGACTCGAGCTGCATCTGCTGCAGCAGCGAGTCGGCTTTCTTCGATTCGGGCACGAAGAGCGCGGGACGCGCCAGCGCGCTGACGCTCACACTGTTGGCTGCGGCATCCCCTTCGTGGATGAGACGAACGACATCCTTGAGATAGAGCACACCGGTGACGTCGTCGACTTCGCCGTCGGTCACGGGAACCCGGGAGACACCGGTGCGGAGGAAGAGGCTCATCGCCTGCTGCACGGTGACCTGCGCGTCGACGGTCACCATGTCTGTCCGCGGGATCATCACCTCGCGAACGACGGTTTCGTTGAATTCGAAGATCGAGTGGATGAGTTCCCGGTCGTCCTCTTCGAGGACCTCCAGTTCGGTGGCCTCATCGACCATGTTGAGAAGCTGCTCCTCCGAGGAGAACGACGCCTCGCGCGCCACCCCTGGCGTTACCCGGTTACCGAACGCGACCAGCGCGTTCGCGAGCGGGCCGAGCAGAAGGCGGACGGCACGGATGATCGGTGCGGCGAGCCGCAGGAGGGCCTCGGAGTGAGTCCGGCCGAAACTGCGCGGGCTGGCGCCGACGAGCACGAACGACACAGCCGTCATGATGAGGGCCGAGAAGAGCAGAACGAGCCAGGGTTCGTCGATCGTGAACGCAAAGGCGAGGGTGACGAGCACCGCTGCCGTCGTCTCTGCGAGAACCCGGATGAAGTTGATGGCGTTGAGATGAGCGCCAGGGTCATCGGCGATCGCCCGCAGGGCCCGTGGCTTGCGGGTGCTGTCGGCGAGTTCGACCATCACCGCGCGGGAGGTCACGCCGATCGCGGCGTCGGCCGCGGCCATCAGACCACCGAAGGCGACGAGGACGAGGGCGACTCCGGTGAACCAGTAAAGGATCATCACCGGGTGGATCGCTCCTGCACGGAGAATCCGAGCAGGATGTCACGCTGAATGCCGAACATCTCCCGTTCCTCGTCCGGTTCGGCGTGGTCGAATCCGAGGAGGTGGAGGATGCCGTGCGTGGTGAGGAGAAGGAGCTCCTGCAGCGTCGAGTGCCCGGCGGTCTCCGCCTGGCCTTCCGCGACCTGGGGGCACAGCACGATGTCGCCGAGGAGTCCTGCCGGCGTCGGTGTGTCCTCGGTTCCCGGGCGCAGTTCGTCCATGGGAAAACTGAGCACGTCGGTGGGACCGGGCTCGTCCATCCACTGCACGTGGAGCTGCTCCATCGCGGCCTCGTCGACGAGGACGATGTTGAGATCTGCTTCCTGGCTCACATGCATGGCACCGAGCGCGAAGTCGGCGAGACGCAGAAGTGCTGCTTCGTCCACGGGGATCGCCGATTCGTTGTTGATCTCGATACTCATGAACTCTTGCCCCTCCTGGGCATCCGTTCGCGGGGCGTTGAGCCCCTGCGCTCGGCACGGTTGGCGAACTCCTGTGCCTGCCCGCGTTCGAAACGCTCGGCCTGCTTGATCTGGTCGTATTCGCTGTAGGCGTCGACGATGCGCGCCACGAGACTGTGCCGCACGACGTCGTCACTCGTCAGCCGGGCGAAGTGGATGTCGTCCACGTCGGCAAGCACGCGCGTCACGAGGCGCAGCCCGGACGAGCCGACCGGCAGGTCGACCTGGGTGATGTCACCGGTGACGACGATCTTCGACCCGAATCCAAGCCGGGTGAGGAACATCTTCATCTGCTCTGGCGTGGTGTTCTGTGCTTCGTCGAGGACGATGAACGAGTTGTTGAGTGTCCGTCCGCGCATGTAGGCGAGAGGGGCGACCTCGACGGTGCCCGCGGCGAGCAGTTTCGGCACGAGCTCAGGATCCATCATCTCGTTGAGCGCGTCGTACAGCGGCCGCAGATACGGGTCGATCTTGTCCGTGAGCGTTCCGGGGAGAAATCCGAGCCGCTCGCCCGCTTCGACAGCGGGACGGGTGAGGATGATGCGCTCGACTTCTTTGCGCTGCAGTGCCTGAACGGCCTTCGCCATCGCGAGGTACGTCTTGCCCGTGCCCGCTGGCCCAATGCCGAACACGATCGTGTTCGCGTCGATCGCGTCGACGTATTGCGACTGGCCGAGCGTCTTCGGGCGGATGCTCTTGCCACGCGAGGTGAGGATCGCCTGCCCGAGAAGGTCGGCCGGCTTGCCGGATCCGTCTTCGAGGATGCGTGCCGACGAGACCACTTCAAGCGGCTCGAGATCCTGGCCTTTCTTCACCATGTCGATGAGTTCGGCGATGAGGGTGTGGGCAGCGCTGACCTGGCCGGGGTCGCCGGTGAGAGTGATGTCATTGCCCCGCACGTGCAGGGAGACCTCGGGATAGCGCGTCTCGATGGTGGAGAGCAGTCGATCCTGGGCGCCGAGCAGACGCACCATTGCAATGCCGTCGACGTGGAGCTTTGCCTCGCCGGATGGTTCCTGCGTGGGCTCGTTGCTGGTGTCGGGGTCAGTGGGATTCGGCACGTGGGTCCTCTCCGAGGTCGCCGATGAGAATGTGGGCATGGACGTGGAAGACGGTCTGTCCCGCCTGTTCGCCCGTATTGAAGATGAGTCGGAACTGGCCGCCGTGATCGTTGGCGATGTTCTGCGCGAGCGCGACGAGATCTGCGAGCAGCGTGGGATCCCCGGCAGCGAGCTCCGCGACGTTCGCATAGTCCGGTGTCTTCGGAACGACGAGGATGTGCACAGGCGCCTGGGGGGCGATGTCATGAAAAGCGATCAGCCGATCGGTCTCCACGACGATGTTCGCGGGGATCTCGCGCTCGATGATGCGCGTGAAGATGCTGGGTTCGGTTCTCGACATGGTCCTATCCTACGAAGCTCGGGCTCGCGCCGGGCTGCCGATCGCGATCACCAGCGGCCGAGCGACACATTGAGCACGGCGATTGCCGCCGGCCCCGCCGACGACGTGCGCAGGATCGTGTCGCCGAGTCGCGCACGAACCGCGCCGGCGGCGGTAAGGGTATCGAGTTCAGCGTCGCTGATTCCCCCCTCAGGGCCGACGACGAGAACGAGGTCACGATCATCCGACGCGGCCAGCCCGCTGAGTGGTTCGGGTGCCGTCGGGTCGAGAAGGACGACGAGAGCGGATGCTGCGAGCCCGGCGAGATCGGACGTCGATGCGATCGGGTGCACCGGGGGCATGAAGGAGCGGATGGACTGTTTCGATGCCTCACGCACGATGGTCTCCCATCGAGCCCGACCCTTTTCCTTCTTGGCGCCTTCCCAGCGGGAGACGCTGCGGCCGGCCGCCCAGGGAATGATCGCGGAAACCCCGAGTTCGGTCGCCGCCTGGATTGCCATCTCGTCGCGGTCACCCTTGGCGAGAGCCTGCACGAGCACCAGTCGCGGGACGGGCTCGGCTTCGACGTGAACGTCCGAGACCCGTACGGACACCCGGCCCGGTTCGATCGATTCGATCGAACCGGTCACCACGAGCCCGCGACCGTTACCCACCCGGATCTCATCGCCGATCCGAGACCGGTTGACGGTCACCGCGTGTTTAGCCTCGGCGCCATCGAGTTCGACGACCGAACCGGCGCTCGTGTCGCCGAGGTCTTCACGCAGGTACAGGCTGCTCACGTCAGCCGAGGAACCGGTCGCGCAGCTTGGAGAACAGGCCCTGCTGGAACGACCCCAGCTGGGTCTGCTTCTGGTCACGACCGGCGGCGAACTGTTTGATCAGTTCTTTCTCGCGGTGGTCGAGTCTCGTCGGTGTCACGACCTGAACGCCGATCCGCAGGTCACCCCGGCCGTTTCCGCGAAGCTTGGTCACGCCCCTGCCCTTCACCGTGAGGACCTCGGAACTCTGCACTCCCGGTTTGAGTTCCACCTCGACGTCGCCGTCGAGAGCGTGAATGGTCGTCGTGACACCGAGGATGGCATCCGTCATGGGCACGTCGAGTGTGCACAGCAGATCGTCACCGTTGCGGCTGAATCGCTCGTCGCTGCGCACCTTGATCTCGAGGTACAGGTCGCCGTGCGGGCCGCCGGCTGGGCCGATTTCGCCGCTGCCGGGCATCTGCAGCCTGAGGCCGGTGTCGACACCGGCCGGGATGTCGACGGGAACGGTGCGGCGATCGCGCACGCGACCCTGGCCCTGGCAGGTGACGCAGGGGTGAGGGATCACTGTTCCGTGACCGCGGCAAGTGCCACAGGGTGCTGACGTCATGACGTTGCCGAGGAGCGAGCGGACGGCGCGCTGGATTGATCCGGTTCCGCGGCAGATGTCGCAGGTCACGGGCGATGTGCCCGGCTGGCAACAGGATCCTGAACAGGTCGGGCAGAGAACCGCCGTGTCGACTTCGAGGTCGCGGTGAGTGCCGAAGATGACCTCGGCGAGGTCGACCTCGACGCGCAGGAGCGCATCCTGGCCGCGCTCGCGGCGGGATTTCGGTCCGCGTTGTTGCTGCCCGCCGAAGAAGGTGTCGAAGATGTCGCCGAACCCGCCGAAGCCCTGGCCGCCCATGCCGCCGGAGCCACCCATGTCGTATTGCTGACGCTGCTTGGCGTCGCTGAGCACGTCGTACGCGTGCGTCACTTCCTTGAAGCGTTCGGATGCCTCGGCACCGGGATTCACATCGGGGTGCAGTTCGCGGGCGAGCCGGCGGTACGCCTTCTTGATTTCGTCGGTCGTCGCTTCGCGGGACACACCGAGGACTTCGTAATGGTCAGCCACTCATGGCCTTTCGTCGTAGTGGTCGTCGCTCTCGACGCGAGACGACCGGGGTAGGAACTGTGGAGCGCCGAGCACTGCAGCGGGTCAGCCCTCGCCGAGTTGGCGGGACAGATAACGGGCGACGGCTCGAACGGCGGCGAGGTTGTTGGAGTAATCCATTCTCGTCGGTCCGAGCACGCCGAGTCTGGCAAGTTCGCCAGCAGAGGAACGGTAGTTGCTGGAGATGATCGAAGTCTCGCCCAGGCCGAACGACTCGTTCTCGCGACCGATGGATGCCGAGACGCCGCCGCGGTCGACGGCCATTTCACCGAACAGCCGAAGCAGGACGACCTGCTGTTCGAGCGCCTCCAGGACCGGGTAGATGCTTCCGGAGAAGTCGTCCTCGGTGCGGGCGAGGTTCGCGGCGCCGGCCATGACGAGTTTGTCGTGGCGGTATTCCGCGAACTCTTCGGCGAGGGCGTGGGTGATCCGCGTCATCAGCGCCTCATCCTCGGGAGCTGCTTCGCTCCGGGCCTTCTCGAGGAGGGCGGCGGACGCGTCGACATTGATTCCGCCGAGCATCCTGTTGAGTGTTGCCTTCAGTCGTTCGAGCTGTTCTGGCTCCACCGACTGCTCGAGTTCGACGACCTGCTGCTCGACCCGGCCAGTGTCGGTGATGAGAACGGTGAGAACGCGCCGGTCGGTGAGCGAGACGAGTTCGACATGGCGCACGAGCGCTCGTGCGAACGACGGGTATTGGACGATGGCGACCTGGTTGGTGATCTGCGACAGCAGCCTCACCGTTCGCATCAAAACGTCATCGAGCCCGACCGACTGGCCGAGGAAGGTCTCGATCGCTTCGCGCTGCGCTTCGGAGAGCGGTTTGCGGTCAGCGAGCTGGTCGACGAAGAGTCGGTATCCCTTGTCGGTCGGGATGCGCCCGGAGGACGTGTGCGGTGCTGAAATCAGTTCTTCGTCTTCGAGTTGCGCCATGTCGTTGCGGATCGTCGCCGCCGAGACACCGAATGCGTGGCGCTCGACGATTGCTTTGGAGCCCACGGGTTCGCGGCTCGCGACGTAGTCCTGGACGATGACGCGGAGCACTTCGAGGCTGCGTTCGGAAACCATAGCTCCACCTCTTCCGCTGGGATCGCACTCACCGTGCTGGCACTCAATTGCCCTGAGTGCCAATTCTAGCGCGCGGCTCGCCCGGGGAGTAATTGCCGCGCGTTGAGATCACCGCTACCTTTTAGCTGAAGCCCGCCGCCCTTTCCGGAGCGAGCGGACCCAGCAGCGACAGCGTCATCGATCGAAAGGCTTGGCCATGACCGACCCCAACGCGCAACCCCCGGTTGACCCGAATGAACAGCAGCCGCAGGCGCCGCAGGGCCCGGCGTCACCGCCGCCGCCCTATGGCGGCCAGCAGCCCCAACCGCCATACGGACAGCAGCCCTACGGTCAGCAGCCGCCTGCTGGCGCCCCGAATTACGGTCAGCAGCCTCCCGCCGGCGCTCCCAACTACGGCCAGCAGCAGGGCTACGGCCAGCAGCCTCCCGCCGGTTACGGCCAACAGGGCTACGGTCAGCAGCCGCCCCAGCAGTACGCGTACCAGGGCCAGCCCGGCGCCGCACCGCTGACCCAGGCAGAAGACAAGCAGTGGGCGTCGTTCGCGCACTTCGGTGGAGCGCTCGGAGCGTTCCTCGGGGCGGGGACCGCCGGCTGGATCGCACCGCTGATCATCTTCCTGGTCTACAAGGACCGCGGCCCGTTCACCCGCCAGGAGGCGAAGGAAGCACTGAACTTCCAGCTCACGGTGACGATCCTCGTTGTGGCGCTGTACATCCTCGGAGCAATCCTGACCCTCGTGGTCATCGGCCTGTTCCTGTTCCCGCTCGCAGGAATCGTCGGCATCCTCGGCATCATCTTCGGCATCATCGGTGGTGTGAAGGTCAACAACGGCCAGGCCTACCGGTACCCATTCGCCTTCCGGATGGTGAAGTAACCGCGAGATCCCGGGTTCGCCGGCCGGCTCTAAACGGTCAGCCGGCGAACCACGGCATCGGCGAGAAGCCGCCCGCGCAGTGAGAGTTCAACTCGACCGCGCAGGGCGGCTTCGGCGTTGACGAGGTCATCAGCGATGAGTCCGGCGACCGCGACACGGGCTTCAGAGGCGAGCGTTGAAATAGGGATGCCGTCACGTGTGCGGGCGAGGAGCAGGATCCGCTCGAGTTCCCGCGTCTCGGCCGAGAGGGTCTCCCGGCCAGCGCCGGGCGACAGCCCCTCGCTCATCCTGCCTGCGTAAGCGGCCGGGTGTTTGACGTTCCACCACCGGACCCCGCCGATGTGGCTGTGGGCGCCGGGTCCGATGCCCCACCAGTCTTGACTGCGCCAGTAGGCAAGGTTGTGCATCGACCGGAATTCGGAAGATTTCGCCCAGTTGCTCACCTCGTACCAGGAGAACCCTGCCGCCTCGAGCCTGGCGTCCACCATCTCGTACATGTCCGCTTGCAGGTCCTCGTCCGGCTGGGCGACGAGACCGGACTTGATCTGCCTGGCGAGCTTCGTTCCCGCTTCGACGATCAAGGAATAGGCGGACAGGTGGTCGGGCCCGGTCGCCAGCGCGGCATCCACCGAGCGGCTCCAGTCTTCGAGGGACTCCCCCGGGGTGCCGTAGATGAGATCGACGCTGACCTGGAGGCCGGCGCGCCGCGCCCAGTCGACGACGAGCGGGACCCGGTCGGGATCGTGGGTACGCTCGAGCGTTGCGAGTACGTGAGGCACCGCCGACTGCATGCCGAACGATACCCGGGTGAATCCGGCGTCCGCCAGCGCGGAGAGGTAGTCCGCGTCAACGGAGTCCGGGTTGGCCTCCGTCGTGATCTCAGCGCCGGGCGCGAGACCGATCGAGTCGCGAACGGCGGAAAGCATCCGGATGAGGTCCGCCGCTGGCAGCAGCGTCGGGGTTCCACCGCCGAAGAAGACCGTTGACGCCTGGCGATCCGGCAGGCCGGTCGCGCGGAGCACGTCGCCGGCGAACGCCACCTCGGCAGCCGCTTCACTCGCGTAGTCGGACTGTTTCGCGCCGCGCAGTTCGGTCGCTGTATAGGTGTTGAAGTCGCAGTAGCCGCACCGCACGCGACAGAACGGAACGTGAAGGTAGACCGACAGCATCCGCTCTTCTGCTCCGTCGAGGACAGAGTGCGGAAGCGCACCGTCGACGGGTGCCGGATCTGCGATGAGCTGGGGACCGGCCATCAGCGGGAAGGGATCACGGGAGCGGGCACGGTCAGGATGTCGGGCTCGACCAGAGCGGCGACAGCGCCCGCAGGTACGCGGTCGCGAAGGCTTTGCGGCGCATCTTCACGAGCGGCGGGAACAGGCGGTAGACGAGCGAAACGGGGCGCGAGAACGAGCGGACCGTGAACCAGACCGAGTCGTCATCCCTGCGCTCGACCCGGAACTGCTCTTCACCGCTCACACGGTGCGCACCGATCGTGCCGACGGCGAATGCGGTCACTGTCGGCTCCTCGATCACGAACACGACACGGAACCGCTCATCGATGTGGAAACCGCCGACCTTGCCCCGCAGTCGAGCCGTCGATCCGGATGCCACGTATGGCGTTCCGTCCGCGGCGAAGCGCTGTTCCGTGGAAACGGCGATCGGCTCGAGCGCCGTTCCATCCTCGTCGTAACGGATTCCGCCGTACCGCGTGCTGGAATCGGCCTTCACCTCGAGAACGTCGATGCCGGAGAGCCGTTGGACATCCCAGCTGAACAGGGACACGGATGCCGCCTCGAAGCGTTCCTGTCCGCTTCCCAGCCGGATCGATTCCTCCATCGGCGTGAAGCCATGCGGTGGATACTGCAGAAGGTCGTGCGCCTGGGTGGCGCCGACGGCTGCGTAGTCGACCGGCTGGTCCTCGAAGTTGCTCCGGCGCATCCGCTACTTCTTTTCTTTCGTCTCGGTCTCTCCGGAAAGCGCGGCGATGAAGGCCTCCTGCGGAACTTCGACCCGTCCGACCATTTTCATGCGCTTCTTGCCCTCTTTCTGCTTCTCGAGGAGCTTGCGCTTCCGGCTGATGTCGCCGCCGTAGCACTTGGCGAGGACGTCCTTGCGCATGGCCCGGACCGACTCGCGGGCGATGATCCGAGCGCCGATGGCGGCCTGGATCGGGACCTCGAACTGCTGGCGCGGAATGAGTTTCTTGAGCCGCTCCGTCATCAGGAGGCCGTAGGCATACGCCTTCTCGCGGTGGACGATCGCGCTGAACGCGTCGACCTGCTCGCCCTGGAGCAGGATGTCGACCTTGACGAGGTCGGCGGTCTGCGAACCGGAGGGCTCGTAGTCCAGCGAAGCGTATCCCTGCGTTCGGCTCTTGAGGTGGTCGAAGAAGTCGAACACGATCTCACCGAGCGGCATCGTGTAGCGCAGCTCGACCCGGTCTTCACCGAAGTACTCCATGCCGAGCAGCGTTCCGCGGCGGCCCTGGCAGAGTTCCATGATGGTTCCGACGTAGTCCTTCGGGGCAAGGATGCCGACCTTGACCATCGGCTCCTCGACGCTGGAGATCTTGCCGCCGGGGAACTCGCTCGGGTTGGTGACGGTGACGACCTTCTTGTCATCCGTGGTGACTTCGTAGGTCACGCTCGGTGCCGTCGCGATGAGGTCGAGGTTGAACTCACGCTCGAGGCGCTCGGTGACGATCTCGAGGTGAAGCAGTCCGAGGAAGCCGCAGCGGAATCCGAAACCGAGCGCGACGGATGTCTCCGGCTCGTAGTTGAGCGAGGCGTCGGAGAGCTTGAGCTTGTCGAGAGCGTCGCGGAGGACCGGGTAGTCGCTGCCGTCGATCGGGTACAGGCCCGAGAAGACCATGGGCTTCGGGTCGGTGTAGCCGGGAAGCGCCTCGGTGGAGGGCTTCAGCGCCGTGGTGACTGTGTCGCCGACCTTGGACTGGCGCACGTCCTTCACACCCGTGATCAGGTAGCCGACCTCACCGACGCCGAGTCCCTGCGTCGGAGACGGCTCCGGTGAGCTGACGCCGATCTCGAGGAGCTCGTGCACGGCACGCGTCGACATCATCTGGATGCGTTCGCGCGGGCTGAGGTGGCCGTCGATCATCCGGACGTAGGTGATGACGCCACGGTAGGTGTCGTAAACGGAGTCGAAGATCATGGCGCGCGCCGGAGCATCCGGGTTGCCGACCGGGTGGGGAATGCGCTCGACGACACGGTCGAGCAGTTCCTCGACTCCGACACCGGTCTTGCCAGACACTTTGAGCACGTCGTCGGGTGAACCGCCGATAAGGTTGGCGATCTCCTTCGCGTACTTGTCGGGGTCGGCGGCGGGGAGGTCGATCTTGTTGAGGACCGGGATGATCTCGAGGTCGTTCTCCATCGCGAGATAGAGGTTCGCGAGCGTCTGGGCTTCGATGCCCTGCGCTGCGTCGACGAGGAGGATGGCGCCTTCGCACGCCGCGAGCGAGCGGGAGACCTCGTAGGTGAAGTCGACGTGCCCGGGGGTGTCGATCATGTTGAGCGCGTAGGTCTGACCGTCGAGCGCCCATGGCATCCGTACGGCCTGGCTCTTGATGGTGATGCCGCGCTCACGCTCGATGTCCATGCGGTCGAGGTACTGAGCACGCATGTCCCGATCGGCGACGGCACCGGTGACGCCGAGCATGCGGTCGGCGAGAGTCGATTTGCCGTGGTCGATGTGCGCAATAATGCAGAAGTTGCGGATGAACGACGGGTCGGTAGCGGCAGGCTCGAGTGCCTTTACAGCTTTGGGGCTCACGCGTTCCTCAGGAATCTTGATGGGCGGGAAGGGACTAACTCCCCATTGTCCCATGAACGGTGCCGGGCTGCGTTCGACGCGATTGGCTCCGAATTACCGGTAACGCCACCTGAACTGGTATCGTTGCTCCCTGACTTGCGTGTGGGTTGCCCCGCACGATTTTAGCCGCGAAGCGCCCTCTCTCGCCCAGTGGCACATCCCATTCGACATACAACGGAAGCGTACAAACGTGGCAAACATTAAGTCGCAGATCAAGCGAATCGGCACCAACAAGAAGGCGACCGAGCGTAACAAGGCCGTCAAGAGCCAGCTCCGGACGCTCGTCCGCCAGACCCGTGAGGCTATCCTCGCCGGTGACAAGGCGAAGGCTGAGTCCTCCCTCAAGGTCGCCTCGAAGAAGCTCGACAAGGCCGTGAGCAAGGGCGTCATCCACCAGAACCAGGCAGCGAACCGCAAGTCGGCTCTCGCCAAGAAGGTTGCTTCGCTCTAAGCGACACCCTCTTTTCACCACAGGCTCCGCTTCGGCGGGGCCTGTGGTGGTTAACGCGTCGGATGCCTGGGGGTTCGTCGGTCCCCAATGCTCGCTTTTGCGGCAGAAACCCGGCAGACGGGACCGATGAGTCGGATGGCCGCGGATGCCTGGGGGTTCGTCGGTCCCCAATGCTCACTTTTGCCGCAGAAACCCGGCAGACGGGACCGATGAGCCGGGGGCCGCGGATGCCCGTGGGTTCGTCGGTCCCCAATGCTCACTTTCGCGGCGAAAACCCGGCAGACGGGACCGATGAGCCGGACGGTGACCGGCGACGGTCAGCGCCCGCGACCGGCGACCGTGTGCACCATGCGCTCGAGTGCGTAGACGGGGTCGCGACCAGCACCCTTCACGCTCGCGTCGGTGTCGGCGAGCACCTGGATGCAGCGGCCGAGGCCGCGGTCGGTCCAGCCGGCGAGGTCGCGTCGCGCCCGGTCAACCTGCCACGGAGCGAGGCCGAACTGGCGGGCGAGGTCGGCGGATGACCCGCGACCGCCCTGCACCTTGGCCATGGTCCGGAGTTTGCTGGCGAAAGCGGCGACGATCGGCACGGGGTCAGCACCGGAGTCGATGGCGTGCCGCAGCCCGACGAGTGCTTCGGCGTAGCGACCGGCGATTGCCGCGTCAGCGACGGCGAAAGCGTTGGTCTCGACCCGCCCGCCGTAGTACTGGGTCACTGTCGCCTCGGTGATCTCGGCGGTGCTGTCGGAGATGAGCTGTGCGCAGGCACCGGCGAGCTCGGCGAGGTCGTCGGAGAACGCGGCGACGACGGCGCGAAGCGCTGCCGGCCGGATGGCCTTTCCCGCCGCTTTGAACTCGGCGGCGGCGAAGTCGTGCTTCTCGCTGTCTTTCTTCAACTCGGCGCAGACGACCTCGATCGCGAACGCCTTGCTCGCGCGCACGGCATCGAGAAGTTTCTTGCCCCGCACTCCCCCGGCGTGACGGAGCACCACGTAGGCGCCTTCCGCCGGAGAGCCGAGGTAGTCGAGGGCGTCGGCGAGAAACGCGTCTGAGCACTTCTCGACGTTCGTCACCCGGATGAGCCGCGGTTCGGCAAACAACGACGGGCTCGCGAGCGTGAGCAACTCGCCGGGGGCGTAGCTGTCGGCCTCGATGTCGTTCACCTCGAGGCTCGGGTCCTCGACACGGAGGTAGTCACGAAGGCTCCGGATGGCCCGGTCAGCGAGAAAGCCCTGGGTGCCAGAGACGAGAACGATCGGCGCCGGGCGTACGGCGTTCCAGCCGAGTTGCGGGATCGCGACCTTCGCCGCCGACTTCGCTGCGGTACCGCTGCGTGGAGCTGCCACTGTCCACCGTCCTTCCACCGCAAGCCTACCGGCGACCACGGACAGGAAGAGCGCTCAGCAGGGCATCTCCGTCCAGACCACCGGCGCCGCCGCCGTGCCACCGACCACGATCAGCCCGCACAGGTCGGTTCGCAACGGCGTCGTTCCCGCCGCGGCGAGCATGTCGAGAAGGTCGGGTGCCGGGTGTCCGTAGTCGTTGTCGGCACCCACCGGAACGAGCCCGATCCGCGCAGCAGCCTCCTCGTACATCCGCGCGCTCTGGTCGGCCGAGCCGTGGTGCGCGACCTTGACCAGATCGACCGGGCCACGCAGTCCGTGGCCCGCAAGAATCCGCTTCTGCGCGCGTTCATCGAGGTCGCCGAGGAACAACGAACGGATGCCGTCCGGCTCGGCCGGCTCCACCACGACCGTCACGCTTGCAGCGTTGCCCGTCCAAAGCGGGCCGGCCCGCGGCGGGGGCCAGAGCACGCGCCAGTGAGCGGTCCCGAGCGTGCCGGACATCCCGGCATCCGCCCGCCGTACCGTCGCGCCGCCCGCGGCGAGATCGTCAAGCATCCGTTCGTCCGCCGCATTCTCGGGTCTGCCGGTCAGGACGAGGTCTGCCTTTCCCACGATCGCATCGACGCCGCCGACGTGGTCCAGGTCGAAGTGGGTGAGGATCACGAGGTCGAGGGTGCCGATGGCCAGGGTGTCGAGACAGGCAGTGAGAGCATCGGGTGCAACCCCGGTGTCGATCAGTGCGACGGCGCCGGCGGACCGGATCAGGATGGCATCTCCCTGGCCCACGTCGCAAGCGGCGACGCTCCAGTCCTGCGGCAGGGACATCGCTGGGACGAGCCGTTCGCCTGTGAGAGTGCCCGCCCACGCTCCCCCGGCGATCACAAGCACGCCTGTACACACCGCTGCGACGGTCCTGCGTCCGACCCTCACGGCGAGAACGGCCAGGATTCCCGTCGCGGTGAGTACGGCGAACAGCACGGCGCCTCCCGCTCCCGGTAGCCACGGAACACTGGCGACCGGGAGCCGATCCACGGTCGCGGCGATCGCCGCGATCCACGTCGCCGGTAGCCAGCCCAGCCAGAGGGCAACCGTTGCGAGCACCGGGATGGCCGGCACAAGAAGGCAGGCGGCGAGCCCGAGCAGCGTCGCCACCGGCGCTGCGGGTGCCGCCAGAAGGTTGGCCGGCACTCCGAGGACGGGGATGTCGGGGTTCAGCAGGAGGAGCACCGGCTGACACGCGATCTGCGCGGCGAGCGGGATCGCGAACGCCGCGGCGAGCGGCCGCGGCAGCCACACCGACAGCCACCGCGTCAGCGGGCGGGTGAGCAGAAGCAACCCGCCCGTCGCGAGAGCCGAAAGAACGAAACCGAAACTCCGCGAGAGCCACGGGTCGCTGACCACGATCACGATCACGACAAGGGACAGAACCGGTAGGCCCGCCGTCGGTCGCCCGGCACCGAGGGCGAGGAGCACCGCGAGGGCCATGAGGCCTGCCCGGATGACACTCGGCTCCGGTGTCACGAGCACAACGAAGAGTCCGAGCCCTACCAGCGCGCCCGAGATCCGGAGCCAGCGCGGGGCGCTGAATGCTGCGAGAAGAAGCGTCAGCACGGCCACGATGACCGCGCAATTCGCGCCGGACACAGCAGTGAGGTGGCTGAGTGCGCTCGTCTTCATCGCAGTGTCGAGTTCATCGCTCACCGCGGTGGTATCACCGACGGACAGCCCAGGAAGGAGCTCGCCACCCCTCCCCGGTAGCTCGGCCGCCCGCTTCACCAGACCGGCCCTCAGATCGGCGGCCCACCCGAGATACCAGGGCGCACCCTCAACGACCGTTGCCGGCTGACGGGCGAACAGCAGGAACGCTGCAGCATCACCGGGGGCGGTCTTGCGCACGCTGGTATCCGCTTCGATGACTGCCCCGAGGGGCACCGGATGCCGCGAAGGAACCGTCGCGAACAACACCACCGGTGCAGCGAGGGCGACGCGTGAGCCGCCCTCGTGGACCTCGGTCACCGTGCCCCGGATCCGCTGGGCACTCTCGCCCGTGGATTCCCCGCTGTCGCTCCCCGGAGCATCCGCCCGCCGTTCCCACGGCGACGCTCGATCATCATCGAGGATGGATTTCTCGGTCACCACGAGGCGGATGGACGTCAGCCGCCCGGCATCGGCCGCGTCGGTCAGAACGTCCGGCGTTCGAGACGGAGCCCTGGCCGCGACAGCGGTTGCCGCGAGGAAGACCGCCAGCAAAACCAGTGCCGACCATGCCCACCACGGTGACACCGGGCGCGCGGTGTGAGACGGATGCCGCGCGCGCGCAACGGCGACACCGGTTGTAATGCACGTGGCAACGAGCGCGATGAGCGCCACCGGGACGGCCGCCGACGGAATGCTCACGAGGATGACCGCTGCGACCCAAGCCGCGACGGCGGGCGGCACCAGCCGAGTGGCGCCTCTCACACCGACACCAGGTCGCGAAGCGTTTCGAACGTCTTGTCGCCGATGCCGGGAACGTTGAGCAGATCCTCGACGGCGCCGAAACGCCCGTTGGCGTCGCGCCACGCGAGGATGCGCTGAGCCAGGGCGGGCCCAACCCGCGGGAGGGTCTCGAGCTCGACGGTCGTCGCGGTGTTGAGGTTGACGGTGTCACCCTGGAGACCCGGAACGCCTGGCCCACCCGGTGCCCCGGGAAGCTGCCCCGGCGGTGGCGCCGCTCCGACCGCGAGCACGAGGATCTGTTCGCCGTCGCTGAGGAACCGGGCGAGGTTGACCGCCTGCTGGTCGGCCTCCGCCGTGAACCCGCCTGCCGCAGCGATCGCGTCGACCACCCGGTCGCCGTCGCGCAAAGAGTAGACGCCGGGGGCCGTCACCTCACCCAGAACATGAACGTAGAACGCCGCGCCCCCACCATCGTCCACGGCGGCCGTCGGGGAAGGTAGCGGCAACGTCCGCGCCTGACCGGTCGCTCCGAGCAGGGAAACGATTACCGCGGTGATGAGACCGCCGAGCAGCAGCACGACGAACGCACCGGCACCGATCCTGGCACCGGTCGACCGACGGGTCGCCAGCTGTCCTGGCGGGGCGGATGCCGCGCGCGGCGGCCGCGCGGAAGCGTGCCTGGCCATGCGGTCCAGTCAAGACCGCGACCCCGCTTGTCGGTACGGTTCAGCAGCCGCGGTGGACAGACCCGGGTCTGCCCCGTCCCTGTGCAGGGACGGGTAAACCCGACTATGGCTTGGTCGCGAGGCTCACGATCTTGGGGGCACGCACGACGACGTTCACGATCGTCCTGTCGCCGATGGCACGCTGCACGGCGGAAGACGCCCGGGCCAGCTTCTCGAGCTCATCGGTGGCGATCTTCGGCGACACCTCGAGCCGGTCACGCACCTTGCCGTCGACCTGCACGACACACGTGACCGATTCGGCGACGAGAAGCGTCTGGTCGGCTTTCCGCCACTGCACCGTCGCAACAGCGGGCTCGTAACCGAGCTGCTCCCACATGTCTTCTGCCGTGTACGGGGCGAAGAGGTTGAGCGCGACAGCGGTGACTTCCGCTGCCTCGCGCACCGCGGCATCCGCCGGCCCCGCACCCGTGTCGATGACTTTTCTCGTCGCGTTGACGAGTTCCATCAGGCGCGCGACGACGACATTGAACTTGAACGATTCGACGAGGCTGGGGGCGTCGGCGAGGAAGCGGTGGGTGATCCGCCGCAGTGCGACGTCCCCGGTCTTCCACACCACGTCGGGTGCACTCGACACGTCGTGGGCGACGCGCCACGCGCGAGCGAGGAACTTCGCGGATCCGGCGGGCGAGACATCCGCCCAGTCGATGTCGTCCTCGGGCGGGCCGGCGAAGATGAGCGTCACGCGCAAAGCGTCCGCGCCGTAGGTCGAGAGCTCACTCGCGAACTCGACGAGGTTGCCGCGGCTCTTCGACATCTTCGCGCCGTCCATGAGCACCATGCCCTGGTTCAGCAGCGACGAGAACGGTTCGGTGAAGGAGAGGTAGCCCTGGTCGTAGAGCACCTTCGTCATGAACCGCGAGTAGAGCAGGTGCAGGATCGCGTGTTCGACGCCGCCGACGTACTGGTCGACCGGAGCCCACTTGTCGGCGAGCTTCGGATCGAACGCCATCGTGTCCGACTGCGGGTTGAGGTAACGCAGGTAGTACCAGGAGCTGTCGACGAACGTGTCCATCGTGTCCGAGTCACGCTTCGCCGGGGCACCACACCGCGGGCAGGGAACGTTGATCCAGTCCTCGGCGGCACCGAGCGGGCTGGTGCCCTTCGGCTGCAGGTCGAGTCCTTCTGCCGGTGGCAGTTCGACCGGGAGCTGGTCCTCGGGCACGGGAACCTCGCCGCACGCCTCGCAGTGGATGATCGGAATCGGCGCACCCCAGTACCGCTGGCGCGAGATCAGCCAGTCACGGAGCCGGTAGTTCTTCGCCGTCTTTCCCAGACCGGATGCCGCGAGGGCGTCGGTGATCTTCGCGATCGCCGCGTTCTTGCTCAAGCCGTCGAACGGGCCGGAGTTGATCAGACGGCCAGGACCGACGAGCGCTTCACCCGTCGACTTCGGGTCGGCGGGCGGGAGGTCGTCCGGAAGCACGCCGTCGACGAGGACCGGGATGGCACCGGTGACCGGCTGGTTGGTGTCCACGACGACGCGGACGGGCAGGTCGAACGCCCGCGCGAAGTCGAGGTCGCGCTGATCGTGTGCCGGAACGGCCATGATCGCGCCGTGACCGTAGTCGGCGAGCACGTAGTCGGATGCCCAGATCGGCAGGCGTTCTCCGTTGAGCGGGTTGATCGCATACCGCTCGAGGAAGACACCGGTCTTCTCACGCTCGGTGCTCAGACGCTCGATGTCGCTCTCACCCTTGACCCGGTCGACGTACTCCGCAAAGGCGGCCTGGGTTTCTTCGGGAGCGTCTGCGACGAGCTCGGCGGCGAGCTCAGAGTCAGCCGCGACGACCATGAAGGTCACGCCGTACAGTGTGTCCGGTCGCGTCGTGTAGACGGCGACGGGATCGGCTTTGCCCTCGATAACGAAGTTGACGTCAGCACCGGTGGAGCGTCCGACCCAGTTGCGCTGCATGCTGAGGACCTTCGACGGCCACGCACCCTCGAGCTGCTTGAGGTCGTCGACGAGACGGTCGGCGTAGTCGGTGATGCGGAAGTACCACTGCGTGAGCTTCTTCTTGGTGACGGCGTTTCCGCAGCGCTCACAGTGGCCGTCGACGACCTGCTCATTCGCGAGCACGGTCAAATCGAACGGGCACCAGTTCACGGCGCTGGCCTTGCGGTACGCGAGGCCCTTCTCGAACAGCTGGAGGAACAGCCACTGGGTCCAGCGGTAGTACTCGGGGTCCGAGGTGTGGATTTCGCGGTCCCAGTCGAACGACGGCGCGTAGGTCTGGAAGCTCTTCTTCTGCTGGGCGATGTTGTCGTAGGTCCAGCCTCGCGGGTCGACGCCGCGCTTGATGGCAGCGTTCTCGGCGGGCAGGCCGAAGGAGTCCCAGCCGATCGGGTGCAGCACGTTGAAGCCCTGCTGGCGCCAGTAGCGCGCGACGACATCACCGAGGCCGAACGCTTCCGCGTGACCCATGTGCAAGTCACCTGACGGGTACGGGAACATGTCGAGCACGTACTTGCGCGGGCGTTTGTCGCCCTCGGCGTCGGTCGCGAAGGGCTTCATCCGGTCCCAGACCGGCAGCCACTTCTCCTGGATCGGGGCA
Source organism: Mycetocola manganoxydans (assembly GCF_003667545.1). GTDB lineage: Bacteria > Actinomycetota > Actinomycetes > Actinomycetales > Microbacteriaceae > Mycetocola_A > Mycetocola_A manganoxydans. The sequence goes on along the minus strand of NZ_RCUV01000007.1, from coordinate 146,768 downwards.
AAGTCGTACTTCTGTCCGGCCTGGTTCTGCTCGTCGTTCGACACGTGACTCTCATTCATCTGCGGGGAACGGACCCGCGCGGAACCTCTCCGGCTGCCGCACGATCCACCGATCTAGCCTAGTTGTTCCTGTCGCACCCCGAGGGCAGCGAGCGAAGCCGCCGCTTTCACGCGCGTTTCCTCGATCTCGTCCTCGACGACGGAGAGCGCGGTGATTCCACCTCCCGTACCGACGGATGCTCCGCCGGCGTCGATCACGATGCTCCGGATCACCATGGCCAGGTCCACAGCACCGTCGGCGCCGAGGAAGCCGAAGGCGCCGGAGTACACTCCGCGGGGACCGGACTCGAGCCGGTCGAGGATCGTCATCGCACTCACCTTGGGTGCGCCGGTCATCGAGCCCGCCGGGAACGCAGACTGGACGGCATCCACCGCGCTCACCCCCGGTGCGAGCCTCGCGGTGACGGTACTCACGAGCTGGTGCACCTGGGCGTAGCTCTCGACCGCGAGGAGGGTGGGAACCGCGACGCTTCCGCCTGCAGCGACCCGGCCGAGGTCGTTGCGCATGAGATCGACGATCATCAGGTTTTCGGCGCGCTCCTTGTCGCTAGCGAGTAACTCGGTGCGGAGCGCGTCGTCGTGTTCGGGCGTGCTCCCCCGCGGTCTCGTTCCCTTGATCGGTTTCGTCGTGACCGCGCCGTCCGGCGTGATCCGCAGGAACTGTTCAGGCGATGCACTGACGAGCGCCGTGCCGTCGACGCGGATCAAGCCGCCGTGGTGGCTCGGGCTCGCTCGCCGCAGCCGACGGTACACCTCGACCGGGTCGAACGCGCCGGGCACCCGCACCTCGTTGGTGAGACAGAGCTGGTACGCGTTACCGTCGCGGATCTCCTCCTGCGCCTGCTCGATGAGCGCGCCATAGGCGGACGCGTCGTGCCGCCAGGTCGCGGTTGCCGAATCCGCCGCGGAGACCGGGCTGGTCGTGGTCGGGAGATCCACCGCGGAGAGCCACCCGAACGCGCTGTCCCGATCGCTGCCTTCCACCGCGGTGACGGTGCCGGCGCCGTGGTCGAAGATGAGCATCCGCGCGGGCCGCAGGAAGGCGGCATCCGGGTAGCGTGACGGATGCGACGGGGTCGCGGTCGTCTGCGCCCCGGCTTCGTAGCCGAGCCAGCCCACCCAGCCCGGCGCGAAGTGCCCCGCCTGAGCCGACTCCGGTGCATCCGCGAGGCTCCTCCGGAGCGCGTCGAAGATCGTGGCATCCGCGGTGACCGTCGCATCACTTCCGGCCCAGGAGGTGACGGATGCGTCGGCGACGGACGCGACGAGAAGGTCCGTCGCGTCGCCCAGATAGCTGAAGCCTGCGCTCGCGTCGACGCCGCTGTCGAGCCAGAACGAACGGGGCGAATCGGCGAACAGGGTTCGGAAGGCGATTTCGGGGTCGACCCACGCCGCAAGGCGCCGAAATCTCGAGCTGCTTTCCACATCGTCAACCTTAGGTGTCCGGAGAAAGCCGGCGATCCGGTGGTCGAGTCGCCACACTCTGGCGTTCCCGCGGGCGAGTATCCACCCTGTGTCGCTCGCGGCGGGATGGAGAAACAGATCGTGGAGATTCGAGCGGCGCAACCGTCAGCGCTGTCGAAGGCATGCGCCGTACACTGCCGGGATGACACTGCGGACGTCCCTGACCGACTTCGGTATGCGCGCGATGAACGGGGTGCACCGGATCCTGCTGGCTGTGTCTGGCGGAAAAATCGGGCGGAAATTCGGCCGGATGATCGTCGTCGAGCTGCACACCATCGGCCGCACGTCCAACAAGAGACGATCGACGATGCTCACCGCTCCGATCTTCGGGAACGGCACGTACGTCCTCGTTGCGTCGAAGGGTGGTGATCGCCGGAACCCGCAGTGGTACACGAACCTCACCGTGAACCCTGAGGTCGAACTCACCGTCGACGGAACGACGAGCAGGTTCATCGCGCGCACCGCGACCGACGACGAGAGGCAACGGATGTGGCCCGAGATCGTCACGTCATATTCCGGGTACGCCGGCTATCAGCGTCGGACCGACCGCCAGATTCCCGTGGTCATCTGCGAGCCGGTCGGCGACGACATCCGACCCTAAACGCACCGGCGTTCAGTCCGCGGCAGCAGGCTCCTGCAGCACACCGTCGGCGACGACGAAACGCCGGTCGAGCAGATCAGACGGCACGTCCCCGTGGGAGATCAGAACAACGCTGCGTTCCTCGGCTGCCCCAGCGGTGAGCAGGTCACGGAGAAGGTCGGCGGAGAGATCGGCTTCGACGTTCGCGGTCGGTTCGTCGAACACGATCACCGGGAAGTCCCGGAGCAGAGCCCGGGCGAGCGCGATCCGCTGCGCCTGCCCGCCGGACACCAGCGACCCGCGTTCACCCATCCGCGCGTCCAGTCCCCCGCGCCCCGCACACCAGTCGCCGAGGCCGACCCGGTCGAGTACCTCGAGGAGCTCGGCGTCGGTCGCGTCATCCCTGGCGAACAGGAGGTTCTGGCGCAGGCTTTCGTCGAAGAGGTACGGAATCTGCTCGCACAGCCCCACGACGTCCCGCACCGCTTCGAGCGGAAGATTGCGAACATCCTGGCCGGCCAGACGGTAGTCACCGTCGTGGTCGAGGAACCGCACGAGCAGGTGCGCGAGCGAGGTCTTGCCGGCGCCGCTGGCCCCCTCGATCAGCACTCGTTCGCCACGCCGGACGGCGAAGGACGGGACCCGGATCGCTGGGGTGTCCGCTCCCGGCCAGCGGGCGGATGCGTCGCGCAGGTCGAGAATCGGTGCCGCCGGATCCGGTGCCCACACCTCGACGCCACCAGCAACGGGGATCTCGGCGGGCACGACCGTCGGCGCGACGTCGGCGATCCGCTGAGCACTCGAGCGCACCTGCCGCCACGCACTTGACGCGAGGGGAACGGATGCCACGACCTCGAAGATCGCGAGCGGCACGAGCACGATCACGGCAAGTCCTGGACCGGTCAGTGCCCCCGTGCCGGTTTGCGCGAGAGACGGGATGCCGGAGATGAGCGCGAGTGCGACGGCGAGTCCCGAGAACAACGACATCGCTGCCGCAGCGATACCAACCCCGAGCGACCGCGCTGTGAGTGCGCGCGTGAGGGCGGCATCCGCTGTCGCGACCGTGCGTCTGCTGCCCTCTTCAGCACCGTACGCGAGCAGAACGTCGAGGCTCCCCAGGTAGTCGAGCAGAGCGTCGACGAGCGCGGCCCTCTTCGGCGCGATGCTGCGTTCAGCGGATGCCGCGACGCGGCCGGCGACGAGAGTCCCGATCACGAAGGCGACGACCAGGGAGAGCGCGAGCCCGACCGCAGCGGCCGGAGACAACAGCGCGACGACCCACACGGCGATCCCGGCGACGCCGAGGGAGGTGAGGAGCGGCTGGACGACGCGCAGCGGCAGGTTCTGCAGTTCGTCGACGTCGGAGACGAGCGATGACAGCAACGACCCGCGGCCCGTGCGGGCGAGGCCGTCGGGTGCGAGGGGAATCAGCCGGCGCAGGAGGTCGACGCGCACGGTTTCGAGCTGCCGGAACGCCGAGTCGTGGCTGGCGAGACGCTCGAGGTAGCGGAAGAACGCGCGCCCGAGCGCGAAAGCCCGCACCCCGACGACAGCCATCGACAGATACAGGATCGGCGGCTGCTCGGCGGCGCGGGTGATGAGGTACGCGCTCGTCGCGAGCAGCGCGACCGTGGAGAACGCGGCGAGGATGCCGAAGATCACGCCCCACACCCAGCCGGCGGTTCGCGGCTGTGCGGCGGAGAGCACCGCTCGCAGCTCGGGCGAAACCCGACCCGTCCTGGCGTTCATCGGACACCCGCCAGAAGGGTGGACTGGACGGGGACGACGGCATCGGCGCGGTCGATCACCGCGCGACGGTGGCTGATGACGACCACGGCCGGGCCGCCGTCGGCGAGCGTCCGGAGCCCGTCGAGCAACACCGCCTCCGTCGCCGAATCCAAAGCAGAGCTCGGTTCGTCCAGCAGTACGACGGAGCAGTTCTTCTGGAGGCTGCGGTAGATGGCGCGGGCGATGCCGACGCGCTGGGACTGTCCGCCGGAGAGACCGGATCCAGCAACGCCAACGACAGTGCCCAGGTCGATGTCGGCTGCAGCAGCGAGGTCGAGCGCGCGCCGAGCCAGCTCCTGATCCACCGAGGGTGAGCCGAGGGCGACGTTCTCGGCGACCGTTCCCGCCACGAGAGCGGGTCGCTGCCCGGTCCAGGCAAGCCACGGCCGCTCCCTCCCAGCAGCAGGAACAGCGTTCCCATCGAGGGTGATCGTGCCGCTCGACGCGGCGAACCCGAGGATCGCCGCGAACAGGCTCGACTTACCTGCGCCGCTCGGTCCTGCGATCACGGTGATGGAGCGCTGCGGGAATTCTGCGGTCACCGGGGCGAGCACCGGTCCCTCGCCGTAGTCGACCGAGACACCGTGGAGGGCGAGCGACCCGGATGCGTGAGGCGCGCTGGCGACGGATGCCGCGGTATCCGTTGGGATCCTGGCCGCCTCGTCGAGCACGGCGAACGCGTCTTCGGCGGCGGCGACACCCTCGGCAGCGGCGTGGAAATTGGTGCCGACCTGCCGGAGCGGAAGGAACGCTTCGGGAGCGAGCAGCAGAACGAAAAGTCCGACGGAGAGGGCCAGCGATCCGTCGACCAGCCGCAGGCCGATCGACACGGCCACGAGGGCGACCGAGAGGCTCGCGGCGAGTTCGAGGGCGAAGCTGGAGAGGAACGAGACGCGGAGCACGCGCATCGTCTGCACGCGGTAGTCCCGGGTGATCGTGCGCATCCGGTCGACAAGTCGGCGCTCCCGGCCGAAAATCTTCAGCGTGGCAAGCCCGCCCAGGGTGTCGACGAAACTCGTGGACAGGTCACCGAGCACCTCCCACTGCCGCCGCTGCACGGCCTGGGTTGCCCAGCCGATGAGCACCATGAACAGCGGGATCAATGGCAGCGTCACGAGGATGAAGATCGCCGAGACCCAGTCCTGAAGGAAAATGACGCCCACCATCACCGGGGTGACGATCACGGTGAGGATGAGCTGAGGCAGATACTTCGAGAAGTAGTCGTCGAGCGCGTCCATGCCCCGACCCAGCAATGTCGCGATCCGGCCGCCGCTGTGCCGGACGAGCCATGCCGGACCGAGGCGGCGAACCGCGTCGAGCACACCGAGTCGAAGTTCGCTCTTCACCCGTGCAGCCCCGCGGGCGGCGACGAGATCCCGTGCGTAAACGAGACCGGCGCGAGCGAGCGCGACGCCCACGAGTGCGCCGAGCTCGGGCAGCAGGTCTTCGAGCGACCGGCCGTCGATCGCCCCGGTGACGCACACGGTGACGAGCCAGGCGAAAGCGACGATGCACGCCGCGGTCGCCGCGCCGATGACGGCGCCGCTGACGAGGAACCATCGCGCACTGACGGCGTAACGAAGAAGCCGGGGATCGAGGGGGCGCACGGGGATCAGGTTAGTGCGCTGCGTCGGGAACGGGCTGCGCGCCGGCATCCGCCCCGCCGTCGATGTGGGTACGGGTGACCCGCTTGCGGAACACCCAGTACGTCCAACCCTGGTAAGCGAGGATGAGCGGCAGCGCAAACAGCGCCGTCCAGCTCATCACCTGCAGTGTGTACGGGCTGGATGACGCGTTCGCGATCGTGAGGCTGTTCGCCGGGTCGTTGCTCGCGGGCATGACCTCCGGGAACAGTGCGGCGAAGAGCGTCATGACGGCGAGTCCGATGGTGAGCGCCATGAGGCCGAAGGCAAGGCCTTCCCGCTTGCGGGCGTTCGCGAGCACCGAAGCGATGAGGGTCACGGCGGCGCCGGCTGCGAGGAAGAACGCAGGAAGGGTCCCGTATGCCAGCACCGTCCAGGTGAGGAAGGATGCCGCGACCACGATCGTGAGGATGCCGGCACGCGTCGCGAGCGCACGCGAACGGTCGCGGATGTCACCGTCGGTCTTGAGGGTGAGGAAGAGCGCCCCGTGCGTGAAGAAGAGCAGAAGCGTCGTGACGCCACCGAGAAGGGCGTAGGGGTTGAGCAGGTCGAACACGGTGCCCGTGTAGTTGTGCCCGGCGTCGAGGGGAACACCCTGGACGATGTTGGCGAACGCCACGCCCCACAGCAGGGCAGGGATCGCCGAGCCCCACACGATCATGTTGTCGAAGCGTCTCTTCCAGGCGAGCTCGGGTCGCTGGTGGCGGTACTCGAACGAGACGCCCCGGAGGATGAGGGCGATGAGGATGATCAAGAGGGGCAGGTAGAACCCGCTGAAGAGCGTCGCGTACCACTCGGGAAACGCGGCGAAGAGCGACGCACCCGCGACGATCAGCCAGGTTTCGTTGAGGTCCCAGACCGGACCGATGGTGTTGATGACCACGCGCCGGTCGGTGTCGTCCTTCGAGACGAACGGGAGACTCATCCCCACGCCGAAGTCGAACCCGTCGAGCACGAAGTAGCCGACGAAGAAGAACGCGATGATGAAGAACCAGAGAACGCCGAGATCCATGATGTCCTCCTAGTAGACCGTCGTGGTGACGAGGGGTTTGCCGGTTTCGGGATCGGCTTCCGGGGTGTCGGCCGGGCCGTGTTGCGCCGCCTTCTTGATGAGGCGGAACTCGACGACGGCGAGGGATCCGTAGACGACGGTGAAAGCCGTGAGCGAGAGCAGGACCTCGAGCCCGGTGACGCCGGGAGAGACGCCGTCCGCCGTCTCGAGGAGACCGAACACAAGCCAGGGTTGCCTGCCCATCTCGGTGAAGACCCAACCGACGATCATCGCGCCGAGCGAGAGCGGGAATGACCAGACCGCAGCCTTCCACACCCACTTGTTCGACGGCATCCGCCCCTTGCGGGTGAGCCAGAGACCCACCATCGCGACGAAGATGTGCATGATCCCCATGCCGATCATCCAGCGGAAGGACCAGTAGGTCACCCACACGATCGGGACGTAGTCGCCGGGACCGTAGAGGGTCTGGTATTGCTCCTGCAGGTTGTTGATGCCCTCGACGGTTCCGTCGAAGGTGTGTGTCGAGAGGAACGACAGCAGGTAAGGAATCCGGATCGAGAAGAGTTCGTGGACGCCGTCCGGGGTACCGAGGGTGAAGATCGAGAAGGAGGCGTCAGCGCCGGTCGAGGTTACGTACAGCGCCTCAGCCGCCGCCATCTTCATCGGCTGCGTTGCCACCATGGCGAGGCTGAGCTGGTCACCGGCGAGGGTGGTGAGGGCACCCGAGATCACCATGGACCAGAGTCCGAATTTGAGTGCGGGGCGCATGGTCTCGAGGTGCTGGTTTCTCGACAGGTGCCACGCGGCGACCGTGATGATGAGACCCGCCGAGACCATGAAGCAGGCGAAGATCGTGTGCGGGAACGCGGCCAGTGCGACCGGGTTGGTGAGCAGTTCCCAGATGCTGGTGAGCTCGGCCCTGCCCTTCTCCTCATTGATCCGGAACGCGACGGGGTTCTGCATGAAGGCGTTCGCAGCGATGATGAAATAGGCCGAGAGGATGCTGGCGATCGAGACCACCCAGATGGTCGCGAGGTGCAGTTTCTCCGGCAGCTTGTCCCAACCGAAGATCCACAGGCCGATGAAGGTCGCCTCGAGGAAGAAGGCGAGCAGCCCCTCGAATGCGAGCGGGGCGCCGAACACGTCCCCCACGAAGCGGGAGTAGTCCGACCAGTTCATACCGAACTGGAACTCCTGGACGATGCCGGTCACGACACCCATGGCGAAGTTGATGAGGAAGATCTTGCCGAAGAAATGGGTCAGCTGGAGATAGTGGGCTTTTCCCGTTCGCACCCACGCGGTCTGGAAGATCGCAACGGTCAGCGCCATTCCGATGGTGAGCGGTACGAACAAAAAGTGGTAGATCGTCGTCAGTCCGAACTGCCAGCGTGACAACAGCAGCGGATCCAGTAGCTCGTTCACTTCACCTCCACGGCGAATTTCTACATTGTGTAGAAACCATCTCCCTTGAGTGTAGGACACATTTCTACGCGCCGTAGAACTACTTCTACTGTTTGTAGAAAACTTTCGGCGAAGCCGGTATCGTAAAGGCATGGCAACACTGGGAGATCTCGAACGAGCGGTCATGGACGTGCTCTGGAACGCAGACGACGCGCTGAGCGCAAACGATCTTCGCGACCGCCTTCACGCCAGTGAGAGGGCCGGCGCGAAGGACGTTGCCGTCACGACCGTCCTCACCGTGCTCTCCCGGCTCGAGGCCAAGAACTTCGTCTCGCGGGACCGCTCGATGCGACCTCATCTGTACCGCTCGGTGACGAGCCGGGCCGAACACACCGCCGGCCTCATGCACGAGGTGCTTGGAGCGGCTCAGGACCGCGAGGCCGCGCTTGCCCGGTTCATCGGTTCGGTCTCCCCCGCCGAGGCGGAAACCCTGCGGCAACTGCTCGGCGCTTCCTCGCGCCACTCCAGCTAGCGGCAGCGAACACTAAGCTCCGAGCGTGATGTTCTTCATCTCCGTGGTGCTCGCCTGTCTGGCCGTCCTGCTGGCCTGGCCGGTCCCCCTTCTCCTCGCCCGAGCGCAGTGGCCGTCCCGCGCACCCGGGACCGGCCTTGCGTTGTGGCAGGCCATCGCCCTCGCGGGTGGCCTCTCGATGATCGGCGCCTTCGTCACGTACGGGTTGATCCCGTTCGGACCCAGCCTCCTGCCGGGTCTCGCGGAGCTCCAACGCCACTTCTTCGACGGCACCCTCCCTCCGGCCGCGAACCTCGGGCACATCTTCTCCCTCTGCCTCGCCGTTCTGCTCGCCGGACACCTCCTGCTCAACCTCATCCTCACCGCCGTCCGCACCGAACGGCAGCGTAACCGCCACCTATCCCTCGTGAACCTGCTGAGCGCGCCGATGCCCGACCGGCCTGGCACCCGGGTCCTCGACCACCCCGCGCCCGTTGCCTACTGCCTGCCCGGGGTCACCCGGTCCGTCACCGTGCTGTCTGAGGGCATCGTGACCCTTCTGGATCCCGAGCAGTTGCGGGCCGTCATCGCACATGAGCGGGCCCATCTCCGGCAACAGCACCACCTCGTCCTCGTCGCGTTCAAGTCGTGGCACAGCGCTCTGCCCTGGTTCCCGATCGCCAATCGGGCGGAGAACGCCGTCGGCCTTCTCGTGGAAATGCTCGCCGACGACCAGGCGCGCCGTGACGTCGACGACAGCACACTCGCGACGGCGATCGCGCTCGTCGCCTCGGAGGGCGCCGCGAGCCCGGATGGTTCGACGCTCGAGCACCTGCATGCCGGCGACAGTGCACCGGGAGTAGCCGGAAGCCGCGTGCAGCGACTGATGCACCCGCAACCCCCGTTGTCCACGGGCGCGCGTGCCCTCGTCCTTGCCCTGTCCGGAGCGCTCCTCGTGGTCCCGCCCGTGCTTCTCGTCATCATCTGATTCCCCTAGGCTCAATCGGGTGAACGAGTTTCTCAGTTGGATCCTTGACCTCGTTCAGGGTGTCGACCCGGTACTCCGCACCGCGCTCGCCGGTGTCGCGATCCTGCTGGAGACATCCGTTCTGGTGGGCCTCATCGTGCCCGGCGACACGGTCGTGATTGTCGCGAGCACCGCGGTCGAAGGGCCGTGGCAGTTCGTGTCGCTCGTCGTGGTCGTGATTCTCGGAGCGCTGGCGGGTGAGAGTATCGGCTTTGCTCTCGGCCGCTACTTCGGTCCGAGGATCCGGGAGAGCCGGCTCGGTCGCAAGATCGGCGCGCGGCAGTGGGAGCGTGCCGAAAACTACCTCGACCGGCGCGGCGGAATCGCGGTCTTCATCTCGCGGTTCCTCCCTGTGCTTCACTCGCTCATCCCGCTCACCGTCGGCATGAGCACGATGACCTACCGCCGGTTCATTTCGTGGACGGTACCGGCGTGCATCCTCTGGTCGATCGCGTATGTCTCCGTCGGCTCGGCAGCGGCGGGAACGTACCGCGAGCTCGCGGACAGGCTGCACTACGCGGGATACATCTTCGTCGGCATCATCGCCGGGTTCCTGGTGCTCGTCTTCATCGTCAAGAAGGTGCTCAACAAGACCCAGGAACGCCACATGAACCGTGCCGGCGATGGAGACGCCAATACGCTCGACGAGCCGTGAATCCCGCCGGAGGAATACCGGCATGCCAGACTGTCAGAATGCGAAATCGCGAGCAGCCCGGTCCCGGCGCGTCCAAGGCAGCCCTGACCCTGCACCGTGCAGCCCGTATCGATGACGCGTGGCTCGACTGGCGGGCACGGCGTGGGCGCAAACGCGGTCTCGTCGCGACGGTCATCCCGTACACCGGGTACGGCTCGCCGACCCTGTTGCGTGTTCTCGCGCGGGTGCTTCTCACCAAACCGGATGCCACACCGGCGGCCGCTCCCTCCCAGCGCGTCCGCGGTTGGCGCAGCTTCACGAGCATCCCGGTCGTCTCGGCGACCGTGACGATCGACGTCGGCGACGAATCCCACACCGTTCAGGCGGACCGCGGCGGCGTCATCGACGCCGAGATCCCCGTGGACCTGGAGCCGGGGTGGCAGCAGATCACGCTGCGCAGCGAGGGCTCCCGGCCGGTCGTCTCGAACGTCTTCATCTCGAACCCGGAGGTGCGTGTCGGGGTCATCTCCGACATCGACGACACCGTCATGGTCACGCTGCTCCCCCGGCCGTTGCTCGCCGCCTGGAACACGTTCGTGCTCGACGAACACGCTCGAACCCCGGTTCCCGGCATGGCGGTCATGCTCGAGCGCCTCGTGCGCAAACACCCCGGCGCGCCGATGATCTATCTGTCCACCGGAGCGTGGAACGTGGCACCGACTCTCTCGCGGTTCCTCTCCCGGCACCTGTATCCGTCCGGCGCTCTTCTGCTCACCGACTGGGGTCCGACGCACGACCGGTTGTTCCGGAGCGGACGCCAGCACAAAGCAGACAACCTCCGTCGGCTCGCCGCCGAGTTCCCCGACATCCGCTGGCTCCTCGTCGGCGATGACGGGCAGCACGACGAGGAGATCTACGGCGAGTTCGCCGAAGAGTTCCCCGGGAACGTCGCAGCCATCGCGATCCGCCAGCTGTCTCCCGGCGAGGCGGTCCTCGCCGGAGGACGGTCGAAGGGCGAAGGACGGGACACCACGGCGGCACCATGGATCTTCGCCCCGGACGGCGCGGGACTTCTCGAGCAGCTCGAAGAACTCGGTCTGGTCTAAAGCCCCGGGAGAGTTCCCGGAAGATCTGACAATTCGATCGGATCGATGAGGTGCCGGCCGTCGTTCTTCACACTGTTCACCGCTTTGGACACCGGGAAGTAATGGAAATCGTGCGCAACCTCGAACGACGTCGCGTCGAGCAGTTCGAGGGCGTCGTTGGACGACAGGTCGGCGCCCAGCCAGGCGTCGTAACTCTCAGGAGTGAGGCAAGCGGGCATCCGGTCGTGCACCTCGCCCGGTGCGACGTGAGCGTCGCGGGTGATGATCGCCATCGACAGCCGCCATCGGCCGGGGTCGTCATCGGCCTTGGAGCGATCCGGCCAGGCCTTCACGATCCCGGCCATGGCGACATCATGGCCGGGGTGGTGGATGAAGTACGGCTGCTTGCCGTTCTCGGTGAGCTGCCACTCGTAGTAGCCGGCAGCGCTGACGATACATCGGGATGACGCGAATGCACCCTTGAACAGGCCATTGGTCGCAACGGTCTCGATCCGGGCGTTGATCACGGGTTTACCCCCGCCGAAGGTCGGCGAGTTCGGAGACACCATTCCCCAGCGCACTGATTCGACCTGACGGGTACCGTGGTGTTCCCGGATCACCGGCACCGAGTCGGTCGGTGCAACGTTCCAGGACGGCGTCCACTCTGGCGCCGTCTTGCCGGTCTCGGCCATGAACTCCCGGATGAGGTCGTCGGTTTCCTTATCCATCGCAAATCGTCCGCACATGCTTTCATCCTGCCCGACACCGGCGACACTGGCACCTCCTTCCGTCGAGGAGTTCACTCCCGCGCCGAACGAACGGCAGACTGGGCCGATGGACTCATCCTCCCCCGCACAGCTCGCTCGACTGCGCCTCACCTCGCAGAGGGTGCACCGACACCGGCCAGCGACTCCCAGCGAGACGGTGACGCAACTCACGGCGATGCAGGGGCAGGACCTGCCCGGCGTTCTCTGGTCGATCGGGCTCCGCACCCCGGGTGCGACGGAATCCGACGTGCGCGCTGCCTTCGACCGGCGTGAACTTGTGCGCAGCTGGCCCATGCGGGGCACACTTCACGTAACGGCGCCCGATGACCTCCGGCTCATCCTCCCGCTGTCGCGGCACCGGCTGAAGACCGCCGTCGCAAGCCGCCACCGCGAGCTCGGCATCACCGCGGACGACGTCACGACCGCGACGGATGCTGGTACGCGCGCACTCGGGGAAGGCCCGCTCACGCGCAAACAACTTCTCGAGGTGTTCGAGGCCGCAGGCCAGTCGACCGCCGGGCAACGCGGCATCCATCTCATCTCCTCACTCGCTCACGCGGGACTCATCTGCCAGGGCCCGTTCGTCGGCACCGAGCAGGCGTTCGTGCTTTTCGACGAGTGGGCGCCCTCCACAGCCGCGACGTACGACCGGGACGAGGCGATCGCCGTGGTCGCGCTGCGGTATTTCGTCAGCCACGGTCCCGCCACCGAAGCTGATCTCGCCTGGTGGGCCAATCTCACTCTCACGGATGTTCGCGCCGCAATCGCCGCGATCGGTGACCGGATGGCATCCAGATCTATCGACGGCAGAACCTACTACGGAGCCGGCGACGTTCTCGACGCTGCCAGGCCCGATGAAGCGGCGAGCGATGTGTTCCTGATGCCCGGGTTCGATGAACAACTGCTTGGCTACGCGGATCGCTCGGCGGCACTGAACCCTGAACACTCGGAGCGGATCGTCCCTGGCAGGAACGGTGTGTTCAAGCCGACTCTGGTCATCGGGGGCCGGGTCTCCGGCACATGGTCCCGCCGCGAGAAGGCCAGGGGCATCGACGTGGTGGTCATGCCGTTCGATGCACTGGACAAGGACACGGAGCGAGGGATCGAGCGCGCAGTGGAGCATTACAGCCGATTCAAGGAGAAGCCGGTGTCGGAAACGATCGCGGCCGAAGCGTTCCCTCCCGCGAGGTAGCGTGGACTCGTGAAACGACTTCCAGCGCTGCGACTGCCGTCGTTCCTTCGCGCGCCCAGTCGCGTTCCGCTGCTGCAGGTCGTCAAGACATCCGTCGCGACCGTGCTGGCCTGGTTGCTCGCCGTTCTCCTGCTCCCATCAGAGCTGCCCATCTTCGCCGCGATCGCGGCGTTGCTCGTCGTTCAACCGAGCGTCAACCAGTCGTTCGGTAAAGCGGTCGAGCGAAGCGTCGGGGTGATCGCCGGTGTCGTGATCGCGACCCTGATCGGACTGGTTTTCAGCACCCACGCCTGGGTGATCCTGCTCGCGATCGTCGTCTCGATCTTCTTCGGCTGGGCGTTCCGCCTCGCGCCGGGTTCGGCGAATCAGATCCCGATCAGCGCCATGCTCGTGCTCGCTCTCGGCGCCACGACTCCCGGCTATGCACTCGACCGGATCGTCGAGACCCTGATCGGTGCAGCACTCGGTGTGATCGTGAACGTGCTCATCGTGCCCCCGGTCGCGCTGGCACCCGCGGAACGCGATACCGGCCTGCTCACGTCCGAGCTGGCTTCCAGTCTTGAGCGGCTGGCCGTTGCCCTCACCACCCCGCAGACCCGGCAGTCGCTGGACCGTCTCATGATCGAAGCGAGACTTCTGCGACCCATGCGGGAATCCGCGGCATCCTCTATCCGGCTCGGCGAGGAGTCACTCACGCTCAACCCGCGAAAGAGCGCGCATCGCACCCGGTTGGAAGACACCTCACGACTTCTGACCAGGCTCACACCCATCGTCACCCGCGTGATCGGCATGACTCGCGCGCTTCATGATCACTACGACGACTCCCTCATTGAGGAGCCGTCGATGCACTCGATTGCGACCGAGCTCAGACGTGCCGCGCACGATCTGCTTCTTCTGGCGCCGCGAGTCGAGCAGACAGCGGACGCCGAAGCGCCGGCAACGGATGAGTTGCCGGTTCTGACGTCACAACTGACGATCGCGCGCCCTCACCCGGAGCACTGGCTGCTCATCGGCTCCCTCATGGAGGACCTGCGCCGGATCCATGAGGAGATCGTCGGGGAGTGAGTGGCGCTCAGGCTCGCTGACTGAGATGAAACCGGCTGAAAAGAAGCTTTCGTGCCGCGTGTTCGATCTGCTGATCGGAGATTCGCCCGGCATCCACAGCGGCCGAGATGTCTGAGACGAGAGCAGCCGGGTCGGCACCCTCGTCGGCGGGCGTTGCGCTGAGAACGTACAGCAGCATGGTCATGCCCGCTGCGAGAGAACGGATCGCATTTTCCGAGGTGTTCCGGTATTCGGCGAGCCCGGTGTTCCGCAGCATCAGTATGTCGTCGGTGATCGTGATCCCGTCGAAGCCGAGCTGGTCGCGGAGAATGGATTGCCAGGGCGCTGAGAGTGAGGCCGGAACAGGGTCGACGGCGTCGTACCGGAGGTGCCCGACCATGACGAAAGGGGCGCCGGCGGCGATCCCGCTCCGGAACGGAACGGCATCCGTCGCGTTCCACTGCTGAAGAGTCTTGCCAGTGCTCGGCACGCTCGTATGCGAGTCGCCGGGAGCAGCGCCGTGCCCCGGGAAGTGCTTGAGGGTGGACAGCACGGATGTTTTCTCGCCCGTCACCGCGGCTGCCACCCGTTCCGCGGATGCTTCGGGCGTCGTTCCGAGCGCGCGCCGGTAGATGAACGACGCCGGGTCTGCGGTCACGTCGGCCACGATGCCGAAGTTGATGTTGACGCCCGCCTGGGCGAGGAGTCGGGCGCGGCCAGCGAAGGCCTGCGTCGTCTCCATCGCGGGCGCGTCCTTGAGCGTCAGCGCGGACGCCCAGTCGTCGCCGCCGAGCCGCCGAACGTCACCGCCCTCCTGGTCGATAGCAATCAGCGGCGGGAAAGCGGGATCGATCGTGGCCGCTCGCGTCAACGCGGCGGTGTCATCGACCGTTCCCGCGATGTTGTCACCCATGAGGATCATTCCGCCGGGCTGGTGCTCCTCGATGAACGACGAGAGGGCGGCAGCATCCGTTCCTGGCAGATGGAGCATCAGGAGACTCGCGATCTTCTGCTCGCGCGACATGCTCGCGAGCTTCGCATCGACGGCGACATCGGCCGGGCTTCGGGCGGGAATGATGATCTCCTTCGGTGTCGACGGGTGTTGCAGGACGATCTCAGCTGGGCACGATGAGGGTCACGCCCGCGGTGTTCCTCGCGTTGGCGAGATCGATCATCGCTGCGGGCACCTCGTCGAGGCTGATCCGGCGGGTGATGAGCTCTTCGGGGCGGAGCTTGCCCGAGGCGATGATGTCAAGCATTGCCGGGTAGTGGCGGGCTGCCATCCCATGGCTGCCGAGCAGGGTGAGTTCGCCCGCGATGACGTCGCTCATCGGGATGCGGGGGTCGCCGGCATACAGTCCGATCTGCACATGCCGGCCGCGGCGGGCCAGGGAGCGGATCGCGGTCGCTGTCGTGTTTTCCCGGCCGAGGGCCTCGACGGACACGGCGGCACCGCCACCGGTGACCTCGCGGACTCGCGCCACCACCTCGTCATCGGACAGACCGCTCGAGTCGATCACTGCCTCTGCTCCGGATGCCGTGGCGAGCTCGAGCGCGTCGGTCGCGATATCGACGCCGATCACCCTCGCCCCGACCGCCGCGGCGATCATCACAGCGCTCAGCCCGACGCCGCCGCAGCCGACAACGACGGCCCATTCGTCCGGCTGCAGTCGCGCCTGGCCGACGAGACCGCGGAACGCCGTCGCGAACCGGCATCCGAGGATTGCAGCCGCACCGGGGTCGAGGGAGTCCGGAATGGGGATCACGTTCACCTCGGCGGACTCGATGGAGACGTACTCGGCGAAGGAGCCCCAGTGGGTGAACCCGGGTTGGGTTTGATTGCGGCACACCTGTCCATTGCCGCCCTCACACTCGGGACAGTCGCCGCAGGCGCAGACGAACGGGACGGTGACGCGCTGACCGACTCGCAGGGTCGAGACGCCGGCGCCGAGTTCGCTGATCCGCCCGACCAGTTCGTGCCCGGGGACGTGCGGAAGCGTGATGCCGGGATCATGTCCTGCCCACGCGTGCACATCGCTTTGGCACAGGCCGGTGGCCAGAACCTGGATGACGACGGCGCCCGGCCCGGCCGCGGGCTTTTCGACGTCGACGACGCGGGGTACTCCCCCAAATGACTCGTACAGGACTGCGCGCATCAGCCCAGTATCCCGCAGCCCGCGCGATGCTGCGCTCCGGCTCCGTTACTCTGGGAAGCGCGAGAGCCGGAGTCTCGCGCCCGCCGAGAACCGAAGGGTTCGACAATGGACCCGACAGTGGACACCTTCAACCAGATCCTCCGTTTCGTGGATCTCGCCGGCGTTCTCGCGAACGCCATCCTCGGTGGCATCGCCGCTCGCTCTGCACGGCTCGACATCGTCGGTTTCGTCATCCTCGCCGTTCTCAGCGGGCTCGGTGGCGGCATCATTCGCGACACGCTGCTGCAGCAGGGTCCCCCGGTCGCCCTCACCGATCCTGCCTATCTCGCGCTCGCGATCACGGGTGCCGTCATCGCATTCTTCGTGCCGTTCCGGGGGCGCTGGTCTCAACGATCCCTTGTGCTGATCGACGCCCTCGCGATCGGATCCTGGGCGGCCGTCGGCGCGCAGAAAGCTCTCGACGCGGACCTCGGTTGGCTGACGGCGGTCGCGATGGGAATCGTGACCGCCGTCGGTGGTGGCGCCGTCCGCGATGTGATGCTGCTGCGCATCCCCCGGATCTTCGGCGGAAACACGCTGTACGCGACAAGCGCGCTCGTGTCTAGCGTCGAGATGGTCGTGCTCAGCAAGCTCGGCATGCCGACGCTCGGTTCGGCCGTTGCGATGGGCAGCGGTGCCCTGTTGTCATTGCTCGCGCGGCGGTACGGCTGGACCCTCCCCACCGAAGTTCGGATCCCCCGGCCGCGCCTCCTCGCCGACATCCGACGCAAAGCCCGGCGGCGACGCAGACAGGATGCGGCGGAGTCGGGAGAAGCGCCGCCTGCGTAACCGGTGGCATCCGCTCGCGTCATGGACACCGCGCGCGGTGAGTCGTAGCGTGGGAGCGTCACGACGGGGTGTCCGATTGAGGCCTTCCGGTGCGTGGCCCGAAAGGAAGGACTCCCATGCCCACCATCCACGAACACGAACCGCCGTACTCGGTCGGTTACTTCATCGGCAGTCTCGCCTCCGCATCGATCAACAGGCAGTTGGCCGGGGCGCTCGTCAAGCTTGCTCCTGCCGAACTCGAGATGAGGGAGATCCCGATCCGGGACCTGCCGCTGTACAGCTACGACTACGACGACGACTATCCGGAGGTGGCGCGGTCGTTCAAACAGGCGATCGCCGACGTCGACGCTGTGCTCTTCGTCACGCCCGAATACAACCGGTCGATCCCGGGAGCACTGAAAAACGCGATCGACTGGGCGAGTCGCCCGTACGGGGAGAACGCCTTCACGGGCAAGCCGTCCGCTGTGATCGGAGGATCGATCGGGGCGATCGGTACCGCCGTTGCGCAGCAGAACCTACGCAGCGTGCTCAGCTTCTGCAACTCACCCCAGATGAACGCGCCGGAGGCTTACATCCAGATCACGCCGGGCCTCATCGCTGACGACGGCATGATCACGAATGAGGGGACCGAGACATTCCTGCGGGATTGGATGGGCGACTTCCTCACCTTCATCACGCGGGTGCTGACGGTCGTTCCCCAGCGCTGACGCTGTCAGACCGCGTCGACGTATCTCCAGGAGCGAGCGTCACGCGAGAACCTGCTGACCTCGTGCTGATCGCCGCGTCCGTCCGGGGAGCGGTAGAACGCGCGGAACTCCACGACGCCTTCCGTGTCGAGCGGGCCGCCCCCGGTCGTCGCCAGGATATCGAGCCGGTACCAACGCACATCCGGATCGAGATCGAGTGTGGTGGGTCGGGTTCGCGGATGCCACGACGCAAGCAGGTAGCGCGAGTCGCCGGTCACGAACGCCGAGTACCGCGAACGCATGAGCCGCTCAGCGGTGGGTGCCTGGGCGTCGCCGCGGTGGAGCGGACCGCAGCACACCCCGTACCTCTCCCCGCTCAGGCACGGGCAGCGATCGGTATCGGTGAGCTCGGTGAAGGGCATGGAGCCATTATTCCGTGCGAGCACGGGCCATTCGGCTACCGGCAGGTCTACGGCGCAGGCGCACTGCTCAGGGACGCATCCGACACGATATCTTGAGTCGTTAAGCCTTCGCTCTCAAACTCATGGTCACCCGCACAACGAGAATAGGAGTGGCGTGTGTTCTTGCCGCCCACCCTTCAAAAGGATTCGAGATGCCCAACGAACTTGACACTCTGATAGCCAGTGCCCGCGAGCACTGCGATGTACCGGAAGCGATCACGGTCGAGGCAGCGAGCGAGCTCATCGAATCGTTCGGGGCGGTACCGCTCGATTTCAACCGGTACAGAAATGCGCTCGTCGACGAGTTCGTGAACCCGCTCCTTGTTGTCCGGGCTTACACCATTCATGACGCCACCCTCCTTGCCGGGCGAGCAACGATAGAAGAACGCGAAGTGTTTGTGGCGGACCCGGACGAGGACTTCGATTCGCTCGAGTACGGTGCAGAACAAGTTGAGTGGACGACGTTCAGCCACGAGATCGAGGTACTCGAAAGGGTGCACATCCTTCTAGAGAGAGCGGTGGACGACCTCAATCGAGTTGGAAATTTCCGCGTCTATGGTGCCGGGCAGTGGCTCCGCGAATCTCTGTGGGCGGCGACCGGGGTGCTGCCCCGCGATCCCGGCGCGCCAGACGAGAGTTCCGAACTTTTCGGTCGGGCATTCGCGTATGCGGGTAGAGAGAAGTTTGCCGCTGAGCCGATCGCGCGCTAAGACAAGTTTCCCGTCCGCTGGTGCTTCGCGCTTTGGCTCGATAGCCGCCTTCGATGTGGTGGGAGCAAGCCGTGGACGCCATAGGCGCCGAATCAGTTGCCACCGCATCGAGCTAGCTCGATGGGTTCGCCACCCAGGCGTCGTACTTGACCATGAGTTCGGGCCCATTGAGTTGCGCAGTCCAGCCGCGAATTTCGGCCTCGGCCACGTCCGCGTCGATGGGTTCGAACGCACGGACCGCGCCCGCAAAGTAGGCGTCCAGATCGTTGTCCACGACCTCGGAGAGGGCCCTCACGACCGCGTTCCAGACCGTCGTTCGATACACATCGCGGGCGGGAGCGATTGAGGCATCTCGGCTCCTGGTCAATAATTCGGAATTGACGGACTGAAGTGCGTCCTCGTCAAGGTGCTCGAAAAAGCGTAGATCCCACTCGCCGATCGACCAGAGGAAGTAGTTGGCATACTGCGGTCGACGCTCGAGCGCTGCTCGATAGTGGTCGCGGGTGTGCACAGCTGCCACGACATTCGTTGCATCCGCGTCCGTGTATGCGCCGACACCAACGACATCCGCCGGGTCGAGATCGGCGGTGAGGAGTTGAAAATTCGACGCAAGGGCGTTGCGCAGACGAACCGTTAGGTCGTCGCCCCAGGTCTCAAGATTCCAGTTCATGACTACAACGTAGTCGGAGTCCTGATCGTGCGACGGAAGCTGGCAGCGGTACGAGGGCTGTATCTAGCGTTTCACGGAAACGTTCTCGCTGAGTGCGATGTTGTTTTCGCCGAGGCCTCCCTCGGCGAAAACAACATGCGTGGGGCCGCAGCCAGCGCCCGTCAGTTCGGACAACAGATCGGATGACGGAACGAAAGAACACGGCCCGCTCAACGAAAAGAACCCCTGAGAACATTACGTTCATCAGGGGTTTTGGTGGATCTGAGGGGATTCGAACCCCTGACCCCCTGCATGCCATGCAGGTGCGCTACCAGCTGCGCCACAGACCCATTCGGTTGCTCTGATCTCTCGGAGCAACCTGTTTAGATTACTACAGAATCGGCGCTGGTCGAAATCGAGCGCCGACTCGCGAATCTACTCCGCTTGCGCCGGTGTGGCGACAGAGATTGGAACGACCGGGCAGTCCTTCCAGAGGCGCTCGAGCGAGTAGTACAGTCGCTCTTCCTCGTGAAAGACGTGCACGACCAGGTCGCCGAAGTCGAGGAGAATCCAGCGCCCTTCTGAGCGGCCCTCGCGGCGAAGCGTCTTGACACCGGATTCGTTGAGCTTGTCTTCGATCTCACTGGCGACGGCGACGACGTTGCGCTCGCTGCGTCCCGTGGCGATGAGGAAGATGTCGACGAACGGGAGCGGCCCGGAGACGTCGAGTGCAACCAGGTCTTCGGCACCTTTGTCGTTCGCCGCGGCTGCGGCGATCTCGAGGTGCGCGATGGTGGATTCTCGTGCTGTCACTGCTGGTGTACCTTTCGGGGAATTATCGCGACTGGAAAGCGCCGGTCGCGATACCGACGACGATGACCGACAACACAGCGACGGCGAGGACGCCCGCGGTGATGGCCAGAATAAGAAGCAGCCTGTTGCTGCGGGCGGGCGCCGGCGGGTTGATGACATCGCGGGTCGCCGTGTGGGTCGACACGGCCTTGCTCGCAGACACCGGAGTTCCGGCTGTTGCGGGGCGCGCGTCGTCCTCGGCATCGAACATCGCATCGATGTCTGACTTGTCGAAGTGGTCGGAATTTCCGCCGGACGAGCCGATTCCGGCGGGAAGGTCGATAGACCCGGTGATCACGACATTCCCATTGGCTGATAGGGGGCCGGTGAGCGGCTGACCGTTGGGCATCGACGGCAGGACGATCGAGCTCGTGCTCACACCGTTGCCCGCTTCTTCCAGCCCGCGCGCGATGATCTGGTCGAACGGCTGAGCGAGCGCCGCCGCGGTCGAGTCGTCGTCAGAGAGAACGGATGCCCCGAAGCTGCTGGACAGCTTCGGCTCGGTCTCCAGGTCCTCATCCGTCATCTGCGCGGTTGCCGCAGGTCCGAACGCGGATTCCACCGGCGGCTCGGGGAGGTTGTCCCCGAGGTCGACCGCCGGAGACGGCTCATCGTCGGTTGCTGCGGGCACGATCTCGGCGTCGACAACGTCCGCTTCGGGAGCGACGACCGCGGCTGAAGGCACGAACGACGGAGCCCGATTGGCCTGTGCAACGTTCCGTTTGGCGTTTTTCTTCTCGGCCTTCGACTGCTTGGTGGTGAGCGGCGCTTCCTCGTCAGCGCTGGACGTTTCCGGCGTTACCGTCGGTGTCTCGTCAACGAATGCTGTCGCGTCCGCCCGGGGAGCGGCATCCGTCTTCCATTTTTGTGGCTGTGAATCCGTGGCGGGGATGGTGGACATCGACGACGTCCGCACCCGTTCCAGGTCACGTGCCTGCCGACGGGTGAGTGGGCGGCCCTGCGCCTGTGCTTCTTCGAGCACGGCGACCTGATCGGTCGACAGTGCGGGTGGTTCGGGTGCTGCTTCGACCTCGGGAACGTCTCCCCCGGGAACCGGGGACGTCGTCGAGACCCGGCGTGGAGGCGTCGGGATGGAATCACTGGACTCGGTCGTTCGCTGCTGCTCACGCAGCTGGCGACGAGAGAGCGGTTGCTCGTCGGGCAGCGGGGTCATGCATTACTCCGATACAAGTGGTGTTTGGTGATGTACTGAACGACACCGTCGGGAACCAAATACCAGACCGGGAATCCCCGGCTCACCCGGCTCCGACAGTCAGTTGACGAAATCGCCAAAGCCGGAACTTCCAACAAGCTTACGTCCTGCTGCGGCAATCCCGAAATGTTGAGTGCGTGTCCCGGTCGACTCACAGCGACGAAGTGCGCGAGCGACCACAGCTCGTCGACGTCCTTCCAGCTCAGGATCTGAGCGATCGCATCAGCCCCCGAGATGAAGAACAGTTCGGCATCCGGTCGCTCTTTGGCGATATCACGGAGGGTGTCGATCGTGTACGTCGTGCCTTTGCGGTCAACGTCCACCCGGCTCACCATGAAGCGGGGGTTAGACGCCGTCGCGATGACCGTCATCAGGTAACGATGCTCAGCAGGAGTCACAACCTCTTTGTGCCAGGGCTGCCCCGTGGGCACGAAGATGACCTCGTCGAGATCGAAGGATTGCGCGACTTCACTCGCCGCCACCAGGTGGCCGTGGTGGATGGGGTCGAACGTGCCGCCCATCACTCCAACGCGTGGCGCGCGCGGCAGGACTGCCATCCGCGGCTAGTGGCCGGTCTCCTGGCCTGAGCCGGTGCGCGCACGGGCACCGGCGCGACCGGCGTGACGGTTGGCGACGTCACGATAGCTGAACGTTGCGACTCCGAGAAAAAGGAAGACGATGAGCGCGACCACTCCATACATGAAGCTGGGCATCGGCAATTCGGTGTGGTGAACTGCTTCGGCCAGCAGGGTTGTCGCAATCGACATCTTTACTCCATTCGATACTCTGCGCGCGGGAGCGCCTGAACCAGTCTACCGACTAACCCCGCACCTGCCCGGTACCTCGCACGATCCACTTCGTACTGGTAAGTTCTGAGACCCCCATTGGGCCTCGTGCGTGAAGCTTCTGGGTCGAGATGCCGACCTCGGCGCCGAACCCGAACTCTCCACCGTCGGTGAATCGCGTGGACGCATTCACCATGACGACGGCAGAGTCCACTTCGGCGAGGAACCGCTCGGAGGCGGCTACGTCCTCGGTGACGATCGACTCGGTGTGGCCGGTGGAATACCGGCGAATGTGGTCGAGCGCGTCATCGAGGCCGTCGACGACGCGCACGGCGATGTCGAGGCTCATGTACTCCGTCGCCCAGTCGTCTTCGGTCGCGGCGACGACGTCGGGGTACAACCCCGCGACGGCCTCGTCGGCGTGGATGGTGACACCGGATGCCGCGAGGCGCGACAGCACGGACGGCAACAGCCGTTCTGCGGCAGCGCGATGCACGAGGACCGTCTCGACCGCGTTGCAGACACTGGGCCGCTGCACCTTGGCGTTGTGCACGATCTCGGTCGCCCAGTCGGTGCGTGCGGTCTCGTCGAGGTAGATGTGCACGACGCCGGCGCCGGTCTCGATCACGGGTACGCGCGATTCAGTGACGACGGCCTGAATGAGTGAGGCACTCCCCCGCGGCACGAGCACGTCGACCAGGCCGCGCGCCTGCATCAGCTCCGTCGCCCCTGCCCGGCCGAAGTCGTCGACAGTCTGCACGGCGTCGGCGGGGAGCCCGACCGACGTGAGGGCATCCCGGATCACGGCGATCAGAACCCGGTTGGTGTTCTCGGCCGCTGTGCCTCCACGCAGGGCGACGGCGTTACCGCTCTTGAGCGCGAGGGCGGCGATGTCGATCGTGACGTTGGGGCGTGCCTCGTAGATGGCACCGACGACGCCGAAGGGGACCCGGACCTGGTCGATCTTGACACCGTTCGGCAACTTCGATCCGCGCAGGGTCTGGCCGATCGGGTCGGTCAGCGCGGCGATCTCACGTACTGCGGAGGCGAGGCCGGCGATCCGGCTGTCGTCCAGTCGGAGGCGGTCGAGCAGCCCGTCAGCGAGGCCGGCCGTACGGCCGTTTTCGAGGTCGGTGGTGTTCGCCGCGAGCACCCGTTCGGAGGCGGCGACGACACCGACGGCAAGTGCCTCGAGGGCCGCGTTCTTCACATCCCCGTTCGCCGTGGCGAGAGCACGGGATGCCACGCGGGCCCGCTCGAGCCGGGCGGTCACGCTGTCGCCCGAAACGGCATCATTCGCGGGCACGTCAACTGTCGGGCTTGTTGTGGTCATGCCCCGATTTTAGCCGGTCGCAGGCTCCGCCTCGCCGTCAGCCCCGCGGCGTGGGTTCGAACCAGGTTCCGATGTTGGCACCGCCCAGTGCTTCCTTCACCCGGCTGGTCGACGTGACGAGCACGCCGGCTCCGGCATCGGCGGCAAGGCGGGCCGCCGACACTTTGGTCGCCGCTCCCCCGGTACCGACACCGGCAGCACCGATGTCTCCGAAGGTGACGCCGGTGAGTGGGTCGCCGGCAGGCACGGTCGATATCGGTTCAGCACCGGGCTCGGACGGCGGACGCGTGTAGAGGGCTTCGACGTCGCTGAGCAGAACGAGCGCATCCGCATCGACGAGGATCGAAACAAGAGCGGCGAGCCGGTCGTTGTCTCCGAATCGAATTTCGTGGGTCGCCACCGTGTCGTTCTCGTTGACGATGGGAAGGATCCGCAGGGCAAGCAGGCGTTCCATCGCGCGCTGTGCATTGCTGCGGTGCGATGGGATCTCCAGATCGCTCGCTGTCAGGAGAACCTGGCCGGCGACGATGTCGTAGCGGTCGAGGCTGTCCTGGTAGCGATAAATCAGGACGTTCTGCCCGACGGCGGCGGCAGCCTGCTGCGTCGCGAGGTCCGTCGGCCGTGACGTCAACTCGAGGAACGGCATCCCGATGGCGATCGCCCCGCTCGACACGAGGATGATCTCGGTGCCGCGACCATGCGCCTCGGCGAGAGCGTCGACGAGGTGCGCAATCTGTCCGGCGTTTTTGCCGCTGATCGACGATGAACCGACCTTGACGACCACACGACGTGCAGAACGGATGCCGTCACGGCCGGAGATCGCCATCGCTTACTTGTCCTCGTCCGCGCCTGCTGCAGCAGCCTGCTCGTCAGCCTCGTACTGGTCCCGCCACATCCCGGCCTCGCGCTCACGCACAAGTTCGGCACGGGCTTCGGTCTTCGCGTCCATGCGCTCGAAGTACTCTTCACGGCGCTGGTTACGGGTCGGCCGGTTGTTGGCGTCGAGCCGGGCGTCAAGACCACGCGGAGTGGTGATGAGCTCGGCCGACGAGGTGAGCGTCGGCTCCCAGTCGAAGACAACGCCGTTGTCGCGACCGATGATGACCGTGGACCCTCCGACGGCGCCCGCCTTGAACAGTCCGTCTTCGACGCCGAGCTTGGCAAGCCGGTCGGCCAGGAAGCCGATGGCCTCTTCGTTGGTGAAGTCGGTCTGCTGAACCCATCGCTCGGGCTTGGCGCCCATGACCCGGTAGATGTTTCCGAAGCTGCCGCCTTCTACGGTAACGGTGAACTTGGATTCGTCGACGGGCCTCGGGCGGATGACGATGCGTGGCTTCTCCGCTGCTTCGACCCGGCGAGCCTCGCGCTCGGTGGCGACGAGGTCACCCAGGGCGTAGGAAAGCTGGCGCAGGCCTTCGTGGCTCACCGTGGAGATCTCGAACACGCGGTAGCCGCGTGCTTCGAGCTCGGGCTTCACCATGTCGGCGAGGTCGCGGGCCTCCGGCACATCGATCTTGTTGAGCGCGATGAACTGCGGGCGCTCGAGCAGCGGCAGCTGTCCTTCGGGAACGGGGTACGCCCCGAGCTCGCCCAGGATGATGTCGAGGTCGCTCAGCGGGTCACGACCGGGCTCAAGCGTTGCGCAGTCGAGAACATGCACGAGCGCGGAGCAGCGCTCGACGTGGCGGAGGAACTCGAGGCCGAGCCCCTTGCCCTCGCTGGCACCCTCGATGAGTCCTGGCACGTCAGCGACCGTGTACCGGTTGTCGCCAGCCTGAACGACACCGAGGTTCGGGTGCAGCGTGGTGAACGGGTAGTCCGCGATCTTCGGTTTCGCTGCGGACATCGCGGCGATGAGGCTCGACTTGCCCGCCGACGGATACCCGACGAGGGCGACGTCTGCGACGACCTTGAGCTCGAGGGTGACGGACCCTTCCCAGCCGAGCGTTCCGAGCAGAGCGAATCCGGGAGCCTTGCGCTTGGTGCTGGACAGGGCAGCGTTGCCCAGTCCGCCCTGGCCGCCCTGGGCCACGACGAAGCGCATGCCGGGTTCGTTGAAGTCGATCAGCTCGGTACCGTCCGTGTCCTTGACGACGGTGCCGACGGGTACAGGAAGTTCGAGTTCTTCACCGGTGGTTCCACTGCGGTGGTCACCCATTCCCGGGCCACCGTTTTGCGAGCTGCGGTGCGGAGAGCGGTGGTAGTTGAGGAGCGTGGTGACTTGCGCGTCGGAGACGAGGACGATGTCGCCACCGTTGCCGCCGTTTCCACCATCGGGTCCAGCGAGCGGCTTGAACTTCTCGCGGCGCACCGAAACACATCCGTTACCGCCGTTTCCAGCACGCAGGTGCAATGTCACCTGATCGACGAATGTGGCCACGAGAGCCCTCCAATTACCTTGTACTTCACGAAAATCGCTGGATAAACGACTCAGGGACGAGCCGAAGCTCGCCCCTGAGTTGAAACCAACGGATGCCTATTCGGCGGCTGCCGTCACAATGTTGATGACCTTGCGGCCGCCCTTGGCGCCGAACTCGACCGAACCGGCCGAGAGAGCGAAGAGGGTGTCATCTCCACCGCGTCCGACGTTGACGCCGGGGTGGAAGTGGGTGCCGCGCTGGCGGACGATGATCTCGCCAGCCGAGACGACCTGACCACCGAAGCGCTTCACGCCGAGGCGCTGTGCGTTCGAGTCACGACCGTTGCGAGTGGAACTCGCGCCCTTTTTGTGTGCCATGTCTGTTCTCCCTCAGGCTCTACTTGATGCCGGTGATCTTGACGCGCGTGAGCTCCTGACGGTGCCCCTGACGCTTCTTGTAACCGGTCTTGTTCTTGAACTTCTGGATGTGGATCTTGGGGCCGCGGAGGTTCTCGAGGAACTCAGCGGTGACCTTGACCTTGGCGAGAGCGTCCTGGTCGGTGGTGATGTTGTCACCGTCGACGAGCAGAACAGCGGCCAGTTCGACCTTGCCGTTCTTGATGTTCTTGACCCGGTCCATCGTCACGATGGTGCCGACCTCTACCTTTTCCTGCCGACCACCGGCGCGCACTACTGCGTAAACCACTTCTCGTACCTACTTCTCTGGGGAGCTCATTCGCTCCGAGCTCAATCTGTCAAAGGAAAATTCACTGTGCGGTAGACCCCAGCGGGAAGGGAGGTCAAGCTGACAGAAAACCATGGGCAAACGGGGTGATAAGCCAACGTGCACCAACAGGAAACTTTACTTCATCGCACCCAATCCCACAAATGCAACGGATGCCGTGTCGCGGCTTCCTAGAATTCTCCCATGGCCATCCTTATCGATCCTCCGCGCTGGCCTGCCCACGACACGCTCTGGAGCCACCTGATCAGTGATGTGTCCCTCGACGAACTCCACGATTTCGCTGCCGGAAACGACGTCCCGCGGCGCAGCTTCGACCTTGACCATTACGACGTCCCCGCGTCGCGCTACGACAGCCTGGTTGCCACCGGGGCTGTGCCCGTCGACGGACACGAGCTCGTGCGCCGGCTGATCGGCAGCGGGTTGAGGATCACTGCACGTGAACGTGCAGAACGGCGACTGCCCCCCGGGGACAGTCGCCGTTCCTAGTTCTGCTACTCCCCCTGCGCCGTCGCTGGATCGGCGTCGTGCGCGACCGGGGTGCCGGTGAGAGCGGCGGTCGTCACTCGGCGGCGACGGGCACGGCCTTTTCCGGGTTCCTTCGGTTCCGGCAGCGCGTCGAGCACGGAGCCGAGCAGGTCCTCCGCGGCGCGAGCGTCGACCCGCTGGGGCTGACGAGCGGGCTCGATCGGAATGTCGAGGATGGCAAGAGACGGTGCCTCGGCCGACGTCTGCGCCGGTGCTGCCGCGACACGTTCTGCGGCCGGGGCCTGCTCGGCGTCCTGCTGCGGCTGCTTCTGCCCACGCCCGCGGCCGTTCCGACGCTCGTTCCGCTCGCTGCGCGACTCGTTGCGGTTGCCACGCGATTCGTTGCGGTCACCGCGCTGGTCGTTCCGGTCGTTCCGCGACTCGTTCTGCTCGCCGCGGGGTTCGTTCCGCCGCTCCGAAGACTCGGCCACCGGCGCTTCGACCGGGGCTTCCTCATCGGTGTGGTGAGCAATCGTGGATGCCGCGATCTTCGCGAGGGCATTCTTGGCGTCGTCGGTGATGGCGTGCGTTGACGCCTTCGGTGCGGAGCTGGCGTTGCCGCTTCCGTTGCCGTTCCCGTTTCCACCGGAACTGCGGTCGCTGCCGTTCGATCCCTTGCCACGACGCTTGGTCTCCGGCTGCGGGCTCTGGCGGTGCTTGACGATCGGGTCGTGGTGCACGACCACGCCGCGCCCGGCACAGACATCACACGGCTCGCTGAACGACTCGAGCAGGCCGAGACCCAGCTTCTTGCGGGTCATCTGGACAAGTCCGAGTGATGTGACCTCGGCGACCTGGTGCTTGGTCCGGTCGCGGCTGAGGCACTCGATCAGACGGCGGAGCACGAGGTCGCGGTTAGACTCGAGGACCATGTCGATGAAGTCGACGACGATGATGCCGCCGATGTCACGCAGCCGGAGCTGGCGAACGATCTCCTCGGCGGATTCGAGGTTGTTCTTGGTGACGGTCTCTTCGAGGTTTCCACCCGAGCCGACGAACTTGCCGGTGTTGACGTCGACGACGGTCATGGCCTCGGTACGGTCGATCACGAGCGAGCCACCGGACGGGAGCCAGACCTTGCGGTCGAGCGCCTTCTCGATCTGCTCCGTGATCCGGTACTCGTCGAAGGCATCCTTGGTTCCCTCGTAACGCTCGACGCGCTCGAGGAGATCCGGGGCAACCCCGCGGAGGTAGCTTTCGATGACTTCCTGGGCGTCGTCGCCGGCGATGAGCATCTTCTGGAAGTCCTCGTTGAAGACATCCCGGACGATCTTGATGAGCAGGTCGGGCTCCGAGTGCAGCAGCGCCGGCGCCTGGACGCTCTCGACCTGACGGGAGATCTCTGCCCACTGGCTAATGAGGCGGTTCACGTCGAGCGTGAGCTGCTCTTCGGTTGCGCCCTCGGCGGCCGTGCGCACGATGACGCCGACGTTGTCGGGGAGGACCTCTTTGAGGATCTTCTTCAGACGGGCGCGCTCGGTGTCCGGAAGCTTGCGGGAGATACCGTTCATCGATCCGTTGGGAACGTAGACGAGGTAACGACCGGGAAGCGAAACCTGGCTCGTGAGCCGTGCCCCCTTGTGACCGATCGGGTCCTTGGTGACCTGGACGAGAACGCGGTCGCCCGGCTTCAGTGCCAGTTCGATCCGGCGGGGCTGGTTACCCGTTTCAGCGGCATCCCAGTCGACCTCACCGGAGTAGAGAACGGCGTTGCGGCCACGGCCGATGTCGACGAACGCGGCTTCCATGCTCGGCAGCACGTTCTGCACCCGGCCGAGGTAGACGTTGCCGATGAGCGACGCTTCCTGGTTGCGCGCGACGTAGTGCTCGACGAGGACGCCGTCCTCGAGGACACCGATCTGGATGCGGCCGTTCTTCGAGCGGACGACCATCTTGCGGTCGACGGACTCACGACGGGCGAGGAACTCGGCTTCCGTGACGACGGGACGACGGCGGCCGGCATCACGACCGTCACGACGGCGCTGTTTCTTCGCCTCGAGGCGGGTGGAACCCTTGATGCGCTGAGGCTCGGTGATCTGCTCGACCTCGCGCGGTTCGCGGGGCTGGCGGACCTTGACGACGGTGTTGGCCGGGTCGTTCTGCCCTCCACGCCTGTCGTCATTCGAGCGGCGACGTGCGCGACGTCGGACGGTGGACTGCTCGTCCTCGTCGTCGTCATCATCGTCGAAGTCGTCGTTCGGCCGCGGCGGCAACGGTTTGACGTCGGGCGCCTGGAAGAACAGGGCGGTCGTCGGTGCTCCGGTGAAAACGGGAGCCGCCGGCACGGTCGGTGCCGTGGCATCCGCTGTCGTGCTTTCCGCGCTCGTCGACGACTCGGTCGTCTCGTCCTGCTGCTCGGTCGGCTGGGCGCCGTCGTTCAGTGCCGTTGCCTCCTCCGCGTGAGCGTCGGTCGGCTGGTCGGGGTTGCTGTCTGAATTTTTATTCACCATTACTGGTGGACTCCTCATCCGGCGGGGCGAACCGCGCCGCCCTTACGGGAAATATCGAGCGGTGGGCCGCTTGCGCGTTCCCCCCGCAAATTCTGTCTGCGTGGTGCCGGCCCTCTGGCTCTAGCCCCACACCTTCTCTGTCGGTCGTTGTGACCGACGAAACTCTTTCCGTCGAACACCGGATCCTGGTCGTTTCGTTACGACCGCTGACCCGATAAGCCTTTCGTTGTACGGGTCCAGGGCGCGGCCCTGTCCTCGTCCTGTCATTATCGCACGGACCGGCCTCTCCCCGTGCGCTCGACCCGGGTGATCCGTAACCGCGTGGCATAATCCGAGGAGTGAGCCAGCCCGAAATCTCCAGCCGTCCGGTCGGCTTCGCAGTCTTCCTCCTCGTCGCAGGGACGATCGGCTGGATCGCCGCTTTCGCGCTGACCGTCGAGAAGTTCGTCTCCCTCGAGTCCCCCGGCGTGGCACTCTCGTGCGACTACAGCGTGCTGGTCCAGTGCGCAGCAAACCTCTCCTCCTGGCAGGGGGCTGCGTTCGGGTTCCCGAATCCGGTGCTCGGTCTTGCCGGGTGGGTCGCGCCGATCATGGTCGGAGGAGCGCTGCTCGCCGGCGCACGCTTCGACCGGTGGTTCCTGCTGCTGTTCCAGCTCGGCGTGACCGCAGCCTTCGCGTTCGTGCTCTGGCTCATCTCGCAGAGCATCTTCGTGCTCGGAACGCTGTGTCCGTGGTGCATGGTGACGTGGGCTGTGACGATTCCCCTGTTCTGGGCGGTCACCCTCAGGAACCTGGCCAACGGGATCCTGCCGGTGCCGCGGAGCATCCGTTCGGCCGCTCGCGTTCTGTCCGGCTGGATCGTCGTGCTGACGTTCGGCTGCTACGTGGTCATCGCTGTGCTCGCCCAGTTGCGGCTCGACGTGCTCGCGACGCTCTGACCATCCGTTCGAGGGACGCAAACTGCTCCCATTCGGGCGGAGAACAACGGTTTGCGTCCCTTGAAACGCGCGAGCCCGCGAACGAACGCGAAAACGGCGGCACCCCGAGAGACCCAGGATGCCGCCGCGCGCGAAACGAGACGGGTTACGCGAACCAGAGCGCGAGTTCGCGCGCTGCGGACTCGGGGCTGTCTGAGCCGTGAACGAGGTTCTGCTGAACCTTGAGGCCCCAGTCGCGACCGAAGTCGCCGCGGATCGTGCCGGGAGCGGCGAGGGTCGGGTCCGTGGTGCCTGACAGCATCCGGAATCCCTCGATCACGCGGTCACCGGCGACGCGGATGGCGACGATCGGGCCGGA
Source organism: Mycetocola manganoxydans (assembly GCF_003667545.1). Lineage (GTDB taxonomy): Bacteria > Actinomycetota > Actinomycetes > Actinomycetales > Microbacteriaceae > Mycetocola_A > Mycetocola_A manganoxydans. Next base: position 115,513 of record NZ_RCUV01000007.1, on the reverse strand, counting down.
GAGCATGAACTCGACGAGGGGCTCGTAGAACGGCTTGCCCTCGTGCTCTGCGTAGTGCGCGGCGAGGATGTCACGCTCGGGCTGGACCATGCGGATGTCGACGAGCGAGTATCCCTTGGCCTCGATCCGGCGGAGAATCTCCCCGGTCAGGCTGCGTGCGACGCCATCGGGCTTAATCAGGACGAGTGTTTCTTCAACCATGTTCTAACTTTCCATTCCCTGTGCGGCAGATTTCTGGCGATCGATGCGACCGCCGACGACCATGCTGTACACCCACATGCCCGCGAAGACGAGTCCGACGATCCACATCGCCGGCACGAAGATGCCCGTGGCAACGATAACGCCTTGCAGCACCCAGCCGAGGACGAACGCCCAGTCGTAGCGCAGCAGGGCGAGCGTCGCGACGATCGCGAGACAGATGACGCCGCCGCCGATGAGTGCGACAGGGCCGGGCTGTACCTTGAGTCCCCACGCAACGAGGGCGGCGAGGAACACGACGATGAGTTCGAAGGCGAGGACGATCGAGGCGAGCGACTGGCGGACCCCGCGGTTGCCGCCCCTCATTTCTTCCACCCGTTGTCTTCGGCCATCACGACGACTTCGCCGGCGAGCACCACGGAACCGGTGACGACGACGAGCCGTGACTCGCCCTCGTTGGCCCACTCCCGCGCCTCGAAGACGGCGTCCTCGAGGCTGTCGAAGCTGTGCAGGAGGCGTGGGTCGATTCTCGCGCGAGCGCGGTCGGTGAGTTCGTCGACCGGGACGGAGCGGGTCGACGTGGACGCGGTGAGGTGGATGCGCGCTGCGAGCGGCGCGAGGACCTCGAGGATCCCCTCGGCGTCCTTGTCGCCGAGAACCCCGAGCACGAACACGATCTCGCGGAAGTCGAAGTACTTGCCGAGCGCTGCCTCGAGCGACCGAGCGCCGTGCGGGTTGTGGGCGGCATCGACGAGCACCGTCGGCTCGATGCCGACGAGCTGCAGCCGGCCGGGCGACTCCACCTCGGTGAGACCCTCGGTGAGCGGGTCCGTCGAGAGCCGCTGCAGTCCGTTGCCGAGGAAGGTCTCCACCGTTGCGACGGCGAGGGCCGCATTCTGCCCCTGGTGGTCACCGTAGAGCGGCAGGTACAGGTCGGTGTATTCGCCGGCACGTCCCCGGACGCTGATCACCTGGCCGCCGACCGCGACGACGTCACTCGTGAGGGCGAAGTCGACGTCCTGGACGACAATGGGTGCTTCGGAGAGCTCAGCGGCGTTTTTCAATTGCGCCATCGCATCCGGATGCTGCGCCGCCGTCACGACGGTTGCCGCCGGTTTGATGATTCCGGATTTGGTTCGGGCGATCTCGGCGATGGTCGAGCCGAGCCGGTTGGTGTGGTCGAGGTCGATCGGCGTGAACACGGCGATCGCGGCGTCGGCGACATTGGTGGAGTCCCACTCGCCGCCCATGCCCACTTCGACAACCGCGACGTCGACGGGCGCGTCGGCGAACACGGCGAAACCGAGGACGGTGAGCACCTCGAAGAAAGTGAGCGTCGGCTCGCCGGCCTCCTCGAGCTCGAGGTCGACCATGTTGAGGTACGGCTGGATGTCCTCCCAGTTGCGCACGAGGGTCTCGTTCGAGATCGGTTCGCCGTCGACGACGATCCGTTCGTTGAACGAGACCAGGTGCGGACTCGTGAACAGGCCGGTTCGGAGTCCGTAGCCGCGGAGGATCCCCTCGATCATCCTGCTGGTGCTCGTCTTGCCGTTGGTACCGGCGAGCTGGATGATCGGATACGCCCGTTGGGGGTCCCCCAGCAGGTCGAGCGCGCGCCGGGTCGGCTCGAGCCGCGGCTGCGGCGCACCTTCCCCTGTGCGGGCCAGCAGTGCTTCATACACCGCACGGCCCTGCTCAGCGAATTCGTCGTTGATCTCGTCCCTGTCAGACATTGATGCTCCTGGTAGCGCGGCGGACGGCCACGGTGAACGCTCCGGCGTTGGCGAAAGCGCCGGCCGCGAACTCCTGGTAGAACTCCACGTCGCCGTCGAGCAGGCCCGGAAGCCATTCGGCGGGTGTGCCGACTCGGGATGCCTCCGGCACCTCGTCGAGGACGTGGATGGACGAGGTGGTCGCGAGCGTCTCGGCGGCGATGTCGACCTCGGTGACGAAGGAGACGGCATCCGCGTCGCCTGGATCGGCGAAGACGAGTCCGAGAGCGATCCGGTCGCTCACGTCGAAGCCTGCCGCCTTGCGGGTGTCCTGGACCGAACGGACGACGTCGCGGGCGAGGCCTTCCGCTTCGAGCGCAGGAGTGGTCGCTGTGTCGAGCAGGACGAACCCGCCGCCGGCGAGGAGTGCGAGCGCGGAATCGGACGACGCGTCTGATGCGGTCTCGAGCACGAGGTCGTACTCCCCCGCTTCGAGCGCGATGCCGCCGGCGACGACGATGCCGTTTTCTTCACTCCAGTCACCGGAGCGAGCCGCCTTGATCGCGGTCTGCACGGTCTTGCCGAGGCGCGGCCCGGCCGCGCGGGCGTTGACGGTCAGTCGCGAGGTGATGCCGTAGTCGGCGGCACTCGATTCGGCGAACTGCACGAACCGGACCTCCTTGACGTTGAGTTCGTCACGGAGGATGTCGGAGAACGGCTCGAGGATGCTCGGGTCCGGTGCGACGACGGTGAGGCTCGCCAGCGGCAGGCGCACGCGCTTGCCTGCCTGCTTGCGCAGCGACAGGACGGTGGAGCTGATCACGCGGATCGAGTCCATCGCGGTCACGAGCACGTCGTCCTCTGGCAGTTCGCCCGCGTCTGGCCAGTCGGCGAGATGGATGCTGCGCCCTCCGGTGAGGTCCTTCCAGATCCGCTCGGAGACAAGCGGGAGAAGAGGTGCAGCGGCGCGCGTCAGCGTCTCGAGCACGGTGTACAGCGTGTCGAATGCCTCGGTTCCGCTGCCGTCGTCGGAGACGCCGACCCAGAACCGGTCGCGCGAACGGCGGACGTACCAGTTGGTCAGGACGTCGGCGAAGTCGCGCAGGGTGGCCGCTGCGAGCGTGGAGTCGAGGTTGTCGAGGTGCGCGGTGACCTCGGTGAGCATGACCCGGCTCTTGGCGAGGATGTACCGGTCGAGCACGTCGCTCGAGTCGGTCCGTCGCTTCGCGTCGTACCCGCCCTCCCGCGCCGTGTTGGCGTACAGGCTGAAGAAGTACCACGTGTTCCAGAGGGGGAGCAACATCTGCCGCACCCCCTCACGGATGCCTTCCTCGGTGACGACGAGGTTGCCGCCGCGCAGGACAGAACTCGACATCAGGAACCAGCGCATGGCATCCGACCCGTCGCGGTCGAAGACCTCGTTGACGTCGGGGTAATTGCGGAGCGACTTCGACATCTTCTGCCCGTCGCTGCCGAGAACGATGCCGTGGCTGACGACGTTCTTGAACGCGGGACGGTCGAAGAGAGCGGTCGACAGGACGTGGAGGGTGTAGAACCAGCCACGGGTCTGGCCGATGTACTCGACGATGAAGTCGGCGGGGTTGTGCGAGTCGAACCACTCGCGGTTCTCGAACGGGTAGTGCACCTGGGCGAACGGCATCGATCCGGAGTCGAACCAGACGTCGAGCACGTCGGTGATACGGCGCATCGTCGACTGCCCGGTCGGGTCATCCGGGTTCGGGCGGGTGAGCTCGTCGATGAACGGACGGTGAAGGTCGGTCGGACGGACCCCGAAGTCCTGCTCGAGTTCGTCGAGAGAGCCGTACACGTCGATGCGCGGGTACTCCGGGTTGTCGCTCTTCCAGACCGGGATGGGTGATCCCCAGTACCGGTTGCGGCTGATCGACCAGTCACGGGCGTTGCCGATCCACTTGCCGAACTGGCCGTGCTTGACGTTCTCGGGAACCCAGTTGATCTGCTCGTTGAGGTCGACCATGCGGTCGCGGAACTCGGGCACGCGGATGAACCAGCTCGACACCGCCTTGTAGATGAGCGGGTTGCGGCAGCGCCAGCAGTGCGGGTACGAGTGCTCGTAGCTCGACTGGCGCAGCAGCCGGCCCTCCGCCTTGAGCAACTGGGTGAGCGGCTTGTTGGCGTCCGACCACAGCTGGCCGGCGACGTCGGTCACCTCGGGCAGGAACTTTCCGCCGTCATCGAGCGAGATGATGACCGGGATGCCCGCTGCCTCGCAGATCTTCTGGTCCTCTTCACCGTATGCGGGTGACTGGTGGACGATACCTGTTCCGTCTTCGAGGGTGACGTAGTCGGCAACGAGGACGCGCCACGCGTTCTGCATCCCGTACTCCTCCACATCGGAGTAGTAGTCGAAGAGACGGTCGTAGCTGACGTCCTGCAGCTCGGAGCCGACGACGGTGCGAGAGATCGCGGCGACGGCATCCGCTGCGGACTCGTAACCGAGGTCCTTCGCGTAGTTGCCGACGAGGGCCGTGGCGAGCAGATATTCGCCCCCGAGCACCTCGGTGGTTCCGCCGGTGCCGTCCTTTTCGCGCAGCACCGTGGCATCCGGTGTGCCGTTCGGTCCGGCGGGAAGAACGGCGTACTCGATGTCGGGACCCACGGCGAGGGCCGCGTTGGTCGGCAGGGTCCACGGCGTTGTCGTCCACGCGAGCGCTCGCACGCCGGTGAGTCCGAGCGACTCGGCCTTCATGCCGACGAGCGGGAACGTCACGGTGACGGTCTGGTCCTGGCGCATCTTGTAAACGTCGTCGTCCATGCGCAGTTCGTGGTTGGACAGCGGGGTCTGGTCACGCCAGCAGTACGGCAGCACCCGGTAACCCTCGTACGCGAGTCCCTTGTCATGGAGCTGCTTGAACGCCCAGATGACACTCTCCATGAAGGTGATGTCGAGTGTCTTGTAGTCGTTCTCGAAGTCCACCCACCGCGCCTGGCGCGTCACGTACCGTTCCCAGTCCTCGGTGTACTTGAGGACCGCATCCCGGGCGGTGCCGTTGAACGCCGCGATGCCCATCTCTTCGATCTGGCTCTTGTCTGTGATGCCGAGCTGGCGCTCCGCCTCGAGTTCTGCAGGAAGGCCGTGGGTGTCCCAGCCGAAACGGCGGTGCACCTGCTTGCCGCGCATACTCTGGTAGCGCGGGAACACGTCCTTGGCATAGCCGGTGAGGAGGTGGCCGTAGTGCGGCAGGCCGTTCGCAAACGGAGGGCCGTCGTAGAAGACCCACTCGTCGGCGCCTTCCCGCTGCGAGACGGATGCCTCAAAGGTCGCGTCGGTCTTCCAGAACTCGAGGATGTCCTTCTCGATGTCGGGGAAACGGGGCGACGATGTGACGCCGAACGCGGCCCCGGTCTGGAGCGATTCGTCTGATGACTTGGGGTAAGGCATTTTTCTCCCGGCAGGTTCTCGATGTTCACCTGCGAGGGCGGATCAGATCCGCGGTACCACCTCGCTTGCCGCACGTGTCGGCCGCTCGTTCATTGGCTGTGACGGGCCAGACCCGTCCGGTTCTACTGGGCGGCAGAGGTTCGTGCCGCTGTTCTTCCGGAAACTCCCCGGTGATGGCCGGTTCGCAGTCGTTGCCTCAAGGATAGCGGGTCATCCGCTACCTCGCCGCGAGTTGCCCGGTTTTGCGGGTTCTCGTCGCCCGACACCCGTGAAAGCGGGCAACTCGCGACTCAGGATGCCACGCGCGATCGCACCGTCTGGAGCACAGCTGCTGCATTGTCGGCGTCGTCCACCGTCACGACGAGTCGGCGCCCGTCACGGCGGGTCACTTCGATCGCTGCACCGCGTCGCATGATGATGCCGGTGCGGCGTCCAGGTGCCCAACGCCAGCCCCAGCCGCCGAAGTCAGCGGTTGGGTCGACGTCGACCACCCGGACCGCTGCGATGTCCGCCGCGGGAATGCTGACGCGGGGCCAGCCGAGTGCGCCTCGCACCAAGAACCCGCGGCGGTCGGCGCGGACCCGCCAGAACGACATCCCGATCGACAGCACGACGACGAAGGCGGAGATCCAGGCGACAAAGGGCAGCCCGCCGTCCGACGCGATCGAGGTGAGGATCACCGTGCCGACGCTGAGCACGACGACGGCGCAGATGAGCACGATGACGGGACCGGAGACGTGAACGGTCCGTGCCCAATACACCCGCTCCGTCGGAGCGACGTCGAGTGGCTCGACCTCCGGCTCCACGTCGAACCGTGACGGCACTGCCTTCGGCAGCAGGAACCAGACCAGCACGGCGAGCGAAATGCCTCCTGCCGCACCGAACACCATCGGCCCGCCGATGTTCGGGGCGTCGGATGCGTCGGCGAGGCCGCGTTGCACGGCGAGTGACCCGATCGTTCCGACGGTCAGCAGGACGCTGAGGAAGTGACGCGTGACGACGAGGAACTTGTCGTTGCTGGTGAGTCCTCCCCGGCGTCTGGACTGGGCAAGGGGCAGCTCAGTGAACAGGGTGAACATCACGGTGATCCCGAGGGGGATGAGGATGAGAGTCCACGCGCTGCCGTACCCGTCTGCGCCGTCACTGCCCCAGTGGATGGCGACCGGATCCGGGAGTTCGGGCAGCCAGGAGATCCCGACGGCAGCGCCGACCGCCGCAATGAGGACCGGGAGGAGGGTCCCGAGAAGAAGGTGACGGCTGCGTCCGGTTGAGCGGGGTTCGGTGGTCATTTCTTGAAGGCCTCTCGGAGGAGTGAGCTGACGGTGTCCGGGTTGATATCGAGGGTTCGGGCCTGGTCGACGACGGCCCCGATGGCCGAACTGAGTTGCGAGTACCGTTCGGCGCGGTCGGTGATGATGGCTCCACGTCCGCGACGGAGGTCGACGAGACCCTCGTCGCGCAGTAGTTGGTAGGCGCGAAGCACGGTATGCACGTTGAGTTCGAGCGAGTCGGCGAGTTCGCGCGCAGCGGGGAGCCGTTCCCCTGTCTTCACGCCACCGGCGATGGCAGCACCACGGATGCTTGCCGCAAGCTGATCGAACAGCGGTGTCGGCGACGACGGGTCGATTCGGAGGAGCATGCGTCGATTCTATAGTTCTAGTTCAGCTATAACAAGTACGCCACGTGCCTGGGCTGCCACAATGGGCTGCATGCCCGCACCGGAACCATTCGCCGACCAGCGTCTCGTGCGATCCATCGAGCGGATGCCAGACGCCGACGTCCCTGCGGGCGAGTGGCCGGTCACGATCCCCGCCGTCCGCCAACTTCTCGAATCCGGGCTCGAACTCGGGGCCGGCGTCACATTTCTCGTCGGCGAGAACGGGAGCGGCAAGTCGACACTCGTCGAAGCGGCCGCCGCCGCGTACGGGCTCGGGCCGGAGGGCGGAACGATCCATTCGGCGCACGAAACCTTGCCAACCGAATCACCTCTCGCCGACTGGATCCGGCTGGTCAAGCGCGCGGGCGCTCCCAAGTGGGGATTCTTCCTGCGCGCGGAGACGATGCATGGTTACTACACCTTTCAGGGCTCCCTGCCGAATGGGCGTGATTTCCACAGCATGAGCCACGGCGAATCCTTCCTCGCCGTGACCGAGTCGTACCTCACCAAGCCCGGCTTCTATTGCCTCGATGAGCCGGAGGCCGCCCTGTCATTCAGTTCGACGCTCGCCATGATCGGCGCCCTGTCCGAACTCGTTGCGAACGGCTCGCAGGTTCTCTGCGCGACTCACTCCCCCGTACTCGCGTCGCTCCCGGGCGCCACCATCTTCGAGGTCTCGGCGGACGGCATCCACCGCGCCGAGTGGGAGAACCTTGATCTCGTCCGGAACTGGAAGGCCTACCTCGACGCACCGGGACGCTACCTCAGGCACATCCTCGACTGAGCTCAGCGCCTGGCCGCAAAACCGGCACACACGGGGTCGACGGCCTCGGCCACGTAGTCGGCGAGCGGCCGGCGTCCGATCCCGGCGCTCGCCCACACTCCCGCTGCCGCTGCGGCAGCGCCGAGAACCGCGAATGCAACCGCCTGCGGCTGAAGCCCGTCGTCCACGGCCGTCCGGCTGGAGAGGAAGAGCCGGATCACCTCTGCCTGCTTCATGAACCGGCGAAGACCGGATGCCTCGAGGTCGTCGCGTGTGCCCATGAGGTCCACCTGGGTGAGAGCCCACGGCACACGGTCGTCTGGATGCGACGCGGCGACTCGCACGATCGCGTCGCCCACGGCGTCCATCACCGGATTCGCCGGGCCTGACGCCTCGAGCTCGACCGACAGCCGCTCGATGGTCTCGTCGAAGTCGACCCAGAGCACGTCGGACTTCGAGCCGAAGTAGTTGAAGAAGGTGTTGCGGCTCACGCCTGCTCGCTGCGCGATGTCGTCGACGGTGGTCCGCGCGTAGGTCTGCTCGAGAAAAAGCTCGGCAGCGGCCTCTTCGAGGATGCGCTTGGACGAGCGGCGGGGACGGCCGACCTGCTGGGGCTGATCGTTCATGTCGGCTCCTTCCCACCGAAAGCGTAGCGACCAGACCTGACCCGGGTTCGCCGGGAACAAATTCGCGCTTAGGATAGTTATTAGACCGCGTCCAATAATGTGCGCAGCACACATTGCCGTCTCACCCTCCAGCGTCAAGGAACACACATGCATCTCGCTTCACCCGCACGCGCCCGGCGCGGAATCGCATCCGTCGCAGCGGCCGCAGGCATCGCCCTCCTCCTCGCCGGGTGCCAGGCCCCGGCCGGTGAAGAATCGACCACGCCGGTCGAGGGCGGAATTCTCAGCTACGCCAGCGGCGACGCCGAACCCACGTGCCTGGACCCACACGTCGGCGGCAATTACCCGCAGGCGCTCATCGCCGGGCAGTTCCTCGAATCGCTCGTCTCACGCGACGCTGACGGAAAGATCATTCCGTGGCTGGCGACGGAATGGTCCGCCTCTGACGACGGCCTCAGCTGGGAGTTCACGCTGCGCGACGACGTCAGCTTCACCGACGGTACCCCGCTCGACGCTGAAGCGGTCAAGGTCAACGTCGAGCACCTCAAAGACCCGGCGACCGAGTCGTCGACGGGTTACCTCGCACTGGGAAAGGTGGACTCGGTCGAGGTCGTCTCCGACACGGTGGCCCGATTCTCTCTCTCCGCGCCGGACAGCGCCCTGCTCGAGTCACTCTCGATGCCGTGGCTGGCGATCGAATCCCCCGCCGGGATCGCTCGCGGGATGGAGGAGAACTGCCAGGCGCCGATCGGCACCGGCCCGTTCATCGTCGACGAGTGGGTCAAGCAGGACCACGTGTCGCTCGTGCGCAACGACGACTACAACTCGCCTCCTGCCGACGCCAAGCACGACGGCAAGGCATACCTCGATGGCATCGAATGGCGCTTCATCCCCGACTCCGCTTCACGCTACGCCGCACTGCAGGGCGGCCAGGTCGATGTGCTCGACAACGCCCAGCCCGACACGATCGCAGCGGCCGAAAAAACCGAGACTCTCGCCCACCTCGACGCACCGCGACCGGGAGCATCGAACCGCATCGAGCTGAACGCCGGAGCCGAGCCGTTCAGCGACCCGGCCGTTCGTGAAGCGTTCGTTCGGGCCGTCGATGTCAACGACGGCATCGAATCACTCTTCTTCGGCTCGGCTGGGCGTTCGTACTCACCGCTCTCGAGCGTCGAATCCGCCGGGTACTCCGACGAGTCGCTCTTCAGCACCGACCTCGACGAGGCGAACCGACTGCTCGACGAGGCGGGCTGGAACGAACGGGACGCCGACGGCTACCGCGTGAAGAACGGCGAGCGCCTTTCCCTCGACTTCCCGGTGTCGACGAACCAGTCGATCCCCGCCGAGCAGTCCCTGTTCGAGCAGATCCAGGCGACGGCGAAGGACGCCGGATTCGAGGTCAACCTCAGCCTGCTCGACCTGTCGAGCTGGTACGGAGTGCTCGCACAGAACAATTACGACCTCGTGAGCGCCCCGTACACGAAGGTCGGACCCGACGTGCTGCGCATCCTGTACCACTCCGACGGGATCACCCCGGCGCCGAGCGGATACTTCGCGAACCTCTCGCAAGTCAACAATCCGGAACTCGATGACCTGCTAACGCGGGCGTCGGAGATCTCGGACGAGGACGAGCGGGCATCGCTGTACGAGGACGCCCAGAGCATCATCCTCGGTGGCTTCCACATCCTGCCCCTGTACGACCAGCAGAACCACTTCCTGATGGGCACGCACGTGAAGGATGCCCGCTCACTGCCGACGGTGTCGACGCCGACGTTCTATGACGCCTGGCTTGACGGAAAGTAATCGCGCGTCCCGGTCCAGGGGCTTCCGCACCGCGCGGTGGCTTCTGGTCCGGCTCGGCGGGTCCATCTTCGTGCTGTGGGCTGTCGCAACGCTCACCTTCTTCGCCATCCGGCTGATCCCCGGCGACCCGGCCGAGGCCGTCCTCGGCGGCCCGGGTTCACAGGCATCGCAGGAAACGCTCGATCAGGTCCGACGCGACTACGGCCTCGACCTGCCGCTGGGCATCCAATACCTGAACGCGCTCGGCCGGCTACTCAGCGGGGACCTCGGCACCTCGTACGCCCTCAAGGTTCCCGTCGCCGATCTCCTCGGCGCGCAAATCGGAGGAACGCTGATCCTCGCCTTCGCCGCGCTCACCGTGGCGTGGCTGCTCGCTCTCGCCCTCTCGCTCTGGTCGACCGGAGGAGGCCGCCTCGCCGCATCCGTCGGTCAGGGCATCGAACTCACGAGCGCAGCGCTCCCGCACTTCTGGCTCGCCACCGTCCTCATCGCGATCTTCAGCAGCGCACTCGGCTGGCTTCCCCCTGTCTCAACCGGAGGCGTCACCGGCCTCATCCTGCCGACACTCACCCTCGCCATCCCTCTTGCCGGCTTCCTCGCCCAGGTGATGCGCGAAACTCTTCTCGACACCCTCGATGCCCCGTTCATCGTCTCCGCGCGCGCACGCGGAGAATCGCCGACCGGCATCCGGCTTCGACATGCCCTCCGCCACGCAAGCCTTCCCGCCATCAGCCTGTCCGGCTGGGCACTCGGCTACCTCATCTCGGGCGCTGTCGTCGTCGAAACGATCTTCGCCCGCCCCGGGCTCGGCCGCACCCTCCTGCAGGCGGTCACCCTGCGCGACGTCCCGATCGTCACGGGGGTGGTGCTCCTCGTCGCTCTCGTCTACATCGTCATGACGATCGCGACGGATGCCGCCTCGCGGCTCGCCGATCCCCGCCTGCGCCGTGCGGAGGCAACGCGATGAGCGAACTCGACCTGCGGACCGCTGCGGCGAGCGCAGCACCGGCCAGACGCGCACGACCGGGTGTCGGCGAACTGCTCGCGCTGGGCTTCGTGCTCTTCCTCCTGGCTGCCACCATCGTTCCCGGCCTGATCTCACCGTTCGAACCGAACGCGATCTCCGCGCGGGACGCTTTCCAGCCTCCCTCGCTCACACACTGGTTCGGAACCGACGAGTCCGGGCGTGATATCTACAGCCGGGTCGTTGCCGGCACATCGACATCGCTCCTCATCGGAGTGTCAGCAACCGCGATCGGGCTCGTCCTCGGTCTCGCCCTCGGAATCCTCGCCGGCTTCGGTGGGCGGGTCCTCGACTTCACCGTCAACCGCACCATCGAAGTGCTCTTCGCTTTCCCCGGCCTCCTCCTCGCCCTTCTCGTGATCGTCATCGCCGGCCCTGGACCGGTGACCGCCACCATCGCCGTGGGCCTGTCGACCGCGCCAGGATACGCGCGCATCATCCGCGGCCAGCTGGTCAGCATCCGCACCTCCGCCTACGTCGAATCCGCCCGGGTTCTCGGCCACGGGCCCTTTCGGATTCTCACCCGTCACATCCTGCCCAACGCTCTCGCGCCGCTTCTCGTGCTCGCCACCCTCGGGATCGGGCAGGCCGTCGTCTGGGCGGCTGCCCTCAGCTATCTCGGCCTCGGCGCCCAGCCCCCGGCAGCCGAGTGGGGAGCCATGCTCTCCGCCGGCCGAACCTACATCGGCACCGCGTGGTGGCTCACCGTGTTCCCCGGGCTGATGATCGTGCTCACGACCATCGCGACGACGGTTCTCGGCCGAAGCCTCACCCGCAGGACGGCAGGAAACCGATGACCCATATCCTCGACGTCGACCAGCTCACCGTCTCGTTCGGCGACACGACAGTGGTTCGCGACCTTTCCTTCGCAATCGGGCAGGGCGAATGCGTCGCCATCGTCGGCGAGTCCGGGTCGGGCAAGAGCGTCACCGCCCGAGCACTCCTCGGACTCGCCGGCCGGGACTCACAGGTGTCCGCCTCGATGCTCACCCTTTCCGGGCGCGATCTCGCGCGAGCAACCGAACGGGACTGGCGCGGCGTCCGCGGTTCCCGGGTCGGACTGGTGCTGCAGGATGCGCTGGGCTCGCTCGACCCGCTCCGGCCGATCGGCCGTGAAATCGGCGACGCCCTGCGTCTTCACTCCCGCCTGTCGGCCGAGCAGGCGAGGACGCGGGTGATCGAACTGCTGACCCTCGTCGGGATGCCCGACCCGGAGCGGGCAATGTCGCAGCGATCGGGTGAACTCAGCGGTGGCCTCCGCCAGCGCGCCCTCATCGCCGCAGCCATCGCGCTGGATCCTCCGTTCCTCATCGCTGATGAACCCACGACGGCTCTCGACGTCACCATCCAGGCCCGGATCCTCGACCTGCTCGCAAGCATCAAGGACCGAGGGACGGGCATCCTCCTGATCAGCCACGACCTCGCCGTCGTGAGCGCCATCGCCGATCGGGTGCTCGTGATGAAGGACGGGCGCTTCGTCGAAACGGGCGACACCCGAACCCTCCTCGAAAACCCGCGCGAGGAATACACCCGCCGCCTCATCGCCGCAGTACCAACGGACAAACCGCGACGAACCCCGCTCGTCCCCAGCGAGACGATGGCGCCGGCGCCGAAAACTGTTCCGATGGCTGTTCAGGATGCTTCGCCGCCGGTCGTCCTGTCGGCATCCGGCCTCGTGAAGACGTATCGCGCACCGGCCGGACGCTTCCGTGCCGTGGATGATGTCTCCCTGCACCTGGTTCGCGGCGAGACCCTCGGCCTTGTCGGAGAGTCCGGGTCGGGCAAGACGACCGTCGCCCGGCTGATCCTCGCGCTGACCGATGCCGACGCCGGCGACGTTCTCCTCGACGAAGAGCCATTCTCCGCGCTGAGGGAACGCGAACGCAGACCGTTTCGGCGCAGGATCGGGGCGATCTACCAGGACAGCCTGAGTTCCTTCGACCCTCGACTGACGGTTCGCCGAATCCTCGACGATGCCGTCGCCCTCGCTCCCCCCGACGACAGGTCCACCGTCGGTGAACTCCTCGACGCCGTCGGACTCCCCCAGTCGGTCGCCACCACCCGGCCGCTGTACCTCTCCGGCGGTCAGCGCCAGCGCGTCTCGATCGCGCGCGCCCTCGCTTCCCGGCCGGAGATCCTGATCTGCGACGAACCGGTGTCTGCCCTCGACGTCACCGTCCAGGCTCAGGTGCTCGACCTTCTCGACCGGCTGCAGGCGGAACGCGGGCTCAGCTACCTGTTCATCTCGCACGACCTCGGAGTGATCCGCCACATGAGCGACCGCGTCGCGGTCATGAAGGACGGGCGCATCGTCGAAACCGGCCACGCGACACGCGTTTTCGACGACCCGCAGCATCCGTACACCGCACGACTCATCGCAGACGCTCCCCGGCTCGCCGCACCACGCTGAGCGTGAGCTCGATCCGGCTGGCCGGTCGTGGCTCCGCTACCATGGACAGATCCCAACACTCAGGCACGTACACACGGTGCCGCCTATAGCGAACCCGGAGTTCCCATGACCGCGCACGTTCCAGACAAGCCCGTCCTCGAGGGCCTTGAAGCCAAATGGGGTCCCGAATGGGAATCCGCCGGTACCTACCGGTTCAACCGGAGCGCTGCCGTCGAAGGTGGCCGCGAGTGCGTGTATTCCATCGACACTCCCCCGCCGACGGCATCCGGTTCGCTGCACATCGGCCACGTCTTCAGCTACACCCACACGGATGTCGTCGCCCGCTTCCAGCGGATGACCGGCAAGCAGGTGTTCTACCCGATGGGCTGGGACGACAACGGCCTGCCGACCGAACGCCGCGTGCAGAACTACTACGGTGTGCGCTGCGACCCGACTCTCCCGTATGACGCCGAGTTCGTCCCGCCGTTCGAAGGCGGAGACGGCAAGAGCTCGAAAGCGGCCGACCAGAAGCCGGTCTCGCGCCGTAACTTCATCGAACTCTGCGAACGCCTCACCGTCGAGGACGAAAAGCAGTTCGAGGCGCTCTGGCGCACTCTCGGCCTGTCGGTGGACTGGGACCAGTCGTACCGCACGATCGGCGACGACTCGATCCGCATCAGCCAGCTCGCCTTCCTCCGCAACATCGAACGGGGCGAGGCCTACCAGGCGATGGCACCCACCCTGTGGGATGTCACCTTCCGCACCGCCGTTGCCCAGGCCGAGCTCGAGGACAAAGAGCAGTCGGCCAACTACCACCGCGTCGCCTTCACGAAGCCGGACGGCGGAACGATCGAGATCGAGACAACGCGTCCCGAACTCCTGCCGGCGTGTGTCGCCCTCGTCGCGCACCCGGACGACGAGCGGTTCAAGCCCTACTTCGGCACCACCGTGACGACACCGGTCTTCGGGGTCGAGGTCCCCGTGCTCGCGCACCACCTCGCGCAGCCGGACAAGGGCGCAGGCATCGCGATGATCTGTACCTTCGGCGACGTCACCGACGTGATCTGGTGGCGGGAACTCGACCTGCCCAACCGCACGATCATGGGCCGCGACGGCCGCATCATCGCCGAGGCACCGGACGTGATCACCTCCGAGTCCGGGCTCGCCGCGTACGCGGAGATCGCCGGCAAGACAGTGTTCAGCGCCAAGCAGGCCGTCGTGCAACAGCTCAAGGACGCTGGCGCCCTCATCGGCGACCCCAAACCGACCACCCACCAGGTGAAGTACTACGAGAAGGGCGACAAGCCCCTCGAGATCGTCTCCACCCGCCAGTGGTACATCAGGAATGGCGCGCGCGACGAAGAACTCCGTGCCAGGCTGATCGAGCTCGGCAACGAACTCGAGTGGCACCCGGACTTCATGCGGGTGCGGTACGAGAACTGGGTCGGCGGCCTCACCGGAGACTGGCTGATCTCGCGCCAGCGCTTCTTCGGTGTGCCGATCCCGCTGTGGTACCCGCTCGACGCCGAGGGCAATCCGGTCTACGACTCGCCCATCACCCCGGACGCAGCTTCTCTCCCGATCGACCCGTCGAGCGACACCGCTCCCGGCTACGACGAGTCGCAGAGGAACGTTCCGGGTGGGTTCGCGGGCGAGCTCGACATCATGGACACCTGGGCGACGTCATCGCTCACTCCGCAACTCGCCGCCGGCTGGGAGCGCGACGACGAACTGTTCAACACCGTGTTCCCGTTCTCGCTCCGCCCGCAAGGCCAGGACATCATCCGCACCTGGCTGTTCTCCACCATGCTGCGGTCGGTGCTCGAACACGGTCAGAAGCCGTGGGAGCACGCCGGTCTCTCGGGCTGGATCCTCGACCCCGACCGCAAGAAGATGTCGAAGTCGAAGGGAAACGTCGTCACCCCGGCAGACATCCTCGAGAAGCACGGGTCGGATGCCGTCCGCTACTGGGCCGCATCGTCCCGCCTCGGCACCGATGCCGGCTTCGATCCGCAGAACCCGACCCAGATCAAGATCGGCCGGCGCCTCGCGATCAAGGTGCTCAACGCATCGAAGTTCATCCTGAGCTTCGAGTCAGCGGACGACGCCGCGGTCACCGAACCAATCGACCTGAGCATGCTCGCCACGCTCCGGACGATCGTCGCCGACGCGACCTCCGCTTTCGAGTCGTACGACCACGCTCGTGCTCTCGAAATGACCGAGTCCTTCTTCTGGACCTTCTGCGACGACTACCTCGAACTCGTGAAGGAACGAGCGTACGACGCTTCCCACCCGGGTCAGGCGTCCGCTGTCGCAGCGCTGCGTGAGGCTCTTCACGTGCTGCTGCGCCTCTTCGCGCCGTTCATCCCGTTCGCCGCCGAAGAAGCCTGGTCCTGGTGGAATGACGGATCGGTGCACTCCGCAGCGTGGCCCACCGTGGACGACCTCGCTTCGGCCGGCCAGCCGGAACTGCTGGTGCTCACCGGGCAGGCGCTCACGAGCATCCGCCGGGCGAAGACCGACGCCAAGGCATCCCAGAAAGCCACGCTTGAGAAGGCGACCATCACCGGAAGTCCTGAGCAGGTCACACTCTTGACCCTCGCAGAAGGGGATCTCAAAGCGGTCGGTCGTATCGTTAGACTCACATTCACCCCCGGAGACGAGCTTGCGGTCACCGGCGTGGAATTTGCCCCGGTCGACGCCCCTACGTCGAACCACAGTTGAGGAGAAACAATGACGTTTGAGATTCGCCCGGTCAAGGACCGCGACTTCTTTAACTGGCTGCCCCTGTTCGCCGGGTATGGCGAGTTCTACGGCACACCCGTCCAGGATGAGAAAGCGCTGCTGGTATGGAGCTGGATCAGCGAGAAGAAACACGACCTGTCTGCGCTCGTCGCCCAGGCTGAAGACGGCTCGCTCGTCGGTCTCGCTCACTACCGGACCTTCGCGCGTCCCCTCGCCGGCGGGACCGGGATCTACATCGATGACCTGTTCGTCTCTCCCGACGCACGCGGAACCGGCATCGCGACGGCACTCATCGAGCACGTGACCGAGATCGCGCGGGCGCAGCGTTCCGAGATCGTCCGCTGGGTGACCGCTCCGGACAACGACGAAGCGCAGGTCCTGTATGACAAGGTCGCGAAGCGAACCGAGTGGATCACCTACGACCTGACCGTCTGACGGAGGCATCATGCAACTCGGAACCCGCTGGACCGTCGGCGACATACCCCCGGCCGGACTTCCCGAGGTCGTCGTCGCTGCCGTGCGAACGGTCGAGGACGAGCTCCGAGCTGAAGACGTCGACGCACGTTCCTGGCGCTGGACGCTGACGTGGCTCGAACGGCGTCCCGTCATCGAGCTCGATGACGGCACGGTCATCACGTACAACGCCGCGGAAGACACCGCAACCATCCGGCAGGTCGACGCTCTCGAAGAGGACGACGAAGAGTAGTTCCGGGCGCTCGAGAGATCACTCGCCCGCGGTTGTGCGCTCCTCTGACACAGAGTCTTGCGCCGCCACCGACGTTCGAATCCGCAGGCTCGTCAGGAGCCCGATCACGAGAGCCCCTGCCGCGATCCAACCGGCGAGGGACGCACCATCCGTCATCGCCGCGCGCGCGGCATCCGCGATGAAAGCGGTCTGCGGATCCGCCGCGAGGGACGCGATGTTGCCACCCGACGTCGCAGTGACCGAGTCGACGAGCGGCTGGAGCGACGGCGACGCCGCGAGTGCGTCGGAGAGTCGCGATTCTGTCCCGAGCTGAAGCGTGGTGAAGAATGCCGTTCCGAGAACGGCGATACCCAGCGCCGAACCCGTCTGCCTGGCCGTGCTCTGTGTCGCGGACCCCTGCCCGCTGCGATCGAGGGGGACGTCCGCAAGAACGACCGACGTTAGTTGCGCGGTGGCGAGTCCGACACCCATTCCGTAGACGAGCAGGATCGGTGAGGTGAGCCAGCCGGTGCTGTCCGGCCGGATGAGAAGGGCAAGCGTGGCGATCGCGAGGATCTCGAGGCCGAGGCCGATCCGGACGACGACGATCGGCGAGAGCCGGCGCGAGAGCCCCGCGACAGCGCCGCTGGCCAGGAAGGACCCGGCCGCGAGCGGAACGAGCGCGAGACCGGCTTCGAACGCTGTGTAGCCGAGGACGTTCTGGAACCAGAGCGGGAGCGAGAGGATGAGCCCGAACTCGCCAAAGCTCACGATGAGCGCTGTGACATTGCCGTTGGCGAACGAGGGGATCCGGAACAGCGAGAGGTCGAGAACGACGCCCTTGCCCGCTGCCGTTCGGGATCGTTCCCACAGCACGAAGGCGGTGAGCACCAGAATCGCGACCGCGAAGGCGAACGGAACGGGAGAGATTCCGCCGACGCTGAACGGGGCATCCGCTGTGGCTGTCCACCAGCCGTAGTTACGCCCTTCGATCAACCCGAAGACAAGGGCGCCGAACCCGAGGATGGAGAGGAGAGCGCCTACGACGTCGAGGCGCTGCAGCGCGCCACTGACCTTTTCGGAGGATTCGGCGACGAAGAGCAACAGGCCCAGGAGCACGAGAGCGCCGACGGGAATGTTTATTCCGAAGGCCCAGCGCCAGCTCGCGTTCTCGGTCAGCCAGCCGCCGAGAAGGGGTCCGACGGCGGCCATCCCGCCGATCGTGGAACCCCAGACGGCGAATGCGATGCCGCGTTCACGGCCGGAGAAGTTCGCATTGAGAAGCGCGAGCGTTGTCGGGAGGATCATGGACCCTCCGAGGCCCTGCAGCGCTCGTCCGGCGATGAGGACGGCTCCATTGTCTGCGACAGCGCAGAGCACGCTCGCCGCGACGAAAATGATGATTCCGATCGCCATGATCCTGCGCCGGCCGACGCGGTCAGCGATTCGACCCCACGTCAGAAGCAGAGCGGCGAACAGCAGGGTATAGATCTCCTGCACCCACTGGATCTCGGTACTCGAGATCCCGAGGTCTTCCACGATCGAGGGCACGGCGACCGACACGATCGTGGCATCCATGATGATGATCGCCACACCGAGGCTGATCGCCAGAAGTCCCCACCAGCGGTACTTCACGTATCGATCCGAGGAGACCGTGCTGTGGGGGCTAGAACTCATGGGAAACTCCTCTGGCCGTTGGCGGGACAGAGCAACTGTAGTCCTCGGTCAGCGGCTACTTGCGCGCGAGGATTTCACCATGGGGCATGGCGTACCATGCGCGCTCGTCGGCCACCCATTCCGTCCACGCCGCGGAGATCTCCTCGAGTTCGGCCTGGGTCGCTGACCCGCTTTCGATCGACTGCGGCGCGAAACTCGACTCGACAGCCCGGACAGCCCACGCGCTCCCCCACCAGTCCCTGTCGTCCGTGGTCGAGAAGCACCAGATCGAGGCAGTGCTTTCGACATCGGTGAACCCGGCATCCATCGCCCAGGCTTTGAGCGACCGCCCGGCGTTGGGCTCCCCCTGGTTCGAGCGGGCGACCGACTGGTACACGCGCATCCAGGTGTCGAGGCCGGGAAGAAGGGGATACCAGGATGCCGCTCCGTAGACGACATCGCGGGCGGCGACGATGCCGCCCGGCTTGACCACGCGCCGCATCTCCCGCAGGACCGCGACCGGGTCACCGACGTGCTGCAACAGCTGGTGTGCGTGCACGACGTCGAACGTGTCGTCCGGGTAGTCGAGGGCGTACGCGTCGCCCGCGGCAAAGTCGACGTTGAGCACGTCGCTGTCGCGCGCGAGGGTCGACGCCTGCAAGCACACCTCGGGTGATGCATCCATCCCAAACACCGCACCGGGGAACACGCGCTGGGCGATGTCGATCGTGATGGTTCCTGGTCCGCAACCCACGTCGAGAACCCGGGCACCACGTGTCAGATAGGGTGCCAGATATGCTGCGGAATTGTCGACGGTGCGCCAGCTGTGCGTGCGAAGAACGCTTTCGTGGTGACCCAGCGTGTAGCGCTCGGAAGTTGCCATACTCCCACCCTATGCGTGTGTGGGAGCCCTCCGAGCCCACATGACCGCCCTAGGGTGGAGGCATGCCCAACACGCCGAATCCGTTCCTCGAGCCGAGCACACTTCCCTACCAGCTTCCGCCCTTCGCCGACATCCGCGACGACCATTTCCTCCCTGCCTTCGAGCAGGGAATGGCTGAGCAGCTCGCCGAAGTGGATGCCATCGCACGGCTGGCCGAGGCGCCGACCTTCGAGAACACGCTGGTGGCACTGGAGCGGTCGGGGCAGATGCTCGAGCGGGTGGCATCCGTTTTCTTCAACAAGACGTCGGCGGATTCCAATCCGACGACGACTGAACTCGAGGAGCGCATCGCACCGCTGTTGTCTGCGCACACGGATGCGATCCGACTCGACCCTGATCTGTACGCGCGGATCCGGTTCGTTCACGAGCAACGCGACCACCTTGGGCTCGACGCCGAATCGCGGTACCTGCTCGAACGGTACTACACCGAGTTCACTCTCGCGGGCGCCGGCTTGAGTGACGCAGACAAGGACAGGTTGCGCGAGTTCAACAGCACCCTGTCCACCCTGACCACGCGGTTCGAGAAGAACCTGCTCGCCGACACCAACGAGCTCGCCGTCCTTCTGGAAGACGTCGAGGACCTCGACGGGCTCAGCGCAGGCGAGACCTCCGCGGCCGCCGAAGCGGCGCGGGAGCGCGGCCTCGACGACACGTATTTGCTGAGCCTTGTGCTGCCGACCGGGAACCCCGCCCTGGCCAGCCTGACCCGCCGCGACGTTCGTGAACGGGTGATGCG
Organism: Mycetocola manganoxydans; assembly: GCF_003667545.1. Classification (GTDB taxonomy): domain Bacteria; phylum Actinomycetota; class Actinomycetes; order Actinomycetales; family Microbacteriaceae; genus Mycetocola_A; species Mycetocola_A manganoxydans. The sequence goes on along the minus strand of NZ_RCUV01000007.1, from coordinate 95,152 downwards.
CGCGTCGCAGGCCCGTGGCATCCGTGGCGGTACGTTCGACAATCGCGAGCTTGTGCTTGACATCACGCGACTGCGCGCCGAGCGGGCCCGTCTGCTCGGCTTCGAGTCGCACGCCGCATTCGTGACCGCAGACCAGACGGCGCGCACACCCGCGAAGGTCGCCGAGATGATGGATTCGCTCGCGCCGGCCGCTGCTCGCAACGCTCGCATCGAGCAGGCGGACCTGCAGGCTCTCGCCGACGCGTCAGCGGAACCGTTAACCGTGGAGAGCTGGGACTGGGCGTTCCTTACCGAACAGGTGCGTACCGCCAGGTTCGACGTCGACACTGCCGCGATGCGCCCGTACTTCGAGGCGGAACGGGTGCTCGTCGACGGGATCTTCTACGCGGCGGAACGTCTCTACGGCGTGCAATTCACCGAGCGCGCCGACCTCGTCGCCTACCACCCCGACGTGCGTGTGTTCGAAGTGACCGAAGCCGATGGCACGCCGGTCGGCCTATATCTCCTCGACCTGTATACCCGGGATTCGAAGCGGGGTGGCGCATGGATGAATCCGCTCGTGTCCCAGAACAGCCTCCTCGACCAGCCGGTTGTCGTCGTGAACAACCTCAATGTGCCGAAGCCGGCGTCTGGACAGCCGACCCTGCTGAGTTTCGACGAAGTCACGACGTTCTTCCACGAGTTCGGTCACGCGCTGCACGGACTTTTCGCCCGGGTCACGTATCCGCGATTCGCCGGAACCAATGTGTTCCGTGACTTCGTCGAGTTCCCCAGTCAGGTCAACGAGATGTGGATGCTCGATTCCGAGGTGCTCGCGAACTACGCGGTGCACTACGAGACCGGCGAGCGGATGCCACAGGCTCTCGTCGACAATCTCCACCGCTCGGCGTCGTTCAACGAGGGCTTCCTGACGAGCGAGTACCTCGCCGCGGCGATGCTCGACCAGGCCTGGCACCGGATCACCGCGGACGATGAGATCTCTGACGTTGAGGCGTTCGAGCGCTCAGCGCTTGCTGCGGCGGGACTCGACAACCCCGCGGTGCCGACGCGGTACTCGAGTACCTACTTCGCGCACACGTTCTCGGGTGGGTATGACGCGGGTTACTACTCCTACATCTGGAGCGAGGTACTCGATGCGGATGCCGTCGACTGGTTCACCGAGAACGGCGGACTCACCCGCGAGAACGGGGACCGGTTCCGCGCCCTGCTGCTCGGCGTCGGGGGAAGCAAGGATCCGCTCGAGGCGTACCGCGACTTCCGTGGGCGCGATGCCCGCATCGAACCGCTGCTCGAGCGGCGCGGCCTGGCGTAGGGCGTCGAGTTGCCCCAAGAGGTCGTTCCCACTCACCACGAACGACCTTTTGAGGCAACTCGATTCAGCGAACAGCACTTTGAGGCAACTCGATCCGCCGAAACAGCCTTATGAGGCAACTGGAGCACGCGGATGCCGCGCCCGCAGCACACGCGGGCAGCAAACCGTCGGTCAGATGGAGCGACCGAAGCGACCCGGGCGAGCGGAGCTCTACGCTGACTTCTCCTGGCGGCGCGGCTTGTGCGGCACGATCGTCGGCGCCGCGTTCTCGAGCACCGACTCACGGGTGATGACGACGCGGGCAACCTCTTCGGTCGACGGCACCTCGAACATGACCGGGCCGAGGACCTCTTCGAGGATCGCGCGGAGTCCACGAGCTCCGGTCTTGCGGAGCACCGCGAGATCCGCGATCGCCTCGAGCGCACTCTGCTCGAACTCGAGCTCGACCCCGTCGAGCTCGAACATGCGCTGGTACTGACGCACGAGCGCGTTCTTCGGCACGGTCAGAATCTCCATCAGCGCGTGCTGGTCGAGAGGGGTGACTGTCGTGACGACGGGTAGACGGCCGATGAACTCAGGAATGAGACCGAACTTATGCAGGTCTTCAGGAAGAACCTCGCTGAAGAGGTTCATGTCGTCGCCCTTCGAGTGCAGAGGAGCACCGAACCCGATGCCCTTCTTGCCCGCGCGGGACGAGATGATCTCTTCGAGCCCGGCGAACGCGCCGGCGACGATGAACAGCACGTTCGTCGTGTCGATCTGGATGAACTCCTGGTGCGGATGCTTGCGCCCACCCTGCGGGGGAACGGATGCGACGGTTCCCTCGAGGATCTTCAGCAGTGCCTGCTGCACGCCCTCGCCCGACACATCGCGAGTGATCGACGGGTTCTCGGCCTTGCGGGCGATCTTGTCGACCTCGTCGATGTAGATGATGCCCGTCTCGGCGCGCTTGACGTCGTAGTCGGCAGCCTGGATGAGCTTGAGAAGGATGTTCTCGACATCTTCACCGACGTAGCCGGCCTCGGTCAGGGCGGTGGCGTCAGCGACAGCGAAGGGCACGTTGAGCCGTTTGGCGAGTGTCTGCGCGAGATAGGTCTTGCCGCAACCGGTCGGACCGATGAGCAGGATGTTGCTCTTGGCGATCTCGATGTCGTCGGCGATGGAGTCGGCGCTGGTCAGCGAGGTGCGGGCGCGCGTGCGCTTGTAGTGGTTGTAGACGGCGACAGAAAGAGCTTTCTTCGCCGGCTCCTGGCCGATGACATACTCCTCGAGGAAGTTGAAGATCTCTTTCGGTTTCGGCAGTTCGAAGTCAGGTGTTGCTGCTTCGCCTGCCTCGGCGAGGCGCTCCTCGATGATCTCGTTGCACAACTCGACGCACTCGTCGCAGATGTACACCCCGGGCCCCGCAATGAGCTGCTGAACCTGCTTCTGGCTCTTCCCGCAGAAGGAGCACTTGAGCAGGTCTGCGCTCTCGCCGATTCGAGCCATCAGTCCACACTCCCTCTTGCTGGCTAGTTGCCTACTTTGAGCCTAACCCGAACCTCGGACATCGTGCCGTAGGTGACGTGCCGGGTGTCGAAAAACTCGATGGCGGAAAACGAAAACGGAGCCGGGACATCCCGGCTCCGCTCTCATGTTGCTGTTTGCGCGCTATGCGGACGTGATCGCTCCGGAAGCAGTGGTGTTCGTCGTCGGAACGTGCTTCCTACTCGTCAGGACCTGGTCGATCAGGCCGTACTCGAGTGCCTGCTCGGCCGACAGGATCTTGTCGCGGTCGATGTCCTTGTGGACCTGCTCGACGCTCCGGTTGGAGTGAGCCGAGAGGGTCTCCTCGAGCCAGATCCGCATCCGCAGAATCTCAGCCGCCTGGATCTCGATATCGGATGCCTGACCCTGTCCGGCCTCGCCGACTGCGGGCTGGTGGATCAGGATGCGGGCGTTCGGCAAAGCCAGTCGCTTACCCGGCGTACCGGCGGCCGTGAGGACGGCTGCGGCGGATGCCGCCTGGCCGAGCACCACGGTCTGGATGTGCGGACGGATGTACTGCATCGTGTCGTAGATCGCCGTCATCGCGGTGAAGGACCCACCGGGTGAGTTGATGTACATGACGATGTCGCGGTCCGGATCCATGCTTTCGAGAACGAGAAGCTGAGCCATGACGTCATCGGCCGACGCGTCGTCGACCTGGACACCCAGGAAGATGATGCGGTCTTCAAAAAGCTTGGCGTACGGGTCCTGGCGCTTGTACCCGTATGCGGTGCGCTCCTCGAAGCTCGGCAGGATGTAGCGCGAGTTCGGCATGGCAGCGGCCGTAGCGGCGAAGTTGCCTGCGGCGCGGAAAGTCGGGGTTTCCATATGTTTTATCCTCTTGATTTCTCGACGCTTAGACTGATTCGGTTCCGCCGCCGCCGGCGACGTCAGTGGCCGACTCGCGGATGTGGTCGACGAACCCGTACTCGAGGGCTTCCTGCGCGCTGAACCAGCGGTCGCGGTCACCATCGGCGTTGATCTGCTCGACGGACTTGCCGGTCTGGGCAGCGGTGATCTCGGCCAGACGACGCTTCATGTCGAGGATGAGCTGCGCCTGGGTCTGGATGTCGCTCGACGTTCCACCGAACCCACCGTGCGGCTGGTGCAGCAGCACTCGAGCGTTCGGGGTGATGTATCGCTTGCCCTTGGTGCCGGCAGTCAGGAGCAACTGTCCCATCGACGCCGCCATGCCGATACCCACCGTGACGATGTCGTTCGGAACGAACTGCATCGTGTCGTAGATCGCCATGCCTGCGGTGATCGAGCCACCAGGAGAGTTGATGTACAGGTAGATGTCCCGCTTCGAGTCCTCAGCCGCGAGCAGCAACAGCTTCGCAGCGATTTCGTTCGCGTTCTCATCGCGGACCTCTGCGCCGAGCCAGATGATGCGATCCTTCAGCAGTCGGTCAAAAACACTGTTGGGCAGTGTCAGTTCGGCCATGTCGCGCTCCATTTCAGTTGTTGCGTGTAATCGAATCTATCGGAGCCAACGCGGCTGAACGGCTCTGTTCGCCGTGGGCAGATATCGCGCCGCTCCGCGGTTAAATGACGGATGCCCCGGGAACGTTCCCGGGGCATCCGTCGATAAGAAGAAACTTACTTCTCGGTAGAGCTTTCGTCGGCTGAAGCCTCATCGGCTGCGGCCTCATCGGCGGGAGCCTCTTCAGCGTCCTCGTCGTCCGTCGGGACGAAACCGGTCAGGTCGACGGTGTTGCCTTCGGTGTCGACGACCTTGGTCTTTGCGAGCACGACAGCGAGGGCCTTGTTGCGGGCAACCTCTCCGACCATGGCCGGGATCTGACCGTTCTCGTCGAGAACCTTGATGAACTCGCCCGGCTCCATGTTGTACTGAGCCGCACCCTGGATCAGGTACTGGGTGAGTTCATCCTGGCTGACCTGGACGTTCTCGGCTTCGGCGATCGTGTCGAGCAGCATCTGCTGCTTGAACGTTGCTTCGCTCGAAACGGTGACCTCGGCGCGGTGCTCGTCGTCTTCGAGACGGCCTTCGCCCTCGAGGTGACGGTGAACCTCGTCTTCGACGAGCTTCTCCGGAACGGGAATCTCGACGAGCTCGACGAGCTTCTCGAGCAGCTTGGTCCGAGCAGCGGTGCCCTGACCGAAGGCCTTCTGGCGCGCGACCTGCTCCTTGAGGCTCTCGGTGAGCTCGGCGATGGTGTCGAACTCGCTCGCGATCTGTGCGAAGTCGTCGTCGGCCGCGGGCATTTCGCGTTCCTTGACGGCACCGACGGTGACGGTGATCTCGGCGTTCTCGCCCTCGTGCTCGCCACCGAGCAGAGGAGCGCTGAACGTGGTGACCTCACCGGCGGTGAGCGACTCGAGTGCTTCGTCGATGCCCTCGATCAGGTCGCCTGAACCGACCTCGTACGAGATGCCGGTCGCGTTGTCGACCTCTTCGCCGTTGATCGCGGCAACGAGATCGATCTGAACGAAGTCACCCGTTGTTGCCGGGCGGTCGACGGTGACGAGCGTGCCGAAGCGTGTGCGGAGCTTGTCGAGCTCTGCGGCGACGTCCTCGTCGGTGATCTCGGCGGCATCCACCTCGATGGTGATGTCGTCGTACGACGGGAGCGTGATCTCGGGACGAACGTCGACCTCGATGGCGAGCTCGAGGTCTCCGGAGAAGTCCTTGTCGCTGGGCCACTCGACGATGTCCGCGGAGGGACGACCGAGGGTACGGATGCTGTGCTCTTCGACAGCGGCGCGGTAGAAGCCGTCGAGGCCTTCGTTGACGGCGTGCTCGAGAACGGCGCCCTTGCCCATGCGCTGGTCGATGATCGCCGGCGGAACCTTGCCCTTGCGGAATCCGGGGATGTTGACCTGTTCGGCGATGTGGCCGTAGGCGTGGGTGATGCTCGGCTTGAGGTCCTCAGGCGTCACCGAAATGGCGAGCTTGACGCGGGTGGGGCTGAGCTTTTCGACCGTGGATTTCACGTTGGTGTGTTCTCCTGTGTTGTGGATTCGTCCTCGATCTGAGGAGTACGGACTTGTCGGGGCGACAGGATTCGAACCTGCGACCTCCCGGTCCCAAACCGGGCGCTCTACCAAGCTGAGCTACGCCCCGGTAGGGAACTACCGGGTTGGACTCACACGCCAAGAATCGAGGCGGCAGTGGAAGGCCTCAGACAGTCTAATGCACGACCGCGGGCAAAAAACCGACGCGGCGGGTCGCGGCACATCGCACCCCGAAACGTGTACTACGATATTCGGGTGCCGGTCTTCCGGCGCAAACCGAAACCCTGACGGTACCCCGCCAGATTTCGGGGCTGTAGCTTAGTGGTAAAGCCTCTGTCTTCCAAACAGATGATGCGAGTTCGATTCTCGTCAGCCCCTCCAGTTCCCCGTCCCACCAGACGAATCGAAGGCGAAGCGATGAAGATGCTCCGCTCGTATTCGATCTGGACGACCATCGGCGTCGCGCTCTTCATCTGCGCGGGTATCTTCTTCGGAACCGGCCGCTTCGGTGCAGGAGTGGGCCTCATGGCGGCATCCGCGGTGTGTCTCGGCTCAGCAATGACCTCGCATCGGCGCTGGGTCAGGAAGAACGGTTCGGACTAGACCGAACCGCCCTCGATCGACTCGGCGTGGTGCCGCGAGTGCTCGAGATAAATTTCCGCATTCTTCCGGATGCCGTCGACCTCGTCGTCAGTCAGCTCGCGTCGCACTTTCCCCGGCACTCCGGCGACGAGAGACCGTGGCGGAATTTCGGCGCCGGAGAGCACCACCGCTCCCCCAGCGATGAGGCATTCGTCGCCGATCACAGCGCCGCTGAGCACGACCGCACCCATTCCGACGAGCACGGTGTCGCCGATCGTGCACCCGTGGACGACGGCATTGTGGCCGACGGAGACACCCCGTCCGATGACCACAGGGGACGCCGCATCGACGTGGACCGCGACGCCGTCCTGGATGTTGCTGCCCTCGCCGAGAACGATCGAAGCGGAATCGCCCCGCAGAACGGCGTTGTACCAAACACTCGATCGATCCTTCAGCGTCACATTCCCGACGATGCGTGCGCCGGGAGCAACGAATGCCGTTTCAGCGACGTCAGGCCCCTTCACGCCGGTCAGCGGAATGATGGATGCTGCGTCGTCGCTCGTCATGCGGCCAGACTACAGCGGCCCCGAGCTGTCCACAGGGGGGCTCCAAGCCTCCCCATCCACAACTGGGGCCCACGCAGCTCGCGGCGCTCCGACAGAATGGGGCAATGCCAGACACCTTCCGCCCCGCCCGCTGGTGGCCGGCCGACCCGTCTCTGCTGACCAACACGACCGTCTGTCCCGCCTGTTTCTCATCGCTCGGCGGCGCGGTGTGCGCCAACTGCGGACTCGATCTGACGGTGCCGGCGGCAACGGACCTGCTCGAGGCGGGCGCCGCGGTTGCGGCCGCGGAGTCGAGACGTCAGGACTTGCTTGCCCGCATGCGTGTGCAGCAGGAGGAACGCCGCCGGGCGGATCTGGCACGCCGGGAGGCGGATTTCCTCGCTTCGCAACAGTTCACCGCTCCGGCCGCAGCTGGGCAGTTCGCCTATCCGCCGGCTTCGCCATCGCCGGAACGCGCGCCGGCTTCTGGTTATCCGACCGACCCCGGAGTGAACCCGGAACGCTTCGCACCCGGAGCCGCGGCGGCTCCCGCTGCGCCGCCTACCGCTCCACCGGTCCCACCGCTGAACCTCCCACAACCTCAGGAGAGTGCGCGACCGCGACGGTCGGGCATCCAGATCCTCATGCTCACCGTCGGCGTTCTGCTCGTCGCGGTCATGGCGCTGTTCTTCGTGCTCGTCGCGTACCTCGTGGCGAGCCTCGAGGTCCGGTCCGTGCTTACCGGGGCAGCGAGTATCGTCGTCTTCGGCGTCGCCGCCCTCCTTTTCCGCCGCAATCTTCGAGGAACCGCCGAGGGCATCGCGAGCCTTGCCGTCGTTCTGTTCCTGCTCGATCTGTGGATCATCCGCGCGAACGGTCTGTTCGGATCCGACGGTCTCGCTATCTGGCTCTACACCGGCCTCGCTCTCGGCGCTCTGTCGGCGCTTCTCCTGCTCGCGTTCCGGATCCTCCCACTCCGCACGCTGTCGGTCTCAGCCGTACTCCTCGCTCCGGTCGCGGCGTTCACCCTGGTGCTCGGCCTGTTCCCTGAGCCGGCTCCCGTCACCGGCTTGTGGGCAGCCGCCATGGTTGTCGCGTTCGGTGCGACCGCGCTCTGGTCCCGTGTCCGGCTCACTGTCGAACGCGTCACGCTTCGTTTGGTGAGCGTCGCCGGTGCGATCCTCGGCTCCGTCCTGGCCCTTGGCGCATTCCCCGATCTAGCGTTCGGCGGAGTCCTCGCGTTCTCCATTGCGGCCGGATGCTGGCTCCTCTCCCTCCTTGTCGAACCTGCGCCAGCGGCTGAAGCGGCTCCGTCAGACTCTCGTGGGTCCACCCCTGCTGCTCTCACCCCCTGGGCGGTGGTCGCCGCTGTCGGCCTGGGACTCACGGCGACGGGCGCCGGGCTCGGGCTTGTCCCCCGAGACGCAGGAGAGGAATGGCGCTGGCTGCCTCTCGCCGGCACGACTCTCGCGGCTGTCCTTGTGGCCACGCTTTCCCGGACTCAACGACTCGCCCGGCTGGCGCGCGCTCTGAAGCTCGCGACGTGGGTTCCACTCGGGGTTGCGGGCCTCGCGGCTCTTCCCGCCGCCGCAGCAAACCTGACCACCGCAGCGTGGGGTGTGGGTTCCGGCGCGTTCAGCCTTACGGCGTTCGAGAGTCCCGGTGTCGCTTTCACGCAGGGCTGGGCAGCCCCTCTCGCCGCGCTCTCCGTCGCCGGCCTGGGTTTCGCAGCGCTCTTCCTCCTCGGCCTCGCGCAACGCACGGCATGGGCGCCCGTCGCGCTCGGCGGTGTCGGGCTCATCGGAGCGGGTGCGACGCTCGGGCAGCCGGTCGCCTCCACGGCGTGGCTCGGGGTGCTCTCGGTCGTCGTCCTTGTCGGGGTTGTTCGCGGGCTGCCCGGCCTGCGGCTTGTGCTGGGACTCGTCTTCGGACTGAGTCTCCTCGCCTTCGGCACCATCGGAGCGACGAGCACTGTCACATTCCCTTTCGCGCTCCTCGGGGCGATCGCCCTCCTCATCGCCTTCCGGCAGGTCGTGTGGTTCCGGGTCCGCCATGCGGCCGCAGTCTGGCTGCTGCCCCTGGTCTCGGTCGTGGCATCCGTGACGGTGCTGGCGACGGTGTCGCTGATACCCGGGTGGTTCGCAGCGGCGACGGGCGGGCCACTCCCGTGGGCTCAGCCGGTGCTCTGGTTCACAACGACCGCCGTGCTTCTCTGGATCGGCCTCCTCGCCGGAACACGGTTTCTCACTCGCGTGGAGAACGCCGCGGTCTTCACCGTTGCGCTCTTTTCCGCTCTCGGCGGAGTCTGCCTGCTCCTCGTTTCCGATGAAGCCGATTTCCTGCTCGCGACGCTCGTGCTCGCGGCCGTCGGCGGCATCCTCTGGCAGTTGGTCCGATCCGTGGCCACCTGGCCCGAGCGATTCGTCGCTGCGGCGATCGCGCCGGCCGCGATCGCATCGGCATCCGCTGTCGCATGGAGCCGATACGCTCCAACTCTCGGCGCGGAGGACCGCTCGTCATCGCTCGTTGTGATCGTCGCCGGTGTCGCGGTTCTTCTCGCCGGTGTCGCGCTCCTTCTCTTTCCGCGCTCTGCCGCGCCGCGCATGGTCTGGGACTCTGTTCTCGGGATCGTCGGGTTGGGGGTCATCGCGGGCCTCCCCGACAGCCCCCGGATGGGCTGGCTTGCACTGCTGCTGCTCGCCGTTGCCGCTCTCGTCGTGGCCAGTGGTCCGGGCGGCATCGTCACCGGCACGTCAGAGCGGAGGCATCTCGCGTGGCTCGGACTGCCGTTGGCGGTCTCCGCGCTCTGGTTGGGACTCGTCCGCTCGGACGTCGACGAAGTGGAGTGGTACACCCTCCCGGTCGCCGGGCTCCTGCTGGCAATTCTCTGGCTGATCCTTGCCAGGCGTCCCGTGGCCGCCGAGGCGGTTCCCGGCCGGTCAGCATTGTTGATCGCCGCGCTCGCGGTGGGACTCGTTCCCAGTGCCATCGCCGGTCTGACCTCCGACCCGCTCAGGCCGCTTCTCGTCCTGTCGGTCTCCGCAGCTCTCGTGGTCGCCGGCGCGCTCGCTCCTGAGACCCACCGCGGATTGCGGGGCGGGGTCATTCTCTGGTCCGCGGGTGTCGGGGCGAGCTTCCTGACCGGGGTGGGGCGCGCATTCCTCCACCAGTCAGACGAGAGCATCCCCTTCGAGTGGTGGTCGGCTGGCGCCACTGCCGTGCTGATCGCTGCCACCCTGGCGTGGCACCTGACCCGCCGATCGCCGGGCGGTGCCGCGACCGTGTCGATCGTCGCTGCGGTCGTTGCTCTCGCCGCACCGACGGCAGCAGCAGTCGCCGTCGCGGGGGTCGAGCCCTGGCGCGCCCTCATCGTGTTCTTCGTGCTGTGCGGTTTCGTTCTCGCCGCGTGCATGCGGGACGAATTCTCGCCGGCGCTCCGCTGGGTCTCGATTGCCGCCGCAGCGGTGCTCGGCGGCGCGCTCCTCGCTCCGGCGAATCTGGCGCCGTTCGAGCTCGTCACCGTTCCTCTCGCGATAACGATCGTTGCGGGCGTCATCGTCAGGCTCGTCCGAGACGTCGACCGTGAGCGTCAGGTTCTCCTTGTCGCAGGTCTGGCACTCGGCCTCGCACCGAGCGCACTCTTCCTTGGCGACTCGCTCCTGCGCTCAGGGGTCGTGCTGGCAACGTCAGCCGCCCTCGTCGTCGCCGGTTTGCTCACGCCGGCTGCGGCGCGTGGCCTCAACGCCGGCCGGCCGTTCTGGCTCGCCGGGGTGCTCGCCGCCTTCGTGGCCGGCGTCTTCCGCGCACTCAGCGATCGGACGAGCATCGGGGTCCCGTTCGAAGTGTGGTCGGCGATAACAGCCGTCATCCTCATCGCTGCGGGGCTCCTGTGGTTCTTCAGCAAGCGGACGTCGGCTGTCCTTCCCGCGGTCGCCCTGTCGGCATCCGTGGTGGCGCTCACCCTGCCGACGATGGCCGCTCTTGCGGAACAGCCCCTCGCGGGGTGGCGGGGGGTGACGGTGCTTCTGGTCGTCTGCGGGATCGTGCTGGCGGCATCCGTTCGAGACGAGTTCTCGCCCCTGCTCCGATGGGTCTCGATCAGCGCTGCTGCCGTGCTCGTCGTGCTTCTGCTGCTTTCCGATGCAGCGTCGCCGTTCGAACTGGCGACCGCGCCACTCGCGGTTGCGCTGATAGCCGGTGGCGCCGCGCGGCTCGCGCGGTTCCCGCAGATGCGATCGTGGGCACCCATCGGCGCCGGGTTGCTCCTTCTGCTCGTTCCCTCGCTCCTCGCGAACCTCGGCCCGAACGAGTTGTGGCGGGTCGTTGCCCTGGGCATCGGGTCGCTTGTCGTGCTCGGGGTCGGACTGGCGCTCAGAATGCAGGCTCCGACGCTCATCGGTGCCGCCGTTGTGGTCGTTCATGCCCTGGCCCAACTGTGGCCGTGGATTTCCGGGTTGTACGGTTCCGTCCCGTGGTGGCTCTGGGCGGGGATCGGCGGGGTCATCCTCATCGTTCTCGCCGCAACCTATGAGCGAAGGATCCGTGACCTCAAAAGCGTCGCCCGTGGGATCTCGTCCCTACGCTGACCCGGCCGGCGAGGACGTCGCTGGACCGGTGGGTTAGACGAGCCTTGGCTTGGTTGCGGAATGCCTGAGCCTGAGTAGCGTTGTCGTCAACAGCGCAATCAACCACGCGCACAGTGAAGGGGAACACCATGACAGACATCACCACGATTCCATCGACCTCCGTCAGCCCCGACGTCGCTGCAGGAGTCGCGCAGTTCCTGACCCCGGTCGTCATCGACATGACCGCCCTCGTCGTCAACGGCAAGCAGGCACACTGGCACGTTCGCGGAGCGAACTTCGTCGGAGTCCACGAGCTCCTCGACACCATCGTCGCCCACGCACAGGACTGGGCTGACAGCGCCGCTGAGCGCATCGTCGCCCTGGGCCTCCCCGTCGACGCCCGACTCGCGACCGTCGCCGCCAAGACTTCCACCGGTGAACTGACCGCTGGCTTCCAGCAGTCAGAGAACACCATCGCGGAGTTCGTCGCACAGATCGACGCCGCTCTCGTCTCCATCAAGACGGCCGTCGACGAACTGGACGGCATCGACCTGACCAGCCAGGACATCGCGATCGAGATCGCCCGCGGTCTCGAAAAGGACCGCTGGTTCCTCGTCGCCCACGTCTCCCGCTAGACGCAGACAAAAAAGGAGGGTCGCCCATCTGGGCGGCCCTCCTTTGTCATTGCAACGCGGTCAGAGCGACGTGTAGGTATCGCGGCCGTTGAGGATCGTCGCGGCCACCGGCATCCGTCGCAGGCTGTCGGGTGTTGCCGCGTACGGGTCCTGCTCGACCAGCACAAGGTCCGCGGGCTGCCCGGCTCGCACCGTGGTGTTGCCTGTGCGAGTGGATGCGGCGAGAGCTTCGGCGATCGAGATTGACTGTTCCGGATGCCACGGGGCACGCCCGTCGCGCGACCGGCCGACCGCGGACGCGATCGCCACCCACGGGTCGAGCGGGGCGACGGGTGCGTCGGACCCGAGAGCGAGAGTGCCACCGGCGTCAAGGAGACTGCGGAGCATGAACGCTCGCCCGGTGCGCCCCTCCCAGTAGCGCTCCGCCACATCGCGGTCGTCCATCGCGTGCTCGGGCTGCACGCTCGCGGTGACCCCGAGCGTTGCGAACCGAGCGACGTCACCCGGCGACAGCAGCTGCGCATGCTCAACAGAGCCGTGCGATCCTGTCGCTTCGAACGCGTCGAGAACGAGGCTGTTCGCGCGGTCACCGATGGCGTGGATCGCCGACTCGAGCCCGGCGTCGCGGGCGCGCGACATGAGGCCGACGAATTCGTCGGTCGGAACCGTGAGCACACCGTGCGTGTGTTCTGCGACGCCGGTGTACTCGTCGACGCAATACGCGGTGCGGGTGTTGAGGGATCCGTCGGTGATCACCTTGAGCGGGCCGACCTCGAGCAGCCCGTGCGTGTGCGGGAGGATGTCGCCGGTCCGCAGCCCTTCGGCAATGGCCTGGTCGAGGTCGCGTGGATACACGCCGAACCGGGCACGCAGCGCGATGGTGCCCGAAGCGATCCGCCGGGTCCAGGCACTCAGATTCCATGACATCTCGAAGTCGTTGATCCCGACGACCCCACGGGAGGCGGCCCGGTTCGCGGCGTCGTTCACCCAGCCGTCGACGACGTCATCGGGAGCGGTGTCGAGGGTACGGAGAATGGTGAATGCGTCCTCTTCGCGGAGCAGCCCGGAGTCCGAGCCCGGGTGGCCGAACTGGTGCAGAGCGGCGCTGTTCAGCCAGACGCAGTGGAGATCGGCGGCGATGAGGATGACGGCTCGGCCATGTGACGCGCCGTCCAGTTCACCGAGCGACGCGGCATCCGACCAGAGGGCGTCGCGGAACCCGAAACCGACGGCAGGCCCGTCCTCCCCCTGCACCGTGTTCGCGGCGACGACGTCGAGCACCTCGCGCGCGCTCCGGGTGGCTCCCAGATCGAAGCGGCGCGAGATCTGCGCCCACTGGGTAAAGTGCACGTGGGAATCCCACAGGCCGGGCAAAAGCCAGCGCCCATCGCCGTTCGTGGTCTCCCCGTCCGGCTGGGAAGCGCCGCTCGGACGGATCTCGGCGACCGTTGCGTCCTCGATCACCACGTCAACGACGTCGTCGCCCAACCCGGCGATACGGACGCCGGTCAGAGTACGACGGATGCCGGATCCCGGCCGGGACGCGCGCAGGCGGAAGTTCGTCATCGGATGCTCCGGCTCAGGCCTGGCAGACGGGGCACCAGTACAGCTTGCGGGCTCCCATCTCCTCGAGAAGAATGTGCGTGCCGCAGACCCGGCAGGGCAGGCCCTCACGCTTGTAGACCCAGTGTCTGTCGTCGCGGTGTGCCATCGCCTTGCGGTAGTCCTCACCGGTGAGGTTGTCCATCGTCATCATCTGCCCGGTCTCGACACCGATGCGGAGCAGTCGGGACCAGTCGCGCCAGATGTCGCGGACTGTCTCCTCCGGCACGAGCTTTCCGGGTGTGTGCGGGTTCACCCCCGCACGGAACAACAGTTCAGCCCGGTACACGTTTCCGATTCCGGAGACAACGGACTGGTCCATCAACAGCAGCCCGATAGGCGTCGGCTTCTTCAGCACAACGGCGGTGAACCGGTCCTCAGCGGCGTCACTGTCATCGAGGAGAGGATCCGGCCCGAGCTTCGCGATGACCTCACCGACCCGGGCGTCGTCGATGATCTCGCACGCGGTCGGACCACGGAGATCCGCGACGGCGTTCTCGGTCAGGAGTCGCACGCGAACCGCCCCGACCGGCTCCGGAGGGAATGTCTCCCACTCGGAGTCAGCCAGCCCCTTTGTCTGCTCCGACATCCGCACACGCGTCTTGCGTGGTGCGCCGATCGAACTCAGGGAGTTCTCCCCCGCATCGTCGAGGATCGCCGCGGCGAGGTCTGTTCCCCGCTGGTTCGTGTGGCCCATGCGGCCATTGGCTGACTGGATCGTAGCGTCCGAGGTGATCTCACCGGCGAAGTCCCACGCACCGTACATTCCGAGGTGCACCCGCAGCCAGACACTGTCGTCGAAGTCGATGAACATCTGCTTGCCGACGGCTTTGACGTCGGTGACCGTTCGCCCGTCGAGCACTTTCGCGCCCTCGACGAACCGGCCCTGGGGCGACGAGACGCTCACCCGGCGGCCCTGGAAGTTCTGGCGGAACTGCCGGGCGATGCGGTGGACGGAGTGACCCTCTGGCACGTCAGGCTCGTTCGGGAGCCGCGTCGACGTTCTTGCCGGCGATGGTGCCCGTTTTCTCGAACTCGGCGAGCTGCGCGATCCGGCGAACGTGGCGCTCTTCGGCAGTGAACGGTTCGGCGATGAACGCGTCGATGAACGAGATGACCTCGTCGACCGAGTGCTGCCTGGCGCCGATCGAGATCACGTTCGCGTCGTTGTGGTCGCGCGCGAGCTTTGCGGTGCTGAGGTTCCAGACCAGGGCTGCGCGGATGCCTCGCACCTTGTTCGCGGCGATCTGCTCACCGTTCCCTGATCCTCCGAACACAACCCCGAGGGCTTCGATCCCTGCGGACTGGTCACGCACGACGGCGGTGGCGGCGTTGATGCAGAACGCCGGGTAGTCATCGAGGGCGTCGTACTCGGCGGGCCCGTGATCGACGACCTCATGGCCGGAGTCGCGGAGGTGCTGCTGCAGGTGCTGGCTGAAGTCGAGGCCGGCGTGATCGGTGGCGATATGGATGCGCATGCTCCCATTCTGCCGTTTTCGCGATCCGCCGGCGCCCGACACTCACTCAGTCGAAGATCGGGCCCACTGTGCGGCTGCGCTTCATCTCGAAGAATCCGGGATAGGAGGCCACCGCGACGACGCCGTCCCAGAGCTTCGCGGCTTCATCACCCGTCGGGGCCGGGGAGATCACGGGGCCGAAGAACGCAACGCCGTTGACCGCGATGACCGGGGTGCCGACATCCTGGCCGACCCGATTGATACCGTCGAAGTGGCTGGCACGCATCTGGGGATCGTATGCGTCGCTCTCCGAGTGCTTCGCGAATTCCGGGGGCAGGCCGACGTCGGCGAGCGCCTGAGGGATCACCGAATCGGGGTCGGTCGAGCCGCCCGGGTGGATGCGCGTGCCAAGGGCGTCGTAGAGCGGCTTGACGATGGCGTCACCGTGCTCTTCCTTTGCCGCCGCGATCAGCCGGGTGTACCGCAGGGCGCGGGGGAAGAACGCGCGGTACTCCTCCGAGACATCCTGGTCCTCGTTGAGCACGGCGAGGCTCATCACGTGCCACGTCACGTCGAGGTTGCGGAGTTTCGCCGCCTCGTCCACCCAGCGGGACGTCATCCATGCCCAGGGGCACGAGGGGTCGAACCAGAAATCAACGGAGGTCGGGGTATCAGTGCTCATACTCCCAGCCAACCACGGAAGGCCGCCGTCTCATTCCCCCCTGCCCCGATGCGAGTGGAGGACTACGCTTGCAAGTCGGGCACGATCCGACCGATTCGTGCCCAGCCACCGCACTAAGGAGTTCAGCGTTGCCCGGAGAAAACCTCACCCGCGCCGAAGCACAGGAACGGGCATCGCTCGTTTCCACCTCGAGCTACGAGATCGCCCTCGACCTCACAACTGGTCCGGAGACCTTCCGCTCGACCACGACCATCCGGTTCACCGCCACACCGGGCTCGTCGACGTTCATCGACGCCATCACCCGCACCGTGCATGCCGTGACGCTCAACGGCAAGAGCCTTGACCCCGCAGCCGTGAGCGACGGCATCCGCATCGCCCTCGATGACCTCGCAGCCGAGAACGTGCTCACCGTCGACGCAGACATGATCTACATGAACACCGGCGAAGGGCTGCACCGGTTCGTCGACCCGGTCGACGACGAGGTGTACCTCTACAGCCAGTTCGAGGTCCCGGACTCCCGCCGCATGTACGCGGTGTTCGAGCAGCCCGACCTCAAGGCGACGTTCCAGTTCACCGTGACCGCCCCCGCCCACTGGGACATCATCTCCAACTCCCCCACCCCTGAGCCGGTTGACGCCGGAGCGGACAGCAAGACGTGGACCTTCGAGCCGACCGATGTGATGTCGAGCTACATCACGGCGATCATCGCCGGCCCGTACGTCGCCGTGCGCAGCGAACTCACCTCGAGCGACGGACGCACCATCCCGCTCGGTGTGTTCTGCCGCAAGAGCCTGTCCGAGTACCTCGACGCCGACTACATCTTCGAGAAGACCCGACAGGGCTTCGAGTACTTCGAATCGAAGTTCGACTACCCGTACCCGTTCCCGAAGTACGACCAGTTGTTCGTTCCCGAGTACAACGCTGGCGCCATGGAGCACGCGGGGGCCGTCACCTTCACCGAGGCGTATATCTTCCGCTCGAAGGTGACGGATGCCGTCAAGGAGCGCCGCGTCGTCACCATCCTCCACGAGCTGGCCCACATGTGGTTCGGCGACCTCGTCACCATGAAGTGGTGGAACGACCTGTGGCTCAACGAGTCGTTCGCCGAGTGGGCATCAACCATCGCCGTCGCCGAGGCCACGGAATGGACCGGCGCATGGACGACGTTCAACGCCATGGAGAAGAGCTGGGCATACAAGCAGGACCAGCTGCCGTCCACGCACCCCATCGTCGCAACGATCAACGACCTCGAAGACGTACAGGTGAACTTCGACGGCATCACCTACGCCAAGGGTGGATCGGTACTCAAGCAGCTCGTCGCCTGGGTCGGCATCGACGCGTTCTACGCCGGCGTCGCCGCCTACTTCAAGAAGCACGAGTGGGGCAACACCGAACTCGTCGACCTGCTCACCGAACTGGAGACAGCATCCGGTCGCGACCTGAGCGACTGGGGCAAGCTGTGGCTGGAGACGGCCGGAGTCAATACGCTCCGTCCGGAGATCGAGGTCGATGACGCCGGTGTGATCACATCATTCACCGTCCTGCAGTCCGCCGTACCCGAGTACCCCACCATCAGGCCGCACCGCCTGGCGATCGGTTTCTACAACTCGGTCGACGGCTCTCTCGTGCGTCAGCACCGGATCGAGCTCGACGTCGACGGAGAGCGGACGGATGTTTCCGAGCTGGTCGGCCAGAAGCGCCCCGACCTCGTTCTCCTGAACGACGATGACCTCGCCTACGCGAAGATCCGCCTCGATGACGCGTCGCTCGCCGTTGCCACCTCGTCGCTCGCGACGATCGAGGACCCCCTCGCCCGTTCGCTCGTCTGGGCTGCCGCCTGGGATGCCACCCGCGATGCTGAGACACCGGCACGTGACTACGTGCGCCTCGTCCTCGGAAACATCGCGAGCGAGACCGAGTCGACGACCATTCGGACCACCCTCACCCAGCTCGTCCTCGCGTCGACCCAGTACGTCGCCCCCAAAGCGCGTGAGGAGATCCTCGTCGAGGTCGGCGACGCTCTCTGGCAGCTGGCCGAAGGTGCTGAGGCGGGTTCTGACGCCCAGTTCCAGTTCGTGAAGTTCTTCGCCGGCGTCGCGTCGACCGACGTGCACGTCGACATCCTCCGCGGCCTGCGGTCGGGAGAACTCACGCTCGATGGCCTCGAGGTCGACACCGACCTGGACTGGGAACTCCTCACAGCGCTCACCGCCAGCGGCGTCGCCGGAAACGACGAGGTCGACGCAGCGCTCGCGAACGACAACACGGCCAACGGTGCCAAGGCAGCGGCACTCGCCCGTGCCGCAATCCCGACGCTCGAAGCGAAGCGTGCCGCGTGGGCATCCGTCGTCGACAGCGACACCGCACCGAACGCAATCGTGCAGTGGACGGGGATCGGGTTCCAGCGTGCCCGCGACAAGGACGTGCTCGCGTCGTTCATCCCGGACTACTTCGGGATGCTGCAGGGCATCTGGGAGTCGCGCAGCTACAAGATCGCCGAATACCTCGCTGTCGGGATGTACCCGGCCCCGCTCGCGAACGCAGAACTCCGCGACGCGACGATCGCGTGGCTCGACGAGAACGCCGAGCCACCGGCTCTTCGCCGGATCGTGGTCGAGAACCTCGCCGGTGTCGAGCGTGCGCTGAAGGCCCAGGAGCGCGACGCGCGCGCCTGATCCGTCACGAGGTGCCGGGTTTCGCGGGTCGGATGCGTCCGACACCCGCGAAACCCGGCATTTCGCGTTCATGGGGCAGCGGGTCCCAGCGTTCGCGCGGCGACCGGTCGGTAGACTTTGCCGGATATGACTTGGGAATCCTTCACAGCCGTCGTTGCTGGCATCTACGAACTCAAAATCGTTCGCGTCGCCCTGATCATCCTGTTCGCCTTCGTGGTGCGCTGGCTTCTGCTCTTCACGATCCGCCGCGTTGTCGCGCAGATCGTGTCGGGGGTCAAGAAGGGCCAGAACGTCGACGACACTCAGTCGCTCACCGTCTCTCCGGTGACAACGGCCCGCGTCGTTCAGCGCACACGGACGCTCGGTTCTGTGCTGACCAACATCATCAACGTGACCGTGGTCGTCGTCGCCGTTCTCCTCATCGTCAATGTGATCGACCAGAGCATCCTCGGGTCGTTCGCGCTCCTCACCGCTGCCCTCGGCGCGGGTCTCGGTTTTGGTGCCCAGAACATCGTCAAGGACGTGTTGAACGGGCTCTTTATGGTGATGGAAGACCAGCTCGGCGTCGGTGACGTCGTCGACCTCGGACAGGCGACCGGTGTCGTCGAGACCGTCGGCATCCGCATCACCCAGGTCCGCGACGTCGAGGGAACCCTCTGGTTCGTGCGCAACGGCGAGATCCTGCGGACCGGAAACATGTCACAGGGCTGGGCCCGGGTCATCGTTGACCTCGCCATCCCCTACGCGTCCGACGTCGAAGAAGTGCAGGCCGAGCTGCTCCGGGTCGCTCGCGCCCTGGCGTCGAGCAAGAAGTGGCGCTCCGCGATGCTGGGCAAGCCCGAGGTCTGGGGACTGGAGTCCATCTCGGCGGAGGCCCTCGTCGTTCGGCTCGTCGTGCGCACCCGGGTCGGTGCCCGCTGGGACTTTGCCCGTGACCTCCGGCTCCACCTGAAGAAGGCTCTCGACGGCATGGGTTCCGGACTCACCCCGCTCAACAGCGTCGTCATGGCTTCCGGGGACGGGCCAGTCTCTGCCGGGAGCACCAACTCGGACGGCGCCGCTGCTGTGACCTCAGGAAGCGAGGTACCGGATGCAGCAGCCGAAGCCGCCGCCGCGGTGCCCGTCGTCGACACCGCTCCGTTTGAAGCGCAGGTACCGGCGCGACGCCCGAAGGCACCACGCCGACCCAAGAAGTCCGCTCCCCGGGCCGATGCCGGCCCCGCATCCACCGGTAGTGAGGATTCAGATGGCAAGTGACGCGATGGCATCCACCTTCTACACGGAGGTCGGAGGCCGGCCAACATTCGAGAAGCTCTGCGTCGAGTTCTACAAGGGCGTCGCAGCGGATCCCGTGCTCAAACCGATGTATCCGGAGGAGGATCTCGGTCCGGCCACGGAGCGACTCCTGATGTTCCTCGAGCAGTACTGGGGCGGACCGTCCACCTACAGCGAGCAGCGAGGCCACCCGCGCCTGCGGATGCGGCACATGCCGTTCAAGGTCAATCCGGATGCCAGGGACCGCTGGCTCCTTCACATGCGCGCCGCCGTCGACACCCTCGGTTTGTCGCCACTCCACGAGGCAACCCTCTGGGACTACCTCGAGCGCGCCGCCCAGGCGATGGTCAACACGTTCGAGGAGTAGCGCCAGGCCCCCGCCCATCTCCTACGATGGGGGCAGCCCGCCGGCGACGGAGCTGACGGGCCGAAGGAGATCCCGATGCCAGCGCCCACACCGACCTCGGCCGACGTCATCATCGTCGGCGCCGGACTCGCTGGTCTCGTCGCCGCCGCTGAATTATCGGATGCCGGTCGGCGAGTTCTCCTCGTCGACCAGGAACCACGCAGCTGTCTCGGTGGCCAGGCACACTGGTCGTTCGGCGGACTCTTTCTCGTGGACACCCCCGAGCAGAGGCGGATGGGGATCCGTGACTCACATGCCCTCGCCTGGCAGGACTGGCAGGGCTCCGCCGCGTTCGACCGGCCCGACGATGGCTGGGCAAAGCGCTGGGCGGAGGCCTATGTGGACTTTGCCGCCGGTGACAAACGCGCGTGGCTGAATGCACTGGGCATCGGTTTCTTTCCCGTCGTCGGGTGGGCCGAGCGGGGCGGCTACACCGCTAACGGGCACGGAAACTCGGTCCCGCGGTTCCACATCGTGTGGGGAACGGGCCCCGCCATCGTCGAGCCGTTCCTTCGCCGCGTGCTCGCTGGGGTCTCCGACGGTCGGGTGCATCTGCTCCCCCGCCACCGGGTCGACGAACTGGTGCGCACCGGCGACTCGGTCACCGGCGTTCGCGGCAGCATCCTCTCGCCGTCGGATGCGGCGCGAGGCGAAGCCAGCTCCCGCGACGTCGACGGAGCATTCGAGCTGACTGCTGAAGCGGTCGTCATCACGACCGGCGGGATCGGCGGCAACCTCGATCTCGTTCGCGAGAACTGGCCCGAGCGGCTCGGAACTCCGCCGCGATCCATGCTCTCGGGTGTGCCCGCCCACGTCGACGGTCGCGGCCTCGGGATCGCGCAGGATGCCGGCGCGCACCTCGTTCACGGCGACCGGATGTGGCATTACACCGAGGGCATAACCAATTGGGATCCGGTGTGGCCGGCCCACGGCATCCGGATCCTGCCCGGACCGTCATCTCTCTGGCTGGATGCCACGGGCACGCGACTGCCCGCACCGCTGTTCCCCGGGTTCGATACTCTCGGCACGCTCAAGCACATCGTCTCCACCGGTTACGACCACAGCTGGTTCGTGCTCACGCAAAAGATCATCGAAAAGGAATTCGCGCTCTCGGGAAGCGAACAGAACCCGGACCTCACCGGCAAGGATGTGAAACTGCTGCTCAAACGCCTCGGGGCGGGAGCTCCCGGGCCGGTGGAAGCGTTCAAGCAACACGGCGAGGACTTCGTCGTCTCGCCCAACCTCTCCGGACTGCTCGAGGGGATGCGGACGCTTTCCGGCGATGCGCCGCTCGACGTCGCACGGGTGGAACAGGAGATCCGATGGCGTGACGCCCAGCTCGACAACGACTTCTCGAAGGACGCGCAGATCACCGCTGTTCGGGGAGCCCGCGCCTCACGGGGTGACAAACTTCTCCGGGTAGCCACACCGCACAAGCTGCTCGATCCGAAAGCCGGGCCGCTCATCGCCGTCAAGCTCCACATCCTCACCCGGAAGAGCCTCGGCGGCATCCATACCGACCTGTCCGGCCGGGCGCTCGATGCGTCCGGTACACCAATCGCAGGCCTCTATGCGGCCGGTGAAGCATCCGGTTTCGGCGGCGGCGGCATGCACGGCTACCGCGCGCTCGAGGGAACCTTCCTCGGCGGATGCCTGTTCACCGGTCGAACGGTCGGCCGCGCGATCGACGTCCAGTTGCTCTGAGCGACCGAAACGGGAACGGTTGCGATGCTGGGGTCATGGGAACCACACCGGCGGCTGAGGTCGACATCACGATCGAAGCCACCTGGAGGCGCGCCGAGGGGTGGGCTCTCGTCATGGCATCCGCTGTGATGCTCTCGTCGGACGACTCGCCTGTGCTTCGCAGGATCGCCCAGGAAAGCATGACCGAGCTTCTCGGCTGAGACCAGTGAATCAGCCGCGCCCGCTGCGGACGAGGACGTGGCCTCGAACAGGACTCGCGCGGAGCCATTGCCCGGAGACAAAGAGCGGAACCTCTTCCTCCCCGACCAGGAACCCGAGGCTCGCAGCGGCGAACGCGAGTCCGGCGGGAACCGGCTGGGACTCACTGAGCGGCCGCGACCACACGTCCGATCGCACCCGCTGGACAAGCAGGTCGCCGGTGTTCTCAGGTACGGCACGCGCCACCTCGCCGGCACCGTCACGCGCGACGAGTTCCAGGACCACGGAACTCACCGAGCCGATCTGTTCCCAGGCACCACGGGGAGGCGCGATCCCTGACCAGCTCGTTCGCACATCGCTGTCGGGGAGCGAGACCTGGACCGCGCCCGCTGAACTCTCCAGGGCGGCGAGCCGATCGGAGATCGCGGCCGGTGGGACCACACGATCGAAAACGGCGCCGGATGTTTCGGCGAACGTCCGCAGGCCGAGGATCGTCGGACTCGAATCGAGCAGCCCGCGCGGGTAGAGGACCGCTGCGTACACCGCGAGTACTCCCCCCGCGGCAATCAACCGGACGGCGGTGTCGTCGACCACTCGCGCCCGGGCCAGATAGGTGCGGAGATCGGCCATCGCGGCGGAGTCTTCCAGCGAAAATGTGTTCGTCATCTGCTGTCTAAACTAACTGACAGCGCAGCAAACACCGACCGCGCCCCACCTTCGATCGGAGACTCATGACCGACCCCCTCGATTCCCTGCTTCGCGCCCTCGACCTGTCGGACACAGGCGCTCGCACGAGTGAGGACATCTTCACGGGGCCGTCTCAGTGGATGCCGGGAGGACGGGTGTACGGGGGCCAGGTTCTCGCACAATCGGTGATGGCTGCGTCGCGCACCACGGAGGAACAGCGCGTCATCCACTCGATGCACGCCTACTTCCTTCGGCCGGGGGACGTCAACCAGCCGATCACGTTCAGCGTCGACCGGATCCATGACGGTCGGTCGTTCTCCACCCGCCGAACACAGGCCTATCAGAACGGACTGCCCATTCTGTCGATGATCGCGTCATTCCAGGACATCGACGAAGGCCTCGACCACCAGGCGCCGATGCCCGAAGGCTACCCGGACCCGGAGGACCTTCCGACGACAGCTGAAGTCCTCGCCCACATCGACCATCCCGTTGCCCGGTCATGGGCGGGAGACCGGCCGTTCGACATCCGCCACGTGCCGTCACCGATCTATCTCTCGGTCGAGGGAGAGCGGACAGCAACGAATGCCGTGTGGATCAAATCGATCGGCGATCTGCCCGATGACGAGAACCTGCACCGGGCTGCACTCGCCTACGCGAGCGACTACCCGCTCCTCGAGTCGATCATGCGCCGCCACGGTCTGCCGTGGATGACGCGCGACCTGAAGGCGGCCAGCCTCGACCACGCGATGTGGTGGCACCGGCCGGTCCGCGTCGACCAGTGGCTTCTCTATGTCCAGGAGTCCCCGAGCGCGTCCGGCGGGCGCGGGCTTGCACAGGGCAGGTTCTACTCGCGCGACGGTGTCCTCGTCGCGAGCGTCGCCCAGGAGGGCATGGTTCGGGTGCCACTGGCGCTGTCGGCCGGCGGCCCCGCCTAACGTCGCTTGACGAACGGGATCGGATCCTCATGGTAGCGGGTCCACGCGGTGCGTTCCTCGTCGGTGATCCGGCGGGGACGCGACGTCGCCGCGTCGACCAGCACGATGGTGCTCGATGCGCGGGCGTACAACGGCTGATCGCCGCCGACAGGACCGTACACCTCGTAGTCCACCTCGAGACTTGCGCCGCCAAGATTCCCGATCCACACCTGCACGTCGAGCGGCTGACGCTGGTACGGGATGGGCAACAGGTACTCGACCTCGTGCCTGGCAATGAGGGTGATCGTATTCGACCCTGCTTCCGCTTCGATCAGCGCCATCCCAGCGTCGACGTCGCCGCCTTCGGCGTCGTCACGCCAGAACACCCGCACTCGGGCTTCCTCGAGGAGCCGCATGAGCTCCACGTTGTTGACGTGGTTGTATGCGTCGAGGTCGCCCCAGCGCAAGTGGATCGGGACGTGGACCCGCATCAGTCTCTCGTGAGCTTGCGGTACGCGGAGCGGTGAGGCTTCGCAGCATCCGGTCCGAGTCGCTCGATCTTATTCTGTTCGTACGACTCGAAGTTACCCTCGAACCAGTACCAGTTGCCCGGGTCTTCCTCAGTTCCTTCGTACGCGAGGATGTGAGTCGCCGTGCGGTCGAGGAACCACCGGTCGTGAGTGATCACCACGGCGCACCCGGGGAATTCGAGAAGCGCGTTCTCGAGGCTTCCGAGAGTTTCGACGTCGAGGTCGTTTGTCGGTTCGTCGAGGAGGAGGAGGTTTCCGCCCTGCTTGAGCGTGAGAGCCAGGTTGAGACGGTTGCGCTCTCCACCGGAGAGGACACCGGCTTTCTTCTGCTGGTCGGGTCCCTTGAAGCCGAATTGCGAGACGTAGGCGCGCGACGGAATCTCGGTCTTACCGACCTGGATGTAATCCTGGCCGTCAGACACGACCTCCCACAGGTTCTTGTTCGGGTCGATTCCGCCACGGCTCTGGTCGACGTAGGACACGTCGACGGTCTCACCGATCTTCAGCTCGCCGCCATCCAGCGGCTCCAGGCCGACGATCGTCTTGAACAGCGTCGTCTTACCGACACCGTTGGGACCGATGACGCCAACGATGCCGTTTCGTGGAAGTGTGAAGCTGAGGTCGCTGATGAGGATCCGTTCGCCGAATCCCTTCTGCAGCTTCTTCGCGTCGATGACCTGCGCACCGAGACGTGGTCCGACCGGGATCACAATCTCCTCGAAGTCGAGCTTCCGTGTGCGCTCAGCCTCGGTGACCATCTCTTCGTAACGGGCGAGGCGGGCCTTGGACTTCGCCTGGCGGCCCTTCGCGTTGGAACGCACCCAGTCGAGTTCCTCGGCGAGACGCTTGGAGAGCTTCTGGTCCTTCTTGCCCTGGACCTGGAGTCGTTCCTGCTTCTTCTCCAGGTAGGTCGAGTAGTTGCCTTCGTACGGGTACAGGTGACCGCGGTCGACTTCGGCGATCCACTCGGCGACGTGGTCGAGGAAGTACCGGTCGTGAGTGACCGCGAGCACAGCACCGGGGTACTTCGCGAGATGCTGCTCGAGCCAGAGGACGCTTTCGGCATCGAGGTGGTTAGTGGGCTCGTCGAGGAGCAGGAGGTCAGGCTTCTGCAGGAGGAGCTTGCACAACGCGACGCGGCGCTTCTCACCACCGGAGAGGTTGGCGACCGGGGAATCCCCCGGCGGGGTGCGGAGTGCGTCCATGGCCTGCTCGAGCTGCGAGTCGAGGTCCCAGGCGTCAGCATGGTCGATCTCTTCCTGCAGCGTGCCCATCTCGGCCAGCAGAGCATCGAAGTCAGCGTCGGGCTCGGCCATCGCCGCGGAGATCTCGTTGAAGCGGTCGACCTTGCCCTTGATCGGGCCGACGCCCTCCTGGACGTTCTCGAGTACCGTCTTGTTCTCGTCGAGCTCGGGCTCCTGCATGAGGATGCCGACGGTGTATCCGGGGGTGAGCTTGGCTTCACCGTTGCTCGGAGTATCCAGGCCGGCCATGATCTTCAGAATTGTTGACTTACCGGCACCGTTCGGGCCGACCACACCGATCTTGGCGCCGGGGTAGAACGACATTGTGACGTCGTCGAGGATGAGCTTGTCGCCGACCGCTTTACGGGCGCGAACCATTGAGTAAATGTATTCAGCCATATTGCTACCAGTCTATCGGCCGAGTGCTCCCAATGAGGCATCGCCCCGTTCCGAGCACCGGCGCGACTGTGGAGTGATACCCACCCACCGCCGGCCCGTTCTGCCCGATGAGGCAGGATTCCCCCCAACGGACCGAGAACTGGATCGAGTCGGCCGCATTCCCGATCGTCGTCTCGTCCGCCGTGAGTTCCATCGTTGCCCTGTCGAAACCCGCCGCGGAGAGTGCATCGACGAAGTCGCTGCCTTCGGCATCGGGATTGCCGGCGAGCGTTGCGGTGTTCACACTGTCGAAGACGATCCGTGCGTCGTCCACGGGGGCTGCCGGGTCGAAGGACGGCACCGGGGTCGCCGTCGGGCTCCCCTGCATGCCCGGGCCGGATGTCGCGGGGCTCGGCGAGGACTGCATCGAGCACCCCGTCAGCACGAGGACCGCGATGGCCGTCGCCATGGCAGCCTGAGAGACGTTGGCGAGGGTGCCGCGCATGCCTGAACTCCTTGATCCGGGTCCCGGCTGTGTCGCCCGCGCCCGAGTCGATAGTAGGCGAGGTTGTCCGGCTCCGGTCAGAACGGAGGCTCAGAGTCGGCAGACGCGGACACAAGGTCGCCGGTATGCCCCGGCGTCGATACTGGCCAGACGCTCCCCTCCTGGGAATCCTGCAGGCCTGGCTCCGAGGAACCGGAAGAATCGGCGCGACTCTCCCCGGCGCTGGAGACACCGAGTTGTGGCGGTGCAGACTGCTGTTCACGCTGGGCGGTCCGTTCATACCGCGTGGTTCCCCACACCAGATCGTGTCCGATGCCCTCCGCCTCGACATCGACGGCGAGCCCGCTCTTCTCCCCTGTCTCCCATCGCCGGACCTTGAGTCTTCCTGTCACGATCACCCGATCTCCTTTGTGGATCGACGCCGCCGCATTGACCGCCAGGGCACGGAACGCGGTCACGGTGTACCAGTTGGTGTCGCCGGCCACCCATTGCGAGGTTCGCCGGTCGAAGTAGCGCTGGTTGGATGCCAGCCGAAAGCTGGTGAAGGGCACTTTGTCGTCCTGGCTCACCACGTATGGCACGGTGGCGACCAGTCCGGTCAGGGTGATGATGTCGGTCATGAGGTTGCTCCATTTCTGTCGTCGAGCACACCGGGTGGTGGCACCGCATGGTTCCGGAGCCGACCCTCGTGCCGGACTGCCGACCCCGGAACCACACTCCGAGTGTGGTTCGCTGACGGCGGCGAGCATCTCACGAGGACGAACTTGTGGATGAAGCGCGTGGCGGCATCCGTGGTGGAGGAACATCGCTTCCTCGACCTGCTCACTAGCATTGCCTCATGAGCTACGTTGCCGACCAGAGCCGTTACGACACCATGCAGTACGCCAGAACGGGCAGGAGTGGTCTGCTTCTTCCTCGCGTCAGCCTCGGGTTCTGGCACAACTTCGGCGACGGACGAGATGGTGAAACCCAGCGGGCGATCGTGCGCAGGGCGTTCGATCTCGGGATCACCCACTTCGACCTCGCCAACAACTACGGCCCTCCCCCTGGCTCGGCTGAGAAGAACTTCGGCCGGATCCTCGACGAGGACTTCGCCTCCCATCGTGACGAGATCATCGTCTCGACCAAGGCGGGCTACGACATGGCCCCTGGTCCATACGGCGAATGGGGATCCCGCAAAACACTGCTGTCGTCGCTGGACGCCAGCCTGCGCAGACTGGGGCTCGACTACGTCGACATCTTCTACTCCCATCGACCAGACCCTGACACCCCGATCGAAGAGACGATGGGGGCCCTCGCCACCGCCGTACACTCCGGACGTGCCCTGTACGCCGGGATCTCGAACTATTCGCCCGAACAGACGCTGCAGGCCGCTGCAGCACTCGCCGAGCACAAAGTCCCCCTGCTCATCCACCAGCCGAGCTACTCGATGTTCAACCGTCACGTGGAAAACGGGCTCCTCGATGTACTCGACGAGGTCGGCGCCGGCTCCATCGTCTTCTCCCCTCTGGCACAGGGCATGCTCACGGACCGTTACCTCGACGGGAACGTCCCCTCGTCGTCCCGCGCTGCGACCAGTCACTTCCTGCCACAGGACCGATTGAACGAGACGTACCTGAAACGCGCCCGCGCGCTCAACACCATCGCGCAGGAACGAGGCCAAACACTCGCACAGCTCGCCCTCACGTGGGTACTGCGCTGGCCACAGGTAACCTCGGCTCTCATCGGAGCCAGTTCGGTGGATCAGCTCGAACAGAACGTACGAGCGCTCGAAGCACCACCCCTCAGTGCAGACGAATTGGCCGCCATCGACCCATTCGCCGTTGACGGCACCGGACTGAAGTAGGGCGTATCGCCACCTCGCGCCTGACAGCTGGCGATGTCAGTGGTGCACCGTAGCCTCGGATTACAAAAACAACCGGGGCCGGCCACGCGCGAGGAGGACAACATGACATCCACGAGGAGCAGAACGAGCTCAACGGGGTCGACCGCGACGCGGTTCGCAGCACAGGGGCATGCAACGCCCGACATCGCGCGTCACCGGAGTGGATTGAGCCTGGTGCGCGTGAAGGAAGACCTGTGGCGAGCGACCGTCGCCGATGGTCGCATTGTCGGGCACATCGAGCGTCGCGACGGCGTTGACGGCACGGAGTACGTCGCCAAACGTCTCGCCCCCGGTCAGTCTCGCTTCCACACTCTCGGCGAATTCTGGCGGATGGACGACGCGATGGACTGCCTGCGCGCGCTCTGACAACCGGCGTGGCGCCCGACCATTTCCACGACACGGCCCGAGTTCCGCGGTTCCAAACAGGTTCGCAGGTAATCTTCGGCACATGGAATTGTGGAATGAGTTCGTAGCCTGGCTGACCGCACCTGACACTCGACCGGTGCTTTTCATCGCCGCTGTCGTTGCTGTCGCAATCCTCGTGTCGGCCCTTATCGCCGCCGCTGTGACCAAGGCCGCCGTGCGGCGACTGGTCGACCAGCGCGACCGGGACCTCAAGACCGCCGCCATCGCTGCACTGGTCGATGCGTCCAGCGAAGCGGCCTCGTGGAATTCCCTGACGCCTCAGGAACAGTCGTTCGCTGACCGTGCCGTCGCACAGGCCGACATCCAATTGCGACTGCTCCCGATCAAGGGCGCAGCGACCGCTGCGAACTGGGCGGCACATCAGCTGGCAGAAATGAAACGAGACTCGGCAACCTTCGGATTCGAGCTCGGTGCGGCTCGAACGGAGTTCCGCGACAGGCTGCTCGAGTGGCAGGCGCGTCCGTCTCGTACGCGCAAGGTCTTCGAGAGCGACCTCGAGCGCTGGAAGTTTGAGACCACCGCCAATGAGAAGACTCTCGTCGCCGAGCAGGACGCCTGGGCTGCGCGCGAACACCGGGAGAAGTACACGGCCACGGATGCCGGCGAGCCGTCCGTCACGCCGGCCGCGTTCTCCGGCCCAGACACCACCACTCAGAAACTCATCGACGACGTCGCAGCCATGGATGTCAAGCGTGCCGCCGGCGAACAGCCAGAAGAGAAGAAGCTCGCCTAGCTCAGCTGCTAAAAGAAGCGGTGCCGCACGAATACGGCACCGCTTTTTTGCTGCCTGGGACGAGTCAGTCCCGCCACCAGGTATCCGCAGGAGTGACCGGCATCGTGCGCTTGTGCCGCGTCACCAGGAAGCGGGCTTCGATGGCAGAAGCGACGTCGTCGCTCAGTTCTTTGCCCTCGAGATAATCGTCGATGTCCTCGTATTCAAGTCCGAGGTCTGCTTCGTCGGTTTGACCGGGCTTCCGATCGAGAAGATCGGCTGTCGGCGGCTTCTCACGCAACCACACCGGGCAACCGAGGTACTCGAGCAGCTGGCGCCCCTGCCGCTTGGACAGCCCGCTCAGCGGAAGCAGGTCGGCTCCACCATCTCCGTACTTCGTATAGAAGCCGGTGACCGCTTCCGCCGCGTGATCGGTGCCGACGACGAGGCATCCTTCTTCCCCCGCGATGGCGTACTGCGCAATCATCCGGGTTCGTGCCTTGACGTTGCCCTTATGGAAGTCGGTCAGCGGCGCGCCGGCGACCTCGGCGTACTCGTCTTCGACTGCGTCAACGGCGGAGTGGACGTTGAAGGTGATCGTCCGACTCGGCCGGATGAAGTCCAGAGCGAGCTGCGCATCCTTCTCGTCGTGCTGCACCGCGTATGGCAGTCGAACGGCGATGAAGGTCGCGACTGTGCCCCCTTGTGCAAGCTTTTCGACGGCGAGCTGGCATAGCCGGCCTGCCAGAGTAGAATCCTGGCCGCCACTGATGCCGAGCACGAGCCCTTTCGTTCCCGTGGCCCGGACGTAATCGGCGAGGAAATCGACTCGCCGGGCGACCTCAGCCGCGGCGTCGATGCTCGGTTGGACACCCAGTTCTTCGATGATCTGCTTCTGAAGCTGTCGCATGGCGTTAACCTACCGTGGCCAGATGACGACGGTGTTTCGCCGCGGAACTTCGTGGCTACCAGCCCATCGTTCCCGGAGCCCCCTTGAAGGGACCGACGATGCGAGAGGTCACCCACCCTCCGTAGAAGTCCCCCTCCTGGGGTTGGACTGCTTCGTCGCCGACTTCACACGAGTCCATCAGGCCGGGATACACCGCAACCATTCCAACCAGCGACTCGAAGCCCGGTCGAGGCGACGGGTAGTGCCACGCGCCGCGTTCGACGACGGTGTTCCCTGAATTTACGGTGAAGTACCGTGCCTCACCCTTGAACTCGCACCACGTCGACCTGCCGACCGGGGTCAACGCGCCAGCGACGAAGTCGTCAATGGGAACGTAGTAGACCGGCGGATGGCTCGTCTCCAGAACACGCACTGCACGCTCGGACTGCGCAATGACCGCACTCCCGAGCCGGATGGTGACGCGATCGCGCGCTGGCTCGACTCTCGGTGGCCGCGGGTAGTCCCACACGGACTCCTGCCCGGGCCCGGCTGGAGTCGGAACGGGATGGCGGGGGCGAGTTGGCGAAGTCATGGCCTCATCCTGGCTGAGAGTGCTGGAGAAGGACCGGGAAGATTCCGAGCGGGATCCCGGATGTACGAGTGGGTCTCGATCTCACCCGTGGTCACTGGGGCACTTCGCGCATCACGCTGATCAGAACGACACGGCCGTTCTCGTAGGCGAAGCGCACATAACAGGCCGCCGCCAGCTTGAACCGATCTGCCTCTTCGCTCGTCCACTCGGGCTCCCCGAACCGCTTGAGCACCTGACCGCGAGTCGCCGTCCCCGAGAGGCCTTCGATGAGCGCGTCAGGCCGCGGATAGGCTCGGCGAATCGGGTTGTCGATCGTGGAGATGAAGACTGAGCGGAGCCGTCCGTCCTCGTAGACGAATTCGACGCCCTTGTCCGTGGACTTCAAATAGGTTCGATGGCTGTCGCCGAGGTCATAGTCGCTCCGTGCCGTGGGTAGATCGACTGCGACGAAGGCCGCGATCGATCGGCCGTCCGTCATGGAGCTGCCGAGCGCATCCGTGAACGTCGTGAGCTCGCCTCGCAGTGTCATCGGATGCCTCTCTCCCTCGTCATGGCGATGAGAACCTGCGATCAAGAGCATGAGAAACACCGCGAGATTCCTGACGAAGTGCCCCCGGCAGGATTCGAACCTGCGACCAAGAGATTAGAAGGCTCCTGCTCTATCCCCTGAGCTACGGAGGCGGGCAGCATTCAGGATACCGCAGCCGCGGGAGCGGGCTTGAGCGTCGCTGGTCGCCAGTAGCATTGGGGCATGAGTAATGTGAGCGACCGCCTGGTATGGATCGACTGCGAAATGACCGGGCTCGACCTCGCTGTCGATGAACTGGTGGAGATCGCCGTCGTCGTCACCGACTTCGATCTGGCACCCGTCGACGAGGGAATCAGCATCGTCATCAAGCCGGATGCCTCCGCGCTGGAGAACATGGGTGATTTCGTGACGAACATGCACCGCTCCTCGGGGTTGTTGGAAGAGATCCCGAACGGAGTCAGCCTCGCTGACGCCGAGTTCCAGGCTCTCGAGTACATCCTCAGTCATGTGCCGGATGAGCAGAAGGCTCCGCTGGCGGGTAACTCGATCGGCACCGACCGGGCGTTCCTCGCGAAGTTCATGCCTCGGCTGGACGCTCACCTGCACTACCGCAACGTCGACGTGTCCTCGATCAAAGAGCTGGCACGCCGCTGGTACCCGCGCATCTACTTCAACGCTCCGGCGAAAGACGGCGGCCACCGTGCCCTCGCGGACATCCTTGAGTCCATCCGTGAACTCGCCTATTACCGTCAGGCTGCGTTCGTCCCGCTGCCCGGGCCGACCTCCGACGAAGCAAAGATCGTCGCCGCGGCCGTGGTGGACAACTACAGCCAAACTTTGTAATAGACTTTCAGGGTTGCAAAGTTCGACTCCGGTCGGAAGTTGCGCATGGTGGGTATAGCTCAGTTGGTAGAGCGCCTGGTTGTGGTCCAGGAGGTCGCGGGTTCAAGCCCCGTTACTCACCCCAAGTAGACCGAGCGCCTGGTTGTGGTGCAGGACCCAAGGCAAGGTCGCGGGTTCAAGCCCCGTTACTCACCCCAAGTAGACCGAGCGCCTGGTTGTGGTGCAGGACCCAAGGCAAGGTCGCGGGTTCAAGCCCCGTTACTCACCCCAAGCAGCAAGCCAGTTCGCCGAGGCTCGCAGATCGGTTCAGGTCACATGATCGACATGGATGCCGACACGTTCGAAGCCCTCGTCGGCGAGGTGTTCGATGCGCTCCCCGACAACATGGTCGATGGACTGGTCAACGTCGCGATCATGATCGAGGATCTTCCTGAGGACGGGTCTCTCGATCTGCTCGGTTTGTACCACGGCGTCGCGCTCACCGATCGGGACCAGTACGGTTTCGGTGAGCTTCCCGACATGATCAGCATCTATCGTGACCCTCTTCTCGCACTGGCAGAGGATGTCAACCACCTCCGGGAACAGATTCACGTCACCCTGGTGCATGAGATCGCGCATTTTTACGGGATCGACGACGACGAATTGCACGCACTCGGCTGGGCCTGACGAGCGATTCCCCCTCCCCGGGTTAGCCTGAGGCTGTGACGGGATTCGGGGGCAGGCGATGGGTGTAGCTCGAGGAATCGGGATCTTCACGGGAACCGTCATCATCCTCGGAGTCGGGGTCTGCGGGTCCGCCGCGCTCGTGGGTCCGCTGCCGACGGCATCCGTGACGCGGGTCGCCATGGCCGAGACGGAGCCGGCCGTTCCCCCGGTCCTCCCCGCCGCCGGCGCCAGTGCTGTGACAGAGGCTGTCACAGCCCCGCCTTTCGCGACGTCCGGCAGCACCGAACCCGTCCCGATGGCGAGCATCACGAAAACGATCACAGCCCTCGTGGTGCTCGACAAGCATCCGCTCGGTGCCGAGTCTCAAGGACAAACCGTCCCGATCACGAGCGAGGACTATCTGGCCTATCTCGATTATCAGAAGGCAGGTACCCGAACAGTCAGCGTCTACACCGCTGACGCCTGGTCAGAGCGGGAGATGCTCCAGGCGATGCTGCTCGGCTCGAGCAACAATCACGCCGACACCCTCGCCCGCTGGGCGTTCGGATCCGTCGACGACTATCTCGTCGCTGCGAACGCATGGCTGGCCGAGCAGGGTCTCGCCGAGACCACTGTGGTTGACACAACCGGTCTGAGCGACAGGAGCGTCGGAACGGCGGCGGATCTGGCGAGGCTCTCAGCCATCGCTCTCGAAACGCCCGCCATCGCCTCGGTGCTCGCCGAGCCGGTGACCGGACTCCCCAGCCGCCGAGGCATCGAGAACACCACCACGTACCTGCCCGAGCGCGGCGTGACCGGAATCTCCCGCAGCTACACGGATGCCGCCGGCATCTGCCTGCAATTCGGGCTGGACATTCCCGTCGAGGGGTCAGCTGAGTCGTTCCGGGCGTATGGCGCGATCCTGGGACAGCCGGACTGGGACGCCCTGGATGCCGCCATGAACGCTTTCGTCGACAGCGCGACGGCGGGTGTCTCCGCGACGCCGATCCTTGCCGAAGGGACACCGGTCGTGACGTTCACGACCGCGTGGGGTGACAGCGCCGATGCCCTGGCAGGGCTGTCACCGGAAGCGCCACGCTGGGGGCGGGTGACTCCTGACATCACCGTCGACACCGACCCGGTGACGACCGCCGGGACGGGAACGCGGGTGGGAACGATCTTCGTCGACGACGGATCGGGAGAAGAACAACCGATCTCACTGAAGCTCGGAGCGAGTCTGCACGACCCAGGCGTCTTCTGGCGGCTTTCGCATCCGGGCGCCGTCATCGGTGCCCTGATCGACTCGCTCTAAGCCGCCC
Source organism: Mycetocola manganoxydans (assembly GCF_003667545.1). Classification (GTDB taxonomy): domain Bacteria; phylum Actinomycetota; class Actinomycetes; order Actinomycetales; family Microbacteriaceae; genus Mycetocola_A; species Mycetocola_A manganoxydans. The sequence continues at coordinate 60,913 of NZ_RCUV01000007.1, read as the reverse complement.
TTCCCGCTAACTCTCGCTACGGCAACCGCAGCCGCACATCGGCACGGGACACCGGGTCTTCCGCGTCAACGAACCGCTCGAACTGCTCCTGCCATTCATCCCAGTGGGCATCGAAACCGCCGCCGTCGCGAGCGAGCGCCCGCCGTTTGCGCTCCTCATCATCAGCGTCCAGCCAGATCCGTACCGTCGCGAGCGAGGCGTTGCGTCGCGAGAGCGCGCCGCATCCCTCGAGGAGAAGCGAGTGGTTCGCGGGCACCGAGTGCCATTCCGCTGCTTTTCCGCTCGCCCAGTCGTGGCGCTGCCAGCGCGAGGGCACCGATCGCTGTCTCGGTTCGAGCAGGGCGTCGTGCACGTGCCGGCTTCCCGCCGCCAGCCCGCCCCAGCCGGGATAGACGTTGTCCATCCGGACCAGGCTGAGCGCTCCCGGCCACGCAAGCACGAGGGCGTTCGCAAGAGTGGATTTGCCAGCACCGCTTGGCCCGTCGAGGATAACCGTTTCGATGTCGCGTGTGCACAGCTCGAGAATCCGACCGACGGCATCGTCGACACTCACGGCCATGGCGTCCGGCTCCGCGCCGGTTGCATCAGTCAAGAATGAAGTTCCAGGTTCCAGCCAGGACAGCCGCCGTCACGGCTGCCGCTGCGATGACGAGCCCGATCGAGATGAGGACGATTTCCGGCCCCCCGAACGTCGACGGACGGGCCCAGGTTCTGGGGATATCCGATCCGAAGCCTTTGGCCTCCATCGCGGTCGCGAGTTTGCTCCCGCGGCGGATGGCGAGCACAAGCAGCGCGAACGCCTGCGTGCCCAGTCGGATGAGAACGTGAGCGTCACCGACGCCCCGTGCCCGTCGGGCCTGGCCCAGTGCTCGCCAGTCGTCGATGAACAGCCCGATCATGCGCATGCCCGCCAGTCCCCCGAGGACGAACCGTGACGGCAGTTTCAGGATCTGCCCGAGCCCATCGGCGAGATCTGTCGGGTCCGTCGTCGCGAACAGCACGATGCTCGGCAATCCGATCGCGAGAACACGAAGGGTGATCGACACGCCGAGGCCGAGCGACCCCTCGGTCACCGACACCAGGCCCCACTCGAACAGCAGGGCGCCGGAATCCTCCCCATAGAGCACCGTGGTCAGCCCGGCGAATGGAGCAGCGAGCCAGAGCGGTGACGTCCGCAGCCAGAACTGGCGGGCGTCGAGGCCCGACCAGAAGAGGAGGATGCCCACGAGCACGAGGGCGACGGATGCCGAGACCACGTCGATCGAGAGCAAAAGAGTGAGGCTGATCACCACCGCGACCGCCAGCTTGGCTATCGGGTTCACGCGGGCGACGGCGGAATCCCGGATCTCCGGCATGAGCGCGGTCATGCCGGAACCCCTGAGGTCGTGCCGAGAGCCAGCTCGCGATCGGCGAACGTGGTGACGAGCGCGCGGTCGTGGGTGACCGTGACGACCGAACGGCCTTCGTCAACGAGCTCCCCCAGGAGCGAGACGAGTTCACCCCAGGTGACGGCATCCTGTCCGAACGTCGGCTCGTCGAGAAGAAGGACCTGCGGCCGGGCAGCGAGCACCGTCGCAACCGACAACCGCCTCTTCTCCCCGCCGGAGAGGGTGAACGGATTCGCATCCGCGAGGTGATCGAGCCGGAGTCGCTGCAGAAGCTCATCGACGCGTGCATCGACGTCGCGCTGAGGAAGCTTGAGGGCGTGAGGCCCGATGGCGAGCTCGCGGCGCACGGTGGCAGCCAGGAACTGGTGCTCCGGATCCTGAAACACCGTACCCAGCCGGGTGAGCAGGTCCCGAGACTTCCAGCGGAACGGTGAGCCGGACAGACCGCGAGCGAGAGGGCGTGTCGCCCGAAGCGAGCCGTCGACCGGTTCCAGCAGGCCGGCGAGGGTCAGAGCCAGCGTCGACTTGCCTGCTCCGTTCGGCCCGGTGAGGGCAAGACCGGTTCCCTCCGCGAGCGTGACATCGATCGCGGATGCCGCGACGAACGGCTGTTTGGAGGCGAACGGCGTCCTGCCCACCGCGAGATCAGAAGCAACGAGGAGATCCGCACCGGTTGCCCTGCGGTGCGGTCGATCGGCAACCCGCGGTGGGATTCCTGGCACCCAAACGCCAGCAGCGGCGAGCCGCGGCCCTTCACGTTCGAGAACCGCGTGCGGTGAGCCGTCGGCGAGGACCCCTCCCGACGGATCCAGTACGACCACCCGGTCCACAATGTCGCGCCACACAGCCACGCGGTGTTCGACGACGACGAGGGTCGCCCCGGTGTTCGCCACGACACGGTCGACGGTGTCACGGATCTCACGGACCCCATCAGGGTCGAGATTGGCCGTTGGCTCATCGAGGAGCAGAAGTCCGGGCTGCATGGCGAGAACGCTCGCCAGCGCGAGCCGCTGTTTCTGCCCGCCGGACAGGTCGGACGATGAATGGTGAAGGGGCAGATCGAGTCCGACGGCTGAGAGTGCCCACCGCACGCGTCGCCAGATCTCTTCGCGGGGCACACCGAGGTTCTCCGGCGCGAAGGCGACATCGTCACCGATTCGAGCCAGGACGATCTGCGAGTCCGGGTCCTGCAGGACGAGACCGGCCCGGCCACGGGCATCCGCTGGTCGCCGGCCGTCGAGGAGGAGCGTGCCGGATTCGTCTCCTTCTTCGTCACCGCCGAGAACGCCGGCCATCGCCTGCATCAGGGTTGATTTGCCGGCTCCGGATGCACCGAGAAGGAGCACTCGCTCCCCCGGTTCGATGTCGAGGTCGAGCGCCGACACCGCGGGTTTACCGCGGCCGGCGTGACGCCAGCCCCAGTCCCTGGCGCGGATGCTCGCGCCAGGGACTGAGCCGGAGCCGAGTCTGTCGGTCATGGGTTCCCGGCTGCTGACACCGTCTTGGCCGAACGGCCCGAGGCAAATCGACTCAGCGCTCCGGTCGCGGCGAGACCGCGGACAGCGAACCACGACAGCAGGCCGGCGATGACGGTACCTGACACGATGGCACTGACGATGTACGTCGTCTTTGCAGCGATGTCGAGGGCTGCGTAGCTGGTGAATGTCGTGTCGAGGAGGCCGACCGCGAGACCGGTTCCGGCTCCGGCGAGCAGGGCGACTCCGATCCGCCAATTGGCGTAGAAGAAGAGAGCGAAGACGATCTCAGCTCCGATGCCCTGCACGAGGCCCCAGATCAGCGTTTCAAAGCCCCAGACGGTTCCGATCAGGGCTGAGACAGCCGCAGCGACGAGTTCGGTGTAGATCGCCGCTCCCGGCTTGCGGATGATGAGCGCGCCGAGAACACCGGCGAAAAGCCAGCCGCCGGCGAGAAGACCACCGAGCCCCGGAGTGAAGGACAGGGCTGCACTGAGCGGACCCCAGGCGAGCCCCCACGCCCAGAAGATGACACCGGATGCCACGCCGATAACGCTGGCAACGACGATGTCCACGACCCGCCAGCGGAGATTCCGCTTCGTTCGCGGGGTGGTCCCGGTAGTAGATGAAGCGGAACTTTTTACTGTTGTTGAATGCACGAAACGCGCCCTTTCGAATGGGCACGGGTAGCGAGATAGTTTGCCTCCCTGCGCTGGCATTACCCAGATCAGGTTCGACGGTCGAAGATTACGGAATCTTCCTCTCAGCCCGGTTCACCGGACTCCCGTGTTACTACCGCCAGTCTAGGCGAGAACTACTTCTTCAGCGCGCGGATGACGAAAGACAACGCTTTACCGACGACCCACACGAAAGGGATTCCCACGGCAACGAGCGAAACGATGTTCGGTTCGAAGCGCAGTCCCTCCCGGGTCTTGATGTAGGCGCCGATCGGCAGAGCGAAGCCACCGCCACCGCCGCCGGAACCAGCCCCGTTGCCAGAGACGGTCTTCGACGACGTGTCTCCCTCGCCTTCCGCTTCGCCGGCACCGAATCCGTACCAGGCGAGAGCGACGGGGAGGAGCTTCTCGCCGTCGACGTCCACCGGATCGCCGTACACGGTCGTCACTCCGACAGCTTTGAATGAGTCAGCAAGTTCCAGCGCAAGTTTTGTCATGCCGCAACGCTATCGGCCTTGTCCTGGGCGCGCCAAGGGGTTGTCATGATCCCTGGTCACGCGGCGCGCGAGTCCCGCCCGCCGTCTCACCGCTCTTCCGGGTCAACATGGATGCACGACGGACCGCCGTTCCGCCGAAGCGCGCGCGCAGGGAATCGATGGTGGTCTCGGCGTCACGCCATTCCTCGTCCGGATCCCAGAGAGCGGCCATCCGCTCGTCGCCGTCGACGAGTTGCTCAGCCCGGACGCCGACGAGACGTACCGGGCGCCCCTCGACACGGAGCGCGGTGAAGAGGTCGTTGGCCTCCTCGTACAGCCGCCGACCCACGTTCGACGGTTCGGAGAGGGTGTGCGATCGCGTCAGGGTGGTGAAGTCGTCGAAACGCACCTTGATGGCGACGGTTCGTGCGAGAAACCCGGCCTTGCGAAGGCGCACGGCCACCTGGTCGGCGAGGCGCAGCAGTTCCAACCGGACCCGCGCTGCGTCGGTGACGTCCTCGTGGAACGTGACCTCGTGGCCGATACTTTTCTCCGCCGTCGTCGTGACGACGGATCGCGCATCACGGCCGTGCGCCAGCTCGTGCAGTTTCACCGCTGTGGCATCCCCCACGGACTTGCGCAGCGTCGCGAGCGGCGTGTCGGCGACATCGCCGACGGTGTGGAGGCCGATCCGCACCAGCGATTCCTCGGTCTTGGCACCGACACCCCACAGTGCGCGAATCGGCAGCGGGTGGAGGAAAGCCAACGTTTCGGCGGGCGGGATCACGAGCAGTCCATCGGGCTTCGCCCGGCCGGATGCGACCTTCGCCACGAACTTCGTAGCCGCAGCGCCGACCGAGCAGGTGAGGCCCGTTTCCCGGTGCACGCGTTCCCGGATCAGCTGGCCGACCTGGGCGGGTGAACCGAGAAGCCGACGGGCACCGGAGACGTCGAGGAACGCTTCGTCGATGCTCAGCGGTTCGACCAGGGGCGTGGCATCCCGGAAGATGTCGATGACCTGGCGGGAGTAGTGCGTGTACCGCTCGTGGTGCGGAGGCAGAACGATCGCCTGCGGGCACAGCCGCAACGCCTTTGACACGGGCATGGCGGCGGACACTCCGAAACGGCGGGCCTCATAGGTGGCGCTGGTGACGACCGAGCGCCCTTCGGCGTGGCCGATGATGACCGGTTTGCCACGCAACTCCGGGTGATCCAGCAACTCCACCGACGCGAAGAACGCGTCCATGTCGATATGGAGAATGGAGGCGCCCTCGTCGTTGACGGCGGAGACTTGTCGCCCGCTGCCGTCCTGTCTGCTCATGACTACGATTCTCCCACAGGCCGACGCAGAAGTCGCGACGTGCGTTCGATCCTTCCATGGCGATCCACGACGCATTCTTCGAAGCTTTGAGCGACACGCCAGCGTCGACGACATCGCGCAGCTCGCGGACCTGCCCTCAGACGAGCGCGATGACGACGGGTTTCAGCCACTCCCGGAACGCCTCCGGATCGTCACGCAGGTTCTCGCTGATGATCACGGTGTCCGGGGCGACCACCCACGCGCCCCTCCCCTGCACTGGGAGAACCTCGAGATCGAGCCGGAAGGATCCGGTCTGCCGGCGAAGCTCGAACTGCCGCCGCTGGACCAGCTCGTACGCGTCAGCGAGCGGATGTTCGCGGGCCGCGACGGCGCGCAGGTATTCGCGGTGGCGTTCCTCCGCCCAGTGCATCGCCTGATCGTAACTGCGATAGACGAGTTCCTGGAGTTCGAGCGCGCGGTCAAAGACCTCGAAGTGGGGCGGACGGACCTGACTGATGAACGGCCGGGTGGCTCGGGGAACGATCCCTGTCCACCAGCCGCGCCACTGAGCGGCGAGGGCATCGCGGTCGATACCTGCGAGGTCCACCGGTTCGAGCGGTGGTTCGACCGGGGGAATTTGTTCCGCACAGTCCTCGGCCAACCCGGCAAGAGCGCGGAAGGCAAGGGCAAGCAGCAGATCCCAGGGACAGTCCTCGGTGATCTGCCAGCGAATCGACCCCTCCACGAGCATGGCAGCATCGTACAGCCGAGGGCAGGAACTGAGAAGAGAACGGATGCGACCGCGCGGTAACCCTCAGCCGCGCGGTCGCATCCATTCCGGTCAGCTGTTGGCGCGCTCCAGGACGAGCTCACGAACGCGCGCTGCGTCCGCCTGCCCCTTCATCGCCTTCATGACGGCGCCGATGACAGCACCGGCCGCCTGGACTTTGCCGTCACGGATCTTCGCGAGGACGTCCGGCTGGGAGGCGAGGGCGTCGTCGATCGCGGCGATGAGGGCTCCGTCGTCGGAGACAACGGCGAGCCCGCGAGCGTCGACGACCTCCTGCGGCGTCCCTTCCCCGGCGATGACTCCTTCGAGCACCTGGCGAGCGAGCTTGTCAGTCAAGGTGCCGTCTTCGACGAGACCGGCGAGGGCGGCGACGTTCCCGGGTGACACGAGAGCGGATGCCTCGACTCCCTGCACGTTCGCGACCCGGCTGATCTCGCCTGTCCACCACTTGCGGGCAGCAGCCGGTGAGGCACCGGCGGCGACCGTTTCGCTGATCTCGACGAGCAGTCCGCCGTTGACGACGTCCTGGAACTCGAGGTCGGTGAAGCCCCACTCCGCCTTGAGCCGGCGGCGGCGAGCGGCGGGCGGCTCAGGAAGCGCGGCGCGCAGTTCCTCGATGAGCTCAAGACTCGGCTGAACAGGAAGCAGGTCGGGCTCCGGGAAGTACCGGTAGTCGTCTGCATCGCTCTTCGGGCGCCCGGCACTCGTTCGACCGGTGTCTTCGTGCCAGTGGCGGGTCTCCTGGGTGATCGTTCCGCCGTCGGCGAGGATCGCTGCCTGCCGCTGGATCTCGTAACGGATGGCACGTTCGACGGAACGCAGGGAGTTCACGTTCTTCGTCTCGGTCCTCGTTCCGAGCGGAGCAGGCGGCTCACCCTCCGGCGTCCGCGGGCGCAGGGAGATGTTCGCGTCGCAGCGCAGGTTGCCGCGCTCCATTTTCGCGTCGGAGATACCGAGGCTCGTCACGATGTCCCGGATGGTCGCGACGTACGCTTTCGCAAGTTCGGGGGCATCCGCTTCGGCACCGTAGATGATGTCGGTGACGATTTCGACGAGGGGCACACCGGCGCGGTTGTAGTCGACGAGCGAGTACTCAGCTCCTTGAATGCGACCCGTCGATCCGCCGACGTGGGTGAGCTTACCCGCATCCTCTTCCATGTGGGCGCGTTCGATCGACACCGTGACGAGGCGCCCGTTCGGCAGTTCGACGTCGACGGAGCCACCGAAGGCGATCGGCTCGTCGTACTGCGAGATCTGGTAGTTCTTCGCCAGGTCCGGGTAGAAGTAGTTCTTGCGGGCGAACCGGGACGACGGGGCGATCGAACAGCCGAGAGCGAGACCGAGGCTGATCGAGTAGCGCACGGCCTGCTCGTTGACCACCGGCAGTGCGCCGGGAAGACCGAGGCACACCGGTGAGACGTTGGTGTTCGCGTCCGAGCCGAACCCGTTCGGCGCGTGTGAGAACATCTTGGTCTTCGTGTTGAGTTCGACGTGGACTTCGAAACCGAGCACCGGCTCGAACAGCTCGAGTGCTTTGTCGTAGTCCATCAGGGCATCTTTAGCCATTATTTGCCTCCCAGCGCTGGAGCGCGTGAAATCAAGGTGGAGCCCCACTGTGCTTCGAGCAGTGCTTCGATAGCCGCACCGACGCGGTAGAGCCTCGCGTCTTCACGGACCGGCGCCATGATCTGCAGCCCCACAGGCAGACCGTCCTCGGGTGCGAGTCCGATCGGGACGCTGATGCCGGGGATCCCGGCGAGGTTCGCCGGAATCGTCGCGATGTCGTTCAGGTACATCGCCATCGGGTCTTCGAGCTTCTCGCCGAACTTGAACGCTGTTGTCGGCGCGCTCGGGCTGATGAGTACGTCGACCTGCGCGAACGCCGCGTCGAAGTCGCGCTGGATGAGCGTGCGGACCTTCTGTGCGCTTCCGTAGTAGGCGTCGTAGTATCCGGCGCTGAGCGCGTAGGTGCCAAGGATGATCCGGCGCTTGACCTCGGGGCCGAATCCGGCCTCGCGTGTCGCCGCCATGACCTGCTCGACCGTTCCGCCGCCCTCGGGCTGCACCCGCATGCCGAAGCGCACGGAGTCGAACTTGGCGAGGTTGGAGGACGCCTCGGCCGGGAGGATCAGGTAGTAAGCCGAGACCGCATACTCGAAGTGCGGTGCGCTGACCTCGAGCACTTCGGCGCCCTGCTTCTGGAGCAGCGCGACTGTCTCGTCGAACCGGCTCTGCACTCCGGCCTGGAATCCTTCGCCGGACAGTTCGCGAACGACGCCGACCTTGAGTCCCTTGAGCACGTCGCCCCGGGCGCCTTCGCGGGCGGCATCCGCCATCGATGGCCAGATGTCGGTGAGCGACGTGGAATCGAACGGGTCGTGCCCGCCGATGACGTCCTGGAGGAGCCCGGCGTCGAGAACGGTGCGGGTGACCGGGCCGACCTGGTCGAGGCTCGACGCGAGGGCGATTGCGCCGTAGCGGCTCACAGCGCCGTAGGTGGGCTTCACGCCGACCGTTCCGGTGACGTGGGCGGGCTGGCGGATCGATCCGCCGGTGTCGCTGCCGAGTGCGAGGGGCGCTTCGAACGCCGCAACGGCCGCGGCGGATCCTCCACCGGAACCGCCGGGGATCCGGCCGAGGTCCCAGGGGTTACGCGTGGGACCGTACGCGGAGTGTTCGGTGGATGAGCCCATCGCGAACTCGTCCATATTGGTCTTCCCGATGAGGACGAGCCCCGCTTCGCGGGAGCGCTTCACGACCGTCGCGTCGAACGGGGACATGTACCCCTCGAGGATCCGGCTGCCCGACGTCGACGGCATGTCGGTCGTGACGAGCACGTCCTTGACCGCGAGCGGGATACCGGCCAGCGGGCCGAGCTCCTCGCCGGAAGCACGGCGTTCATCGATGCTCCGTGCGGTGTCGAGCGCGGAGTCGGAGACGTGGAGGAAGGCGTGGACGTCGGTGTCGACGTCCGCGATCCGGTCGAGGTGCGCCTGCGTCGCTTCGACGGCGCTGATCTCGCGGGAGCCGAGCTTCTCGGACAACTCCGCCGCGGTGAGCCGGATGATGTCGGCCATTACTGCTCCTCCCCCAGGATCGCTGAAACCTTGAACCGGTTGTCGGCCTGTTCCGGGGCGTTCTTCAGCGCCTCTTCGATGGTCAGCGTCTCGCCGACCACGTCTGGCCGGAAGACGTTGGCGAGCGGAACCGGGTGGCTCGTTGCCGGAACGTCCGGTGTCGCGACCTGCTGCACCTTGGCGATGCTGTCGACGATCTGGTCAAGCTCGGTCGTCAGACTCGAGATCTCTTGGGGAGTGAGGGCAATGCGGGCGAGGTTCGCCAGATGCGCCACCTGCTCCTCAGAAATTTCAGACATAGGTCTCCGTCGTTAAGTACTGGGGTGTGTCCCCATTCTATTGGGCGCCCAGCGTGCTTCCGGGCGCGGGATTAGAGTGGGACGAGTGACCGACACTTCTCCGCGTCCCTGGCTGGCCAGCTATGCAGCAAACGTTCCGACCGACATTCCCGAGCAAAACGGGACCCTCGGTGATCTCGTCGACGGGTCGGCGGAACACTACCCAGGTCAGGTGGCGCTCGAGTTCTTCGGAGCGACCACCACGTACCGCCAGTTGCAGCACGCCATCCTCCGGGTCGCCGAGGGTCTGCGTGCCCGTGGAGTGTCGAAAGGCGACCGCGTCGCCATCGTTCTCCCGAACTGTCCGGAACACATCGTCGCGTTCTACGCGGTTCTTCGGCTCGGCGCGATCGTCGTCGAACACAACCCGCTCTACACCCCGCGTGAATTGCGCCACCAGTTCGAGGACCACGGCGCCCGGGTCGCGATTGTCTGGAACAAGGTCGTTGCGACGGTCCAGGACTTCCCGGAGGACATCGCTGTGTCCTCTCTCATCTCCGTCGACATCACCCGATCATTGCCCTTCGGAATGCGCGTTGCCCTCACCCTGCCGATAGCAAAGGCGCGCGAGTCCCGCGAAGCGCTGACCGCGCCGGTGCGGAACACGATCCCCTGGTCGACCCTGAGCTCGTCCCGGACCCTCGATCCGGCGCATCCGGGTCCTGAGTCGACGGATGTCGCAATCCTTCAGTACACGTCGGGAACGACGGGCACACCGAAGGGTGCCGTGCTCACCCACGCGAACCTGCTCGCCAACGCCGTTCAGGCTCGGGCATGGACGCCGACCATCGAGCACGCCGGCTGCACGGTGCACGCCGTGCTCCCCATGTTCCACGCCTACGGCCTCACCCTGTGCGTCACGTTCGCCATGAGCCTCGGCGCGAGACTCGTGCTGTTCCCGAAGTTCGATCCTGACCTCGTCCTCAAGGCCGCGAAGAAGCATCCGCCGACCTTCCTGCCTGCGGTCCCTCCGATCGCCGAACGCCTGCTCGCCCGGGCGAAGGAAACCGGTGCGTCCCTGCAGGGCCTCGAGATCGGGATCACCGGCGCCATGGCACTTCCTCATGACCTGGTCGTGCCGTTCGAAGAAGCAACCGGCGGGTACCTCATCGAGGGATACGGTTTGAGCGAATGCTCACCCGTGCTCATGGCCAATCCGGTGTCAGAGCAGCGCAAACCAGGAACCGTCGGGTTGCCACTCCCCAGCACCGAGGTCCGGGTCGTCGACCCCGAGAACCCGACGGTCGACGTGGAGCAGGGATCTCCCGGTGAGCTGATCGTGCGCGGACCTCAGGTGTTCTCCGGTTACTACCGCAAGCCGGATGAGACGAGCGACGTCTTCGTCGACGGCGGCTGGTTCCGCACCGGCGACATCGTGACCATGGATGCCGATGGCTTCGTCAGCATCGTCGATCGGATCAAGGAACTCATCATCACCGGTGGTTTCAACGTGGCTCCGACCGAAGTGGAAAACGCTCTGCGGCAGCACCCCGCGATTCGGGATGTTGCCGTCGTCGGGATGCCGAGTGCCCACTCCGGGGAGGACGTGGTCGCCGCCGTCGTGCTCGAGCCCGGTGAGAAACTGGACCGGGAGTCGATCCGCCAGTTCGCACGCGACAACCTGACACCGTACAAGGTCCCGCGCCGGATCGTCACGATCGAGGCCCTGCCCACCTCGCTCATCGGCAAAGTGCTCCGGAAGCAGGTTCGAGACCAGCTCCTGCAGAAGGAGACCGGCCGCACCGGAGACCTCACACGCTGACTGGAGTCACCCGCTCGGTCGCTTCTGGCTGCAACCGATGGGATCGAGCGACCGTTACCGACCGAGCACGACCAGGGTGGATCACTCCGGTTCGTCGAGCGCCGCCGGCCCCTCGGTGACGAGAAGCGCGAACTGGGCAGCGTCGATGATCCGCAGCCCCAGCTCTTCGGCCTTGCCGAGCTTCGAGCCGGCGCCAGGCCCAGCGGCAACGAAGTCCGTCTTCTTCGACACGCTTGACGCCGCCTTGCCCCCCGCAGCAAGGATGGCTTCCTGGGCGCCCTCACGGGTGAATCCTTCGAGCGACCCGGTGGCGACGACGGTGATGCCCGCGAGGACACCGCCCGCCTGCGCGGCGGCCCCTGGACCCGGATGCCCCGGGGTGGCGAACTGCACTCCGGCTCGCTCCCACCGGTCGACGATCTCGCGATGCCAGTCGACCTCGAACCAATCCAGCACGGCGTCGGCGATGATCGCACCGACGCCCTCTGTCTCCGCGAGTTCTACGCGGCTCGCCAAACGAATCGCGTCGATCGACCCGAAATAGTCGGCGAGTGCTCGTGCTGCGACGGGACCGACGTGCCGGATGTTGAGCGAGACGAGAATGCGCCAGAGCGGCTTGGTCTTCGCGCCATGCAGGTTCTGCAGGAGTTCGATCGCTCCCTTGGACGGGACGGATGTCTCATCACCGGTGAATTCCGCGGCGCCGGGATCGAACGCCCCGTCGGTTCTGGCGTTGCGGCGGCGGCGGAAGGGCGTCACACGCTTCGGGTCGCCGTCCGGCCCGACCTTCGGCATCCCGGTTTCGACGTCGATCACCGTCACCGTCACGGGGAAGAGGTCTTCGATCGTGAGGTCGAACAGTCCGGCTTCGGAAACGTCGCCGTTCTCATCGGCAAGCGGAGCCCGCGCCGGCCCGAGAGGCTGGGTCAGCGCGGCCGCGGCGACCTCGCCGAGTCCCTCGATATCGAGCGCCCCCCGTGAGCCGACGTGTTCGACGCGGCCACGCACCTGCGCCGGGCAGGATCGGGAGTTCGGGCAGCGCAGGTCCTTGTCGCCTTCTTTCGCCGGGCGGAGGGTGGTGCCGCAGGACGGGCAGCCTTCCGGCATGACAAAGGCCCGCTCGGTGCCGTCGCGCAGCTCCACGACGGGGCCGAGAATCTCGGGGATGACGTCGCCCGCCTTGCGCAGGACCACCGTGTCACCGATGAGCACACCCTTGGCTTTGACGACGTCCTGGTTGTGCAGTGTGGCCTGGCTCACCGTGGACCCCGCGACCCGCACAGGTTCGACCTGGGCGAACGGTGTTGCGCGGCCGGTGCGGCCGACGCTCACCACGATGTCGAGGAGCTTCGTGTTGACCTGCTCGGGCGGGTATTTGAACGCGGTCGCCCAGCGGGGTGCCCGGCTGGTCGCTCCGAGCTCGTCATGAAGGGCGAGTTCGTCGATCTTGATGACGATTCCGTCGATCTCGTGCTCGACACTCGCCCGGTTTTCGCCGAAGTGCTCGATGAATCCGATCACGCCATCGATGTTCTCGAAGACGCGGTAGTGGCTCGAGGTCGGCAGCCCCCATCCCGCGAGCAGCTCGTACACCTCGGATTGGGCCGCGACGGGCGGCTCTGGCCAGGCGCCGATTCCGTGCACCAGCATCCGGAGCCGGCTGAGACGGTTCTCCATCAGTTTCAGTTGAGCGGCGTTCTTGCTCTCGGCCTTCTGGCGGAGGCTGCCGCTCGCAGCGTTGCGGGGGTTGGCGAAGACCTTCTCACCGGCAGCCAGTTGACGTTCGTTGAGCTCGCGGAAGGACTCGACCGGGAAAAAGATCTCACCCCGCACTTCGACGAGCGGGGGGTGGCCGGATCCTGCCAGCTTCTTCGGGATGGAGGTGATGGCGAAAACGTTCTCTGTGACGTCTTCACCGACAACGCCGTCGCCCCTCGTCGCCGCGCTGACCAGCCTCCCGTTCTCATAGCGCAGGTTCACGGCGAGCCCGTCGATCTTCAGCTCGGTCAGGTAGTGCACCGTGCGCCCGGACGATCGTTCAACCCTCTCACTCCAGCTCTTCAGCTCATCGGCGGAGAAGACGTTGTCGAGGCTGAGCATCCGTTCGGCGTGGACGACCGGGTCGAACAGTGTCGCCTGTGCCCGGCCGCCGACCGTCTGCGTCGGGCTGTCCTGGCCCTGAAGCTCGGGAAAGTCGTGCTCGAGCAGTTCGAGTCGGCGCATCATCGCGTCGTATTCGGCGTCGGAGACGAGCGAGGCATCCTGCTCGTAATAGGCGTCGCGGAGTTCGAGGATGCGGGTCGTCAGGGCGTCAGCCTCTTCGGCCGCCTTCTTGAGGTCCTTCGGAGTGGACTGTGCGGTGCTCTCAGTGCTCTCTGTCACTCGCCCAGTCTAGGGAACCCCTCCGACACGATCGGAGGGGTTGCGTCACCTCACGCGGAGACGGGGACTGCGCTCACGGTGCGGTCGATGGTGCACTGCCCGAGCACGCGGGTGCCGACGTAGACGACGGCGGTCTGGCCGGGTGCGACGCCGTCGAGCGGGGTGTGTGGACGGACCATGAGCTCGGGCTCGCCGGTCTCAGCGTGCGGCTGCACGACGGCAACAGCGGGAACGGGATCGGCATGGGCACGGATCTGCACGTCGCAGTCGAAGGCGACGTCAGGATGCTCCGGCGCGAGTCCCGCCCAGGTGAACCGTGAGCCGGCGATCTCACCGATGGCAAGCGCTTCCTTGGGCCCGACGACGACCTCGTTGGTCTTCGGCCGCACCTCGAGCACGAATCGCGGTCGGCCGCCGGGATCAGGAACACCGAGGTTCAAACCCCGGCGCTGACCGACGGTGAACGCTGCAGCGCCCTCGTGCGATCCGACGACCGATCCTTCACGGTCGAGGATCTGGCCCTTCTCGGCACCCACCCGTTCGGCGAGCCAGCCGCGGGTGTCGCCGTCGGGGATGAAGCAGATGTCGTGACTGTCCGGCTTGTTGGCGACGCTGAAGCCGCGTTCGGCCGCCTCGGCCCGCACTTCGGCCTTCGACGGCGTTGCGCCGAGCGGGAACATGGAGTGCGCGATCTGCTCAGCGGTCAGCACGCCGAGCACGTAGCTCTGGTCCTTGGCCCACGCGCTGGCGCGGTGCAGCTCTCGGTTGCCGGCGGCATCCGTCTCGATGGTCGCGTAGTGACCGGTGCAGACTGCGTCGAAACCGAGGTCGATCGCCTTCTCGAGCAGCGCTGCGAACTTGATCTTCTCGTTGCAGCGCATGCACGGGTTCGGTGTGCGGCCGGCCGCGTATTCGGCGATGAAGTCGTCGACGACGTCGAGCTTGAATCGCTCCGAGAAGTCCCAGACGTAGTACGGGATCCCGATGATGTTCGCTGCGCGTTGCGCGTCCATCGAGTCCTCGATGGTGCAGCACCCGCGGCTGCCGGTGCGCAACGTGCCCGGCATCCGGCTGAGGGCGAGGTGTACGCCGACGACCTCGTGCCCCGCTTCGACCGCTCGTGCTGCGGCGACTGCGGAGTCGACTCCGCCTGACATTGCTGCTAAAACCTTCACCCGAGAAGTGTACGCGCCGCTGGCTGGACGCTCTCTGCGTTTTCAGTGACCGAGCGTTGTCGTGCGATCGGCGAACCCGGCCCGGGATGCCTGCTCGTACGCGGCAGGAAGCGCGGCAAGCAGGGCGTCCACGTCCTCGTCGGTCGTGGTGTGCCCCAGCGTGACACGCAGCGCTCCCCTCGCCTCGATCTCGCTTCTGCCCATCGCCCGGAGCACGTGCGACGGTTCGGGTATCCCGGCCTGGCATGCTGACCCCGTCGATACCGAGACACCGGCCATGTCGAGGAGGAACAGGAGGGAGTCTCCCTCACATCCGGCGATGGCGACGTGCACGTTCCCGGGGAGCCGTCCGTCGCCGGGCGCGCCGCTCAGCTGTGCGGCGGGGACCGTCGAGAGGATGCCGTCGATCAACCGGTCGCGCAGGGCCGCGAGGCGAACGGCTTCTGCCTCCCGGTGAGCTGCCGCGTGTCGCGCGGCGACAGCGAACGACACCGCACCAGCGACATCCTGAGTTCCCGAGCGGACCTGGCGCTGCTGGCCGCCGCCGTGCAGGAGTGGTTCCACCTTGGCGGACCGCGAGAGAACGAGGGCACCGACGCCGACCGGGCCGCCCACCTTGTGGGCGGAGACGCTCATCGCGACGAGGCCGGCGGCACCGGTGCTCCCGGATGCGGCGCGCACCGCGCCGAAGTCGGTCTCGAGGTAGCCATAGGCGGCGACGGCGTCCACGTGGACAGGAACACCGTGCTCCGCGGCGAGCGCCGAAATCTCGGTGACCGGCTGGATCGTGCCGACTTCGTTGTTGGCCCACAGCAGGGTCACGAGCGCGACCCGGTCGCCGTAGGTCTCCAGCGCGGAAGCGACGACATCCGGGTGGAGAAGCCCGTTTCCGTCGAGCGGAAGCCAGCCGATCTCGGCGCCTTCGTGCTGCTCCAGCCATTCGAGGGTGTCGAGAGTGGCGTGGTGTTCTCCGCCGGGAGCGAGAATCACCGGTCGGGCCGCATCACGATTGCGGGACCACCACAGTCCCTTGAGCGCCAGGTTGACGGCTTCGGTCCCACCTGAGGTGAGGACGACCTCGATCGGGTCGCAGCCGAGGGTCGCTGCGATCTGCTCGCGAGCTTCCTCTAGCATTCGCTTCGACGCCTGCCCCTGCGAGTGAATCGACGCCGGGTTGCCGACGACGCTGAGGGCGTCTGCGTACGCGGCGATCGCCTCTGGCAGCATCGGAGTCGTCGCCGCGTGGTCCAGGTAGACGGCCATGGTGCTCCTCTCGTGCCTGTCAGCGCGCGATTCGCGCACAAACTACTCTAGAACGCATGACCCCAGCCGATTCCCTGCACGATCTCGGCGTACGGCTCACCTCGCACGGTGGTGAACTCCGGGTCTACTCCGCGAGTGCCGATGCGATGGAGCTGGTGATCTTCGATGACACCGACCCCAACTGGGTGACCAGGACGGTGACGATGCAGAAGACACAGGGTTCGATCTGGATCGGGCGCTCCCGCTCGCTCAAGGTGGGTACCAGGTACGCGATCAAGGCGTCGGGAGAATCGACGCCGACTTCGGCGTTCAATCCCGCGAACCTGCTCATCGATCCATACGCGAAGGGGCTCGTGCGCGTCGCCGCGGGGCAATTCAGGTCCGCCGTCGTTGACACAGGCTTCGACTGGGGCGACGTTGCGAAGCCCCAGGTCCCGCTCGACCGGACTGTCATCTATGAAGCCCACGCCAAGGGCATGTCGAAGCTCAACCGGCACGTCCCTGAGGCACTTCGCGGAAGCTACGCGGGGCTCGCTCACGAATCGACCATCGGCTACCTGAAGGACCTCGGGGTCACAACGGTCGAGTTGCTTCCCGTTCACGCGTTCGTTTCCGAGCAGCGGCTCATCCGGCAGGGGCTCACAAACTATTGGGGCTACAACACCCTCAACTTCTTCACCCCTCACCCGCCGTATGCGTCGAAGGCCGCGCAGGCCGCAGGACCGGATGCCATCCTCCGCGAGTTCAAGGGAATGGTGCGGCTGCTCCATGAGGCCGGGCTCGAGGTCATTCTCGACGTCGTCTACAACCACACGGCTGAAGAGGGCAGGGGCGGACCGACGACGAGTCTCCGCGGACTCGACAACGACGCCTACTACCGCCAGACCGAGAGCGGCGACTACATCGATGTCACCGGTTGTGGGAACAGCCTCGACACGTCGCATCCCGCTGCCCATCGACTCGTGATGGATTCTCTGCGGTATTGGGCCAACGAGGTCCAGGTCGATGGGTTCCGGTTCGATCTCGCCGTCACACTCGGACGTGACGCGACCCACGAGTTCACCCCCGAGCATCCTCTGTTGACCGAGATCATCGCTGACCCGGCCCTCGCCGGCGTGAAGATGATCTCGGAACCCTGGGATGTCGGGATGGGCGGCTGGCAGACCGGGAACTTCCCGGTCGGCTGGATCGACTGGAACGACCGGTACCGTGACCGAGTGCGAAACTTCTGGCTCTCGGATGTCGACTACGCCCGCAGGGCCAGCACGGCACCCGTCGGTATCGGCGGCTTCGCCACTCGACTTGCCGGGTCGTCGAATACCTTTTCCGCTGAACGCGGCCCCCTGGCATCCGTCAATCTCGTCACCGCTCACGACGGCTTCACCCTCGCCGACCTCGTCTCCTACGACGTGAAGCGCAACGTCGGAAACGGCGAGTCGAACCGGGACGGGACCGACAACAACCGCTCTTTCAACCACGGCGCAGAAGGTCCTACCGCCGATGAGGTGATCCTCGCCACCCGACGCAAGGCGATGAGGAACCTCCTCGCCACTCTTCTGTTGTCGGCCGGGGTGCCGATGATCACCGCGGGAGACGAATACGGCAGGACCCAGCGCGGGAACAACAATGCGTACTGCCACGACTCCGAACTGACCTGGCTGAGCTTCGCGGTCGACAAGTGGCAACACAACCTCCACGCACACGCGAGAAGGCTTCTTCAGCTGCGCCGCGAAAACCCGGCACTGCGCCCGGTGCGGTTCGGTCGGCCTGGTGAGACGGTGCCGAGCTCGAGCCGGATGGACTGGTACGACCAGTCGGGGAACACAATGAGCGATGACGACTGGACCAGCGCGCGCAACCGCACTCTCCAGTACGTCGCGGCGAGCACCCCCGAGGTCGAAGAGTTCAATCGGATCCTGCTCATCGTGCACGGTGTCGAATCTCCGCTCACGGTCACCCTCCCCGTCCACGACGGGGTCGACCGTTTCGAGCTGCTCTGGCGCAGTGAGGACGAAACCCCGCTGACCGAAAGCAGGTCGTTCGCCCCCGGGGACACTCTCGACCTGCAGCCGACATCGATGCTGCTGTTCCTGGCCGTATCGGCGGACTGACGAGCGAGGGGCGCGATCGTGGCGAAGAAGGGTGGTGCTGGCACGCCCGCGACGGCGGCGCTGTCGGCGCGCGGCATCGCGTTCACCGAGCATCCGTATTCCCATCAGCCGGGAGCGGCGAGCTACGGTCTCGAGGCAGCCGACGCCCTCGGGGTGGATCCGAACCGGGTGTTCAAGACGCTGCTCGCCGACGTTGACGGCGCGCTCGTCGTTGCCGTGGTTCCCGTGTCGACGCAACTGGACCTCAAGGCACTCGCCTCGGCTGTCGGCGCGAAGCGAGCGACGATGGCAGAGCCGGCACTCGCCGAGCGCAAGACCGGGTATGTCGTCGGCGGCATCAGCCCGGTCGGCCAGAAGACCCCGCTGCGCACCGTCCTCGACGATTCCCTGGTTCTCCACGCGAGCGTGTTCGTGTCCGGCGGGCGTCGCGGCCTGGACATCGAACTCGCGCCGGCCGACCTTCTCACCGCAACGGCAGGCGCACTCGCGGCGATCGCCCGATCCTGAGTCGGCAGGCGATCTCCGCCTCACGCGACGGCGATGAGTCCCAGTTCTGCTGCGTTATCGAGGAGTGCGTTCTTCGGCACCACCCGGACCGTGTACCCGAACGCACCTGGTCGGCCGAGGCTCACTGTTCCTGCGAACAGCCATTCGCCGGAGTCAGATGCTTCGGCGAAGTCGCCTTCCGGCTCGAGGTCTGCCGTCTGAACGTCACGCAGGTCATCGCCGTTCGCCGCGCTCCTGCCGTACACGACCTGGACCGAGACGTCGTCAGGGGTGAGGGAGCCGAGACGGACGGATGCCCGCAGGTGCAGCTCATCGCCGACCTGGGGTGCGAGGTCAAGTCCGCCCGATTCGACGTGAGCGATCGCCACCCCGCTCCAGGCATCCGTCACGCGCCTCTTCCAGTCCGCGAGGCGACGTGCCGCCCGGAAACCATCGTGGCGCAGCTCGGAGGTGCTGTCGAAAGCGGGCCGGTAGAGGGTGTTCACGTATTCGCTCACCATCCGATCAGCGCTCAGTTGCGGCGACAGCGTGGAGAGGGTGTGGCGGATGCTTCGCATCCAGTCGGCGGGGATGCCGTCGCCGTCGCGGTCGTAGAACCGTGGCGCGATCTGGTGCTCGATGAGGTCGTACATGGATTCGGCTTCGAGCCTGTCGCGTTCGTCCGCGTCGGCGGTCACCGCTGACGGGATGGCCCAGCCGTTCTCGCCGTCGAAGAATTCGTTCCACCAGCCGTCGAGAATCGACAGGTTGAGCACGCCATTGAGCGCTGCTTTCATTCCCGAAGTGCCGCACGCCTCGAGTGGACGCAGCGGATTGTTCAGCCAGACGTCGGTTCCCGGGTACAGCTTCTGGGCCATCGAGATGTCGTAGTTGGGCAGGAAGACGATGCGTTCCCGCACGTCGGGTTCCCGGGCGAACTCAGCAAATTTCTGAATGAGCCTCTTGCCTTCGAGGTCAGCCGGGTGTGACTTGCCTGCGACGACGATCTGGACGGGACGATCCGGGTGAAGCAGGATGCGCCGCAACCGCTCGGTGTCGTGAAGCATCAGAGTGAGGCGTTTGTAGGTGGGGACCCGACGGGCGAAGCCGATCGTCAAGACCCGGGGGTCGAGAACGTTCCGCACCCACTCGGGCGCGACGCCACCGGGGTTCTGAGCGGTCCACGCACGTTCGAGACGCTTGCGCGCGTCGTCGACGAGCTCCCGTTTCATCTCGTTGCGTGCGCCCCAGAGCTCCGCATCGCTCACGGCGGGTGACGCCCAATCTGCTGTGGCGGTGTCCGACGTCCCGAGGTTCCTGATCGCCAGCTCGGTGAGCTGCGGAGCCGTCCAGCTTGCCGGGTGCACCCCGTTGGTGACGGAGCGGATAGGGACATCGTCAGCGTCGAAGCCCGGCCACAGTTCGCTGAACATGCGCCGGCTCACCTCGCCGTGAAGCTGCGACACACCGTTGGCCCGCTGGCCGAGTCGAAGTCCCATGAGCGCCATATTGAAGACGCCGCCGGACTGGTCGCCCGGTTCGCGTCCCAGTGCGAGCACGTCGCCGGTCTCGACCCCTGGGAGCAACTCGGTCTCGAAGTACCGCCGGATGAGCCCGGAGTCGAAGCGGTCGATCCCGGCTGGCACGGGGGTGTGCGTGGTGAACACCGTGCCGGCCCTGACGACCTGGAGGGCTTCGGTGAACGTCAGACCGCCGCGGATCAGTGCGCCGATGCGTTCCACACCGAGGAATCCGGCATGGCCCTCATTGGTGTGGAAGACGAGGGGCGATTGGACGCCGGCGCGTTCTGCCCATGCGCTGATCGCGCGCACCCCGCCGATACCCAGGAGAAGCTCCTGTCGCAAGCGGTGTTCTTCCGCTCCGCCGTAGAGACGGTCGGTCACGTGGCACAGTTCTTCGCTGTTCTCCGGAATGTCGGAGTCCAGGAGAAGAAGCGTCACCCGGCCGACGCGGGCCTGCCAGATCCTCGCGCTGAGCACCTGGTCGTCAGGAAGACAGAGCGTGATGATGACCGGGCTCCCGTCGGGCTGCCGCAGCACGCGGAGTGGCAGCCCGTCCGGGTCGAGCACCGGGTACGTCTCCTGCTGCCAGCCGTCGGGAGAGAGAGCCTGGCTGAAGTATCCGGACCGGTAGAACAAGCCGACGGCGACGAGCGGCACGCCCAGGTCAGAGGCACTCTTGAGGTGGTCACCCGCGAGAATGCCGAGGCCGCCGGAGTACTGCGGGAGCGCGGCGGCGATACCGTACTCCGGCGAGAAGTAGGCGATGGAGTCCGGTTTGTCGCCCTCGAGCTGCTGGTACCAGCGCGGCTCGGTGAGATACCGGTTGAGGTCTTCGCCGAGGGCATTGGCTCGACGCACGAAGTCCTCGTCCGCCGCCAGCTCGTCGATGCGTTCCTGGGTGATCTGACCGAACAAGCTGATCGGATCGTGCTGGAATTCGCGCCAGGCATCAGGGGCGATCTCGGCGAACAATTCCTGGGTCGGGCCATGCCACGCCCAGCGCAGATTTCCCGCCAGCTGCTCCAGGGCATTCAGCCGTTCGGGTAGAGCAGGGCGCACGGTAAAACGTCGGATGGCCTTCACGCGTTCAGCCTAGGCGAGCCGCGGCACGTTGCGCGATCGCCGGGCTTTATTGGCCGCGGCGATATTAATCAAGGCACCGGCGAACCCGGACGATTCGCGGTACGGTCGGACCGTGGCGAAGAAAGCAACCAGCGCAACGTCCAGGCCGTCGAAGGCCGCCGCGGCGCAGACCGAATCCAGCACGACAACTCGAGGCATCGGCAGGTTTCCTGTGCTCGGCCTCTCCCCCGTGGTGTCCTGCGGACGATGGCCGGCGAAGGGATTCGTCGGTGAAGTCATCCCGTTCCAGGCGACCGCGTTCCGCGAGGGGCACGACGCGATCGGGGTGGAGCTCCTGCTCACCGATCCCGCCGGCGCGACCCAGCGGCATCCGATGCATCTCGTCACGGTCGGCCTCGACGATTATCGGGTCCTCGCCCAGGTCACGGCTCCAGGCACCTGGACCTTCCGGGTACGGGCCTACTCGGACGACTTCGAAACCTGGCACCACAATGCCTCGATCAAGATTCCTGCCGGACTCGATGTCGAGCTGATGTTCACGATCGGCGCCCAGCTCCTCGAACGAGCGGCGACCGACGCCTCCCGCTCGGCGGACGAACGCGCCTACCTCGCAGCGAAAGCAACGGAACTGGCGGCGACGGATGCTCCGCTCGAGACCCGCACGGCGGTCCTCGATGATTCCCGACTACACGACATCGCCAAACTCCGGCCGATGACGACGCTGTCGAGCGAATCCGAGCCCGCGACGATCCGGGTGGAGCGCACCCGCGCCGGCGTCGCTTCCTGGTACGAATTCTTCCCCCGCTCCGAGGGTGCCAAACAGCACGAGGACGGGTCATGGACGTCCGGTACGTTCCGTACCGCGTCCAAACGTCTCTCCGCGGTTTCAGCGATGGGTTTCGACGTCGTCTACCTTCCTCCGATTCATCCGATCGGCACGGCGTTCCGCAAGGGTCCGAACAACACGCTCAACCCGGGCCCCAACGACCCCGGGTCCCCGTGGGCGATCGGTTCGGCCGAGGGCGGACACGACGCCATCCACCCGGAACTCGGTACGGTCGACGATTTCACGTACTTCCTCGCCCAGGCCGCGAAGAACGACATCGAGATCGCCATCGACCTCGCCCTGCAGGCATCTCCCGATCACCCGTGGGTGACCGAGCACCCCGAGTGGTTCACAACGCTCCCCGACGGTTCCATCGCGTACGCCGAGAACCCGCCGAAGAAGTACCAGGACATCTATCCGATCAACTTCGACAACGACCCCGAGGGCATCCGCGCCGAAGTTCTCCGCATCGTGCGGTACTGGATTTCGGTCGGTGTGAAGATCTTCCGTGTCGATAACCCGCACACCAAGACCGTCGAGTTCTGGGAGTGGCTCATCGCCACGGTGAACGCCGAAGAGCCGGATGCCATCTTCCTCGCCGAGGCCTTCACCCGCCCGGCAATGATGCAGGCACTCGCCCGTGTCGGCTTCCAGCAGAGCTACACCTACTTCACCTGGCGGAACACGAAGGAGGAGCTGGAGGAATTCTTCACCAGCATCAGCTCGGAGACCGCCGATTTCCTCCGCCCCAACCTCTTCGTCAACACCCCGGACATCCTCACGGAGTACCTGCAGTTCGGAGGACCCGCCGCATTCACCATCCGGGCAGCCCTGGCTGCAACGGCGGCGCCGGTGTGGGGTGTCTACTCGGGCTTCGAGTTGTTCGAGAACGTTGCGCGCCCCGGTGCCGAGGAGAACATCGATAACGAGAAGTACGAGTTCAAACCCCGCGACTTCGCCGCTGCCGACGCAGCAGGCGCTTCACTCTCGCTCTACCTCGGCATGCTCAACCAGATTCGCAAGGACCACCCCGCGCTGCGGCAGTTGCGAAACCTGCACCTGCACACGAGCGACGACGACTCGATCCTTGTCTACAGCAAGCATCTCGATGGTGCTTTCACCGATGACGGCGTCGCTGACACCATCCTCGTCGTGGCGAATGTCGACCCGCATTCGGTGCGCGAGACCACCGTCCACATCGACAGCACTGCGTTCGGGCTCGAGCCGGGGACCCACTACCAGGTCACCGACCTCATCACCGGCTCGAGCTGGACCTGGGGCGAACACAATTTTGTCCGCCTCGACGCGTTCACCGAACCCGTGCACATTTTCCACGTTCAGGAGGCCACCGCGTGACCGACCCCACCCGACCGGCACAGCCCACCCCGTCGAAGGACGCAGACGCCACGTCGTCGTCCGCGAAAGCAGCGGAGACCCCGGCGAAAGCGCCCGCTCCACCGGCAACCCCGACCTCACCGGCACGCGCGGAAACCCCGTCAGCCCACATTCTTGAATCCGTCGCCACCGGCTCGTATTTCGACCCGCACTCGGTTCTCGGTCAGCACCCCTCAGGGGATAAGACCCTTTTGCGTGCCCTGCGCCCGCTCGCCGAAACCGTGACCGCGGTGCTGGCAGATGGCACGCGGCTCGAATTGAGCCACCTCGCCCACGGCATCTGGGAGGCGGAGCACACGGCCGGGTACCCCGACTACACGCTCGAAGCCACGTATGGCGACGACAAGGTGTGGAAGACAGAGGACCCGTACCGGTTCCCCCCGAGCATCGGCGAGCTCGACCTGCACCTGATCGGCGAAGGAAGGCACGAACAGCTGTGGCAAGCCCTCGGCGCGCACCTCGTCGATCACTCCGCCTTCGGGGGAATGGCCGTGCGCGGAACGGCGTTCAGCGTGTGGGCGCCACACGCTCAGGCTGTTCGCGTGATCGGTGAGTTCAACAATTGGGACGGCCGGCTCCACTCGCTGCGAAACATGGGCCCGACAGGCGTCTGGGAGCTGTTCGTTCCTGGTCTCGAGGCCGGTTCCCTCTACAAGTTCGAACTGCTCAGCGCCGACGGCCGCTGGGTCACGCGGGCTGACCCCATGGCGCGATTCACCGAGATCCCGCCACTGACGGCATCCGTCGTCGGCGAATCGAGTCATGAATGGGCAGACGGCGCGTGGATGCAACACCGCGCCGCCACGAACCCGCACGAGGGCCCGATGAGCATTTACGAAATGCACCTCGGCTCGTGGCGTCCCGGCCTCGGCTACCGCGACATCGCCGACCCGCTCATCGAATACGTTCGCGCCCTCGGATACACCCACGTGGAATTCATGCCGCTCGCGGAGCATCCGTACGGCGGCTCATGGGGGTACCAGATCACCGGATATTTCGCTCCGACGAGCCGGTTCGGACATCCCGACGACCTCAAGTACCTCATCGACCGGTTGCATCAGGCCGGCATCGGAGTGCTCATGGACTGGGTACCAGGGCACTTCGCGACCGACGAGTGGGCGCTTGCCCGCTTCGACGGCCAGGCCCTCTACGAGCATGCCGACCCGCGCCGCGGAGAACACAAGGACTGGGGCACATACATCTTCGACTTCGGCAACAGCCAGGTCCGTAACTTCCTCGTCGCAAACGCGTTGTACTGGCTCGAGGAATTCCACGTCGACGGGCTCCGCGTCGACGCCGTGGCCTCGATGCTGTACCTCGACTACTCGCGAGAGCCTGGAGAGTGGGTCCCGAACAAGAATGGTGGCCGCGAGAACCTCGAAGCGATCAGCCTTCTCCAGGAGGCGAACGCGACGGCGTACAAGCGAAACCCAGGGGTCGTCATGATCGCCGAGGAATCCACGAGCTGGCCTGGCGTGACCGCTCCGACATCGAGTGGTGGCCTCGGGTTCGGCATCAAGTGGAACATGGGCTGGATGAACGACACCCTCCAGTACATGAAGCACGACCCGATGTACCGTTCCCACCACCAGGGCGAACTGACGTTCAGTTTCGTCTACGCGTTCAGCGAGAACTTCCTGCTTCCGGTCAGCCACGACGAGGTCGTGCACGGCAAGGGCTCGCTCCTCGCCAGGATGCCGGGAGACCACTGGCAGAAGCTGGCCAACGTCCGCGCCTTCCTTGCGTTCCAGTGGGCTCACCCCGGCAAGCAACTCCTGTTCATGGGCCAGGAATTCGGCCAGCCGTCCGAATGGTCGGAGGCACGCGGACTGGACTGGTGGATCCTCGACCAGCCAAGCCACCAGGGCCTCTTCAACCTCGTCGGTCAGCTCAACGCCGTCTACCGGGACAACGCTCCCCTGTGGGCGCGCGACAACGACGCGAGCGGGTTCGAGATCCTCGACGCCGGTGACTCCACCAACAGCGTCGTCGCGTTCCTTCGCCGTGATCACGACGGCAACCAGATCGCAGCCCTGTTCAACTTCTCCGGTGTCCCGGTCGGACCCTATCGCGTCGGGCTGCCCGCAGCCGGCCGCTGGGAAGAGATCCTCAACACGGATGCCACCGAATTCGGTGGGTCAGGCGTCGGCAACTTCGGAGCGGTCGTCGCCGCCAACGAGCCGTGGGCAGGACGTCCGGCATCCGCCGAACTGACGCTTCCCCCTCTCGGGGCTGTCTGGCTCCGCCTCAGCAAGTAACGAAAACACCCGGTCGGCCGGGCTTCTCGAAGAGAGTTGCCCCGGCCGCACCGGGTGTTGTGCTGCGAGTTGTCAGAAGAGCAGGTTCGTCAGCCGTGCGCGGGCGCGGACGACGCGCGGGTCATCGAGACCCGCGACCTCGAAGAGTTCGAGCAGCCGGGTGCGGATGACGTTGCGGTCATCAGCATCGGAGGTCTCGAACCGGGTCAGCAACCGGTCGAAGGCGTCTTCGACGTGCCCACCGGAGAGGTCGAGATCGGCCACATCCAACTGAGCATCGAGATCCGACGAGTCGGCTCCCGCCGAGCGGATCTGTTCGATCGTCTTTCCCTGCAGGCGATGCAGGAGGCTCACCTGGGCGAGTCCTGCCACCGCCATCTTGTCGGTCGGGTTCTGGGCGATTGCCGTCTTGTACGCGGAGATCGCCCGCGGGTAGTCGCCCTGCTCGATCGCGTCGTACGCCTCTGCGTGCAGTGGTGGCAACGGTGGCTCGACAGGTTCGGCGTCAGCGGTATCCGGGACGGATGCCGTTCCCGTCACACCGCTCTGCCCAGCAGCCTGCAACACCTGGTCGAGAACCTGCCGCACCTGATCCTCCGGGAGTGCTCCCGCGAAGAGCTGGAGCGGACGACCGCCGATGAGAGCGACCGCTGCCGGGACAGACTGGACCTGGAACGCCTGCCGCAACTGCACGTTCGTCGTGACATCCACCGTGACGAGGACGAGCCTGCCGCCGTAGGTCTTGACGATCGTGTCGAAACCCGGAGTAGGGGAACCCGCATACAGATCGACAAGGATCGGGACCCGGGCCGACAGGTCGAGGAACTGACTGAAGGTCGCGTCAGTCCCCTCGAGGACGAGTCCGGGAAGATCGACGGATGCCCCCGGTGCAGCGGGTGCCGCGGTCGCGCCCGCTGTCGGGGCCGCCGGGGTGCCGGGGGCGTTACGGTTGACGAGGCTCGAAAGATCAATGGCTCCGCGAAGGTGTTCAGCGGCCGGCTGCATTCCGCTCATCAGAGTTCGGCCGCCTTCGTCAGCGCCTGGCTGAAGCCGAGCAAGCGGATCGTTTCAGAGCTGCCCGCTGGCGGCACATAGAACAACAGCTGGTCCGTGTAGGTGGACTGCACACCCTTCTCCGTTTCTGTTACGCCACTCAGCGCCGAAATGACGCCGGCTGGTTTGATCTTGGCTCCCGTGTCGACCGGTTTGACGACTTCGGTTTCAACGATGTTAACGGCCACGATGGCGCCGGACTCGTTTGTCGCGAGTGCAACAGGGTCGGTCTCCCCCGCTGCTGTGGAAAACTCGATCGTTGCCGTCCCCGGCAGACCTTCCTTGGTCTTCGCCCGAGCTTCGACGATACCCGCGCGAAGGGAGTCGGATTCAGCATCGAACAGGTCGTAGAACTCGCTTTCCTCGCCCTTGGTGATGATGTCGGCGTACGCCCCCGCGACCTGGTCCGGGGGCAGGATCTGGAAGGTGGAGTCAGGCGGAAGCTGCGCCGTGCCGATCGTCGCCGGAGCGACATCGGGGATCTGCGCTTCGGGCTCGAGCCTGACTGCCGACTGGACCAGATAGTTCGATCGGGGGTCCTGCTGCACGAGGACAAGTGCCGTCGGGGCGACAGTGGCGTCAGCGTCGTCATGAACGACGGTCAGTACCGTTCGCGGCCAGGTTTCTGTCGCCTGGGGCAGCGTCAGACCACCGGGGGTTGCAGGAATCGGGGTGGGGAGCTCGTAGTCGGCAATCTTGCCCCGGATCGTATAGTTCGCCGTACGCTCGGCAAGAGCCGGACCGGCGAACCGTGTTGCGATGAGCGTCGCGTCGCGTGCGGCATCCGCTTCAAGGGTGACACCCGAGATGCGGGAGACGATGCGCTCGAGCTGCGGCGCTGAGACGGCGGGCGACGGTTGCTCCTCATCGGGAAGCGCCTCGCCGGTCGGGGTCGGCGTCGCGGTCGCTTCTCCCTGGCTGGAGAAATCCGGCCAGAAACTGGCGGAGCATCCGGTGAGTACAAGAGTCGAAACGAGAGCCACGGGCACGATCGCGATCATCGACTTGCGGGGTGACCGTTGACGCTTGGGGGCGCTGCCGTGCTTTTTGTCGGACTTGTAGCGTGTCGGCTTCGGGACCTTCGGCATCTTCTCCATTCCGGGACCAGCCGTGATCCCCTTGCGGCGAGGCCCGCGGGACTTGCGCATGTGGAAGATTCCGAGCAGGTAGAGCGCGAGACCGACCAGGAGCAGCAGGATGCCGCCCGCGATGAGCGGTCCCGCCCACGGGGTCGCATTGTTCAGCGGCCAGGACACCTCGACGCGGTCAGGGGCGGGGTCGACACCGTTTGAGGCGATGAGGACGCTGACGTCTTCTGGAACACTGATCGTCTGGACGACGGCGCCCTCCTCTGCGTATTCAGCAAGCCACAGATCCGACCCGGCGGGATTCGCAAGGGCGTCGGCCGCCGCCTGCTCGTCCTCGGTCGGAGGTTCATCGTCCTCTTCCGGCGCAGGCAGGTCCGACTCGACAGGTTCCGGTGTCACCACATCTGCCTGGAGAGTGTTGTTCTCGGTGTCGACATCGAGCTCGTTGTACTGCGAACTTCCCAGCCACGCGAGCACATCGCCGGTCCTGCCGTATGCGAGGAATACCTCGTCGGACCCGGAAACGGTCAAGGACTGCTGACCGGTCTTGGCCGCAAGCTCCTCGCCGCTGATCAGGGTGTATGGCAGGTCACCGGGGACCGTTGTCTCCACGGCGTAAGTGGACGGGCCGAGAAACACCGTACGTTGGGCGAGGCCGAGAACGATCATGGTCGCTGCGACCACAAACGCCAATATCGCGAAAACGAAGCGCACTAGATCTCCTTCGGTGCCGCGGCCGCAGGGGCTGAGCACCCGGATTCCGTCGGAATTCCGGGCCGGTCGCAACAGGACAGACGTTTCAGACTAGTGGAAATCCCTGAGAAGGCGCTTAATGCGACACCACCCTCCGCTCGATGCGGCGTCTCATCCGCCGGACAGTACGATGTTCTGACGTGGTCCGAGAGAGGGAGCGCAGTGAAGATTTCCAACCCGTTCCGAGTGGGCCTCGTCGGCACGCTCGGTGTGGGCCTCGGCCTGATGATTCTGCTGTCCATCGTGACGCTGCAGACGATCCTCAGCTACATCGGGGCGGCGATCTTCATCTCGCTCGGGCTGGATCCGCTCGTCTCTTTCCTGGAGAAGAAGCGCGTCCCCCGGTGGGCAGCACTCATCGTCGTCATCCTCGGTCTGCTCGCTCTCTTCGCCGGTCTGATCTGGATGGTCGTCCCGATCATCATCGACCAGATCTCCCAGCTCGTTCGACTCATCCCCGGCCTGCAGGCGCAATTCCAGGAGTACCCGCTCGTCGACGTTCTGTCCGACCAGTTCCCGGGGCTCGACATCCGCACCATCATCGACGATGCGGGCAATTTCCTCACCGACAACATCACGAACATCGGCTCGGGCGCGATTCAGCTCGCGTTCGCGATCGGTTCCGCGTTCTTCGGCGCCCTGATCATCCTGATCCTCACCATCTATTTCACGGCGTCTCTCGGCTCGATCAAGCGCGGCCTCTACCAGTTGGTCCCCGCGACCAAGCGGGAACGCTTCGCCGACCTGGCGGAGCAGATCACCGACTCGGTCGGGCGGTACGTGATCGGCCAGGTGGGAACGGCCGCGTGCAACGGCATACTGTCGTTCATCTTCCTGTCGATCATCGATGCGCCGTTCCCACCGGTTCTCGCCTGCATCGCGTTCTTCTTCTCGATGATCCCCCTCGTCGGAACCCTGACCGGGTCCATCATCATCACGCTGGTGTGCCTCATCCCCGGGCTCGGCTCACCCGTGACCGCTCTGATCGCCGGGATCTACTACCTCATCTACATGCAGATCGAGGCGTACGTGATCAGCCCGAACGTGATGCGGCGCGCCGTTGCGGTTCCCGGTGCGCTCGTGGTCATCGCGGCACTCGCGGGTGGGTCGCTCATGGGGCTGCTCGGCGCATTGATCGCCATCCCGACGGCCGCGTCGATCCTGCTCATCATCAAGCAGGTCGTCATTCCCCGGGCGAACGAGCTCTAAGCCCTATTCAACCCATTCGGTAGGCAGCGGCAGCGCCGACGGATTGACCGCCCGCACGATCTCGTCGAGCACCCTGCGGGTCTGGTTTTCCCCCACCCACAGGTGTTTGCCGCCCTCGACAGGGATGAGCGTCATGCTTGGCACGCTCGAGAACCGCTCGCGCGCTTCGTCCGGGCGAAGGTAGTCGTCGAATTCAGGGATCAGAGCCACCAGCGGGCGCTCATCGTCACCCCATGACGCGACGTGATGCGGCTCGGCGCGGTGCAGCGGAGGCGACAGCAGGATCGCTCCCGCGATGGGGTGGGATCGCCCGTACTTGAGAACCACTTCCGTCCCGAACGACCAGCCAACGAGCCAGGGTGCCGGCAGTCCCCTGTCGGCGACAAAAGCCATGGCTGCGTCGAGGTCGTGTTCCTCGGTGACCCCTTCACCGAACTCGCCGTCGCTCGTTCCCCGTGGAGAGGTCGTTCCCCGCGTGTTGAAGCGGAGAACGGCAAGGTCGGCAAGAGCCGGAAGCCGTCCGGCGGCCTTCCGCAGAATATGGGAGTCCATGAAACCGCCTGCGGTAGGCAGCGGATGCAGCGTGACGAGCGTCGCCACCGGCTGTGAGTCGAGCGGCGTCGCGAGCTCACCGACGAGCGTCAGTCCGTCCGCCGTCACCAGCTCGATCTCTTCACGCCGTGCGGGCAGCTCGACGCCGCCTCGGATTTCCAGGGTCATGGCATCCTTTCCTAACCGATGCGCCAGCAGTGGGTGTGCCAGTGCCTGCGAGACGCCAGGTCTGCAGCGTCCCCGAGAATTCCGTCCGCCCGCCACACCACGAGATGCGCGGTACCGCGTGCCACGGTGAGTGAACACGCCGGGCACAGGTAGTCCTTGACGGCTCTCGCTGAACTGACGGGCTGAACGTACCACTCGGAGCCACGCCGGGTCTCCGTGCGCTTCCAGCCGCTCATCAGGTGCGACAGGTCGTCGCCGCCCTCGTCCCGGTCTCGGCGGGCGCCGCGGGGACGATTGCTTCTGGGCATGGATTCATCCTAGGCAGATCTGTTCCCACGCACCCCGGACGAGCCGAGGAAGGAACAGTTCGGTTGGATCAGTACCAGTTCTTCGCCTGGGAGTGGCCCCATGCGCCACAGGGAGTGCCATACCGGCCGCTGATGTAGCCGAGACCCCAGCTGATCTGGGTGGCGGGGTTGGTGGCCCAGTCGCTGCCAGCGCTGCCCATCTTGCTCCCGGGGAGTGCCTGCGGGATGCCGTAAGCACCGCTCGATGGGTTGGCCGCGTTCACGCGCCAGCCTGACTCCTTGTTCCACAGGGCGACGAGGCAGGAGAACTGGTCTTCTCCCCAACCGCGGGCGAGAACCATCGAGTGAGCGACCGCCTGGGCAGAACCCGGGTCGGCTGTGACCTTCGGCAGCGCACCGCCGCTCTTCTTCGAGCTGCCACCGCTCTTGGAGTCCTCTTCCGCTTCCTCAAAGACGGGAGGCGGGGGTGGGGGCGGTGGCGCGATGACCGAGTAGCCGTCCCTGGTGAAGGTGTTGTCGTACGATGCAGCAACAGCGAGGGTCTGCGTCGCCTCGCCGTCGTAACGCTCAGCGACCTGGAAGTACGGGGATGCGGTTGCGCCCGAATACGGGTCCACCACATTCACTGCGACGACAGCGACGGCCGCGGTGAAAGCGAAGAGGAACAACGTGAACGGGCTGCGGGACCGGGGTCGCTCGAAAGCCCTTCCGGCCTTGCGAGCTGGCACTGAGGACTCATCTTGCGTCACGTATTTACCCACGATTCGTCCAATTTAGCCCAGTTCGGGGCTATAAGCCAGTTTCTGAGGTGTTGGTCAGCGAACGGCCAGCATGACTTCGGTCACCGCGTCGAGCAGAACGTCCACCTGCGACTCGTTGTATCCGCCGCGCTGAGCGCGAAAAACAGCGGTCCGTACTGCATCCGCGCTGAGCGGAGTGCCCTTCTCGAAGTAAGCCACGAGCTTGTCGGCCAGGGCGTCCACGTCTTCGGTGCGATATCCCTGCGCGAGGAAGCTGGTGCGGGAGAATCGCTGCCCTTCGGGGCGCGCGAGGCGATTGAGAATGACCTGGGCCGTCTCACGTGCCAAGGTCAGCCACTTCCGCTTTCCCTTGTTCGCGAGAACCTGGTCACGCTCACGGAGAGCGAACGCATCCTCGAGCCGCTCAAGGGCGGCATCCACCGCAGCCGTGGCGTATCCGCCGCGCACCAGTTTGAAGGACGCCCGGCGGATGTCCGCGGATGTCATCGACGGCGTTTCGTTTTCGTCGACGTCATACGCGGCGCGGGCATCCTGAAGGAACGCGTCGACTTCGTCACGGGCATAGCCGCGGGACCGCTTGGGCGCGGTGGGGAACGTGCTGGTCACACGGAACTCCTTTCCGCCTCGATCGAGACGGGTCGACGGGCCGTCATCCGGCGATGGTGGCACCGCTGAAGAGGAGGAACATCGCGAACGCGATCGGTGCAGACGGGAGGATCGAGTCCAACCGGTCGAGGAACCCGCCGTGGCCGGGAAGCCAGGAACTCATGTCCTTGATCCCGAGGTCGCGTTTGATCAGCGATTCTGTCAGATCGCCCATGGTTGCGGTGCCGAGCAGGGCGATTCCAAGGAGAAGCCCTACCCACCACGGACTGTCGAGCATGAAAATGGCGAGAAGGATGCCGGAGGCGATGGCTGCGACGGCCGCTCCGGCCAGCCCCTCCCACGTCTTCTTCGGGCTGATGAGCGGCGCCATCGGGTGCTTGCCGAAATTGAGTCCGCTTGCGTACGCGCCGATGTCGACCGCGACGACGATGGTGAGGAACGCAAGCGTCCACCACTGGCCCTCCGGCTGCCGCACAAGCACGACCGCAAAGCTCGCGAGGAATGACACGTAGATCTGGACGAACACCGCAGACGCAAGGTCACGGAGCACCTCGGCAACTCGACGGGGGGTGTGATGCGCCATCTGGGCGAGAAGCCGCCAAACGAGGATGAAGACGATCACCCCGACGAGCACCGCCCACCGGGCGGCCGGGTCGAAGAAATAGCCGGACACGACGATGCCGAGGGAACCGATGACGGCCGGCCACACATCGATGGCACGCCCAGCACGGCGGAATGCCTGGGTGAGCTCGAAAACGGTGAAAGCGACCACGGCGGCCGCGAAGAAGACGAACACCTCTTTCACGAAGATGAGGCTGAAGATCATCGCGAGCCCGAGGCCAAGGCCGATCAGCGTCGCAAGGAGCAGGTTGCGCCCTGCCCTGGCCTCTATTCGCGCGTTCGCCTCGTCGAGGGTCGCACGGGTCGCACGAACCTGCCGTTCGATATCGGCACGACGGGACTTGAGCTGCGCGGAAAACTCGTCGCGGGAACTGCGCCGGGGCTTCTGCCCCTTAGCGCCAGCGCCGTCGCCGGTGTCAGGCACCGCTGCACCCGTTGTGTCCGCTCACAGCCGTTGGTCCTAGATCTCGAGAAGCTCGGACTCTTTACGCTTCAGGGCCTCATCGATCTGGTCGATGTGCGTCTTGGTGAGCTGTTCGAGCTCCTTCTCGCCACGCGCGACGTCGTCGTCTCCGACCTCGCTCTTGAGCGCGTCGAGCTCGTCCTTCGCCTTGCGGCGGATGTTGCGGACGGCGACCTTGGCGTCTTCGCCCTTGTTGCGAACGATCTTGACGTACTCTTTGCGCCGATCAGCGGTCAACTCGGGCAGGGTCACCCGTACGATGCTGCCGTCGTTCGTCGGGTTGGCACCGAGGTTCGGGATGTCGCGAATAGCCTGCTCGATATCCTTCAGCGCACCTTTGTCGTACGGCGCCACGATCAGCGTGCGTGCTTCCTGGTTCTGCAGGGAGGCCAGCTGCTCGAGTGGGGTCGGCGTGCCGTAGTAGTTGACCAGCGTCTTCTGGAACATCTGCGGGTTGGCTCGACCGGTGCGCACCGTTGCGAAGTCTTCCCTGGCCACATCGACGGCCTTTCCCATACGGGCTCCTGCGTCAGTCAATACATCCGCGATCACGGCGACTCCTTCTTGTTACGTGTAGTACCGCACCCATTCTAGACGGGCCGCTACCGGAAACTTGTGTCAGCTCAATTGCTGACGAGTGTGCCGATGCTCGCCCCGAGGATCGCCTTGGTGACGTTTCCGGCCGGTGCCATACCGAATACCTGCATGGGCATGGCGTTGTCCATGCACAGGCTGAACGCGGTGGAGTCGACGACTTTGAGGCCGGTCTGCAGCGCTTCCTGGTAGGTGATCGTGTCGATCCGGGTGGCGTTCGCGTCGAGCTTCGGGTCGGCTGTGTACACCCCGTCGACGCCGTTCTTGGCGACGAGCACGATGTCGGCGTCGATCTCGAGCGCACGCTGGGCGGCAACCGTGTCTGTGGAGAAGTAGGGCAGTCCTGCCCCGGCACCGAAGATGACGACACGACCCTTTTCGAGGTGGCGCTCGGCGCGACGAGGGATGTACGGTTCGGCGACCTGGGTCATGGAGATGGCTGACTGCACTCGAGTTTCGGCGCCGGCCTGCTCGAGGAAGTCCTGGAGGGCGAGTGCGTTCATCACTGTGCCGAGCATTCCCATGTAATCGGCACGACCGCGGTCCATGCCCCGCTGCGAGAGTTCAGCGCCGCGGAAGAAGTTTCCTCCGCCGACGACGATGGCCACTTCGACCGTCTTCGCGGCCTCGGCGATCTCGCGCGCGATTTCACTGACGACGTCGGGGTTCACACCGAGCGAACCGGCCCCGAAGGACTCTCCCGACAATTTGAGAAGGACCCTGCGTTTCTTCGTGGGTGCTGACATCCGTCGTCGTCCTTTCGTGGATCCCTGACAAAGCTACTGCGTGCGCTCGTCGAGCGCTCATGAAAAAGGAGTCCGGATCACAGTGTGATCCGGACTCCCAGGGCAAACCTACGCGCCGACCTTGAAGCGGGCGAAGCCCGTCACAGTCAGGTTGGCGTCTGCCAGAACCTTCTTGACCTGCATCTTGCTGTCGCGAGCGTAGTCCTGCTCGAGCAGTGCGACCTGCTTGAAGAAGCCAGTCAGTCGACCTTCGACGATCTTGGGCAGTGCCGCCTCGGGCTTGCCCTCGTTCTTCGAGATCTCGGTGACGATTTCGCGCTCCTTGTCGACGACCTCGGCCGGCACATCCTCACGAGTGAGGTACTGCGGGTCGAACATCGCGATGTGCTGGGCAACGGCCCGAGCGGTCTCGGCGTCTTCG
Source organism: Mycetocola manganoxydans (assembly GCF_003667545.1). Taxonomy (GTDB): domain Bacteria; phylum Actinomycetota; class Actinomycetes; order Actinomycetales; family Microbacteriaceae; genus Mycetocola_A; species Mycetocola_A manganoxydans. Next base: position 25,785 of record NZ_RCUV01000007.1, on the reverse strand, counting down.
CCGGTGTAGCTGACGACGACTCCGATCTGCGGGGGCAGGTCCTTCGACGTCTTGTGCAGGTACACGGCGAAGTTCTCGCCGGTGACGAGCGCAACGCGGCGAAGCTCAACCTTCTCGCCGAGGATCGCGGCTTCATCGTCGATCAGCTGGGCGACGGTCTTGTCTCCAGCGGACGCTGCCAGTGCTTCCTCGACCGAAGCGGCACCCGAAGCAGCAACGGCTTCGAGGACCTTGTCGGCGAGAGCGACGAACTTGTCGTTCTTCGCGACGAAGTCGGTCTCGCACGCGAGCTCGATCAATGTCGTCGATGAACCGTTGTCCTTGGCGGCAACGAGGCCCTCGCTCGTGGAGCGGTCGGCACGCTTCGCGTTACCCTTCGCACCCTTGAGACGCAGGATCTCGGTGGCCTTCTCCATGTCGCCGTCTGCTTCTACGAGGGCGTTCTTGGTGTCGACCATTCCGGTGCCAAGCTGCTCACGAAGAGCCTTGACGTCAGCAAGATTGAAATTTGCCATAGTTATTGCACTCCTCGTTCGGGTTAGTTGTTGTCGGCGGCCGGCTGCTTCTCAGCGTCGGTCGCTTCAGCTTCGAGGCGCTCTTCGGTCTTCTCGTCGCTTTCAACGGCGACGGTCTCGACGGGTGCGTCTTCGCCCTTGGCTGCGTTCTTCTCTGCAACCTCAGCGTCGGCGTCGTTCTGCTCGACAGGTGCTTCGGCAGCCTCGGTCTTGTCGGCCTCGGCACCGAGAAGCTCAGCTTCCCATGCGGCGAGCGGCTCGACAGGAGCGGCGCCCTCTTCGGGCTTCTGGTGGCGCTGGATCAGGCCCTCAGCAGCTGCGTCCGCGATGATGCGGGTAAGCAGGCCGACCGACCGGATGGCGTCGTCGTTGCCCGGGATCGGGTAGGTGACTTCGTCGGGGTCGCAGTTGGTGTCGAGGATGCCGATGACGGGAATGCCAAGCTTGCGCGCCTCGTCAATCGCGAGGTGCTCCTTCTTGGTGTCGACAACCCAGAGAGCCGAAGGCGTCTTGGTGAGGTTGCGGATTCCGCCGAGCGACTTGTGAAGCTTGTCGAGCTCGCGCTTCTTGATGAGAAGTTCCTTCTTGGTGAAGCCTGACTTCGAGGCGTCCTCGAAGTCGAGCTCCTCGAGCTCCTTCATGCGAGCGAGACGCTTCGACACCGTCTGGAAGTTGGTGAGAAGTCCACCGAGCCAGCGCTGGTTGACGTAGGGCTGGCCGACGCGGGTCGCCTGCTCGGCGATCGCTTCCTGTGCCTGCTTCTTCGTTCCGACGAAGAGAACGGTGCCACCGTGGGCGACGGTCTCCTTGACGAAGTCGTATGCCTTGTCAATGAAGCCAAGCGACTGCTGAAGGTCGATGATGTAGATGCCGGAACGCTCCGTGAAGATGAAGCGCTTCATCTTCGGGTTCCAACGGCGGGTCTGGTGCCCGAAGTGCACGCCGCTGTCGAGCAGCTGGCGGATGGTTACGACGGCCATGAGCCGTTCTCCTGTTCTGACGCGCCCGTTCCGGGCAGGCGTCGATCGGTTTTTCCAGGGAGCCGAATGGCCTCTGGTCCTGGTGCCCGGCGCACATCCGCCCTGCTCCGAAGAGAAAGGACCGAGTGGGTGTGTTGGCCGAATGGGCACGCGTAGTCATCCCGACACGCGGGATGCTTCCTTCAGCATACAGGAACGAGGGGCGCGTCCCACTCCTCCCCCGCGGCATCCGTCCATGTCGTTCTCCACTGGTTCCCGAGCAGTCGGTGGGGCCAGCAGGAGGGGGCAAGAATCGTCCTCCATGAGGATGCCGTCTGGCACGGTGCACGTCGCCGTCACGTTGGTCGCTGTGGCTGTTCTCGTGCTGGGTGGCCCTGCTCCCGCTGCCGGCGAGAAGGCGGCGCCCCCGCCCCGAGTGGAGCCTTCGCCGTGGGAGTGGCCGACTCCCCCTCCTCACCAGCTTCTGCGGCCCTTCGAAGCTCCCCCCACTCCCTATTCGGCGGGTCACCGGGGCATCGATGTCCCTGCGGTCACCGGCGGAGCGGTTGTCGCCGCCGCGGACGGCGTCGTCTCGTTTTCGGGAATCGTCGTCGACCGTCCGGTGCTGTCGGTGAGACACGACGGTGGGCTGGTGTCGAGCATCGAACCGGTCGCAGCGACGGTCGCAGCGGGAGACGTGGTCCTCGCGGGCGATCGTGTCGGCGTCGTCGGATCCGGTGGGCACTGTGACGAGAGGTGCGTGCACTTCGGGGTTCGGCTTCACGGCGAGTACGTGAATCCTCTCGCGCTGCTCACTTCTGTGCAGCGAGCGGTGCTACTGCCGCTCGGTCGGTGACGGCGGCTACGCCCGGGGGTGCGCGGTTCGGTAACTCTCCTTCAGCCGCTCCATCGACACGTGGGTGTAGATCTGGGTAGTCCCGAGCGACGCGTGCCCGAGAAGCTCCTGGACAGCCCGAAGGTCCGCTCCGCCATCGAGAAGGTGTGTCGCAGCGGTGTGCCTCAGCGCGTGCGGGCCAGCCGGCGATCCGCCGGGGACCGAGGCGAGGACTCTGCTGACGACGTTGTAGAGGCTGCGGGGATTCAGGCGGGCGCCGCGCGCACCGAGAAAGACCGCTGGTGGCGGCGTGGGCGTGCGGGAAAGGAGAACGGGGCGGGCGTTGCGGAGGTAGTCGACGAGCGCGGAATGCGCCGGAACCCCGAACGGCACGACCCTCTCTTTTGATCCCTTGCCGAGGACGCGGACGGTGAGGCGGTCGAGGTCGACGTCATCCACGTCGAGTCCGCACAGCTCAGACACCCTCAGGCCGCTGGCATACAGGAGCTCGATGAGCGCCGAATCCCGCATCGCGACTGGATCCCCGCTCCCCGCCTTTTCCGCAAGCGCGTCGAGGAGCCCATCCATGTGGGGGCGCTGGACCACGTGCGGAAGGGACCGCGCGGTCTTCGGGGAGCGCAGCCGGGCGGCAACGTCGACTGGGATGTGACCGTTCCTGGCCAGCCACGCCGACCAGCCACGTGCCGAGGCCGAACGTCTCGAGATCGTGGCGTGCCCGAGTCCTGCTTGCGCTGACTTCCACAGCCAGTCCCTCAATAGTTCAAGGTCGACAGCGCCGACGTCCTCAACTCCTCGATCCGAGGCGAAGGCGGTGAAAGCCGCGAGATCCGATTCGTACGCACGACTGGTTGCAGCGGAATACTGACGCTCGACCGACACGTGGTCGATGTAACGCGCAACAGCCAGGAGAATCTTCACTCCTCCACAATCCAGCATCCGCTCGGTGTCGCGCCGCAGACTCACCCGCACATGGTCAGACCAGGAAGCAAAAGATGAGAGTCGCCGTGCAGAGAAGGAGCATGCCGCTCGCGTTCAGGAACAGATTCCTGCCGAAATCCCGCGCCCGGATGTGCATCGAGATCGCAACGATGAAATAGAGAACGAGTGCGATGCAGGTCACCGCACCCAGGTACGGGATCCAGATGCCGGCGAGGAGGCCGGCTGCGGCGGCGAACTTGATCGGCGACATCACCCACCAGAGACTGCGCGGCCAGCCGACGTCCTCCCAGCATTTCGCCACGAACGAGACGGGGCGGAGCGACAGGATTCCGTCGACGATCTGAATGAGCGCGAGCAGCACCAGGGGCCAGGCGGGCTCCGGAAGAAGAGCAGCGGTCATGTCGATTCCTCGGTCGATGCCCATACCATACCGGATGGTATGGAAGCGAGCAAGAGCCCAGACGACCGGATCTAGCTTCGAGCTGGTTTCCCCTCGGGCACGAGGCGGAGAAGGATCTCGTAGACCCGCTGCAACTCGGTTGCGCTCACCGGCGGTGAGACGACAGCAGCCCCGACGGAGACGAGATACGGGAGCAACGCGGCTGTCCTGGCATCCGCGTCCGTTCCGACGTACGGACGCCATACCCGTGAAAGCGCCGCGACCCGCGCCTCGTCGATCCGCCCCTGCACCGCACGCACGTCCTCGTCGGAGGTGGCCCAGGCGCGAACAGCCACTTCCAGTTCGGGGCGATAGTGGCTGCCGGATCCGGGTCCCACCATGCGCGTGAGTCGGTCGAGAACTGCGTGCACTCCCGCGTCCCCCGCTCCGGCGATTGCCTCGTCGAGCATCTCGGTCGACATCTGTTCGAAGTGCTCGAGCAGGGCACGCTTGTAACCGGCGGCGCCAGCGAAATGATGGTGGAACGACCCCTTGGACAGCCCGAGGCGCGCAGCGATTCGATCGATTCGGACGCCCGAAGCACCTTCCTCGGCGAGCACCCTGATTCCTTCGTCCAGCCACCGGTTCCGCGCTTCAGTCATGGGGGAACCGTACCATTCAGTACGGCACCTCGAAGCCCTGCAGGAGGGGTGGCTCGAGCGAAGACCATACGGTACCGTATGGCGCAGCGTAGCCGGAGGAGCTGCGACGGGAGGGCCTCAATGCCGGTCGAGGAGAACATCCGTTTTGCGACGTCGGACACCACGATCCGCGGAAGGCTCCTGCTCCCGCAGGAGAGGAATCCTCTCCCCGCGGTGATCCTGTGCACCGGTTTCTCGGGGACCCAGGACACTCCCTCGATCCGGGCCGCCGCCCAGGCCTTCGTCGATGCCGGTCTCGCGGTTCTGACCTTCGACTATCGTTCCTTCGGTATCAGCGATGGAACGCCGCGCCAGGTGATCGACATCGCCGGCCAGCTGGCAGACATCCGCTCTGCGATGGATTACGTCGGAGCCGACCCGCGGCTTGATTCGTCTCGAATCGTGCTGTGGGGAACATCACTGGGCGGCGGTCACGCGGTCGTTGCCTCTGCCTGCCGTTTCGACGTCGCCGCTGTGATCGCGCAGGTTCCCTTCAACGGTTTCCCCCGCACCGTCCGCGGCCGCAGCTCCCGCACCACCAGGCGTCTGCTCCTCGCGATGACCCGTGACCGCCTGCGCGGAATGCTCGGCCGGCCACCCGCATACATTCCAGCGGTCGGCCCGAGAGACACGATTGCCGTGATGGCTTCCGATGCCGCCGAGCAGACCATCGCGAGCCTCGACAGCCCCACCTGGCGAAATCAGGCTGCTCCCCGCGTGCTGTTCTCAATGATGAGGTACCACCCGGCCGACTCGGCCCCCTTCGTTCATGCTCCGCTCCTGGTGTGCGCCGCGGCGGGCGACCAGGAAGCCCCGGTCGAGCTCGTGAGCGAATTGGCCGCGCGTGCTCCTCGCGGTCGGCAGGTCACCTATCCGGTCTCGCACTTTGAGGTCTACTCCCCCGATACCCGCGACCGGCTGCTCAGGGATCAGGTCGACTTCCTGACCGGCGTGTTGTCGCAGTGACGCGTGGAGTTATCCGCGCCAGACGGCGACGAGCGGCACGGCGGCGTCCTGGGCGGCCCACGTTCCAGCAAGCGTCTCAGCATCCGTGAACGCGGCGAGCGCTGACCCTGAGACCACCCGGGCGATCGCGAGCCGGATCTCGCCCATTTCGGCGAGAGTCACGCCACCCTTATTGCGCACGACGACGGTCGCAGCGGGCGGTGAAGTCCCGGCGGATGCTTCGGTGCCGCTTCCCGCAACGAACACGGTCGGTTCGCGGCGCACGACGGAGTCCGACCCATCGGCTGAAACGAGGAGCTCTGCCTGTGACCCGCCGGTGAGAGCGGCGTTGGCCGTCGCGGCGACGTAGACCGGATCTCCGACACCGTCGTACACCCACCGGTCGCCAAGGACCGAATGCTCCATGGTTGTGATGAGGTGCTTCTCCGCGCCCTCGAGTGGCGCGCCCCGATAGGTGAGGGGGATCTGGATCACGGTGCCATTGGCCAGAGACAGGAGCAGGGTTTCGATCCCAACCTCGCCCGCCGGGTCGTCGAAGCGGTAGGCGCCCACGTTGCTGAGGGCATCGTCTCCGTCGCGGGGGAACCACGACTGAGTCGGCGCCCACGCCTGCACCAGCTCGAGCTTGGAGGGACGAATGTCAGCGTTATAGATGAGGGCCATGCGTTCGACTCTACGGCTCTCCCTCCTCCGACGTGTGCCCGGGTCAGCGTGCCTGGGGCAGGTATACCCAGCCGCCTGGGCGTTCGGCGACACGTGCGTCGAGTTCGAGAATTCCCAGTGCGGAGTGAACGGTGTCGACGGGGAGCCCGGTTCGCACGGCGACGTCTTCGGGGGTGCGGACCGAGCGGACGCTGAGAGCGTCGAGCACACGGATCTCGTCTGAGCTGCGGCCTCCCCCTCCCGGCTCCGCTCCGGGAACACTGTCACCCACGAGTTCGACCATCTCGTCGACCGTCGTAACGCAGACGGCGCCGTACTCGCGAATCAGCCGATGGCATCCGGCCGACGCGGCGCTCGTCACCGGCCCGGGGACGGCCCCGAGCGGGCGGCCGAGCGCAGCAGCGTGTCCGGCGGTGTTGAGGGATCCAGACCTCCAGCCGGCCTCGAGAACGACGGTCGCTTCACTGACCGCTGCAATTAACCGATTCCGTTGCAGGAAGCGCCATTTCGATGGCGCGCCACCACACGGAATCTCGGAGACGACCGCGCCTGTCTCGATGATCCTCCCGATCAGAACGGAATGCCCGCTCGGATAGGGCCGATCGACGCCGCCGGCGAGAAATGCGACCGTCGTGCCCTGCGTTGCGAGTGCTGCCCGGTGCGCCATGCCGTCGATCCCGTAGGCGGCGCCCGACACGACCGTGAACCCGCGACTGGCGAGTCCGCTCGCGGCCTCTGTCGCGACGTGCTCGCCGTAACCGGTCGCCGCACGAGCACCGACCAAAGCGAGGGACCTCGACGTCGACCGGAGCGCAGCCGGGTTTCCCCGCACCCACAGGGCGAGGGGCGTGTGCAGCCCGAGGTCATCGATCCGATCGGGCCACGCGGGGTTCCCCGGCGTGAGAAGTGTCGCGTGGCATGCGGCGGCGAGGGACAGTTGCTGCAGTGCCGATCGGGAGTCGAGCCGCGGCCGCCACCGAGCCGTGGCGTTCTCCACCTGGCTGGCGACAGCCTGCAGATCGCTCCCCGCGATGCCGTTGGCGACGGCATCCAGAATCCGGGCAGTGGACCAGTGATCGATGAGCATGGTCAGGGCGCCGGATGCTCCCACGTGCGAGACGAGGAATCCCGCCATGCTGTCGCCCGGCTCAGCGATGCCGCTCCACGCAGCACGGGCGAACAGCTCGGCGGTGGTGCCGTCGTCTGACTCCACACCGAGTCGGGTGAGCGCCGTCTCGACCTCTCGCCTGTCCAGTCCGAAAAGTGTCATGTCAGATCCCCTTCCTGAGGAACAGAGCGCGTCCGATCTGGGCCGAATCCGGGCGTTCGGTCCCATCGAGGTCGGTGAGCGTCCAGGCGACTCGCAACACGCGGTCGTATCCGCGCATGGTGATGCTGCCCCGCTCCAGGGCGCGATCCAGCGGAGCGGTCACGTCCCGAGGGAGTTTCCGATCCCCGGATCGCAACCATGGCCCGGGCACCTGCCCGTTCGTCGTCCACGGGGTGTGCGCGAGTCGCACGGCGGTTCTCATGCGCGCGGCGGCCACGACCTCCCGCGCCCTCGTACTGGTGAGACGTTCACTGCTCCCGGAAACCGCCAGCTCAGCGGCGGTGATCCGGCGCACCCGGAGCTGAATGTCGATCCGGTCCATCAGCGGCCCTGACACCCGGCCGAGGTAGCGCCGAATCGCATTCGGCGGGCACACGCACGTGTTCTCCTTCGCGCCGTACTGACCGCACGGGCAGGGGTTGGCGGCGAGGACAAGCTGGAAGCGCCCCGGAAAGTGTGCGACAGCGTTCGCCCGATGAATGCTGATCTTCCCTGACTCGAGGGGCTGCCGGAGTGCGTCAAGGACGTTGGCCTGAAACTCGGGGGCCTCATCGAGGAACAACACGCCGTGCGCGGCTCGCGCCGCCGCCCCCGGCCGGATCGTTCTCGATCCCCCACCGAGAATCGCCGCCGCTGTCGCGGTGTGGTGAGGGCTCTCGAACGGGGGCCTCACGGCGAGGCTGCGACCCACGCCCGTTCCACCGAGTGAGCGGATCGAGGCGACGTCAAGCGCCTCCCCGACCGTCAGATCGGGAAGGATGCCGGGCAACCGCGCTGCGAGCATCGTCTTACCCGCGCCGGGAGGCCCCAGCATCATCAGGTGGTGGCCCCCGGCCGCAGCGACGAGAAGCGCCTGCACCGCGTCGTTCTGGCCGACTACCTCGGCAAGGTCCAGCTCGGGTTCCGTGACGCCGACCGGTTCCGGCTGCACGATCGGCTCGACCGGATACGGTTCCAGATCAGCACCGTGCCAAATGGCGGCCTCGCGAAGCGACGCAACCCCGACGACCCGGATACCGGGCACAAGCCTCGCTTCGTCCTCATTACCCACTGGCACCATCACGGTCGTACGACCGGCTCGCATCGCGGCAAGGACAGCGGGAAGGATGCCGGGGGTCGGCCGCAAACGTCCGTCGAGTCCCAGCTCACCCAGGTGGACGACCCTGTCGATCGAGTCGTTGGAGACCACTGCGTCGGCTGCAAGACAGGAGAGCGCGATGGCGAGGTCGAAGCCCGACCCGTTCTTGGGAAGGCTCGCCGGCGACAGGTTGACGGTGATCCGTTGACCGGAGAGACGGCATCCGGAATTCGTGGCGGCTTGCCGCACCCGGCCCTCGGCCTCGCCGAGCGACTTGTCGGCGAGACCGATGATCACGAACCGCGGCAGTTGTGCCGAGATGTCCGCCTCGACTTCGATGAGTGATCCTTCGAGCCCGAGCAGCGCAACGGACCAGGTTCTCCCGACCGCCATCAGTACACCCCGAGCAGGTGTTCGACGACCGGCTGACCTGAGCGCGGCACGATCACGGCAATCGCATCGAGCCGGATCCGTGCCACGGACGGAGAGTGTTCAGCGCACCACACGGCAGCCAGCCCCCGCAGTCGCGCGAGCTTCGTCGCGGTGATCGCCTCGAACGGGTGTCCGAACGCGAGACCGGAGCGCGTCTTCACCTCGACGAAAACCAGGGTGTTCGCCGTTCGCGCGACGATGTCGATCTCGCCCTGCCTGCACCGCCAGTTCCGCTCGAGGAGCCGGTAGCCGGCATCCTCGAGAAAGCGGGCGGCGAGGTCCTCTCCCCGCCTGCCGAGTTCGTCCTTTGCTGCCATGAGCGCCTCCACCCGTCGATCGTGGGCCACATCGAGGGGCCCGGATCGCGCTGACGTCGAACTGTGGAGACGCGCGCAGCCGACCTCGACCTGTGGATGGGGCGGCTGCAGCGCCGCATCCTCGGCTCCACAACCTGAGCCACCCTCAGTTATGGTCTGGACCGCGCCGCGCCGAAGCGGGAGAATGCCCTCATGACGCACACCACGGGTGCTATCCGAACACCCGACCAACGGTTGCGAGTCTTCGTCAGTTCCACCCTGAAGGAACTCGCCCTCGAGCGAAAGTTCGCGCGCCTGGCGATCGAACGTCTCCACCTCGCGCCGGTCATGTTCGAGCTCGGGGCACGCCCCCACCCACCGCGCGACCTGTACCGGGCGTACCTCGAACAGAGCGACGTCTTCGTCGGGATCTATGCCGAGAAATACGGTTGGGTGGCTCCGGGCGAAAGCGTCTCCGGGCTCGAAGACGAGTACAACCTCGCACCCGACTTCCCGAAACTCATCTACATCCGCGAACCGGCTCCCGATCGGGAGGAGCGCCTCGGGGAGCTGCTCAACCGGATCCGCGACGATGACCGTGCCGCCTACAAAGCGTTCTCGACGCCGCAGGAGCTTCGCAAGCTCATCGAGTCGGACCTGGCCACTCTCCTCGCTGAGCGGTTCGATCAGTCCAGGATTGTCCCCGCTGGAACGCCGGCGGAACCGGTCGCTGTACCCTCCCGCAAGATCGCCAGTCTCCCTGTGTCGCTGACCCAGCTGATCGGCCGCGACGCCGAGCTGGAGACGGCGAGCACACTTCTCCACGATGACGCCGTCCGCCTCGTCACCCTTCTCGGTTCCGGTGGGATCGGCAAGACTCGTCTCGCCGTCGAGTTGGCGAATCGGCTGGCAGCGGAACCTGACTGCGCCGTCGCGTTCACCGATCTGTCTCCCGTGCAGGACCCGGCGCTCGTACCGAATGCGATCGCCGCAGCGCTCGGGGTCCTCGACACCGGCGACGAGCCGATTCTCGACAAGCTCAAGACGGCGCTCCAGCAAAGACGCATGCTGATCGTGATCGACAACTTCGAACAGGTTCTCGATGCAGCGCCCGTGCTGGTCTCGCTCCTGTCGACGGCCCCCGGCGTCACCTTCCTCGTGACCAGCCGGTCCCTCCTCCGGGTCTCCGGCGAGCATGCCGTCGACGTCGGCCCACTGGCACTGCCGGACACCCGGCGCTCGGTCAGCGTCACAGCCGCGAAGAGGACCGCCGCCGTCCAGCTGTTCGTCGAACGTGCGCGCGCGGTCAAACCCGATTTCGATGCAACGCCTGAGAACATCGACGCGATCGCCGCGATCTGCGTCGCCCTCGAGGGAGTTCCACTCGCCCTCGAACTCGCTGCCGCGAGGATCCGGATGCTTCCTCCCGCCGCAATCCTGACCCGGCTCGACCGCCGGCTCTCCCTTCTCTCCGGCGGAGCGCGTGACCTTCCCCAGCGCCAGCGGGCCCTGAGAAGCACCATCGAGTGGAGCACCCAGCTCCTCGGCGACGACGAGAAACGGCTTCTCGCACGACTCGGGGTGTTCGCCGGTGGATTCTCTCTCGACGCCGTCGAGTCCGTCGCCGGGGATATCACCGGCGACACGCTCGACATCCTGCCCGCGCTCGGGGCCCTCGTCGACAACAGTCTCGTCCGGGAGCTCGACCGGTCAAACCGTCCCCACTTCTCGATGCTCGCGACGGTCCGCGAATATGCCCTCGAGCAACTCGAGGCGTCGGGTGAACTGCCAGCCGCCCGGGATGCACACGCCCGCCACTTCGTGTCCATCGCTGAGGCGGTGGAGGACGATCTCGAGGGCACACGCCAGCGGGAGGTCATCGCGCTGCTCAATGATGACCGCGACAATCTGCGTGCAGCGGCACGACATCTGCTCGATTCGGGTGATCAGGTCACCGTCGCACGGTTCGCGTGGTGCCTACTGATCTACTGGTGGGTCGGTGGCCTGCTCGGAGAGGTGAGGGCGTGGATGGATGAGGTTCTGAGTGCCGCCTCGCCGCTTCCTGACCGCACACGCGCCATCGCCCTGTACTTCACGCGGTCGATCACCCTCTGGCATGAGGCCAGCGATCGGGTCGTTCCTGGGCTCACCGAGAGCGTCGAGCTCTTCCATCGTTCGCGCGACCGCGTCGGCGAAGGTTTTGCCCTCATCTTTCTCGCGCTCGCGATCCTGGCCGACCGAAGCCCAGACACGAATCACGCCGAGGAGTCACTCGAGCGCAGTGTCGAGCTGCTGCGGTCAGCCGGCTATCGCTGGGGTGAGGCCATGGCACTCGTGACGCTCGGCCGCGTCGCCCTCCTGAGAAACGACGTGCCCCGTGCGATCGAACAGTTCGAGCAGAGCCTCGCCTTGACGCACGTGGCGAAGGACGAGCTGGGGTCGACAGTGGCGTTACAGCACCTGGGCTGGGCGAACTTCGTTGCCGGGAGAACCGCCGAGTCCCGGGCGCTGTTCGAACAGAGCCTCTCGACGGCCGCTCACATCGGTCATGCCGAGGGGGTGGTCTACGGGCTGGAGGGACTCACGGCCATCGCGGCAATCACGAGGCACGTTGATCGAGCGGCACGGTTGTTCCGCACGGCGGACGAGCTGAGAAAGCAATCGGGCCTCTACGGCGCGAATCGCTTCTCGTTCCACGAACGCTATCTGGCACCGCTGCTCGACGGTGAGGATGCAGAAGCACTCGGCCGCGCCAGGGCGGACGGTGAGGCTCTGTCTCTCGACGATGCGGTCGGGTACGCGCTGCAGTCGGAGTGATCAGGACTACTCGTCGAGGGCGAGTTCCTTGGGCAGTTCGAAGTCGCGCGTCGAGAGCTCTTCGATGTTGACGTCCTTGAACGTCAGCACGCGCACTGATTTCACGAAACGGTCGGAGCGGTATACGTCCCAGACCCACACGTCGTTCATGGTGATCTCGAAGTAGAAATCGTGCTCGGTGTCACGGCGGACGAGGTCGACGCCGTTCGCGAGATAGAACCGTCGTTCCGTTTCGATCACGAACTTGAACTGCGACACGACGTCGCGATACTCCCGATACAGGGCAAGCTCGACCTCGCGGTCGTAGTCCTCGAACTCGTCTTCTTCCATGGTGCATCCATCCTACGCGTAGGCGACGAGCCAGCTTTTCCGGTGCATCGAGGTGACACCGAGCGACTTGATCGCTTCGCGATGATCTTCGCTCCCGTACCCCTTGTTGCCGCTCCAGCCGTAGCCGGGTGACACGCTGTCGGAGGCGATCATCATGTTGTCTCGGTGGACCTTCGCGATGACGGATGCCGCGGCAACCGACACGCAATCCCGGTCTGCCTTGATGCGCGTCCGAACGTCGAGTGGGCTGGCGAGCACGGGATTGAGCCAGTCGGAATTCCCGTCGAGAAGGATGATACTTGCGGCGATGTCCGCGCCCTGGTCGTGGAGCAGCCGAAGCGCGCGTTTGCCGGCGAGACCGAGGCAGTGCGTGATACCGAGTTCGTCGACCTCCTGCGCGTCTGCCATCCCGACGGCGGAGAACAGAACCCAGTCGCGCACGAGCGGGTCGAGTTCCACCCGCCGCTTCTCGCTGAGCAGTTTGGAGTCGCGAAGCCCAGCGGGATGTGGTCCACAGTCAGCGGCGACGACGGCCATGCCGACCGCGACGGGTCCCGCGATCGCCCCGCGGCCGACCTCGTCGCATCCGATGACGAAGCGGGTCCCTGTGCCGAAGAACTCCCGTTCGACGAGGTCGGAGGGGTCAGCGACGGCCATCATTCGGATGCTTTCGGTCCGGGAATCCCCGCAAACACCTCGGGGTGGTTGTCGAGCCAACCCCAGTTCGCGGTGGGCCAGCTGATCACGAACGCGCGCCCGACGACGTTGTCGACGGGGACGAACCCGTTGCCGGGCTGCTCCCGGTTGTAGCGGGAGTCCCGTGAGTTGTACCGGTTGTCGCCCATCACCCAGACCGAATTGTCGGGAACGACGACGTCGAAGGCGAGCTCCGAGACATCCGTCGTCCCTGCCGGCAGGGTGACGTACGGTTCGCTGAGGGGAACGTCGTTCACCGTCATCTGCCCGAGAGTGTTGCAGCAGACGACGTGGTCCCCTGGCATCCCGATCAGTCGCTTGATGAGATGGTCGTCGCTGTCGGATGCGGACAGACCGACGAGGGAAAGCACCCAGTCTGCAGCGGCGGTGAGCGGTGGGACTTCAGGGTCCGCGCTCGGCGGCAGCCACCCGCCCGGGTCACGGAACACCACGACATCGCCTCGTTCGAGGCCGACGACGTCTGGCACGAGTTCGTTGACGAGAATGCGGTCGTCGATTTGGAGAGTCTCCTCCATCGACGCGGAGGGGATGTAGAACGACCGGACGAGGAAGGTCTTCACGAGGAACGACACCAGTAGGGCGACGACGAAAATGATGAGAATGTCGCGGAGGAACAGCAGCGTTCCCCGTCGCCGGGAGTGCCGTTGTGGTGCGGCGGACAGATCGTCCGCCGGCATAGTTGTTTCTGTCATTTAACCGCCCGAGCTCCCCACCAGTTTACGGGTGGGGAGCTCGGGGTTCGTTCACGTGGAACGGAAGTCGCGGGACTTAGTTATCGCGCTTCTCCTTGATCTTTGCCTTCTTGCCGCGCAGTTCGCGCAGGAAGTATAGCTTGGCGCGGCGCACGTCGCCGCGGGTGATGACCTCGATCTGCTCGATCACCGGGGAGTGCACCGGGAACTTGCGCTCGACGCCGACACCGAAGCTGACCTTGCGGACGGCGAACGTCTCGCGGACGCCCTCACCCTGTCGGCCGATGACGATGCCCTGGAAGATCTGGACTCGAGAACGGGTGCCCTCAACGATGTTGACGTGCACCTTGACGGTGTCGCCTGCGCGGAATGCGGGGATGTCGGACTTGAGGGATGCTGCATCGACGCTGTCGAGGATGTGCATGTTACTTCGCTCTCTGTAACCGCCACAGGTCGACTACGAATTCAGGGATGATTGGGGGTGTGTCCGCCGCCCCGGAAATCCGGGACGAAAGCGCTGGCTCCCCTGTGGCAGAGTCTGGCCGCGGCACAATCGTCTATTCTGCCACGAAGTGGATGCTCCGCGCAAAAGCGCGGCTCACTGCCCGGGACGGTCGCGCGTCTCCTGAATGACGATGATCTCTTCCGCGTCGCCGCGAGGACGGTTGGGGCGGAGAGTCGGGCGGGCCGCCATCTGCTCGAACTCCGCGAGTGTCTCTCTCGCGCGCTTTTTGGCATCCGTGAAAAACTCCCACAGAACCAGCCAGAACGTCGCGATGCCGGCGAGGACACCGAGCACGGCGAACGCGTTCGACGCCGGGCCGAACAAACCGAAACCGATCACGGACGCTTGCCAGAGGGTGAGGGCACCGACGTCGTACCAGGAGACAGCTTTCTCCCGTCGGACCGTCGGGCGCGCCCAGATCAGGCCGGCGACGGTGAGCATTGCGATGAAGAGGACCGGCATCGAGATGATCAGGACGAGGAACTCCCACCCACCGCCGCCGAAGATACCCCAGCCGATCAGAGGCCAGATGGGAAGCACGACCGCAGCGATGAACATCCAGCTGCGAAAAACCCGGCGAAGAATCATGGCTCAAGCCTAGGGCCGGGCACTGGGAGATTCCCCCTCGTTCGCCGCGCGATCGAGGAGGTCCGGGCGCACTCTGCGGGTGCGTTCGAGTTGCTGTTCACGCCGCCATGCTGCGATCGCGCCGTGGTTTCCGCTGAGCAGGATCGGCGGAACGTCGAGTCCCCGCCAGGTCGACGGTTTGGTGTAGCTGGGAGCTTCGAGCAGACCGTCCTCGTGTGACTCCTCGACGAGGGAGTGCGGGTTGCCGACAACGCCAGGGATGAGACGTCCGATCGCCTCGATCATCGCCATCACGGCGACCTCTCCCCCGTTGAGCACGTAGTCACCGAGGCTCACCAGCCGCACGCGTGCCCGGATTGCCGTGTGGTCGAACACCCGCTGGTCGATGCCTTCGTACCGACCGCAACCGAAAACCAGGTGCTCCTCATCGACCAGTTCTCGTGCCATCGCCTGGGTGAAGACCTCGCCGGCCGGTGACGGGAAGATGACGAGAGGACCGGCATCCGCGTTCTTCTTCTCGTCGAGGATGCTGTCGAGCGTCTGCCCCCAGGGTTCCGGCTTCATCACCATGCCTGCGCCTCCGCCATAGGGAGTGTCGTCGACCGTCCGGTGACGGTCGGTCGTGGCATCGCGGAGGTTGTGCACGCCGAGGTCGATCAGTCCGGTCTGGCGGGCCTTGCCGAGGAGCGAGATATCGAGAACGTCGAAGAACTCCGGAAAAATCGTGACGATATCAATGCGCATGCTGAAAGCCTATGCGCGTGTGCGAAGCGCTTAGACCGATTTGACCACGGTCAGCAGAATGACCGAGTCCTCCTCGGCTTCGAGGCTGTGGGAGCGGTCCGGAATGGTGATCAGGTCGCCGACCCAGCACCCCCAGCTGTTCTCCCCCGCAGTCAATCTGACCCGCCCGGCGATGACCTGGAGGGTCGCCTCGCCGGGATTCGCGTGCTCCGCCAGCTCCTCGCCGGCTTTGAGCGCGATGAGAGTCTGCCGGAGCGAGTGCTCGTGTCCGCCGTAGATGGTTGTGGCGCTGCGACCGCTTGAGGCAGAGCGCGCGGCCTCGAGTTGGGTTCTGGCGAGAGCTGTGAGTGATGTCTTCTGCACGATCGGTCCTTCCGGGTTCCGTCCACTCTAGGCGGAGGCACCGGATCGACGTCGGAGTCAGCGCCTCCCGATGCGGTGCTCCCCGCCCGCTGGAACAGAATCCGGTCCGGCGAGGATGTCGAGGTAGCGGTCTCGCACGATGGAGACGAGCTCGTCCGGTACCTCGCCGAACTCGGTGAGAAGAGGCGCGGTGGCGAGATCAGCGGACGTCTGGTGCGCGAGGTCCGCGAAGTATCCGGGGGCCAGGAGATAGGTGGAGACGACGACGCGCCCAGCGGGGTTGGCCGCTTTCGCGGAGGAGACAGCAGTTTCAATCGGCGGCGAGGCGGCTGAGATGAAGCCGACGGTGACCTCCCGGTTCAGGACAGTCGACAGGCGGCCCGCGGTTTCCCGGCAGTCGGCCACCGCGCGGGCATCCGTTGATCCGGCAGCGCAGAGCACAACCGCATCAGTCTCGCGGAGACCTGCGTCATACAGGCGGCGTGCAAGCAGGGTCACGAGGCGGTCGTCGGGACCGAGCGCTGGAGCGATCACAGCGACACACTCTGATTCTGCCGCCGCATCGACGAGGTCGACGTGGACGTGGAATCCGGCTGACAGAAGAAGGGGAACAACGACGGCCGGTTGCTCCGGGGGGAGCCGGCCGAGTGTGGCAGGCACATCCGGTTGCTGAACGTCGACGAATCCGCCCTCGACCGTTGTGGATCCGAGGCTTTCGGCCGTGGCGGCGACGAGCCTCGCCACCGCGGATTGTCCCGCCGGTGAACTGGTTCCGTGCGAGATCGCGACGAGCGCGGCGCGCGTGGCGGTCCGTGGCGGCGCGATCACCGTCACGACAGGACCTCGACCTCGATCATGCCGCCGACGATGCGGGTGCGAAACGTCTCGAGGAGCAGAGTCGGGTCAGTGAAGCACTCGCCGCTGCCGAGGTCGTACACCTCCTTGTGCAGGGGAGAAGCGATCGTCGGCCGGTCACCCCTGGATCCCACGATCCCCCGCGCCATGACGTGCGCCGACGTCGACGGGTCACGGTGACTGACGGCGTAAACCTCGCGCGGCGAAAGCAGGAAGAGCGCGATCTGCCGTGCCCTGATCAGCGCCGCCTCGCCCCAGGAGGGTTCGAGGTCGGCGACGGGACACGCAGGAACCCACTCGGCTTCTGCGGTTCGAACGTCGCGGTCTTCCAGAAGAAGTGTCATCTCTGCTCCTCAGTCCCCCGGCCCGGCTGGACCGTTGTGTCGGGTTCGACGCTATGTGCCGCATGTTTCGGTGACCGGTGTCCTTGTGTTTCGCCCGTGTGAAACCGACCTCACAGCGCGCAAGTCCTGGTGTGCGGGATTGGTGACCGGGGGTTACACGTGAGACACCGCGAAGAAATTGCGGCTGCATACGCTTCTCAACATCGCCAAAGACACCGGCGCTGCGAAAGTAAGGACGGCACATGACACCGACAACGTACGAGCCAGATCCTCAGGTGAGGGAGGTCGTCGTCCTCGGCGGCGGTCCCGCCGCCCACCGGCTTGCCGACGCCCTGCACGCGCGAGACTCCGAGCGCACGCTGCGGGTGCGCGTGATCTCCGAGGAACAGCATCTGCCGTACGACCGGGTCGCCCTGAGCACACGGCTCGATGGCCCCGTCGACCTCACACTCGCTCCGTCAGGCGTGTGGGACAGCGACCATGTCGTCCTCCACCGAGAGACGAGAGCGGATGCCGTCGACACCGCCGCGAGGACCGTCACGACCGCGTCCGGCGAGGTCCTTCGCTATGACGCGCTCGTCTTTGCGACCGGTTCATCCGCTCCGGTCCCCGACATCCCGGGCTCACACCTGGCCCGCGTGTACCGGACGATCGATGACGTCGACCGTCTCGTGGCGGACGTCGAGAGGATTTCGGCCCAGCACGGCAGGCCGGCCCGCGTTCTCGTGGCGGGCGGTGGGCTGCTCGGGCTCGAGGCGGCAGGGGGCTTCGCCCGGCTCGGCGCCGAAACTGCCATCGTGCACTCCGGCTCGTGGCTCATGTCGGCGCAGCTGGATGAAGGTGCCGGACAAGCGCTCGGCCGGATCATCGCCGGTCAGGGCATCACACTCCACCTCGGAACCCGACCGCGAGCCGTCCTGACGAGCGACGACGGAGCATCCGTCATCGGCGTCAAATTCAGCAACGGCCAGTCGGTGCCCACCGACATCGTCGTCTTCGCCATCGGCATCCGTCCTCGCGATGAATTGGCTGCGTCAGCCGGCATCACCCTCGGCGCCCGCGGGGGGATCGCTATCGGCACCGATTGCGCGACGAGCGCGGAGTCGGTCTGGGCGATCGGCGAGGTCGCCTCCTTCGGCGGCGTGTGCACCGGTCTCGTCGCCCCCGCCAACGCCATGGCCGAGGTCGTCGCCGACCGGCTGCTCGGTGGAGCCGCCGAGTTCACCTCCGTCGACGACGCCACCAAACTCAAGCTGTCCGGCGTCGATGTCGCGAGCTTCGGGGATGCCCTCGCCACGACGGAGAACGCGCTCGAGATCGTCTACGCCGACCCGGCACGCGGCCTGTACCAGAAGATCGTCACGACGAACGATGCGAAGACGTTGCTCGGCGGCATCTTCGTCGGGGACGCGTCGCCCTACGCGTCGCTCCGCCCGCTGCTCGGTTCCGTACTCGCCAACGAACCCGCCGCGTACCTCAGCGCTGCCGGTGTCGACGCCCCGGCCGGCGACGACCTGCCGGACACCGCACTCGCCTGCTCGTGCAACAACGTGAGCGTCGGGCAGGTCCGCGACGCCGTCCACGGTGTGAACGGCGAGGCGTGCACCACGCTCCCGGATCTCAAGGCATGCTCTCGTGCGGGGACCCAGTGCGGCTCGTGCGTCCCGCTCGTCAAGAAGATCCTCGAGACCGAACTGACGAAGTCCGGAGTCGCCATCTCACGCGCGCTTTGCGAGCACTTCGCGCTCTCGCGGCAGGAGCTGTTCGAGTCCGTTCGCGTGCTCGAACTTCGCTCGTTCGACGAGATCGTCTCCCGTTTCGGAACGGGCCGTGGCTGCGATGTCTGCAAGCCGGTGGTGGCGTCGATTCTCGCCAGCCAGACCGACGGCCACATCCTCGACTCGGGGCGAGGCACGCTTCAGGACACCAACGACCGTGCAATGGCCAACATGCAGAAGGACGGAAGTTATTCGGTGGTTCCCCGGATCCCGGGCGGCGAGATCACCCCGCAGAAACTGGCCGTCATCGCGCAGGTCGCCACCGATTTCGGGCTCTACACGAAGATCACCGGCGGACAGCGCATCGACCTGTTCGGGGCGCGGCTGGACCAGCTTCCCGAGATCTGGAGAATCCTCGTCGACGCCGGGTTCGAGTCGGGTCAGGCCTACGGAAAAGCCCTGCGCAATGTCAAGAGCTGTGTCGGGTCGACGTGGTGCCGGTTCGGCGTCCAGGACTCGGTGAGCATGGCGATCCGCCTCGAGCTTCGTTTTCGCGGTCTTCGGGCCCCACACAAATTCAAGTTCGGCGTTTCCGGCTGCGCCCGGGAGTGTGCCGAAGCACGGGGAAAGGACATCGGCGTCATCGCGACGGATGGCGGCTGGAACCTGTACGTCGGCGGGAATGGCGGCTTCCAGCCCAGCCACGGCCAGCTCCTGGCATCTGACCTCGATGACGAGACACTGATCCGTTACATCGACCGGTACATGATGTACTACATCCGCACGGCCGACAGGCTGCAGCGCACGGCGCGCTGGATGGAAGACCTCGACGGCGGGATCGACCATGTCCGCGCCGTCGTCGTCGAGGACTCACTCGGGCTCGCCGAGGAGCTGGAGCAGGCGATGGCCGCTCACGTGGACAACTACGAAGACGAGTGGGCTGCCACCCTCGCCGACCCGGAGCGACTCAAGAAGTTCCGCTCATTCGTCAACGCACCGGACAGCGCAGACCCCAGCCTCGCGCGCGTCGAGGAACGCGGACAGTTACGTCCTGCAACACAGGAAGAACGGAAGAGCGGAAAGGCTATCCTTCTGTCGGGAACAACCATCCCGGTTCGGAGCGAGACATGACGACATCCACCAGGGGTTCGGTCACGCTCGTCGGCGGAGGGCCGGGTGACGCGAAGCTGCTCACCGTCGCCGCTGTCGAGGCGCTTCGAAGCGCAGACGTCGTGCTGTACGACCGCCTCGCGCCGCATGACACCCTGCCGGAGCTCGCTCCGCACGCGCACCTCATCAATGTCGGCAAGACGCCCGGACATCACCCGATCGGCCAGACCGAGATCGAAAGACTCCTCGTGGAGCACGCCCAGGCAGGATCGCGGGTGGTTCGGCTCAAGGGGGGTGACCCGTACGTTTTCGGTCGCGGCGCCGAAGAGGTTGCTGCCTGCCGCGCCGCCGGCATCCCCGTCGACGTGATCCCCGGCGTCACGAGTGCGATCTCGGTTCCCGCGGCAGCAGGCATCCCTGTCACCGCGCGTGGGGTCACCCATCTCTTCACCGTCGTCTCCGGACACGCTCCGCTCAGCGATGACGAGCACCGTCACCTGGCCGGCCTCGGCGGTACGATCGTCGTGCTCATGGGGGTCGCCACGCTTCCGACCTTGACGCAGGGTTTGCTCAAGCACGGTCTCGCCCCGACGCTGCCCGTTGCGATCATCGAGCGGGGATTCACCCCGACCCAGCGCACGACCGTCGCGACCCTCGCCACAGCGCTCCACGTGGCATCCGCCGCTGCCGTACGGTCTCCAGCGGTCCTCGTCATCGGAGAGGTCGTCGGCCTCGCCGACTCCGGCGATGCGGCCGCTTCCCGCCTGCTCGACACCGCGGCTTCGCTGTCGGAGTGAGAGAGATGACGGATGCGATGCCCCCGGTTCCCGGTTTCCGGCCCGATCAGCTCGAGGGGTTCCGTATCGGGGTCACGAGCGACCGCAGGGCCGAGGATCTGATCGACGCACTCGAGCGGCGCGGCGCCTCTGTTCTTCACGCCCCAACGC
The DNA here is from genome assembly GCF_003667545.1 of Mycetocola manganoxydans. Classification (GTDB taxonomy): domain Bacteria; phylum Actinomycetota; class Actinomycetes; order Actinomycetales; family Microbacteriaceae; genus Mycetocola_A; species Mycetocola_A manganoxydans. The sequence continues at coordinate 4,941 of NZ_RCUV01000007.1, read as the reverse complement.
TGCGCATCGCCCCGTCCGAGCACGACGGTGAACTCATCGATGACACCCGCGCGATCATCGCCGCGAAACCCGACGTTCTCCTCGGCACGACGTCGTACGGCATCCGCCGTTGGTTCGAAGCCGCCGACGCTGCCGGTCTCGGGCAGGACCTTCTCGACGCGCTCGGCGACACCGCCATCCTGGTGCGGGGACCCAAAGCCCGCGGCGGGATCCGCGCTGCCGGCCTCAACGATGTCGGCATGAGCGACGAAGAGACAACCGCGTCACTGGTGTCGCTGACGCTCGAACGATTTCCCTCGGGGGTGACGGTCGCCGTGCAGCTTCACGGCTACACCGACGAAGGCCAGCTGACCCGCCTGAGGGCTGCCGGCCACACGGTTCTCACGGTTGCCCCGTACCGGTGGCGCACTCCGGACGAGAACGACGAACGCGTTCACCGCCTCGTGGATGCCGTCGTGTCTCGCCAGCTTGACGCGGTGACGTTCACGAGCGCTCCCGCCGTCGACGCCCTGTTCGGTGCGGCCCAGTTCCTCGGATGTTCCGCTGCGCTCGTCGACGCGTTCCGCTCGGATGTGCTCGCTGCCGCGGTCGGACCCGTGACGGCAGCACCGCTTCTGGCCGCGGGAATCAATCCCATCCAGCCCGAGCGATTCAGGATGGGCGCACTCATCCGGCTGGTCTGCGAACATCTGGAGACCCAGCGGATCCGGACCCTGGACACCGCCCACGGACGCGTCGCACTCCGCGGCAGCGTCGTCGAGATCGATGGCGTTCGCACGCAGCTCCCTCCCGCCGCGCTGGCGTTGTTCCGGGCCCTGCTCGCAGCGGGAGGCGCTGTGGTTCCCCGGACCGAGCTCGCCGCTCAGCTTCCGGGGAGCGTCGACGACCACGCACTCGAGGTCGCGCTCAGCCGGTTACGTCAATCGCTCCCGGCGAGTGGCCTGGTGCAGACCGTCATCAAACGCGGCTATCGCATCGACGTCTGAGCGCCCGATCCGAGGCGCTGAGGCGCCAGCAGGAACGACAGAGTCAGTTCTTGTCGTCTTCGGCGTTTTCCTGGACCTGCGCCGCAGCATCCGCGCTCTCGGAGACGGTGCCATCGGCATCCGTCGGCTCCGGAGCGGTGACGTCGTCTGCTTCGTCGTCATCATCGGGCAGTTCTTCGAAGAGACCCGCGGGTGGCGTGACCGTGACGATGCCTGCGGCGACGTCGACGGCGGGCACGATCGCCTTGACGAACGGGACCATGACGTCGCCGGTCGCCGTCGTGACGATGAGGAGGTCCTGCGCCGGGAAGTGGTCGACCCGGGCAACGGTTCCGACCTTCTGTCCGTCGCGGTGCACAGCGAGTCCGACGAGCTGGTGGTCGTACCAGGCGTCTTCTTCCGGGGATGCTTCGGCCGAGTCCTGTTCGATCCAGAGAATCGCCTTGACGAGAGTCTCAGCGGCGGACCGGTCGGGAACGCCCTCGAAGAAACCGACCGGGTGGCCGTTGTACCAGCGCAACTCGGTCAGGGTGAGGGACTTGCCGTGCCACGGCGAACCGGTCGGAACCTGGAGGGTGAAGACCGCCCCCGGCACGAACCGGCGCGCCGGGTCATCGGTGAAGAGTTCAAGCTTGAGGGCTCCCTTGAGCCCGTGGGCCTTCGTGAGCCGTCCGACCCGCAATTGGGTCTTTGGTGTTTCGGCGGCGCTCACGTCAGGAATCGGTGTCGACGACGTCGACGCGGACGCGGCGACCATCGGCGAGAGCGGAGACGAGAGTGCGGAGCGCCTTTGCCGTGCGGCCTGAACGGCCGATCACACGGCCGAGGTCCTCGGGGTTCACGCGAACCTCGAGGACCTCACCGCGTGGTGAGCTCTGCGCTACGACGGTCACGTCGTCCGGATTGTCAACAATCCCCTTGACGAGGTGTTCGAGAGCAGGTGCGAGCAATTGTTACGCCTTGTCTTCTTCAACAGCCGGAGCTGCTTCGGTCTCGGCAGGAGCCTCGTCCTTGACGGCCGGCTTCTCAGCCTTGGGCTTGAGGACAGGCTTCTTCTTCTCGTCGGCGACGAAAGGAACCTTCGGCTCCTTGGTCTTGACGGTGGAGACAGCGTCCTTGTCACCCTTGAACTTGCCCCAGTCGCCCGTGAGCTTGAGGATTGCTTCGACCTGAGGGGTCGGCTGGGCGCCGACGGACAGCCAGTACTGAGCCCGCTCCGACTTGACCTCGATGAACGAAGGCTCTTCGGTGGGGTGGTACTGACCGATCTCCTCGATGACGCGACCGTCACGCTTGGTGCGTGAGTCGGCGACGACGATGCGGTAGTACGGTGCGCGGATCTTGCCCAGGCGCTTCAAACGAATCTTGACAGACACAATTCTCCTGAAAGTTATTTGTTGTGTGATTGTGCTCGTCACCGGCTGCGTGGGGGCACACTCGGTCCGAAAGCTCTTATTGCTGCAGCGCCTGATTAGAGGGTCGGGCGAGTGCAGACTCGACTAACCATTCTGTCAGATATTTGCGGGCAGTGTGACCAGCAGTTTGCGGCGCGCTTCAGCCCGTCACACCGTCACGCCAGGCAAGCCACCGCCGGACGGAATCGAGGTCGTGATCCGGCCCGCTGATTCCCAGGGTGAACATCGTCGTGCCGAGCGCGAGCAGCTCATCCGCGGTCGCTTCATCCCTCCCTTTCAGTTCGGTCGAAATCTCGATCTCCGAGATGTCGCGACCCACGGCATCCGCGTGTCCCTGAAGGATGCCGAGCTTCTCAGTGAGGACCTCGGGTGAGCTGAAGCTGTGCCAGATGTCAGCGTGCTGCGCGACCAGGCGCAGCGTCTTTTTCACGCCGCCTCCGCCGATCATGATCGGAATCCTGCGGGTCGGCGGAGGGTTGAGTTTCGTCCACCGGTCGGTGATCGCCGGAAGAGCCTCCCCCAGCGCGGCGATCCTCGAGCCCGGCGTCCCGAACTCGTAGCCGTACTCGTCATAGTCCCGCTCGAACCAGCCCGCGCCGGTACCGAAGATGAAACGCCCGCCCGAGATGTGGTCGAGAGTTCTCGCCATGTCGGCCTGCAGGTTCGCGTTGCGGTAGCTGTTGCAATTGACGAGCGTGCCGAACTCGACGCGGCTGGTCTGCTCTGCCCAGGCGCCGAGCATCGTCCACGCTTCGAAGTGCAGTCCGTCCGGTTCACCGCTGAGCGGGAAGAAGTGATCCCAGTTGAAGAGGATGTCGACACCCATATCCTCCAGGCCGGCGACCGTGTCGCGGATGGCGGCATACGGCGCGTGCTGGGGTGCGATCTGAACACCGATGCGGACGGGACGTTCTCTCTCGACTGTCATTGTTCAAGCTTAGGCTCGGCATGGAAAGATGAACGGTGCCGGGGCGGTTCCGGCAGGATCGGACGGACTCCAGCATGGGCATCGACTTCGCGAGGTCAGAGCGATCGACCGTCGGCATCGAGTGGGAACTCGCCCTCGTCGACAGGGACAGCGGAGAGCTCGTCTCGGCCGCGGAAGAGGTCCTCCTCGCCCTGCACTCCCCCGACGGCCAGCCTCACCCGAGGATCACCGGGGAGCTCCTGCTCAACACCGTCGAGCTGGTGAGCGGAGTGCACACGACGGTCGGCGCTGCCGTGAGCGACCTCGACGGCCAGCTGCAGGAGTTGCGCGCGGTCACTCTTCCCCGTGGCATCGACATCATCGGGAGCGGCTCCCACCCGTTCGGCCAGTGGTACGACCAGCCCGTCGCCAACAAGGAGCGGTACCACAAGCTGATCGAGCGCACGAAGTGGTGGGGCAGGAACATGATGATCTGGGGCGTGCACGTGCACGTCGGCATCGAGGATCGGGACAAGGTTATGCCGATCCTCAACGCCATGCTCAGCTACATTCCCCACCTGCAGGCGATCTCAGCGTCGAGTCCGTACTGGACCGGAACCGACACCGGTTATGCCTCGAACCGGGCACTCATGTTCCAGCAGCTGCCGACGGCCGGACTGCCGTACCAGCTGTCCGACTGGGAAGCCTTCGAGGGCTACGTGGCCGACATGACCCGCCCGGGCATCATCGACGACTTCACCGAGGTTCGCTGGGACATCCGCCCATCACCGCACTGGGGCACCCTCGAGGTGAGGTTCTGCGATGGTGCGTCCACCCACCGCGAGCTCGCCGCCGTTGCTGCCCTCATCCACTGCCTGGTGGAACATCTCTCCAGCCTGCTGGATGCCGGCGAGACGCTCCCCGTGTTGCCGCCGTGGTTCGTACGCGAGAACAAATGGCGTGCGGCCCGCTATGGCCTCGACGCCCAGATCATCCTCGATGGCGACGGGAACGAACGCGCCGTGACCGATGACATCCGCGACCTGCTCGTCACTCTGGCCCCGGTGGCTGAGCGTCTGCGCTGCTCCGCTGAGCTTGCGTCGATCGTGTCGATACTCGACGACGGCGCGAGCTACATCCGTCAGCTGCGGATCGCTGAGGCCAACGACGGAGATCTGACGACCGTCGTCAAAGCGCTCGCGCAGGAGCTCCGCGACGGCTCGACGCCCCAGGGTCGCTCGGTCTGAGCCGAGTCGTCACGGGACGGATGTCACGTGGCGCGCCCAGCAGCATCCGCTCCTCGATCGGGCCGGAAGGGCTGCCAACACCGACGGTGAGCGACCCTTTCGGACCGGTCGATGCCGCGAACGACCCTTTCGGACCGATCGACGCTCATGAACGCGAGCGTGGGTGCCGAATCGCCACGAAACGCTTCCCCAGCCGAGGCGAGCGACGCTTCGTGGTGAATCGACGTCGTTAACGAGATAGTGGGGCAACTCGAGGCACGTGCGCCCCGCCTGGGCCTGTCGGGACGCACCCGACGCGCTCAATTGTCACTAACGCGCATCACGTGGCGGTTTTCCGTGCGCTGGCGACAACAGAAGCCGCCGCGGATGCTCCGTCTCACGTTCAC